>NZ_QTNQ01000047.1 GCF_018424695.1 Vannielia litorea
GTGGGAGGGCGGGAGCTGTGCCATGTCCGGCCGCACCTCTCACATTCGCGCCATCGCCCGCCCTGTTAACCGGCCGCCTCCATGTCGAATGACATGTGCATCGGATGTGCATAGGTTGTGGCCCTGCAAAAATCGCGGTTAACCCAACAGCGCACGCCCTGTTAACGGCGCCTCAGGCCGCCGGCATCCGCTTTTCCACGATCTCGGCCCACCAGCTGCAACCCGCTGGAATCGCTTCATCATTGAAGTTGTACTCCGGGTGGTGCACCGCCGCCGTGTCGCCATTGCCAACAAGAATGTAAGCGCCCGGCCGCTCCTCCAGCATGAAGGCAAAGTCTTCGCCCCCCATCACCAGCGGCGCCTCCGCACAACTCCCCGCAACCGACCGCGCCACCTCGGCGGCAAACTCGGTCTGCTCCTCGGAGTTCACCATCACCGGGTAGCCCTTCATGTAGGTCACCTTGGCCACCGCCCCGAATACCTCCGCCGTCTTCTCCGCGATCGCCGGCAGGCGTTCCTGTACCAGCGCCCGCGTCTCCGGGCTGAGCGTGCGCACCGTGCCCTTCAGCTCCACCCGCTGGGGGATCACGTTGAAGGCCTTCGAAGAGGTCTCGAAGCTGGTCACGGAGACAACCGCCTCCGAGGTCGGGTCGGCATTCCGGCTGACGATGCTTTGCAAGGCCAGCACCGTGTGCGAGGCCACCACCGTGCTGTCCACGGTCTCGTGCGGCTTGGCCGCATGGCCGCCACGCCCTTCAATTTCAATGATAAACTGGTCTGTCGCCGCAAAAAAAGCGCCCGGACGGATGGCAAAGGTTCCGGTCGGGACACCTGGCCAGTTGTGCATGCCATAGACTTCCTGGATGCCCCAGCGCTCCATCATCCCGTCTTCGCACATCTCCCGGCCGCCGCCGCCGCCCTCTTCGGCAGGCTGGAAGATGACAACCACGGTGCCGTCGAAATTACGCGTCTCGGCCAGGTATTTCGCCGCGCCCAGCAGCATCGCAGTGTGGCCGTCATGGCCGCAGGCATGCATCGCATTGTCGGTCTTGGAGGCATAGTCGAGCCCGGTCTGCTCGTGAATCGGCAGCGCGTCCATGTCGGCCCGGAGCCCGATCACCTTACCCGACCCATTCGCCTTGCCCCTGATCACCGCCACAACGCCGGTGCGCCCGATCCCTTCAGTAACCTCGTCGCAACCGAACTCCCGTAGCTTCTCCGCCACGATGCCCGCGGTGCGATGGGTGTCAAACAGGATTTCCGGATGCATGTGGAAGTCCCGGCGCCATTCGGCGATTTCGGGCTGCATCTCGGAAAGACGGTTCTTGATGGGCACTTGGGGTTACTCCTTGAGCTGGTCGAGCAGCCGCTCCATGAACCGGCGGCCAGCTTCGAACTGTGCAATGGTCATATATTCGTCTGCCTTGTGGGCCTGTGCAATGTCTCCGGGGCCGCAAATCACGGTAGAATAACGGGCATTCTGAAATTGCCCTGCCTCGGAGGCGAAGCTCACAACCTGCCCCGGCCCGTTTTCGCCTGTCAGCGCCCGCACCAGCGGCTCGGCCCGCGCCTCCGGGCCGGATTCCGGCGCAAGCCCTGGCACGTCGAAAAGTTGGTGAAGGGTGAAGCCCGCGTCCGGGTGCACGGCCTTCATGCCCGCCTCGATCTCGGCCACCTGCGCCTCAAGTCGCGCCCGCCAATCCGCTGCAGATTCCATGGGCATCACCCTGAAATCAAACATGAATTCACAATGCTCGGCGGTGATGTTGTGCACTTCGCCACCCTTGATCCGGCCCACATGCAACGTGGTGCAGGGCGGCGTGAACACCGCCTCTTCCGGGCGCGGAGCCTTGGCGAACTGCGTCGCATTCACCTCATTCGCCCAGCCGATCAACCGCGCGGCCTCCATGATCGCGCTGACACCTTCGTGCATCATCGAGGAGTGCACCGGAAAGCCCTTCACCACGATCCGGAAGCCGAGGTTGCCCTTGTGCCCGGTGACCGGTTTCATCATCGAGGGCTCGCCCACGATCACCGCTTCGGCACGCGGCAATCCGCTCGCCGCCAAAGCCTCGATCATCGGCGGCGCCCCGAAGCAGCCGATCTCCTCGTCGTAGCTCAGACCAATCTGCAAGGGCCGCGCCACGCCCCGCTCGGACGCCTGCCCCATCGCCCAAAGCGCAAGCGCGTCGAAGCCCTTCATGTCGGCGACGCCCCGGCCATAGAGCCGCCCGTCGCGCTCCTCTACGCACCACGGGTCGGAAGTCCAGCTCTGGCCCTCCACCGGCACCACGTCGGTGTGGCCCGACAACAGCACGCCCCCGGGCGCATCCGGCCCGACCGAGGCAAACAGCGCCGCCTTCTGCCCGGTCGCATCCGGCACCCGGGTGGCGGCAATGCCCCGCTCCGCGAGCCAGCCTTCCACCCAGTCGATCAAGTCGAGGTTGGAGGCGCTTGAAACGGTCCGGAAGGACACGAGCTTTTCGAGGATGTCGCGCGGGGTCACGGGTGCAGAAGGGCCTTTCCATGGGCCCGGTCACGGAGCCCGTGCAAAGGGTGGTGCGCAGGTGGACAGAGGTCAAGGCCTGGCGCCCAATCGGCAGGCACTTGCTCAAACACGCCGCAAGGTCACGCGATCAGCCCATTGCGCCGCCCCGGTTTCATGCTACCGTCACATTCAGGGGATGGCGCATCCGCGGGGGCGGAGGCGTGAAAACACCCATAAAAGCAAGGTTGGACAGGGAGAGAGGATGACCCTTCACGGCATCTGCTCTACTCAAGGAGAAAAGCGCGCCCCGGGCGCCCGTTTTACGTGCGCTCTGCATGTTTTCTCATCGTCCGACACATCCCGCACAGCAGAACACCGGCCCCTCCGGGCAAAAGGTGTCGTGTATCCAACAAGGAGAACTCCATGAAACTCAAGACAGCTCTGCTCGGAGCCGCCGCAAGCTGCGCACTGGCCCCCATGGCCTTTGCCGAAGCCCACGAGGGCGAACGTGGCCGCGATGGCAACGTCAGCATCATCTACTGGCAGGCCCCGTCGATCATGAACCCGTTCCTCTCGGGCGGCACCAAGGACGTGGAAGCCGCCAGCCTCGTGCTCGAGCCGCTGGCGCGCTATGACGAGACCGGCAACCTGACCCCCTGGTTGGTCGAAGAAGTGCCCACCGTCGAGAACGGCGGCGTCAGCGAAGACCTCACCACCATCACCTGGAAGATCACGCCCGGCATTCTCTGGTCCGACGGCACGCCGTTCACCTCCGCGGACGTGAAATTCACCTATGAGTACTGCACGCATCCCGAAGGCGGCTGCGCCCAGCTCACCAAGTTCAACGGCGTGAGCTCTGTCGAAACTCCGGACGAACACACCGTCGTGGTCACCTTCGAGCAGCCCACCCCCTTCCCGTACGGCCCCTTCGTCGGCGGTGAAAGCCCGATCCTTCAGGCCGCGCAGTTTGCCGACTGCATGGGCGCCAAGGCTCCCGAGTGCACCGATGCCAACTTCAACCCGGTCGGCACCGGCGGCTTCAAGGTCGTGGAATTCAAGCCGAATGACGTGATCACCTTCGAGGCCAACGACAACTACCGTGAAGAGGGCAAGCCCGCCTTCGCCTCGATCACCTTCAAGGGCGGCGGCGATGCCACCGCAGCCGGTCGTGCGGTGATGGAGACCGGCGAGTTCGACTACGCCTGGAACCTCCAGCTCGCGCCCGACGTGATCTCCGAGATGGAAGCTGCCGGCAAGGGCAAGGCCGTCGCCGGCTTCGGCCCGCTGCTTGAGCGGATCATGCTCAACAACACCAACCCCGACCCGGCGCTCGGCCCGGATGAGCGGTCTGTCGTGCGCCCGCACCCCTACCTCTCCGATCCGGCGGTCTACAAGGCCATGTCCATGGCCATTGACCGGCCCCTGCTCGTTGAAGTGGGCTACGGCCAGGCCGGCAAGGTCTCGTGCAACTGGGTGCCCGCGCCGCCCGCCGTGGTTTCGACCACCTTTGACTGCTCCACGCAGGACATCGAAGGCGCCAAGGCGATGCTGGAAGAGGCCGGCTGGGTCGACAGCAACGGTGACGGCGTGCGCGAGAAGGATGGCGTCGAGCTGAAGATGCTCTACCAGACCTCCACCAACGCCGTGCGCCAGGACTTCCAGGCGCTGATCAAGGACTGGTGGGAGCAGATCGGCTTCGAGGTCGAGCTGCGCAACGTTGACAGCTCGGTGTTCTTCGGCGGTGATCCGGGCTCGCCCGACACCTTCCAGAAGTTCTATGCCGACGTGGAGATGTACGCCAACACCTTCAACGGCACCGATCCGCAGAGCTATCTCGGCAACGGCACCTGCGACAAGGCCCCCTCTCCGGCCACGCAATGGCAGGGCGAGAACATCTCGCGCTTTTGCTCGGAAGAGTATGACGAGCTCTACGCCAAGCTGGCCGTCACCGCAGATGCAGCGGAGCGCGCGGAAATCGCCAAGCAGCTCAACGACATCATCGTGTCGAATGGCGGCATGATCCCGCTGGTGCACCGCGGGCGCCTGTCGGCCCATGCCAACAGCCTCGGTGGCGTCAAGCTCAATGTCTGGGACAGCGAGATCTGGAACGTCGCCGACTGGTACCGGATCAAGACCAACTGATCCGTACATAGAACCGGCCGTGCGCCCCTGGGTGGCGCACGGCCACTCCGCCCCTCCCAGACAGGCGCGCCCGCATGATCACTTTCATCATCCGACGGCTCATCCTCGCGGTTCCGACCCTCCTATTCATCTCTCTCATCCTGTTTCTGCTCCTCGATCTCGCCCCCGGCGATCCGATGGCGCAGATGCCGCTAACCATTCCCGACGAGGTGAAGCAGAAGATGCGCGAGGCGCTCGGGCTGGGCGAACCCTTGCACATTCGTTACTTCAAATGGCTTTACCAGTTCTTCGTGGTCGAGCCAGGCTATTTCCTCGACTGGCTCTTCGGCACCAACATGATGGAGGGCACCCAGCGCGTGGTGTCGTGGCAGTTCCGCACACCGGTCTTTGACACCATCATCGAACGCCTGCCGCAAACCCTCTGGGTGGTGGCCATGGCCTATGTCGTCGGCGTGCTCATCGCCATACCGATCGGCATCATCTCGGCCTACAAGCAATACTCCGTCTTCGATCAGGCCGGCACGCTGGTGTCGATGATCGGCTTCTCCGTACCGCCCTTCTTTTCGGGTGTCGTTGTGATCGTGATCTTCTCGGTCAAGCTCGGCTGGCTGCCCTCGATCTATGACACCACCCACGTCGTGAAAGACTGGGAGAGCTTCAAGGTGCAGCTCATGCAGATGATCATGCCGGTGATGGTGCTGGCGCTGCAAACCACCGCGCAGATCAGCCGCTACATGCGCTCGGCCATGCTCGACAACCTAAACCAGGACTACGTGCGCACCGCCCGCGCCAAGGGGCTGGGGGAGTGGTCGGTGGTCATGGTCCACGTGCTCCGCAACTCGATGATCCCGGTCGTCACCGTCATCGCGCTCGGCATTCCCGCCATCTTCGGCGGGGCGATCATCACCGAGCAGGTCTTCAAGGTAAACGGCATCGGCCAGCTCCTGATCACCGCCATCCAGGCGAACGATATCCCGATGGTCCAGACCATCACCTTCATCTTCGCCGTGCTCATCGTTGTCTTCAATCTCATCGCCGATGTTCTCTACGGCGTGCTCGACCCGAGGATCCGCTATGACTGAGCAGACCCCCGATGTGATCGGCGAGAGCCAGCCGCGCGGCAAGGAGCGCTCGCAATGGGCCGATGTCTGGCGCCAGTTCCGCAGCCACAAGGGCGCGATGATGGGGGCCTTCGTGCTGCTCTTCATCACCTTTGGCGTGACATTCGGGCCATATATCTGGGACATCGACCCCACCAAGCTCGACATCCGCAACAAGGATTGGCGGCCAATTTACATGCCGCTCTTCTCCTGTTCCTGGACAGACTGGTGCATTCCCCCCGAAAGCCTCGAACGCATGAAATACGGCTGGGCCCATCCCCTGGGCACCGACAACCTCGGCCGCGACGTGCTGGCAACGCTGATCCACGGCGGGCGCGTCTCGATCGCCGTGGGCTGGGTCGCCATGGCCCTGGCCATGATCATCGGCACCGCCATCGGCGTGGCCTCGGGCTACGTGAAAAAGCTCGACGGGCTGCTGATGCGCTTCACCGACCTCGTGCTCGCCCTGCCCCTGCTGCCCCTGCTGCTCGTCATCATGCTGCTCTTCCGCGACACGCTGCGCGCCAGCTTCGGGCCGGAGCTCGGCATCTTCATCCTCATCGTCTGCGTCATCGGCGCGACCTCCTGGATGCAGACCGCGCGGATCGTGCGGGCCGACATCCTTGCGCTGAAGGAGCGCGAGTTCATCCTCGCTGCCCGCTCCATCGGCACCCCGCCGCTGAAGATGGTCACCCGCCACCTGTTGCCCAACGTGCTCTCGCCGATCATGGTCTCCGCCACCCTCGGGCTGGCCACCGCCATCATCACCGAAAGCGCGATCTCCTTCCTCGGCCTCGGTTTCCCCTCGGACTTTCCGACCTGGGGCAAGCTGCTGTTCGACGCCACCGACCGGATACAGAACTTCCCGGAGAGGGCAATCTGGCCCGGGCTGATGATTTCGCTCGTTGTGCTCGCCGTGAACTACATCGGCGACGGGCTGCGTGACGCGCTCGATCCGCGCATCCGGGGCCGCTGACCGCCGCACACATGCAGATAAGACCATGCATCGCGCGCCACCCTTGGCGCGCGAACGCGTTTCGCCCCTGCCAAGCAAAGCCGGGACGCCGTTCTTGCCCATACGCGAGAACAAAATCCCATCCCCACGCCGGCGTTTGCACCCGCGCTGCAACCGCGCTACCTGCCGGGCTTCGACCGCGACAGGAGTGCCCCCATGTTCGAATCGCTCGGCTTTGAAGAAACGACGGCCCGCCAGGTGGCTGTCTGGTTTGCCCTCGCCCTCGGCCTCGCCTTCGGCTTCCTCGGCCAGCGCAGCCGCTTCTGTTTCCGCCGGGCCGTGGCCGGGGAGGCCAGCGAACGGCGCTCCGCCGCGGGTGTCTGGCTCACCGGCCTCGCCGTCGCCATCCTTGGCACGCAGGCGCTCGTCTCCTATGGACTCATCTCCTTTGCCGACCACCGCTACCTCGCCGCCGACCTGCCCTGGCTCGCCATCGTGATCGGCGGCCTCGCCTTCGGGGCAGGCATGGTGCTGACCCGTGGCTGCATCTCGCGCCTCACCGTCCTGA
Organism: Vannielia litorea; assembly: GCF_018424695.1. Lineage (GTDB taxonomy): Bacteria > Pseudomonadota > Alphaproteobacteria > Rhodobacterales > Rhodobacteraceae > Vannielia > Vannielia litorea_A. The sequence goes on from NZ_QTNQ01000047.1 coordinate 7,254, forward strand.
CCGGCACCGGCAACCTGCGGGCGCTCACGGTGCTCGCCATCTTCGCTGTCGTCGCCCACGCCACGCTCAAAGGCGTGCTGGCCCCGCTGCGCACCGCGCTCGGCTCGGTCACCGCGCCGCTGGGTGACACCGCCTCGCTCGCCGCCCTGCCCGGCGGTGCCTGGGTCTGGACCGCGCTGATCGTCGCCGCAGCCCTGCTCTTCGCCCTGCGCTCCGGCGCCCGCCCTGCCACGCTCGCCATGGGCGCCCTGATCGGCGCGCTGGTCCCGCTGGCTTGGGTCGGCACCGGCTACGTGCTCTATGACGAGTTCGACCCGATCGCGATGGAGAGCCTGTCCTTCACCCTGCCCTCCTCGGAAACCCTGTTCTGGGCCATCGCCTCCTCGTCGATCCCCGCAGGCTTCGGCGTGGGCCTCGTTGGTGGCGTCATCGGCGGCGCGCTCATTGCCGCGCTGATCTTCCGCGACTTCAAATGGCAGAGCTTCGAAACCCCGCGCCAGACCGGCCGCTACCTCGCCGGGGCCGTGCTGATGGGTGCAGGCGGCGTGCTGGCCGGTGGCTGCACCGTGGGCGCGGGCCTTTCCGGCACCTCCACGCTGGGCGTCTCGGCCTTCCTCGCGCTGGCCTCCATCGCCGCCGGGGGCGTGCTCACCGCGCGCCTTCTCGGCGAGGCTAGTGCAGCTTCTTCCGGATCCGCCGGACCGCTAGCCACACCAGCAGAATGACCACCGGCGTCAGCCCCGCCGTCAGCCAGCCCTTGTCCACCCCCAGCTTGTAGGCGAAGGGGGCCAGCGCATAGGCGGCGAGACTGACGGCGTAATAGCTGATCGCCACCACCGAGAGCCCCTCCACCGTCTGCTGCAGGCGCAGTTGCAGATCGGCGCGCCTGTCCATCGAGGCCAGCAGAGCCTGGTTCTGCGCCTGGCGCTCCACGTCGACCCTTGTGCGCAGCAGGTCGCTGGCCCGTGCCGAGCGCGCCGCCATCGCCTTCAGCCGCGCCTCGGTGCTCTTCACCGTCCGCATCGCCGGATCGTAGCGCCGCGTCATGAACTCCTTGAGCGTCTGCCGCCCCATGAAGCGCACCTCGCGCAGCACCTCGATGCGCTGCCAGACAATCGCCTCATAGGCCTTCGTCGCGCCGAAGCGAAAGCTCGCATGGGTCAGCAGGCTCTCGATATCCGCAGCAACCCGCAGCAGCTTGGTCAGCTCTTCCTCCGCCGGGCGCACGCGCTCGCCCGTCATCGCGTCCATCATGTCCGAAAGCTCGTCGTCGAGGTCGCTCAGCGGCTTGCCCAACCGGCGCGCGCGCCCTAGCCCCAGCATCGACATCGCCTTGTAGGTCTCGATCTCGGTCAGCCGCTGCAGCACGCGCCCCACCCGATGCGCGCCCACCCCCGGCTTCACGAAGCAGGCAAAGCGCACGTGGCCCGCTGGGTCTATGCGAAAATCGGTGCTCACGATCACGTCGCCGTCCACCACTTCCGCGACCGCCACGCTCTCCGGCACCATCCAGCCGGCGATCTTCTGGGAGACCGCCTCAGGCGTCTCTGGCATCGTCTCGACCCGCATCAGCGCCGACGTAACCCGGACGCCGGGAGCCTTTGCCAGCCAGTCCTCGGGAAACATCCGGAAAGTCTCGCCGTCAAAGGGCCGATCGGCCACGCCGGAGCCGAAAATCGTATAGGTGACGAACTCTGTATGGCTCTCCCACTTGATCTGATGGCGCCCGAGTTGGCCGGAATAATGCGTTGCATCCGGCTGCGGATGCGGCGCACCGTGCCGGTCCAGCAGGTCGATCAAATGCGCCCGCTCGGCTTCCCGGTCTCGCCCGGCGGCGCCTTCGGTCGGTTTCAGCGCGAGATAGGCCGCCCGGCAGGGCACATCCAGCGCCGGAAAAGGCCGGGCATGCAATTCGTTTGCCAGTTGGTAGCGCAACGGGTGGTCTTCGATCTCGGCCATTGTCGTCCCTCGTTTGCTCCCTGCTAGGCGTTGCCAGGCATGCTGTAAAGAGAAAGAACGTCGCAATATCAGCTGCTTATCTGCATACCGCGGTGCACCGCGCTCGGCCTCCTCCGCACAAGCCTAACAGCCACCTGCCAGCCTGAGAACGGCCCCTGAAACGGAAACCGCCCGGCCTTGCGACCGGGCGGCACCAATGGCGGCCATCGAAGCGCTTTCATCGCGTGCCGCGTCCTCTTAGGAACGGCGCGCCATCCTCCCCGATGTCAGGAAGCGCGAGGCCTGCCGAAACAACGGCTGCGGATCAGATCACCACAACGTCCAGCGGCGGGAAGCCGTTGAAACCCACCGAAGAATAAGACGAGGTGTAGGCCCCGCAGCTGCGGATCACCACCTTGTCGCCCGCCTTGAGGCTCATCGGCAGCGGCATCGGGCGCTTCTCGTAGAGCACATCGGCGCTGTCGCAGCTCGGGCCCGCCAGAATGCAGGGGCCGGTGGCCTCACCGTCATGCGGCGTTGCAATCTGGTAGCGGATCGCCTCGCCCTCGGTTTCGGCCAGACCGGAGAACCGGCCGATATCGAGGTAGACCCAGCGGTGCAGGTCGTTCTCCGACTTGCGGCTCACCAGCAGCACCTCGGCGGCAATAGCGCCAGCCTCGGCCACCATGCCACGGCCCGGCTCTGCCATGATGCGGGCGCCGGGGAAGCGGGCCTCGACCATGCGGCGCACGTTGTCTGCATAGGCCGTGGGGGCGTCGACTTCCTCGCCGTAGAAGGCCGGGAAGCCGCCGCCGATGTTAATGAGCTCCAGCGCATGGCCCGCGGCACGGGCATCGGCCCAGACACCGCCCACATGGTCGAGCACGCCCTGCCACATGGTAGCCCGCTTGGTCTGCGAGCCCACATGGAAGGAAAAGCCAACCGGCTCCAGCCCCAGCACCACCGCACGATCCAGCAGCGCCAGCGCCGTCTCGCGCGAGCAGCCGAACTTGCGGCTGAGCGGCCAGTCTGCCTCGGGGTTGTCGACCAGAAGGCGGATGTACACCTGCGCGCCCGGAGCGTGCTCGGCGATCTTCTCCAGCTCCTCCTCGCTGTCGGCAGCAAAAAGGGTCAGGCCCGCGGCATGGGCGAAGGCGATGTCGGAGGCACGCTTGATGGTGTTGCCGAAGCTGATCTGCTCGGGGCGCGCACCAAGGCTCAGGCACAGCTCGATCTCGCCGCGCGAGGCCGCATCGAAGTTGGAGCCCTCGGCCAGCAGCCGCTCCAGCACTTCGCGGGCCGGGTTGGCTTTCACCGCGTAATGAATGGCCGCGCCGCCAAGGCCGGCCTTCAGCGCATGAAACTGCCGGGCCACCGCGTCGGTGTCGATCACCAGCGTCGGCTTGTCGAACGTGTTGGCGAGGATGAAAGCCTCCACACGGGAGGGCACGGATACGGGAGCAGACGCCAGGGCGCCATCAAACATCATCGTCATGGTCATCTCCAATAGACCCGGCCATATATGACCGCTCACTTCCAAGGGAGACGTTACCGTCGCTACGTAAACACAGGCGATGATGTTGCCGGCCAGAGGCGCGTGCGTTGGCGTCTTGAGCGCGCAAATGGGGCCAATGCGGATTCGGATCAAGAGGAAATTTCAACGCGCTGCGAAAAACTTTCACGGCCCCAAAGCTGTGGCCGCACCGCACCAGCGGAACCGCCCCCTCCCCCCGCTTGTTGGTCTGCCAAAGGAGGATCTTTCCTATGTCACACCACCAGAACGACCATGACACCGAAGCGCTGCGCAAGGCGCTGTTCTCGGCGCTGAACGACGAGCGCACCGGCATGCTTGCCGTCACCGACCGCAACAGCCACGCCCAGCCGATGACCCATTTCTTCGACGAGGAGGCACGGGTGCTGCGCTTCATCACCGCCAACGACACCGATCTCGCGCGTGATGTGGGCAGCGGCGCGCAGGCGCATTTCACCCTCACCACCAGCAACCGCGAGGTCTATGCCTGCATGTCCGGCCCGATCACGGCCTCCGATGATCGCAACAAGCTGGAAGATCTCTGGTCACCCGCCGCCGCGATGTGGTTCGAAGGCGGCATCGACGACCCGAAGGTGCTGCTGCTGGAAATGCCGCTGCACGAGGCCGCCGTCTGGACGGTCGATGCCAATGCGCTGCAATTCGGCATCGAGATGCTCCGCGCCAACCTCGGCGATCACACGCCGGATCTTGGCGATCACGCTGTCATCAGGCTGGCCGCCTGAGCCTGCCGCCAAAGGCCCGTCGCGCGTTGCGGCGGGCCGTGCCGGCTCACCAGTCCTCCGCCGGAAGTCCCTGCTCCACTGCCTCGCGCCGCATGTCGACGAGAGCATCCCTCCAGCCCACCAGAGGGATGCGCAAATCCACCGACCGTTCGTTGCTGTAGGCGACAGTGAACCGCAGCCGCAACGTGCCGCCCGCCGCCTCTCCCTCAGCCATCGCTTCCATGAACGCCCGCCGTTCCGCCCCGGAAAGCGGGTTGCCTCGAGAGTGGTCGGCCAGCCCCACGTCGGGCAGCGTCCAGATCACCTCATCGTTCTGCTCGATGGTGTAGCCAATGTAGGTCTCCGGATACTTGTGGCGATAGACATCGAAGGTGACGCTCTTTGCGCCGATGCGAACTTCCCCCAAATCATCAAACCCATCCGCTTCCGGGTAAATCCTGATCCCGCAGAGCGTCCGCACCTTTTTCCACCCGTTCAGAAAGTTGCTCGGGTTGGCGTGGTAACAAGTTACCGTAAACGCCCCATGCTCCTCTCGGTAAAGAGTTTTGCCGTAATACAAATCGCCTGCCCAAGCGGTGGACGGCAGCAGAAAGAGCAACGCCGCTACAAGCACATACCTCATCTGTCGCTCTCACCTCATCAGGGCCCGATAAGGCCGAGTGCCTCCCGAGTCGTAGATCCGGGAGGCGACAGAATGGCGAGAGGCAGGTAATTTTCCGTCGGTGCGCGCGCGCCGCGATGCGCCTCGCATCTGATCTGACGCGCCGTCCGCCGGACGGTTCTCAGCAAAGGAAGCTGGAAGGGTTTGCCGACGGAGGCGGCTGCAAGGGGCGGGCGGCTGCAAGGGCAGACCACGCGCCTGTTCAGCCAGCCCCCGCCCGCGCGGCGGCGCTACTGACTCGCCGCCATCGGCATCTCGCCCTGCGGCAGCTTGGTATGCGAGAACACGTACTCCAGCGCCTCGGGCAGCGTGTCGATCCAGACCTGCCACTCGTGATCGCCGTCGATCACCCGGTATTCAACATCGTTCGGCTGGTGATCCCGCAACTTCTGGTAGAGCACCGCCCCATGGTAGGCGATGTCAAACACGTCATGGTCGCCCGAGTTGATATACATCGGCACAACCACGTCCCCGGCGAGGTAATCGTCCAGATAGGCAGTGTAGTTCAGCTCGGTCCACTTCTCGGGGTCGTAGTTGCCATCGGCGTCCAGATAGGCCGCATGGCGGTTGGCCGAGGAGCTCTCGGGCGGCTGCGGCACATAGGCCGCGGGCGACATCGCGGCACCGGCTGCGAACATCTCGGGATGCTCCAGCACAAAGTTCACCGTGCCGTAACCCCCGGCAGAGAGCCCACCAACGACCCGCCCCTCGCGCTCGGGGATCACCCGCCAGGTGGCCTCGATATGCGGGATGAGATCATCAAAAAATGCAGTTTCGGCAGGCTCGTTATATCCATCAACCCACCAGCTCAGGCTGCCCGGCATGATCACCACGGCAGGCGGCATCACCCCATCGGCAATCGCCTTGTCGAGCACCTGCTTGGCCTTGCCATCCACCACCCAGCTCGTCTCGTTGCCGCCCGAGCCGTGCAGCAGATACATATGCGGATAGGTCAGCCCGCTCTCCGCGTAGCCGTCGGGCAGATAGACTGTATAGGCATAATCCCGCCCCAAGGTCTCCGAGGCGAAGCTGTAGGTGGCGATCTCACCGGCGAAACTCGGAAAAGCACAAAGGGCCGCAGGCGCGGCACAAAACAGGATCTTCATGAAAACCTCCCATGCAGGCAGACCGGAATGGCTGCCCTTGGGGAAGGCTCGCAAGGGCAAAAACGCATGTCAACCGCACATATGCAACCTTCACGCGAGCGGCGGCAAGCTGCGCATATGAAAAGGGCCCCCGTATCGGGAGGCCCTTCTGATTGTGTCGTCGCTGTGCCCGATCAGTCGATCATCGGCAGCAGCTTGTTCACCGAGTCTTTGGCGTCGCCGTAGAACATCCGGGTGTTGTCCTTGAAGAACAGCGGGTTCTCGATCCCCGAGTAACCCGTGCCCTGCCCCCGCTTGGAGACGAACACCTGCTTGGCCTTCCACACCTCCAGCACGGGCATGCCCGCGATGGGGGAGTTCGGGTCGTCCTGGGCGGCCGGGTTCACGATGTCGTTCGAGCCGATGACGATCACCACGTCGGTCGAGGGGAAGTCGTCGTTGATCTCGTCCATCTCGAGAACAATGTCATAGGGCACCTTGGCCTCGGCCAGCAGCACGTTCATGTGTCCCGGCAGACGGCCCGCAACGGGGTGGATCGCAAAGCGCACCTCCTTGCCGGCGGCGCGCAGCTTGCGGGTCAGCTCGCTGACCGCCCCCTGCGCCTGTGCCACGGCCATGCCGTAGCCCGGCACGATCACCACAGAGTCGGCCTCGTTCAGCGCGGTTGCCACGCCATCGGCCTCGATCGCCACCTGCTCGCCTTCCACGGCCATCTGCTCGCCGCCCCCGCCGCCGAAGCCGCCGAGGATCACGCTCACGAAATGCCGGTTCATGGCCTTGCACATGATGTAGCTGAGGATCGCACCCGAGGAGCCCACGAGGGCGCCCACCACGATCAGCAGGTCGTTGCCGAGGCTGAAGCCGATCGCCGCCGCCGCCCAGCCCGAGTAGCTGTTGAGCATCGAGACGACCACCGGCATGTCGGCCCCGCCGATGCCCATGATGAGGTGATAGCCGATGAAGAGCGCGGCCAGCGTCATCAGGAACAGCGGGAAGAAACCGCCAGTGCTCATGTACCAGAACAGGCAGAGCAGCGAGATCGCCGCAGCGCCAGCGTTCAGCATGTGCCCGCCCGGCAACTTGGTGGCCGCCGAGGTGACCTTGCCCGAGAGCTTGCCGAAGGCAATGACAGAGCCGGTGAAGGTGATCGCGCCGATGAACACGCCGAGGAAGAGCTCAACGGCGAGAATGTTCAGCTCGACCGGGGTTTTGTGCGCCACGATGGAGGCGAAGTAGCCCAGTTCGTCAGCCTGCGCCCCGTCCGCAACGAGGCGGATGGTGAAATGGGCGTTGTATCCCACGAAAACCGCTGCGAGGCCGACGAGGCTGTGCATCGCCGCCACAAGCTGCGGCATCTCGGTCATCTGCACCTTGGTGGCCACCATGTAGCCGATCACCCCGCCGCCCGCGATGAGCAGCAGCGTCAGAAGCCAGAGGCCCGAGCCGGGGCCGATGAGCGTGGCCAGCACGGCCAGCCCCATGCCCACGATCCCGTACCAGACAGCCCGCTTGGCGCTTTCCTGCCCCGAGAGGCCGCCCAGCGAGAGGATGAAGAGAACAGCGGCAACAACGTAGGCCGCAGTGGTAAATCCGTAATCCATTGCTCCTGCCTCCCCTTACGATTTCTGGAACATGGCGAGCATGCGCCGGGTGACGAGGAAGCCGCCGAAGATGTTGATCCCGGCCATGAAGACCGAGAGCGCAGCGAGCAGGACCACGAGGAACGAGCTGGAGCCCATCTGCAACAACGCGCCAACGATGATGATCGAGGAGATCGCGTTGGTCACCGCCATCAGCGGCGTGTGCAGGGAGTGCGAGACGTTCCAGATCACCTGGAAGCCCACGAAGACAGAGAGCACAAAGACGATGAAGTGCTGCATGAAGCTCGCCGGGGCCACCAGACCCACGGCCAGAAGCAGCACCGCGCCCACGGTGATCAGCGTCACCTGTTGCTTGGTCTGCGCCTTGAAGGCCGCAGCCTCCTGCGCCTTCTTCTCCTCGGGCGTCAGCTCCTTGGGCTTTTCCTTCTTTACAGCCGCAATTGCCTGAACTTTCGGCGGCGGCGGCGGGAAGGTGACTTCGCCGTCATGCGTTACCGTCGCACCGCGGATCACGTCATCTTCCATGTTGTGGTTGATGACACCGTCCTTCTCGGGCGTCAGATCCGTCATCATGTGGCGGATGTTGGTGGCGTAAAGCGTGGAGGACTGGGTGGCCATCCGGCTCGGGAAGTCGGTGTAGCCCACGATGGTCACGCCATTGTCGGTCACGATCTTCTCGTCCGCCTTGGTCAGCTCGCAGTTGCCGCCGCGCTCGGCGGCCAGGTCCACGATCACCGAGCCAGGCTTCATCATCTCGACCATGTCCTTGGTCCAGAGCACGGGCGCGGCGCGGTTCGGGATGAGCGCGGTACAGATGACGATGTCGATATCGGGCGCCATCTCGCGGAATTTCTCGAGCTGCTTTTCGCGGAACTCGGGGCTGGAGGGGGCCGCATAACCGCCCGTGGCGGCACCATCGGCCTGCTCCTCGTCAAAGTCGAGGAAGACAAACTCCGCGCCCATCGATTCGATCTGCTCGGCCACTTCTGGCCGCACGTCGAAGGCATAGGTGATCGCGCCGAGGCTGGTGGAGGTGCCGATGGCCGCAAGGCCGGCAACACCCGCACCGATCACCAACACCTTCGCCGGGGGCACCTTGCCCGCCGCCGTCACCTGACCGGTGAAGAAGCGGCCAAAGTTGTTGCCCGCCTCGATCACTGCGCGATACCCGGCGATATTGGCCATCGAGCTGAGCGCATCCATCTTCTGGGCGCGGCTGATGCGGGGCACCATTTCCATTGCGACAACGGTCGCACCCTTCTTGGCGAGATCGGCCATCTGAAGCTCGTTCTCGGCCGGGGCGAAGAAGCTGATCAGCGTCTGGCCCTTCTTGAGGCGTTTGGCCTCGGCATCGGTGGGCACGCGAACCTTGGCGATCACCTCGGCCTCTTTCCACAGCGCCCCGGCGGTTTTCACCACCGTCACACCGGCGGCCTCATAGGCGTCGTCGGTGAAGCCTGCGGCGGCACCCGCCCCGGCTTCAATCAGGCACTCGTGGCCCAGTTTTTGCAGTTGTGTGGCCGACTCCGGCGTCATGGCCACGCGGTTCTCGCCCTTGAGAACCTCCTTGGGCGTTCCGATTTTCAACGGATTGTCCCCCTTCCGTTTATGTCGCGCGCATTTTGCGCAGGCTGGCAGCGGCCTCTACCTATCACTTTGCGGAAATTTGTTACAACCAGAAGCGATGACGCAGCGACAAAAGTCTAAAGCCACCGCCGCACCCGGCCCGCCCAGGCCTCGAACTGGGGTCCGAAGGCCTTTTGCAAACGGGCTTCTTCGGGGGCGATGAACCGGTCGGTGATGAGCCAGCAGAACAGCGGCACCAGCACAGCAAGTGCAAGCCAGCCCCCCCAGTACGCGCAAAAACCGGAAAGGATCATGGCATCGCCAAGATAGATCGGGTTGCGCGAACGGCTGTAGACACCAGAAGTGATCAAGGCCTCCGCCTCGCGGTGCGGCACAATGGAGGTGCGCGCCCGGCGGAATTCCATCACCGCCAGCGCCAGCAGCAACAGCCCGCCGCCCACCAGCAGCCCGCCCAGCATATCCGTCAGAGGGTGCGACCATGTGAGAGAGGGAAAGCGGCTTGCCTGAAGCCAGGCCAGCGCGAGGAACAGCACCAGCCACACGGGCGGCATATCGAACCAGCGCAACGCGGCGCGCCAGCCTGTCTCTCCTGTCGGTCCCTGCATCGCGGCTCCCTCTGCTCGGGCGCGATATTCACGAAGTGGAATGTAATGTCCAGCCCGGTCTTTCCCGGTCAGCCCACGCTCTTCAGCCCGGGCCGTGCGCCGCGCGCATGCCACTCGCGCACCGCGCAGCCGAAGGCTTCGAAGAGCGGCCGGCTCACCGGGTCTTCGGCGGCGTTGTATTCCGGGTGCCATTGCACCGAGAGCGTGAAGCCCGGCGCATCGCGCACGGTGATCGCCTCGGGCGTGCCATCGGGGGCCACCCCTTCGATCTGGATGCGCGGGCCGGGGTTTTTGATGCCCTGCCCGTGCAACGTGTTCGTCATCACCTCGGTCGCACCGAAGACCTCGTGAAACTGGCTGCCCTCAGTGAGCGTCACCTTGTGGCGGAGGGCGAACTTTTCTTCCAGCGTGCCGTCCGGGGGCATGCGATGGTTCATCCGGCCTGGCAACTCGCGAATTTCGGGGTGCAAGGTGCTGCCCATGGCCACGGCCACCTCCTGAAACCCGCGGCAGATACCGAGGAATGGCTGACCGACCTCCACGCAGGCCCGGATCAGCGGCAGCGCAATGGCATCGCGAGCCCGGTCGAACGCGCCATGCGCCTCGGTTTCCGCCTCGCCGTATTCTTCGGGGTGCACATTGGGCCGCCCGCCGGGGAAGACGAAGCCATCGCACATATCCATCAGTTCGGCCACGTTCACGAAGCGCGGATCGGCGGGGATGAGCACCGGCATCGCCCCCGTCACCTGCGCCACCGCATCCGAGTTCATCGTGCCCCCGGCATGGACGGGGTACTGATCATTCATCAGATACGAGTTGCAAATTATGCCGACGATGGGACGTGTCATGAGCGTGATCCTGCCATATGCCTTGCCTACAATATAGCTTTGCACGAACAGACCTTAAACCCGCCTATGTGATGCACCAGCGCACAACGTTCCTGCCCCTCTCTGCATAGGCGCGCGGCAGGTTCGCGGCCCGATGCCCGCAAAACCTGCAACATCTGCCACGCCCGCGTGATGCTGACTGCGCCCCTCGGTCACGGCGCCGAGACCCCGCTGAAACCTTTCCGAACACGGCGACGTGAGCATCGGTGAGCGCCTCGCGGCCAAAGCCCAAATGGTTGACACAACAGCAGCCGCCCCGCGCGGGAATGTCTCAAGACATACATCAAAAACCTCAAGTCCCGCGCCGAAACGGCAGCGGGCCCGCGCCGCAACATCCACTCACACTCTGGTGATGCGCGGAACTGCACAGGCAGGGCCGCAGGTTTTGCCATTTTTTCAGCGGCTTGGATGACCCAATTCATCACCACGGCCAGCGGGCAACGGCGCCTAGGGATGACGGCGCTCCGCAGGCACAACCGAAACCGCTCCACCGGGGCCCAACTTCAACCGCCCGATCCCGGGCATTCACGATTGTAAAAAACCAAGGAGACAAACCATGACCTTCGCAAAAACCTCCATCCTCGCTCTTGCCGCCGCAGCCATCTCCGCGCCCGCTTTCGCAGATCCGACCTCTCTGGCCGGGTCCGTCGGTGTGGAGCCCGGCGTCTACTCGGTCGAGCAGCTGATCCAGCTCAAGGGCCTCGACGACGGCGACAACGCCCAGCGCCAGTACATCCTCGACAACCCCGAGGGCACCGGCGGCGGCGTCGCCTCCAAGTCGGTCGTCACCTCCAGTGCCGCCAGTGGCAAGCTGGCCGCCTCGGTCGGTGTCGAGCCGGGCGTCTACTCGGTTGAGCAGCTTCTTCAGCTGAAGGGCCTCGAAGATGGTGACAACGCCCAGCGCGCCTTCATCCTGGACAACCCGCGGGGTGCCGGTGGCGACATGGCGTCCAAGTCGGTGACCAGCAATTCCGCCGCGGCTGACAAGCTTGCCGCCTCCGTCGGCGTCGAGCCGGGCCTCTATTCCGTCGAGCAGCTGATCGGCCTCGCGGCGCTGGACGATGGCGACAACGCACGCCGGGCGCACATCCTGGAGAACCCGGCGTTCGGCGGCTGAACCGCGCGCTCCACCCTCCCGGAAGGCGCATGGGTCACACGACCCATGCGCCTTTTTTGTTGTTCCTTTGGAGCACCGGCCTTCACCGCTGCGCGTTCCACCTCGAGAATGCCCAGATCGTTCCACGCGAAGCTGCACAGGGCGCAGGGCATTCCGCCACCTCCTCGCCCTCAAGATGGGTTCCCATGTCCAAGTTAGCTCGAACGGGAGGCCAAGTGGCCTCAACACCCCGGACGCCCCAAATCTTCAAGGCGCCCGCCCGGTGCGGCGGCGGCGCGCGACCGGGGCAGCCCCTCCGCCGGGGCCTGACCTTTCAACCTCTCCGGTTGTCTCCCAACTGGCGCGCGGCTCTCTCCCGCGCGCCCTTTTTGCGTCCGGATCAACCCTTCGCCTTGGCCTCGATCCGGCGCGCCTGAAGGATGTTCTGGGTATAGCCCGATGGCTCGTCCCGACCCCGAAACACCAGATCGCAGGCCGCCTGGAAGGCCACGCCGTCGAAAGCCGGGGCCATCGGCCTGTAAGCCGGATCGCCCGCGTTCTGCTGGTCCACCACGGCGGCCATCTTCTTCAGCGCTTCCATCACCTGATCCTGACTCACCACGTCATGCAGCAACCAGTTCGCAAGGGCCTGTGCGGAGATGCGAAGCGTGGCGCGGTCTTCCATCAGCGGCAGGTCGTTGATGTCGGGCACCTTGGAGCAGCCAACGCCCTGATCGACCCAGCGCACCACGTAGCCCAGCAGGCTCTGGCAGTTGTTCTCCAGCTCGGTCTGCACCTCACCGCCGGGCAACTCCCCCTCCTGAAGCGGGATCGTCAGCAACTCGTCCAGCGAGCGACGCACTTCCCCCTTCGATTGCTCCGAAATCTCGTAGAGCCGGGCAAACACGTCGGTCTCGTGGTAATGCGTCGCATGCAGCACGGCAGCGGTGGGCGACGGCACCCAGGCCGTCGTGCCGCCCTGCATGAGGTGGCCCTTCTTCTGCACCAGCATCCCGGCCATGTCGTCGGTCATGGCCCACATGCCCTTGCCGATCTGCGCCCGGCCCTTCAGCCCGCATTGCAGCGAGATATCCACGTTGCGATCTTCATAGGCCTGAAGCCAGGTCGCGCCCTTCATCCGGCCCTTGGGCACCATCGGCCCGGCCTCGATCGAAGTATGGATTTCATCGCCGGTCCGATCGAGGAAGCCCGTGTTAACGAAGGCAATGCGCCCGGCGGCGGCGGCGATACAGGCCTTGAGGTTGGCCGAGGTGCGGCGCTCCTCATCCATGATGCCGATCTTGATGGTGTTCTTGCGCAGCCCCAGCACGGTTTCCACCGCCTCGAAGGTCTGGCAGACGAAGGCCACCTCTTCAGGCCCGTGCATCTTGGGCTTCACGATGTAGATCGAGCCCTTGGGCGAGTTGCGCGGGCGCTCCTTGTCGGCGCCCATGACGTCATGCATGGCGCAGAGCGGCGTGATGAGCGCGTCGAGCAGCCCCTCGGGCACACGGTTGCCCTCCGGGTCCAGCACAGCGTCGGTATACATCAGCAGGTCAACATTGCGCACCAGCATCAGCGCGCGGCCTTTCAGCAGCGCGGGGCGCCCGGCCTTGCTCTCGAAGCCGATGTCGGGGTTCAGCTCGCGCACGTAGGCATTCTCGCCCGCGCCAACCTGCGCCGTCAGATCGCCCTTCATCAGGCCAAGCCAGTTGCGGTAGGCCAGCAGCTTGTCTTCCGCATCCACCACGGCAACAGAGTCTTCCATGTCCATGATCGTGGAGACGGCGGCCTCAAGGAAGATGTCGGCAATTCCGGCCGGGTCGGCCTTGCCGATCGGGTCGGCGCGGTCGATGAACATCACGATGTGCAACCCGTTGGCACGAAAGTAGACGTCGGTGATCTTGCCTTTCTCGTCTCGGTTGCAGCCCGCATATTGATCGGGGTCGGCCAGCTCGGTGGAATGCTTGCCGGCAATCACCATCAGCTTGCCCTGCCCGCCCGGCGCCATGGTGCTTACCTCGGCCCAGGAGCCCTTCTTCAGCGGCAGCACCTTGTCGAGATGCGCCTTGGCCCAGGCCACCACCTGCTTGCCGCGCGCCTCGTCGAATGCGCCCTTGGGCGGCAGCGATCCCATCGCATTGGTGCCGTAGAGCGCATCGTAAAGCGAGCCCCAGCGGGCGTTGGCGGCGTTCAGCGCAAAGCGGGCGTTGGTGATCGGCACCACAAGCTGCGGCGCGCAAACCGATGAAATCTCTGGGTCGATTCCCTCCGGCTCAACCGAAACCTCCTCGGGCTCTTCCACGAGGTAGCCGATTTCGGCGAGCATCGCTTTGTAAGCCGCCATCTCCGGCGCGCCCCGGTTGGCGACGTGATAAGCGTCGATCTTTTCCTGCAACTCCTGCCGCTTGGCCAGCAACGCGCCATTCTTCGGCCCAAAGGCCTTAACCAGCGCAGCCATGGCAGCCCAAACTGCCTCTGCCTCAACCCCGGTGCCGGGAACGGCTTCGTTTTCCACGAAAGCGGCCAGGTCTGCATTCCACTGCAGCCCGGCTTTCTCAATGCGGTCAGTCATGTAATTGTCCCTGTTCTCAAATCCGCGGCAGAGGCGGTGCCGCGAAATGCAGACTAGGCCAAATGCGGGGGTGTCGCAATCTGGCCGAGCCGCATTTCAGACTGTGGGTCCGGGAACAGGACGGGCGGTCTCAGTCGCCGGTGGGAGCAATCACGCCGCCTTCGGGGGTGGCGTCGCGGGGCGTGTTGCCCTCGTCAGCGGACCAGGTTAGCCAGGCCGCGATGGCGAGGACGCCCACCAGCACGGCCGCGCCGATGCCCAGCAGCGGGCCGGAGTGATTCTTCTTTTGTTTCTCGATATTGGTGTCGGGAGCCGACATGATGTCTCCTCTCTCGTGTCAGTATGGCACCTCCTTGGAGGCACCCTAGGGCTCGGGGTTTGACCGGTTGCTGAGCCCGCTTCGGGGGCATAACGTCCGGGCAGCCGATTTGTTTCATTTCCGCGCAGGAGCCCCATGAAAGACGCCGCCCCCCAGCCCGTTCGCCTGGCCGAGTACACGCCCTTCCCCTTCGTCGTCGAACAGGTAGAGCTGTGGTTCACCCTCGCCGGGGCCGACACGCGGGTGCGCTCGAAAATTCGCTTCGCCCCCAACCCCGCCACCGATGCAGCGCAGGAGATCTTCCTGCACGGCAAGGAGCTTGAGCTGATCTGGGCAAAGATCGACGGGGCCGAGGTGGCGCCTTCGGTGGGAGCGAAGGGCCTCACCTGCCCGGTGCCCAACGGCGCCTTCACCTGGGAAGCCGAGGTGCGGATCGACCCCACCACCAACACCTCGCTCGACGGCCTGTACACCTCGGGCGGAATGTATTGCACCCAATGCGAGGCCGAGGGCTTCCGCAAGATCACCTTCTACCCCGACCGCCCCGATGTGATGGCCCCCTTCCGCGTGCACATCGAGAGCGATGCGCCGGTGCAGCTTTCCAACGGCAACCCGGTGGAGCCGGGCGTATGGGATGACCCCTGGCCCAAGCCCGCCTATCTTTTCGCGCTGGTGGCAGGCGATCTGCGCGCCTTTTCCAGCGATTTCAAAACCGTATCGGGCCGTGACGTGGAGTTGAACATTTGGGTCCGCCCGGGCGATGAATCCCGCGCCGAATACGCGATGGACGCGCTGAAACGCTCGATGACATGGGATGAAGAGACCTATGGCCGCGAGTATGACCTCGACGTGTTCAACATCGTCGCGGTGGACGATTTCAACATGGGCGCGATGGAAAACAAGGGCCTTAACATCTTCAATTCAAAGTATGTTCTGGCCTCGCCCGAAACCGCGACCGACACGGATTACGACTTCATCGAGGGGATCATCGCCCATGAATATTTTCACAACTGGACGGGCAACCGCATTACTTGCCGCGACTGGTTTCAGCTTTGCCTGAAAGAGGGGCTGACGGTGTTCCGCGACCAGCAGTTCAGCTCCGACATGCGCGGCGCGGCGGTGAAGCGGATCACCGAGGTGATGCAGCTGCGCGCCCGCCAGTTCCGCGAGGATCAGGGGCCGCTGGCGCATCCGGTGCGCCCGGAAGAATATATCGAGATCAACAACTTCTACACCGCGACCGTCTACGAAAAGGGCGCCGAGGTGATCCACATGCTGAAGGCGCTGGTGGGGGACGAGGGCTACGCCAAGGCGCTCGATCTTTACTTCGAGCGGCACGATGGCGATGCGGCGACCATCGAGGATTGGCTGAAGGTCTTCGAGGATGCAACGGGGCGCGACCTGACCCAGTTTTCGCGCTGGTATTCGCAGGCCGGCACACCCCGGCTGACGCTGGAAGAAAGCTTCAAGGATGGCACGCTAACTCTTGATTTCACACAGGAAACCAAACCAACCCCGGGCCAGCCGGAGAAGCGCCCACAGGTGATCCCCATCGCCGTGGGCCTCATTGGGCCGAACGGCGACGAGGTGGTGGAAACCCGCGTTCTGGAGATGAACGGAACCCGCCAGAGCTTTGAATTCAAAGGGCTTTCCGCCAAACCCATCGCCTCCGTCCTGCGCGGCTTCTCCGCCCCGGTGGTGCTGGAGCGCCCGCTCGACAATGCCACCCGCGCCTTCCTGCTCGCCCATGACACCGACCCGTTCAACCGCTGGGAGGCGGGCCGCGTGCTGGGCAAAGAAGTGCTCACCCGGATGATCACCGAGGGCGCCGCCCCCGCGCCGGATCTGCTCACCGGCCTTCACCGCGTCATCTCCGACAACAGCCTTGATCCGGCCTATCGGGCGCTGATGCTGGGGCTGCCCTCGGAAGACGACCTGGCTCAAACGCTCTTCGATAGCGGCCATGTGCCGGACCCGACCGCGATTCACGAGGCGCGTGAACGGCTGCTGGAGGCAATAGCCCGTGAGATGGAGCCCACCCTCGCAAGCCTTCATGAAGAAATGGAAACCCCCGCGCCCTACTCCCCCGATGCCACGGATGCGGGCAAGCGCGCGCTGCGCACGGCCTGTCTTGGGCTGCTGTCGCGGCTGGACGGCTGCGCGCGGGCCGCGGCGCTGTTCGAGGCGGCCGACAACATGACCGAAGAACTTGCTGCCCTCGCGGTGCTCACCCGCCACGGCAAGGGCGAGGCGGCGCTGGCGGCCTTCTACGAAAAGTGGCGGCACGACCGGCTGGTGATGGACAAATGGTTCATGCTGCAAGTGGTGCAGGCCCCGGCAGGGACCATGGCCGAAACCGCCCGCGCCCTCACCGAGCACCCTGATTTCGACTGGAAAAACCCCAATCGCTTCCGCTCGGTGCTGGGCGCGATGCAGGCCAACCCGGCGGGCTTCCACCGCGCCGACGGGGCCGCCTACCGGCTTTATGCCGACTGGCTCATCAAGCTCGACCCTGTGAACCCGCAAACCACCGCGCGAATGAGCACGGCCTTCGAGACATGGCGGCGCTACGATGCCGACCGCCAGCAGATGATCCGCGCCGAGCTGGAGCGGATCGCGGCGCTCGACGGGCTTTCGGAGAACACCGGCGAGATGGTGGGGCGGATCCTGGGGTGAGTTGGCTTCCTCGGGATCGTCCCGAGAGGAGAAGGTTCAACTCTTCTCCGGCCGCGCCTTGGGGCGCATCGTCGACAGGGGGCGGCAGTAGCTTTGCTTCTGCGTGTAAGCCGCGATGTCGGCGCGCTTCTTGCGATAGACCATCGGCCCCCAATCCGCCGCCACCCCGCCCTTGCCGCCCGCGCCCACCACGCCGTCGCGCCGCACCGTTTTGGTCATGATGCGGATCGCGCAACTAAGGTTGGTGGGGCCATGCAGTAGCGCCGCCCCGGTGCCTGCGCGGCACCTGTAAAGCCGGGCGGTAGAGGGCGTGATCTGCAAAAGCCCATGCCATCGCCCGCCGCCGCCCACCGCGCGGGGACGATAGGTGCTTTCGTGCTTGGCCAGCGCCGAAAGGAAACCGACCCAGAATTCCGCCCGTTTATCAAGCGACTGTGTGGCATAGCTCGGACAGAACTGGGCGATGTCCTGCGGCACGAACTCCAGCAGCGGGCGGCCATGGGCCTTCAGTGCCGAAATGGCGGCACGGGTCCAGATGGTGCTGCCCGGCACCGTCTCCCAGCGCGTCCGCGGCAGGGCAACAGGCCGGGCCCGGGGGCGCAGGCGGGTGATCCGGGGCACCGCCTCTGCCAGACCGTCGGGCAGCGGCCCGCCCATCGCCGAGATACGCGGCACCGGGCGCAGGGCCGAGACCTCTGCACAGGCCGCGACAGGCAGCACTAAGGCGACCGCAGCCGCAAGGATCGGTAAAGAGCCCCTCATGGCCAGCAATCAGGACGCAATTGCAAAGGTTTAGCAAGGGGTCTTGAGGTGGCAGGCTGGCTGATTGATGCCGATGGGTGAACAATTCCAGCGGAAGATCACCGATTGGCGCAGTGTCATAACCAATTTCAATGTCCCTGCACCCTCAAGGCCCATCTTCGCAAACCCGCCCTAAAGCCGGGTAAACCCACCGCCTTGCCCCCTTGTCGCCAAGGGCCTAGAAGGGCCTGAAACAGCTGCGGAGTGCCCCATGCTCGACCTCACATATGAAGCCCCCAAACCCAAGGTGATTTCCGGCGCGACCGGCGATTGGGAGCTGGTGATCGGGATGGAGGTGCATGCGCAGGTCAGCTCGAAGGCCAAGCTCTTCTCCGGGGCCTCCACCCAGTTTGGTGCCGAGCCCAACAGCAACGTCGCCTTCGTGGACGCGGGCATGCCGGGCATGCTGCCTGTCATCAACGAGGGCTGCGTGGCGCTGGCGGTGAAAACCGGGCTGGGCCTCAAGGCCGAGATCAACCTGCGCTCCGCCTTCGACCGCAAGAACTACTTCTACCCCGACCTGCCGCAGGGCTACCAGATTTCGCAGCTCTACCACCCGATCGTCGGTGAGGGCGAGGTGCTGGTGGAGATGGGCGAAGGCGTCGCCCGCAAGGTGCGCATCGAGCGCATCCACCTCGAGCAGGATGCGGGCAAGTCGATCCACGACATGGACCCGAACATGAGCTTCGTGGACCTCAACCGCACCGGCGTGGCGCTGATGGAAATCGTCAGCCGCCCCGACATTCGCGGCCCCGAAGAGGCGGCGGCCTATATCGCCAAGCTGCGCCAGATCCTGCGCTACCTCGGCACCTGCGACGGCAACATGCAAAACGGCAACCTGCGGGCCGATGTGAACGTCTCTGTCTGCCGCCCCGGCCAGTACGAAAAGTATCAGGAAACGCAGGATTTTTCGCACCTCGGCACGCGCTGCGAGATCAAGAACATGAACTCCATGCGCTTCATCCAGCAGGCCATCGACCACGAGGCCAAGCGGCAGATCGCGATTCTGGAAGACGGCGGCAGCATCGACCAGGAAACCCGCCTCTACGATCCGGACAAGGGCGAAACCCGCTCGATGCGCTCTAAGGAAGAGGCGCATGATTACCGCTACTTCCCCGACCCCGACCTGCTGCCGCTGGAGATCGAGCAGGGCTGGGTGGATGACATCGAAGCAAGCCTGCCGGAGTTGCCCGACGCCAAGAAGGCGCGTTTCATGGGCGACTTCGGGCTGAGCGACTATGACGCCTCCGTGCTGACCGCCGAGGTGGAGGCCGCGGACTTCTTCGAGAAGGCCGCCGAGGGCCGAGACGGCAAGCTGGCCGCGAACTGGATCATCAACGAGCTTTATGGCCGGTTGAAGAAAGACGAGAAGGAGCTGGGCGAAAGCCCCGTCTCGCCCGCCCAGATCGGCCAGATCATCGACCTCATCAAGAGCGACGCCATCAGCGGCAAGATCGCCAAGGATGTCTTCGAGATCTGCTACACCTCGGGCCGCGAGCCGGAGGAGATCGTCGAGACCGAGGGCATGAAGCAGGTCACCGATACCGGCGCCATCGAGGCCGCCGTGGACGAGGTGATCGCCGCCAATCCGGGCCAGGTGGAGAAGGCCAAGGCCAATCCCAAGCTGGTCGGCTGGTTCGTGGGGCAAGTGATGAAGGCGACCGGCGGCAAGGCCAATCCGAAGGCGGTCAACGAGCTGGTTTCCGCCAAGCTGGGGCTATAACACCGGTCAATCGCTGCTGGGCTATAACAAAAGCTGATATGCACAACCCATGCACATCCCGTGCACAATCCATGCATACGGCACTCGCAGAAGTTGCTGAAGGGTTAGGCAAAAGCGCCACAGCAATTTTGAATTGGCGCGGCTCGCGGGCCGGTGCTTGGACTCATCCCGCGCCGCGCGTTAGGCTGGCGCGCGTGACTTGAATCAGGGGGCAAGGATGCCGCGTTACGAAT
Source organism: Vannielia litorea (assembly GCF_018424695.1). Classification (GTDB taxonomy): domain Bacteria; phylum Pseudomonadota; class Alphaproteobacteria; order Rhodobacterales; family Rhodobacteraceae; genus Vannielia; species Vannielia litorea_A. The sequence goes on from NZ_QTNQ01000047.1 coordinate 27,336, forward strand.
ATCGTGTGGTGCCCGCGCCGGAGCGCGGCAAGAAGGCGAAGGGGGCCAAAGGCACCTCTGGCCGCTTCGCCGTGGCGCTGCAAGACGTGATGAACGAGATGGGCGCAGCGGGCTGGGAATACCAGCGCACCGATACCCTGCCCTGCCAGGAGCGTGTGGGCCTGACCGGCAAGCAGACGACCTTCCAGCACATGCTGGTGTTCCGCCGGGAGCTGGCCGAGGAGGCGGTGAGCGACGAGGAGGTGGCCGGGCTGCTGGCCGCTCCGGAAGACGACGCCGAAGAGGTCGCCGCTGTGCCCGAGCCGGAAGCACAACCAACCGAAAAGGCCGCCCCCGCAGAAAAGCGTGACGCCGTGGCCGCCGCCCGCGATGCCGCCGCGGCCCTGTCAGCCCGCGCCCACGAAGGCAAGGCCCCGGCGCTTGGCCCGGCGACCCCGAGCGACAAGCCCGCCAACAAGGCCGACGTCGCGGCGGAATAATCCGCGCGCGCAATCGAGGAGCAGGCCCGCCCTTCCGGGGCGGGCTTTTTGGTTGGGCTTGGCTGATTGGGCCATGCGCCGCGCGCCGCCCTACACCTCTATGGCGAGTGCGTGGATGCGCGGAAACAGGTCGGCCACAGCCGCGTTCACCGCCCTGTGCTTTGCCACCCGGCTCTTGCCGTCGAGCGCCTCCGCCTCCATCCGCACGCGAAAGTGGCTGCCGTCCGGCGAATATCCGCCGTGCCCCCGGTGCTGCTCGCTCTCATCAAGCACCTCTAGGCTTCGGGGCGCAAAGGCCTGCTGAAGACGTGTCTCGATTTCCGATGCAAGTGTCATTTTTTCTTCTGCCCCCTTCTCTCTCGGCACGAAAAGACTAAACTTCATGGTCCGAGTCGAACAGGTTTGCCAAACACGCGGGGCAGCAGGCATGAACAGAGACGATCCATTTGGTTTCGATATGTCCGTATCTTCGGACAAGAAGAAACGCCAGAAGGGCCGTCGCGGCATGTCGGGCGCCTTCGAAACCTCCAAGCGCACCTGCGAGCATGACGGCTGCGAAGAGCCCGCGCATTACCGGGCGCCGAAGAATCCCGACACGCTGGATGACTACTACTGGTTCTGCAAGGAACACGTGCGCGAATACAATCTGAAGTGGAATTTCTTCAACGGCGCGACCGAGGAAGAGATGGACGCCCAGATCGACAGCGACCGGGTGTGGAACCGCGATACCAAGCCCTTCCGCCGCTCCGCCGAAGAGAAGGCCTGGGCCCGGCTCGGCGTGGATGACCCACACCAGGTGCTGGGCGAGAACGCCACGCAAAACCCGGGCCGTCGCGGCAACAACGGCGGTCGTCGCCTGCCCCCCACCGAGCGCCGCGCCCTGGAGATCCTCGAAGCCAAGGACAACATGACCAAGGCCGAGATCCGCAAGAGCTACAAGGCGCTCATCAAGGTGCTTCACCCTGACATGAACGGTGGAGACCGCAGCCAGGAAGAACAGCTGGGTGAGGTCGTCTGGGCCTGGGATCAGATCAAGGACAGCCGCAGCTTCAAGTAACCATTGAGGCTGCGCTTCAGCTGCGCGGCGTGCACCGCCGTACCATCCTGTCCAGGCTGCCGGTCACCCCGCGCGCGGTAAACTCGAAGCGGGTGCCAAACGGGTCCACCACGGTGAACTTGCCGTTGCTGTCAGCCTGCTCCAGCGCCACCAGCCGGTTCAGCACCGCCTTGGCCTCGCGCACGCTTTCCACCTGTAGGTAGAACTGCGGCGAGGGGAAGGTGTTCTTCATCACGAACTCGCGGCCCGCAATATCGAGCCGGGCCACGCCGCCCGGCGGCACCCGGCGCGGCGCGATGAACTCGGGGAAGATGCCCCGGCCGTCGCGCGCGTCGTAGAGCGAAAACTGGGTGCGCCCGCCCGGGCCGGTGCTGCATGTGCCGTCCACGCAGCTCACCACCTGGCAAGCGGCATAGCTCGAGCCCACGCCCCGCTGGGTGTAGAACAGCCAGGCGCCAAGGCGGTCGATCAGGGTGAATTCGGCGCGCGCAGGCTGCGGCGCGATCAGGGCAGGCAACAGGGCGATGAGGCACACGACAAGCGTCGACCGCAAAACAACTCCTGGAAAAAACATTTCGTTATCTGACCTGTGGCAGCAAATCCCGTCCAGCCTAACCTCTGCGGAAAGCACTGTCACGGTGCCCTTTTCGTCAGGGCGCAGGACCGGTGCTTTTTCGCCTGCCCCGCCCGTGGGGCCCCTGCCCTTGCACCTGCCCGCGATATGGGGCACCACGCGATGGACAGATCACGCGCGGCCCCGTGCCCCGGGGTGCGCGCCAGCGGCGAAGGCAAGTGCGATGACGGACGAGGCAATGAAACCCACCGAAGAAATCTCGGTCCGCGAGGTGTTCGGGATCGACAGCAACATGGTGGTGAAGGGTTTCGCCGAGGCGACAGACCGCGTGCCCGACATTGACAGCACCTACAAGTTCGACCCCGACACCACGCTGGCAATTCTCGCGGGCTTCTCGCACAACCGCCGCGTCATGATCCAGGGCTACCACGGCACCGGCAAGTCGACCCATATCGAACAGGTCGCCGCCCGCCTCAACTGGCCCGCCGTCCGGGTGAACCTCGACAGCCACATCTCCCGGATCGACCTGATCGGCAAGGATGCGATCAAGCTGCGCGACGGCAAGCAGGTGACCGAGTTCCACGAGGGCATCCTGCCCTGGGCGCTGCGCAACCCGGTGGCGATTGTCTTTGATGAGTATGACGCAGGCCGCGCCGACGTGATGTTCGTGATCCAGCGGGTGCTGGAGCATGACGGCAAGCTCACCCTGCTCGACCAGAACGAGATCATCACGCCCAACAAGTATTTCCGCCTGTTTGCAACGTCGAACACGGTGGGCCTCGGCGACACCACGGGCCTCTACCACGGCACCCAGCAGATCAACCAGGCGCAGATGGACCGCTGGAACCTCGTCGCCACGCTGAACTACCTCAGCCATGACGCCGAAACCGCGATCGTTCTGGCCAAGAGCCCGCATTACAACACCGAGAAGGGCCGCAAGCAGATTTCCCAGATGGTGACGGTGGCCGACCTCACCCGGACGGCCTTCATGAACGGCGATCTTTCCACGGTGATGAGCCCGCGGACGGTCATCAACTGGGCGCAGAACGCCGAGATCTTCCGCAACATCGGCTACGCCTTCCGCCTGACCTTCCTGAACAAATGCGACGAGCTGGAACGCCAGACCGTGGCCGAGTTCTATCAGCGCTGCTTCGACGAAGAGCTGCCCGAGAGCGCGGTTTCGATGGCGATGTAATGCTGCGGGGCCTTGTCGCCCTTGCTTTCGTGGCCTTCCTTGCCACGCCGCTATCTGCTTGGCCCGCCAGTTCCACGGAACGCCTCGCCTGCGCGGCACATTTCGCAGCCCGCGCTCACTGGCTCACCGGGATGGACAAGAACCCCGTGACGGCATCGCTGATGCAGCGCCGAAGCGACATGCTTTTCGAGCCAGTGCGGCAGTTGGGATCGGTTGATTGGGGCATCCTTCGTAGCAGCCCCTCGCACGATGAGGCGTTGCGCGCGCGGCTGGCGGAGTTCACCCACTACGTGCTGATCGGCTTTGCAAAGCGCGGAGAGGCCCGGCTTTGCATGGACGACCCGGCCTGCGTGAAATGCCTGCAAATTCTTCGGTTCCTCTGAACCGTCGCCCACGCGCCAAGCAATGACGCAGCTCCAAGACGCTCCGGCCCGACAACTAACCCCGGATTAACCCTGCTATGCGAGGCTGCCTCCAAGGGCAGTGCCATCGCCACAGGCACCAACGTTCTCAAACTGCCCGTTTGACAGGCGCATCCAAAGGCGCAATGGTCACTTCATGGGCAGAAAAAGAACAATGGCCCTCGCAGGGCTTCTGGCAGTTCTCTCCACACCGGCGCGGGCCGAACCGCTCGACATGGTCTTCGCCGCCTGCACCGGGCGCTTCTCGGCCCTGATGGAGCACCAGTGGCTCATCCCCACACCGGAGGTCGACACAACCACCCGCCGCCGCGCCGCGATGATCTCCCTGCTGGAGGCGGTGATGCCGGCAGGCCGGGGCCGCGAGGTGCTCGCCCGCCGGATCGAGGCCAAGCACGCCCAGGCGGTGCTGCTCACCCGCGCCACCTTCAACGACGACGCGGAAGATGCCCAATGGGCCGCCACCCGCGCAGAGGCCGAGATCGCCAGCTGCGCCGCGCTCTTGACGGGCTAGGCGCGTCCGGGGCCAGATGCGCCCATGCGCAACGCTGCCCTGCTCCTCCTCCTTCTCACCACGCCCGCCCCGGCGCATGACCTCGCCCAGCACGAAGACCTGCCCTACCTCGCCGCCGATTGCGCAGGCTACTGGCAGGCCGTCGCCGCCGCGCAAGGCAGCGCCGAAGCCGCCGCCCGCGCCGCAAGCTTCCGCGCCGCCGCGAAAGAGCTCAACCCGGCCCTCTCCACCGATATCGACTACGTGGCCGAAACCTCAACCACCCGCGCCCGCCAGATGCTGAAGGACGCAGCAGAGATCGCCGGCGCCGCCCGGCTGCTCCGCGAGCAGGAAGCCAGTTGCGCCGCCATTGGTGCGGTGCTGCCCGCAAAATGGGGCCTCCGCTAGCCGCAGAAGCCCCATCCCGTTCATTTTCTTGCTCAAAATACTCAGCCGCCCCTCGCAGCCAGCGCAACGCCCGAAAGTGCAGACGCGGGCAGCAC
>NZ_QTNQ01000048.1 GCF_018424695.1 Vannielia litorea
AAGAAAGACAGGCCCTCGCCCGTGCAGGCCCGCGCGGAGGCCTTGGGGCTGGAGGTGCGCCACCCTGCACGGCTGAAAGGCGCGGAGGAACAGGCGGCCTTCGCCGCGCTCGAGGCCGATCTGGCCGTGGTGGTGGCCTACGGGCTGATCCTGCCGCAGCCGGTGCTGGATGCCCCGCGCTTCGGCTGTATGAACATCCACGCCTCATTGCTGCCGCGCTGGCGCGGCGCGGCCCCGATCCACCGGGCGGTGATGGCGGGCGATGCGGAGACCGGCGTGTGCATCATGCAGATGGAGGCGGGGCTGGACACCGGGCCTGTATTGCTGCGCGAAAGCACCGCGATTGGCGCGGAGGAGACCACCGGCGACCTGCACGACAGGCTCAGCGAAATGGGCGCACGGCTGATCGTGAGCGCCGCCGAGCGCGCGGGCGCGCTGGAGCCGATGCCCCAGCCCGAGTTGGGCGTGACCTATGCCGAGAAGATCGACAAGGCGGAGGCAGCGGTGGATTGGTCCCGCCCGGCGGAAGAGGTGGATCGCCACATTCGCGGCCTCTCCCCCTTCCCCGGCGTGTGGACGGAGGTGGCGGGCGAGCGGGTAAAGCTGCTCCGCGCGCGGCTGGCTGAGGGCAGCGGCGCGCCAGGCGAGGTGCTGGGCGGCTTCACGGTGGCCTGCGGCAGCGGCGCGGTGGAGATCACCCAGGCGCAGCGGCCCGGCAAACGTCCGATGGAGGTGGCCGAGCTCTTGCGCGGGCTCACGCTTCCGGGCAGGCTCGGGGCCTGATGTATATCGTCTTTCTCCTGATCGCGGGCGCCGCCGCAGGTTTTGCCGTGAACCGCGCCACCGACCGCCGCTTCGATGACGAGGTGGCGGCCGCCATGGGCGCGGGCGTGGTGCTGCTGTGCTACCTCGGGCTGTTGCTTCTGCCGTTGCTGTTCTTCGTGCTGAAGTACCTGCTGATCCTCGCCGTGATCGCAGGCGGCGCCGCCGCGCTCTACCTCGTGGTGAAAAAGCGCTAGGCGGCCGCTGCGAAGAGGGGTCGCGCCGCAGGCAAAGACCGCGATGAGCAGCCCGGCCCGACGGGGCTTTTCCCCGCCGCCCGGCCCGCCTACCATGGCGTGACATTGAAGCCCCCACGGATTTGACCCGATGCGCATTGCCCTTCGCTGCCTGCTCCTGACCCTCGCCCTTCTGCTCACCCTCCCCGCTCCCTCGGCCCGGGCTCAGGAGGCGGGCGAAAGCCAGCCCACAGGCACCATCGGGGTGGAGGAGAGCCGCGAGCAAGATGCGGCCATCGCCCAGCGCATCCGCGCCATCCTCAGCGAGCTGGAGGGCTACGGCGATGTGACCGTGGCGGTGAAGTCGGGCATCGTCACCCTGCGCGGCACCACGCTGGACGCCGCCAAGGCCCGCGCGCTGAACGATCTGGTCTCCCGGGTCGACGGGGTGGTGGCCATCGAGAACGAGGTGGTCGAAAGCACCGACGTGGTCGAGCGGCTGAACCCGGCGGTGAAGCGGTTTCAGGAGCGGGTCAGCCAGATGATCGCCTGGGCGCCGCTGCTGATCATCGCCGCCGCCGCCTTCGCGGCGGTTGCATTCATCGGCGTGCTGCTCGCCCGCATGAAGCAGCCCTGGGACCGGCTCGCACCCAACGCCTTCATCGCCGACATCTACCGGATGCTGCTGCGGCTGGCCTTCGTGGTGGCGGGCATCGTGGTGGCGCTCGATATCCTCAACGCCACCGCCCTCCTCGGCACCATCCTCGGCGCCGCCGGTATCATCGGTCTGGCCATCGGTTTTGCGGTGAAGGACACGGTGGAAAACTTCATCGCCTCGATCATGCTCTCGATCCGCCAGCCGTTCCGGCCCAATGACGCCATCGAGATCAATGGCGACGAGGGCAAGGTGATCCGCCTCACCAGCCGCGCCACGATTATCCTCAGCTGGGACGGCAACCACATCCGCATTCCCAACTCCACCGTGTTCAAGAGCCGGATCGTCAACTTCAGCCGCAACCGCGAGCGCCGCGTGCTCTTCGAGATCGGCTTCGAGGGCGATATGGACATGGAGGCGGTGCGGGTGCTGGCCGAACAGACGGTGCAGGCCCTGCCCTTCATACTCGACACCCCCGCCGCCAAGACATGGATCGACCGGATCTCGGATGCGGGAATCATCCTCACCTGCACCGGCTGGATCGACCAAACGGAAACCTCGCTGCTGCTGGCCAAGGGCGAGGCGCTGCGGCAGGTGAAAGGCGCGCTGGAGGCCCATGGCCTCACCGTGCCCGACACCACCTACCGCCTGCGGCTCGATCCGCCTATCGGTGCCTTGGCCGCCGCGGGCGACAGCGCCCGGGATGACGGCCACCGCGCCGCGCCGCCCGAGCCCACCGCACCGCAGCCCACACCTGTCACCGAGATCGCCGAGGTGGGTGCGACCGAGGAGAAGGAGCTGGAGGCCATGGTGGAAGCCGAACGCGCCGAAGAGGGCCACGAGGACGATCTGCTGGACGAGACCACCAAGGTCGAATAACCCGCATTTTCCGCCAGCAGGGGGCTTGCGCAGCCGCCCGAGACTCAGTAGGAACCCCCTCGCCGTTGGGGTGTAGCCAAGTGGTAAGGCAGCGGTTTTTGGTACCGTGTACCGTAGGTTCGAATCCTACCACCCCAGCCAGCACCGCCAAGTATTTGTTATCGCTGGAGGTAACCTGAATATTTGGCCGCAAATCCGGGCGATTGCGCAGTATCGAAATACCCCAGACCGGAGTTTGACCCAAATACCGTCGAGATTGGCCGGCGGTCTGGAAACGGGATTTTCACGCTAGCAGTTTGCGGCATTGCGATGGTCAAGCGATGCTGTCGACGCCTTTTGGGTTGGTGGACCTCGTCGCTGGAATCGGAGGAATGCCCGACCAGATCAAAGCGCCGACGTATGACGTCGCAACCCGTGGCATCCTGGACGTCGGAGATGTCAGAGAGACGAGATCAGCTTCCGCTGTTCCTGCCAGACCGGCGGGCAGGTGTGGCGCATCAACCATTCGGACGTGAGACCGATCGGTTGTTTTCCGTCACGGATGTCCCGAATCAGGTCCGGGGCAAGGAAGGCGAGTTCGACAATCTGCTGGACCCGTCGCTTTGATACTCTTTGGGATGCGGCGATGTCGCTTAAAGTCTGACCCGCCCGGATCAACTCGAAGTACCGGTGCGCTCGAGCAATGTTCCGAAAGAGCGTTTCGTCTATTCCGGCCCGTTCATCGCCGATGATGATCTTCGTCTCGACGCCCCGTTTTCGATGCCTGAAGCCGGATGTGAGTGTCAGGTGATCGTCGGTGATGCGGGTGCCGTTGATCCCGAGGAACGCAGTTATGGCTTCGACCGACAGAAGAACCCGGATGGTCCCAGGGGCAACGTCGATGCGCTTGCACAGTGAGAGACAGGATGCGAGCTTGTCGTCGTCGCCATCCTTCAGGCGAACAATCTTTTCCCCGGTTGCAGTCAGTTCTTCCATCGTAGCGTCAGCGACGAGTCCTGCCTGAACCTCGGGTCGCGTCAGATGCCCCACGATCAGGGCCGCGACCTGTTTCTCCAGCTCCGGCGCGGGCAGGCGCCATCCGGACGGGTCGCGCGGCGATGTACCCCGTATCAGGCGATGGGAGGCATAGTAGCGGAGCCGTCGTCCCTTGGCGGTTTTGGAGTGGCTGGGTGTCAGGCGATCGCCGGTCTGGTCATGGAGCTTGCCCGCGAGCGGCGATGATCGCGGTTTGGCCGGCCCGCGATTGCGCTGCGTGAATGTCCGGCCTTTCGCCGAAGCCGAAGTGAGCTGTTCCTGAATACCATCCCAGACCTCCGTATCAATGTGCGGCGGGTGCTGGCCGGGATAGACCTTCGCGTGATGGCGGATGCGCCCGGCATAGACAGGGTTGGTCAGGATGTAATGCAGGTGACCGGAACTCAAGGCAGCGCCGCCCTTTACGCGACCGCTGGTGAGTGTCCGCACCGGCGTCCGCAGGTTGCGGCCATCGACCACTTCCTTCACTTGCCGGATTGTTCGGTGTTCAAGATAGAGCTCATAGATCGTGCGGATCACGGCGGCATCCGGTTCGACGATCTTCAGCGACCGCCCATCCGGCGCGTAGCCGAGCGGAACCGAGGCGCCCATCCACAAGCCCTTCTTCTTCGAAGCCGCGATCTTGTCCCGGATGCGCTCCGCTGTGACCTCACGTTCGAACCGGGCAAACAAGAGCAGCATGTTCAGGGTCAGCCGTCCCATGCTGGTCGCGGTATTGAAGGACTGGGTGACGGAGACGAAGGAGGCGCCAGCGGCATCCAGGATATCGACGATCTTCGCGAAGTCTGCCAGTGATCGGGTCAGCCGGTCGATCTTGTAGACGACGATCTGATCCACCCGACCTGCACGCATATCATCCAGCAGGCGTTGCAGCGCGGGACGCTCCAGCGTCCCGCCCGACAGCCCACCGTCATCGTAGGCTTCTCTCAGCGCGACCCATCCCTCGTGCTTTTGACTGGCAATGTAGGCGGCACAGGCCTCCCGCTGGGCATCCAGCGAGTTGAACTCCTGCTCCAGTCCCTCTTCCGAGCTTTTACGGGTGTAGCTGGCGCAGCGAATCCTGTTCATGGTCTTGCCCCGCCCCGCTCGGTCAGAGCGAAGAATCTCGGACCGGACCAGCTTGTTCCGGTGATGTGCAGCGCAATTGCTGACAGGGAGGCAAAGCGCTCGCCGTTCATGACATAGCCACCGTCGATGACATCTACCTTGTATTGGCGCCCATTCCACTCGCGGACCAATTGGGAACCGGGGCGTGGAGCCGTCGCAGCCACCTTACGGACGGGTTTGCCATCAGCGACGGCCTTTAGGGCACGCCTGATGTCCGGCAAAAGACCACCGAAGGCATTACACTGGGCGTGCCAGATCAGCGCCTTGCGCATGAACATCATCGACAGGTGGTGCGGTGGCGCCTCGCCAAAGGCACCCACCCACTCAACCCGAAGGGCGGCCCGGTCCATCTGACCGAACTCCGCCCAACGCGCCGCGATCTGGGCATCGCGACCCATCAGACCGCGGTCGGCTTCGGCGCCGCGATGATCCGGTAGCGCGATGCACGGGCACCCGCGATCCTCTCCGACGCGATCTCATAGCTGGCCTTGCGCAGTCCCGTCAGCGCAGCACGCGTCGTGTGCGGCAACCAGCCGAGCTTTTTGCTGATCGTTGCGATGTCGGCACCGCCTTTCCGGCCCAACATCCGGACTAGCTGGTCCTTTTTGGAGGTCCGGGGTTGCGGCCTGGGCTTGCCGGTCGGTTTGCTGGCAGCGGTCCTGGAGGTTTTGGTTTTGTCGATTTCGGTCGTCATTGGTCTCTCCTTGCGGTTCAGGCAGGGCCTCGTGCCCTGCTACTGAGCAGAGCCCAACATCCCGGGCGGAGAGATCTGACACACCAATCAGTGTGTCGGTGAGAGCAGTACCGCTCTCTTCGGCATCGAAGTCCAGTCAAACATCTGGCAAAGCACTGGAAATTGTCCCCCGTCAAGCCCAAGTACCCCATCCCGAGAACCCGACCGTGACCTGGTACGGGCGCGGCCGGCAGCCGAAGTGGATCAAGGAGGCGCTGGCAAACGGGAAGAGGTTGGAGAAATTCTTGATAGGGGGAGAAAGGCGGGAAGCGGTCGTTCGCTGCCTATGCAAAGGCAGCTTGAGAGGTCCAGCTAAGCGGACATTCAGACGACTTTTTGTGGTGAGCAATTTTCTAAAACACTTTGATCACCGTGGCAGCGGGAACTTTTTCCGATGCGGAGAGGACCCTATTGCTACCACCATCGTTCGCCCGCATGAAGGCAGCTGCTCAAACACCGCGGCTCATTCAAAACAAATCCCCAACCCTTCAAGAGGGTTGGAGGTAAGATCTTCGATGCCTTCTCTCCCTGGTTCGAAAGGGGAGCAAGATTGACTGCGACCTCGCAGCTATGGCTCGCGTTATTCTGGACCGTCAGTCAGGTTCGTACCACTTTATGAGGCAAAGCCACGTGCCCAGACATCAGTCGGCGCCACGGGCGAAATCGGAGGCGCCCATGCGTCCGCGCTGGATCACGACCAGAACGACCGCGATGCCCACCCCGATTGCATCCGTGATCCAGCCGCCCGCAATCATGGTCAGTCCGCCCGCCCCGAGGGCTGCGCGGACTGCCGGATTGGCGTGGCCGAAGAACCAGCCCTGCACCGCGCAAGACAACAGGTAGACACCGACCAACGCCGTTGCTGCGATGTGGGCGATGTCGAACCAGTCGCCGTTGAGCAGCATCGCGGGTGAATAGAAGAACATGTAGGGCACGACGAAGGCTGCAAGGCCGATCTTGAAGCTTTCTACGCTCGTGCGGATCGGGTCCGATCCGGCCAGCGCGGAGCCCGCATAGGCGGCCAGCGCCACGGGTGGCGTGATCGCCGACATCACCGCAAAGTAGAAGATGAAGAGATGCGCTGTCAGCGGTGCGACGCCGAGGTTGATGACACCCGGCGCGATGACCGAGGCCGCCACGGCATAGGCCGCCGTGGTGGGCATGCCCATGCCGAGGATGATCGAGACGACCATGGCAAAGAACAGCGCGAGAAACTGGCTTTGGTCCGCCAGCGCCAGCAGCACCGTCGAAAAGCGCGAGCCAATGCCGGTCAGCGCGATGACGCCCACGATGATGCCCGCCGTGGCGCAAACGGCCACCAGTTGCAGCACCATGCGCGCACCATTGTCGAGCGCCTGAAACAGCTGTCGCGGCCCCATGCGGTGCGGCGTCAGCCAGGACACCACGGCAGCCGTCACCATCGCCAGCGTGCCACAGCGGATCACGGAGTAGCCCGCGAACAGCGCGTAGATCAGCACCACGATCGGCAGGAACAGGTAGATCTGCTTGGCCAGCTTCGCAAACTTGGGCAACTCGTCACGCGGCAGGCCCTTCATGTTCGCCTTCTTCGCGGCAAGGTCGACCATGAAGTAGACCGAGACGAAGTAGATTACCGCCGGGATGATCGCGGCATAGACGATCTCCATATAGGAGATGCCGGTGATCTCGGCCATGATGAAGGCGCCCGCGCCCATGATCGGCGGCATGATCTGCCCGCCGGTGGAGGCAGCGGCCTCGACCGCGGCAGAGGTTTGCGGGCGATAGCCCACCTTCTTCATCATCGGGATGGTCAGCGAGCCGGTGGCCACCACGTTGCCCGCCGAGGTGCCGTTGATCATGCCCATCAGGCCCGAGGCAAAGATCGCCACCTTGGCCGGCCCGCCGCGCCTGTGCCCGGCGGCAGCGAAGGCGAGATTCACGAAATATTCGCCCACCCGCGTCGTTTGCAGGAAGGCCGCAAAGATCACGAAGAGGATGATATAGGTCGATGAAATCGCAATCGGCGCGCCCAGCACCCCGTTGTCGGTGAAGATGTAAGAGAAGAACCGCTTCACGTCATAGCCGCGATGCTCGAAGATCCCCGGCAGCCACGGCCCGGCAAAGGCATAGGCCACGAAAACCCCGGCAATGATGACAAGCGCCAGCCCGGCAAGACGGCGGGTCAGTTCGATGATCAGCAGGCAGCCGGTGATGGCAGACCACATGTCCCCGGGCAGCGCCATGGGCATCCCGGCGCGCAGCTGCAGCTGCCGGGCGAAGAAAATCAGATAGGCCGTGAAAGCAACGGCAGAGACGGCAAGCAGCACGTCGCCCGGTGCAAACAAGGCCCGGCGGCGGTGCGGAAATACCCAGCCATGAACTATGGCCAGAACCGTGCCAAGGCAGAGCGGAATCCCGAAGCTCGACATCGCCCATTTTGGCGGCAGTATCTCACCCAGAACCTGCCCGTTGATCCAGATCGCCACAACGCCAACTGCGCCATAGAGAATTCCGGCCCCGGCAAGGCCCAGCATAGCCAGAGAAAGCGGGCCACCCTTTTCGGGTTCGTTCGGGTCATGGATGAACGGCGTCGAGCCGAACAGAAGAAACCCAAGAAGCAAACCGCCGCCCACATGGCTCAGCCGGTAGGCCCAGGTTTCCAGCGGGTAAACGTTCATCACCAGCAGGTGAAACACCGCGTAGCCAACACACAGGCACGCAATCAGCATGTTGCGGGGCCCGACAAACAGCCTCTGGTTCAACGCAACGGGATCGGCATCCACGTTGGCCCGGGCCAGTTCCTGCTCAAGCGCCGAGGCGGCGTCGGCCTCGGATTGGGTATGCGTATCCTGCGCGTTGCTCATGGAGATGGTTCGCTCGCCTGCTAGGTGGAAATTCGGGCGGAGGGCTTGTGCCTCTCCGCCCGTTTGTTGACATCAACGAGTTGTTGCCAGCGCTTTGGTCTTAGTCGACCGAGGGCACCTCATAGCCGTTCTCTTCGAACCAGCGGGCGGCGCCCGGGTGGAACGGGATCACGGTGTTTTTGGCAACGTTCTCCGGCAGCGTTTCCTTGGCAGCCGCATGGTTCGTCATCATCCGCTCGTGGTTTTCCATGGCGAGGGCGGTGATCGCGTAGGCCAGATCTTCGGGCATGTCCTGATGCGCGATGGCAAAGTTCCACAGCGAAACGGTCTGCAGATCCTCAGGCTGGTCCTCGTAGGTGTTGGCCGGGATGGTGAAGTCGGCCATGGCCGGAACGATCTCCTTCATCGTCGCCAGGGTCTCGTCATCCATCGAAATGAATCGCACGTCGTTTTCCACGGCGAGCTGAGCATAGGCGCCGGTCGGCAGGCCCGCGGCATAAACGAAGGCGTCGATCAGCCCGTCCTTGAGCTGCCCGGCCGTATCCGACCCGCCAGCGTTGGAGATGGTCACACCCTCATAGCCTTCGGCGTTCTCGAAGAACCGGGTCCAGTAGGTGGCCGAGGTGCCGCCAGCCGGGCCAACGCCAACGCGCTTGCCTGCCATGTCCTGAAAGCTCTCGATGTCGGACGATGCCAGAACAGCCGCCTGCAGCGGAGTCTGATACATCGGGAACAGCGCGCGCACATTCTCATGCGGCACACCCGGCATCAGCGGGCTTTCACCGCGACGGGCCTCATCTGCGGGGCCAAGCGTGACAAAGCCAAGCTGGTGCTCGCCGCTTTCCACGAGGGTCACGTTCTGCACCGGGCCGCCGGTGATCTCGACGCCAGCGTTGACGCCCAGCTCTTCGGTGATCATCGCGCCAAAGCCGCTGCCATAGCCAAAGTATGTGCCACCCTGGCTGCCGGTGCCGATGGTCAGGCTGCTCGGCCAGTCGGACTTGTCCTGAGCGGCGGCGGGCAAGGCCACTGCACATGCTGCTGCTGCAATAATGGTGGTAAATTTCATGGTATCCTCCTCCGTGTATTCCCATTTGATGCACCGGAACACGGCACATCCTCCGCCTTGAACATTGGGAGAAGGACCGTGCCGGACTCAATTCAGCACGGATTATATTCACTCTTGATATAATCAGGCCGAGGCTTCCAGCGCCTCAAGCTGAAGGTTCAAAACATGCAAGAAATCATCCCTCAGCGGGTCGCGCGTGCCCCTTGCCCAAGCGGCGGCGAGGATGAGTTTCGCCTGCGAGGTCGCATCCGTCTTGGCCAGCGGCAAAAAGCGCACGCCCTCAACCCTCAGCCGTGCGGTCCAGCGCGGCACAATCGCCAGCCCGGTGCCCGCGGCCACGAGGTTCACGATGGTCTGCTTTTCCTCGGCGATCTGCGCCACGCGCGCCGTCAGCCCGGCCCCGAGAAACAGCGACATGGTCAGATCATGCGAATGCGGCCTCGACCGCCGGTCCGGAACGATCAGCGGCTCCTCGGCAAGATCGGCAATCTCGATCGAATCGCGGCCCGCCAGCGGGTGCGACTTCGGCAGGGCCACAACGGCGGTTTCATAGAATAGCGTACGAAACACCAGCTTCGGGTCGCGCACATCCGGTGGCCGGCAGAAGGCGATGTCGAGGCTGCCGCTGAGCAGTTTCGGCAAAAGGTAGATGGTTTTCTGCTCGATGATCTGAATTTCGAGCCCCGGCCGCGCCTCGTGCAGCGGTTGCAGGATTTGCGGAATCAGCCCGGCCGCCGCGCTGTCGATGGCCCCCACCCGCAGCACATGCGGCTCGGCGCTGCGCACGGCGCGGGCTTTTTCCTCCAGCGTCTCGGCCTGCGCAATCAACGCGCGTGCATCCTCCAGCACGCGGGTGCCCGCCTCGGTCAGCGCCACCGCCCGCGTGGTCCGCTGAAACAGCGCAACGCCCAGATGATCCTCCAGCTGCTTCACATGCCGCCCAAGCGTCGCTGGCAGAATATCCAGCGACTGCGCCGCACGCCCAAAGTGCAGCACCTCTGCCGCCGCCAGAAAACACTTCAGTTGCGTGATGTTCACGATGGGAATCCGCTTCGCTGTTTATTGCGAAAGCGTATATAATCAGTGCTCGATTGAGAAGCCCGAACCCTCACCTGTAGGCTCGCGCTCAAACTGAACGAGCGTTCATGAGGAGGAGATAGCATGACGATCCTGAAAGATGGGGATACGGCAACCTCGCCGTCCGGCGGCACGCAAGCGGCAACGGATGCGGTGAAAACCTACAGGATCGCCTCTATCCCGGCAGACGGGATCGGCCCCGAAGTGATCGCAGCAGGCTTGCAGGCGCTCGAAGCGCTCGCCCGGCGCGATGGCGGCTTTACCCTTGACGTCACCGAATTTGACTGGAGCTCCGAGCGCTACAAGAAAACCGGCGCGCTGATGCCCGAAGATGGCCGCGATCAGATCAAGGATTTCGACGCCATCTTCTTCGGGGCTGTCGGCGCACCGGATGTGCCCGATCACCTCACGCTCTGGGGCCTGCGCCTGCCGCTGTGCCAGGGCTTTGACCAATACGCAAACGTCCGTCCTACCAAGATCCTGCCGGGCATAACCTCCCCGCTCGCAGGTGTCGGCCCCGGCGACCTGGACTGGGTTATCGTGCGTGAGAACAGTGAAGGCGAGTATTCAGGCGTCGGCGGCCGTGCACATAAGGGCTTCCCCGAAGAGGTGGCCACCGAAGTTTCCATCTTCACCCGCACCGGGGTCGAGCGGATCATGCGCTATGCTTTCAAGCTCGCGCAGTCCCGCCCCCGCAAGTTCCTGACCGTTGTCACCAAGTCCAACGCGCAGCGGCACGGCATGGTGATGTGGGACGAGATCGCGGCCGAGGTCTCCAAGGATTTCCCGGACGTGACCTGGGACAAGATGCTGGTCGATGCCATGACCGTGCGCATGGTCAAGGATCCGAAGAGCCTCGACACCATCGTGGCGACCAACCTGCACGCCGATATCCTGTCGGACCTCGCCGGCGCGCTTGCAGGCAGCCTCGGCGTGGCGCCGACGGGAAATATCGATCCCGAACGCCGCTACCCCTCTATGTTCGAGCCCATCCACGGCTCGGCCTTCGACATCACCGGCAAGGGCATCGCCAATCCGGTCGCCACCTTCTGGACGGCGAGCCAGATGCTCGACCATCTGGGCGAAGCGAGTGCCTCCGAACGCCTGATGCGCGCTGTGGAGAAAGTCTGCGCCGACGGGATCATGACCCCGGATGTGGGCGGCACGGCCACCACGCAGGAAGTCACGGACGCCGTCTGCGAAGCCATCCGTGGCGAGAATATCTGAGCGGTAGATCGAGAATATCTGAGCGGTAGATGATGACCGAAGATGATGCACAAGACCTGCTACGGCGGATGCTGGATGCTGCCGTCGGCGCGGCGGATCCGGCGCGGGTCCTGGCGTCTTACCTGCCGGAGAAGCCGCGTGGGCGCTGCATCATCTTGGGCGGAGGGAAGTCGGCGGCCTCCATGGCCCGCGCGGTCGAGCAAGCCTGGCCCGATGTCGATCTGACGGGCATCGTCGTGACGCGCTACGGGCATGCAGTCCCGACGGATCGGATCACGGTCCGAGAGGCCGCCCACCCGGTACCCGATGCCGCGGCAGAGGCCGCGACCCGAGAGATCATGGAGGAAGCGGCCAAGGCGGGACCGGACGATCTGGTACTTGCCCTGATCTCCGGAGGCGGCTCGTCATTGCTGTCCTTGCCACGGCCGCCGCTGACCCTCGACGACCTCATTGCGGTGAACCGGCTCCTCTTGGCCTCTGGGCTGTCGATCTCCGAGATGAACAAGGTGCGCCGCCGCCTCTCGCAGGTGAAAGGCGGCGGACTTGCGCGCGCGGCGGGGAAAGCGCGGCTCGTGACGCTCGCGATTTCAGACGTGCCCGGCGATGATCCCGAGGCCATCGCATCCGGGCCGACTGTGCCCGACCCGACGGCGCAGGCAGACCTGTCCTATCTTGCCGACAAACTCGGCCCGTCGCTGCCGCAGGCTGCACAGGACATGCTGCGCACTCCTTCGCCGGATGGCGAACCGTTCGAGCCTGATTATCGCCTGATCGCAACGCCGCAGGCCTCTCTTGAGGCCGCGGCAGAAGTCGCGCGAGACGCAGGCGTGACGCCAGTTCTTCTGGGGGATTCATTAGAGGGAGAGGCGCGGGAACTGGGCATCGTCATGGCCGGGATCGCAAAGGCCGTCGCGCGCCACGGCACGCCCGTCGCTCCGCCTGCGGTTCTGATCTCTGGCGGAGAGACAACCGTGACAGTCGGCGATACGAAGCCCGGTCGCGGGGGGCGCAACACCGAGTTCTTGCTGTCCCTCGCGCTCGCGCTGAATGGCCATCCAAGCATCGCCGCAGTTGCCGTTGACACGGACGGCATCGACGGGACCGAGGACGCAGCCGGTGCAATTACAGGTCCAAGCTTTCCACGGGCCGCGGCGCGTCGAGGCATCGATACGCGTCGCATGCTCGAGATGCATGACAGCTTTACGGTCTTTGAGCAACTCGAATACCTCGTTGTAACGGGGCCAACACTTACCAACGTAAACGACTTCCGAGCGATCGTGATACACGGGCAAAACAACAGTCGGCTTTGAGCGATCTGCAAAGCACCGTTAGAGCGACAGTGAATGTCGGCTTCGGGCCGTTCACGAATGCTAGGGCGCGTCAAGCTCATTAACAGGTTACACATGGTCGAGAAGAGTTGTCCGCTGGACTCAGGACCTGGACTGGGCACGGTTGCTTAGTAAGATTTCTATGTCACGCCTGAACGCTGCCGCCTCGCCTAAAAGCCAAGCTCGAAAGTCCGATTGCAGGCCGCCCATCTTCCGGCCGCGGACATGGAGTAGCCGATAGACGCCCTTCGTCTTGCACCGCAGATCCGGGCCGAAAGGCATCACGAGCTGGCCGGAGCCGAGGGCTGAGGAGGACTCGACCAATCCGCAAAGGACGAGGCTTTGGCCGGCGATTGCGGATTGCAGCCCCGAGCTGACCTTCGAAAAATGAATCCCGTGGCCGAGGTGCGCCCCGTCGAACCCGAAGGTCCGCCCCCACTGCTCGAACCCGACCCAGCTCTGGTCACTCGTGCGGTTGTCGATATCAATGAGCGGGACGTCCTTCAGCGACCTGCGCCGGTGGTCGGACAGGTGGTCTGCGGCGAAGTCCGGTGAGCAGACGGCGAGGACGTGGTCCTCGAACAGCACGTCCGCTTCGAGGTGCGGCTCCGGCGGTGCCCCGTAGCGAACGGCGAAGTCGAATGTCTCGCTCATCAGGTCGACGTCTCGGTTTGAAGCATCGAGGCGAAGGTCGACGGAGGTGTGGCGCTGGTGGAACCCGGCGATGCGGGAGGCGAGCCAGTTCTCTACAAAGGATACGGGCAGGGTCACCGACAGCCTGGTTTCCGCATCGCCGCTTTTTACTTCGGCGAGGGCGGCCGCCAGTCCGGTGAAGCTGCGGGTCAGGAGCGCCGCGACATCGCGGATGTCATCGTGCGCGTGGATGCCGGTTGGGGTGCGGGTGCAGAGCTGCCGGCCTATGTAGTCCTCCAGCGCCTTGACCCGCTGACCGACGGCCGCGGGCTTCACGCCCAGCTCTCGGGCCGCCACTGAAAAGCTGCCATGGCGGAGCGTCGCCTCGAGCGCGCGCAGGGAGTTCAGATGGGTGACCTGCATGTTCCATCAATAAAGCAAACCTTAAATGCCTCAACCGACAATCTGCCGTGCAAGCATCGCATCGGTTGGCAATCATGGAGGATATGAGCAGGAGGAGGCTTCGTTCCGCAAAGATAACCTTTTGACGGGAGGTACCATGTACGTGCTTTACTCGGAATACATGGCAGGGTCGATCGTCGCAGACGCCCTGCTGCGGGAGACCGGGGCGAACTACGAGGCACGTTACGTCAACATGGGAGCGGGCCAGCATCTGGACGACGCCTACCGACGCCTGAACCCCGCGGCCCGCGTGCCGGCGCTCACGCTCCCCGACGGTTCTACGAACGGCGAGACGGGCGCGATCGTCACCCATCTTGGCGAGGCTTTCCCGGCCGCGGGCCTCACCCCGCTTCCCGGGAACCCGGACAGGCCGGCCTTTCTGTTCTGGCTCAACGTAATGGTGTCGACCGGTTATCCGGCCGTGTCTCGGGAGGCCCGCCCGGAACAGTTCGCCCGGTCGGAGGCCGCGATGGCCGAGGTCCGGGAATAGGGGGCGGCGGACCTGGACAGGTTCTACGGCGTCCTGGAGGGGGCCATCCGTGGTGAGGGCTCGTTCCTCGAGCGCGGCTTCTCGGCGCTGGACTACTACCTTGCCATGCTCACCGAATGGGTCGCGGACGGGCCGGCGTTCTTCCGCGCCCATCCCAACATCGACGCCGTGCACGCGGCCGCCTCGGGGCGACCGGCCTACAGGGCGACGCTGGCCAGACATGCCCTGCCCAGGTCCGCCGTGTGAGGCTGGATCCGCGGCATACCGAGCCGACCACGAAACCCACAAAACCGACAGCGAAGGAGAGACCTATGCCCATGTTCATCGTTGAAAGAACCGTCCCCGGGGCAGACAAATTGACCGCCCAGGACTTCCGCGACATCTCGGCCAAGTCGAATGCCGTCGTGGACGGCCTCGGGGTTCACTACGTCTGGCACCACACCTATGCGGCCGGCGACAAGCTGTACTGCGTCCACGAAGCGGACAGCGCCGAAGATATCTATCGTCACGCCCGAGAGGGTGGTTTTCCAGCGGACCTCGTGTCGGAGATTACGAATACCTTCGGGCCGAAAACGGCCAACGACCCTGTATGATGCGCTCGGCCAAGAACACAACCTTCTCGTGGGTTCAGCAGAGGGCTCACTACATGCGCGATTTTAGCGTCGAGAATGACCGTTTTCGGTAAGGCCTTCGCGTGGTCCGCAACACCGAGGTTTGCTTGAAGGCTCATGCTGCAAGAGGCGGGCGTAGGCCGTTTCCGGGAAGCTGCGCCGCAGCAATGGCGCGGCCAACGAACGTCCAGTATGGGCAGGCAGCGGACCAAGCATCCGCGTTAAACATTGATGGCCATGGATCGACCCCTTGACGACAATGACCCACGGCCGACCTCCGCTGTAAGGGTTATCGCTGCGGTGCAACTTCGCGAACCGGTGATCCGGGGCATCGTGCTGCATGGTCTGCAGGCCAAAGTCCGCTGAGCGGGCAAAGCGGACTTTCGCTGCGGTGGGCACTAAGGCCCCATTTAGCACGCTATGGCTATAGGAACCGTTGGTCGTGCGGATATGTCGAGATGGTCTCGTAGCCGTTCTCGGTCAGGACGCCTTGATCCTCCAGCTTGACCATGTGGTCGCCGCCGACTTCACCCACTAGCGCCTCAACGCAGAGGGTAAGTCCCGGCTCGAGAATTGCGTCGAAGGCGCCTGGTACGAAGCGGTCGGGATAGGCGATTAATGGCCACTCGTCACACATCCCAACGCCATGCATCGGCGAGGAGTACTTGAGCGCCTGGTACTTCGGTTGCAGCACATGGAGTGACGACGTCAGCCCAGCCATGTGCACGCCGGGTCGGAGCAGCGCAGTGTTGTAGCGGATGTGCTCCACCGCCTCGGCGTAGCTCTCGCGCATGTGGTCTGGGGCGGGGCCATCGCCGATCCACCACGTCCGGCTCAGGTCGGCGCAGATGCCGTAAGGGCCGATCAGATCGGTGTCGAAAGCCAGAATCTCGTCTTTGGCAATCTCGCGGGGCCCGCATTCCTGGAACCACGGGTTCGTGCGAGGCCCGGAAGTCAGTAGCCGCGTTTCGATCCACTCGCCGCCGCGCTTGATGTTCTCGGCATGTAACACCGCCCAGACGTCGTTCTCGGTGACGCCACCGTCGGGGATCTCCTTGCGCGCGAAGTCCTCCATCGCTGCCATTGCACGCTCGCAGGAGTGGACCGCACAGCGCATGGCGCGAAGCTCGTGCTCTGTCTTGATGGCGCGCGTGCGCTCCGTCACCTCTTCGCCGTCGCGATACTCCAGCCCCGCTGCCCTAAGCGCATCGAGCCCGTGGGGCTGGATTTTGTCGACCCCGATCATCCTGTGGCCCGGCGCGTGGGTCGCCAGAAGGTCCGCGACCTCGGCGGCGAAAGCCTTCGCGCCGTCGTCGATCCTGTCGCCGCGGGCGAAGTAGAACATGTCGGCGCCCGACCGCGCCTCGCGCACCAGCGGGTTGAAACCTGCCAGAAAGGGCGCGTTCTTGTAGTCCCAGATAACCATATAGCCGTCCGCGCAGAGCAGCACGGCCCTGAAGGGGTTGTGTGTGTTCCAGAGCTGCATGTTCGTCGTGTCGGTCGCGTAGCGGATATTGAGCGGGTCGAACATGAGGAGACCGCCATAGCCTCGCGCGACAACGGCGTCCGTCAAACGGCGGTGCCGCGCCTCGCGCATCAGCTTAAGATCCGGCAACTGCAGCCCCACCTCGCGCCATTCCTCGAATGCAAGCGGCGTGGGCCCGATCTCGACGCGGTCGCCGTTGTTCTCGGTGCCGTCGCCGAGGCGTGCGCCCTGCGACGGGTCAATCTTGCGCATCGCGCTGTAGCGGAGGTTCATCGGCCTGCCACCTTGACAATTCCCAGGGGCGCCGAACGCCCCTCTGCACACCGGCATAAGCCTTTGCAGGGCCGGCACGCGCGCTCCGCAACGACAACTCATGTCGCTTCTCGTACCGCCCCTCCCGCTGGGCCTCTCGGTTCCACCTCCACGAGGAGCTGCACCCCAACGGTACCGGCGAGTGGAGCGGGTAAGTCGTCCAATCAGCCTCTGTGATGGCATTTCGGATGCCTCAGCAGCCGAGACTTATCCATACAGAAAGCAATGCTGCATCCCCGGCACGTCCCGGTCGACGTCGCCGTTCGAGCACCAAGCAGCATCCTATTGATCTCGAAGTGGACCTCCGCTGCGAACTCTCTGAACAGCAACTATGGAAGGAAACTGTTGCTGTCGGCCGGCATGATCGGGAGAAGGCTTGCTGCGTGACGGCCTCATCGGCGAGACTGATCAAAACTCAGACCGGTTACTTCCCTGAGATGGGCTTCGAAGAAGTCCGTGAAGGTCGCCACCAATGGCGGCAAGACCTCGTAGGGTGGATAGAACAGCGTCAGCCAGAGGGGCGGTGCGGACCAGTCGCTGAGGACGGTTTCGACTTCGCCGTTTGCTATCCCGTCGCTGACGATGAAATCCGGCAGCAGCGCTATTCCGTTTCCGGCCTTGGCCAGGGCGTAGAGAAAGTCGCCGTTGTTGCTGAGGATCGAAGCGCCTGCGGTCACGCTGCGCGATCGCCCTCCATGGCTGAGCTTCCAGGTTTCCGCCCGGCCCGAGGCTGAATAGGACATGCAGACCGCCGGATCGAGATCGTCGGGCGTTTCGGGCTTCGGAGTCCGGTTGAAGAGGTCCGGGGCTGCCACGAGGTGCCGAGGGACTTCGCAGATCTTGCGCCAGATGGTCGACTTGTCGGCAGGCGGGCCTGAGATGCGGATGGCGAGATCGCACCGTTCCTGGACGATGTCGATGAAGGCATCGGTCAATTGCACATCCAGCGTGATGTTCGGATAGGCCAGCCGGAACCTGTCGATAAGGTCCGGCATCAGCCGCAGGCCCAGCGACATCGGCGCGTTGATGGAGAGCCGCCCCCGGTCGGGGCGGGCGGATCGGGTGATTTCCTCGGTGATCCGGTCGAAATCGGCAACGACAGGCGCATAGCGGGCGGCCATGGTCGCCCCGGCTGTCGTGAGCGAGACCTGCCGGGTTGTACGGACCAGAAGCTGCTGGCCAAGGTCCTCTTCGAGCCGCGCGACGATGCGCGTGACAGAGGCCGGTGTCATCTTGAGGGCGCGGGCTGCGGCGGCGAAACTGCTGAGCTCGACCACCTTCAAAAACACCCGGATCGGTTTGATGTCCTGCATTCGGAATTATTGCACTCACGACAATAGTGAGTGCAATGCCATTTCGATTAATATGAATGGCGGCATGTCCTATCTTGGGATGAAGACACAGGGATCGCTTGAAAGGCACAGCCATGATTACCGAGATCAAAGGCCTGCATCACGTTACATCGATGGCAGGAGATGCAAATGAAAACAACGCGTTCTTCACCAATACCCTCGGCCTGCGCCGGGTCAAGAAGACCGTCAACTTTGATGCGCCGGAGGTGTATCACCTCTATTACGGGGACGAGGTGGGCACGCCCGGATCGGTGATGACCTACTTCCCATTCGGGAACATGCCAAAGGGCCGCCGGGGCACCGGCGAGGTGGGAACGACCGAGTTTGCCGTGCCCAAGGGTGCGCTGGGATACTGGAAGGAGCGCCTCGCCACGCGCGGCGTGACCGGGCTGCATGAAAGCGCGTTTCTGGGCGAAAACCGGCTGGGTTTTGACGGGCCGGACGGGGACGGGTTTGCGCTGGTGGAAAGCGATCTGCGCGGCCGCGCGCCGTGGACCGGAAGCGATGTGCCTGAAGAGGCGGGCATTCTGGGTTTTCACGGCGCGCGCTTCAGCCTGCGGGATGCGGCGGCGACCGGCGAGCTGTTGAGCTTCATGGGGTATCAGAAAGACGAGAGCGACGGAGGGATCACCCGCTATCGGATCGAAGGAGGCAATGCCGCCGACACCATCGACCTTGAGGAAGTGCCGGATGCGCGCACGGCTGGGCAAGGCGCTGGATCGGTTCATCACATCGCCTTCGCGGTGGAGAACCGGGCAGCACAGCTCGAGGTGCGCCGCGCACTGATGGACACCGGTTACCAAGTGACGCCGGTGATCGACCGGGACTACTTTTGGGCGATCTACTTCCGCACGCCGGGCGGGGTGCTGTTTGAAGTGGCGACCAACGAGCCCGGGTTCGATAGGGATGAAGACACGGCGCATCTGGGGGAGGCGCTGAAGCTGCCCACGCGCTACGAGCCGCATCGCGCCGAGATCGAGGGGCTGCTGCCCCCGATCTCTGGATAAGGAGCCGATCCATGGGAACGGAAAGCTATCACGCATTGACGAGACCGCCGGAGTCGGGAGCGCCGCTGATCTTTGCCTTCCACGGCACCGGCGGGGATGAAACCCAGTTCTTCGAGATTGCCGGGCAACTCCTGCCCGGCGCGGGCATCGTTTCGCCGCGCGGCGATGTCTCCGAGATGGGGGCCGCGCGTTTCTTTCGCCGGACGGGCGAGGGTGTTTACGACATGGAGGATCTGGCACGCCGGACCGAGGCGCTGGCCTCATATGTCGCGGCGCACAAGGCGCTGCATCCGGGCAGCCCGGTTTACGGGTTCGGCTACTCGAACGGCGCCAATATCCTTGCCTCGGTGACCATGGAACGGCCCGATCTGTTCGACCGGGTCGGGCTGCTGCACCCGCTGATCCCCTGGGCGCCAGATGCGGCTCCGGGCCTCGCAGGAACCCGGGTTCTGATCACCGCAGGCCGGCGCGACCCGATGTGCCCATGGCCGCTGACCGAGCGCCTGATCGGCTGGTACGCTGAGCAGGGGGCCGAGGTTGCGACAGAAATCCATGACGGCGGGCATGAGGTGCGCCAGCCGGAGCTTGTGGCGCTGCAGCGCCTCGTGACAACGGACTGACCTCGCCGGGGCACGCCCTGCTGCGCGCCCCGGCCTCAGATGAAGAAAGGAGCCCGGATCGTGGCTGACGTTGAGATCACCTACACCGAAACCGAGAGCAAGGGGCGCTACGTGGCGACCACGCCGGAGGCGGAGGGCGAAGCGGAGCTGACCACCTCCAAGGTCACGCCCACGCTGATCATCGCAGACCACACCTTCGTGCCCGACAGCATGAGGGGCATGGGGCTGGCGCGCATACTGGTCGATCGCCTGATCGCGGATGCCCGAACACGCGGCGAACGGATCGTGCCGCTTTGCCCCTTCGTACGGGCCCATGCGCTGAAGCATCGGGAAGAGCTGGCAGATGTCATCCAGTGGTGAGGCTGCCCGGCAAGAGAGACACCATCGAGAGAGAGGACGACCATGAGCTGGAACCCCACGCACAACCCCGAATGCCCGTTGGAGCACGCCAGGGAGATCGACACGCTGATCATTCCGCGCGCCCGTGATCTCGGCGGCTTCGAAGTGCGGCGTGCCTTGCCCGCCCCCGCCCGGCAGATGGTGGGGCCGTTCATCTTTTTCGACCAGATGGGCCCGGCGGAGTTCATCACCGATGGCGGTATCGACGTGCGCCCGCATCCGCATATCGGCCTCGGCACAGTGACCTATCTCTACCAGGGCGAGTTCGAGCATCGGGACAGCCTTGGCACGCATCAGATGATCTACCCCGGAGAGGTCAACTGGATGGTGGCCGGGCGCGGCGTGACCCATTCTGAGCGCACCAGCGAGGAGACCCGCGCAACCCAGCACAAACTGTTCGGCATCCAGACCTGGATTGCCCTGCCCGAAGACCGCGAAGAAATGGCGCCGGATTTCGAGCATCACAAGGAGGCCGCCTTGCCGCAGTTTCAGGACGGCGGGGCCACGGCCCGGCTGATCCTCGGCGCGGCCTATGGCAAAGCGAGCCCTGTGACCATGCAATCGGAAACCTTCTATCTCGATGTCGTGCTCCGGCCCGGCGCCGCCTTCCCGCTGCCCGACGATCACGAAGATCGCGGCATCTATGTTTCTGAAGGCAGCATCGAGGTGAGTGGTGACACATTCGAGGCCGGTCGGATGATGGTGTTTCGGCCCGGGGACCGGATTTCGGTCAAGGCCGGGCCGCAGGGGGCGCGGCTCATGGCGCTTGGCGGGGCGACGCTGAACGAGAAGCGCTACATCTGGTGGAACTTCGTCTCCTCCTCGAAGGATCGGATCGAGCAGGCCAAGGAGGACTGGAAGGCGGCAGATTGGGCAAACGGGCCTTTCAGGCTGCCGCCGGGAGATGAACAGGAGTTCATTCCGATCAGCGCCGAGCTTGAGCGCACCCGGCCCCGCGACTGGTAGGGCCGGGCGGGAATGGGGGCGGTCAGGCCTTTGGTCGTGCTAGATACAGGACTGTCAGGATGAACCAGAGACCGGCGATCACGGCGGTCTGCGCCCAGTAGGGCCAAGTGGACTGGCCCTCCGAGAGCACCGAAGCCAGGGCCTCCGACATATTGACGGACGCGAGGCCGAGGGCGGTTGCCCCCAAAACGGCCAGGGCGATGGGGACGAGTTTGATATCCCCGGAAGCCGCGTAAAACAGGCCGACGTAGCTCAGGACTGCGAAGGAGATGATCCTGTCCTGATAAGCGTAGTAGGGCGTGTCGTAATAGACGAAGAGAATGGGCACCTTGAGGCCGAAGAAATGCGCAATCGCCATGCAGACGAAATAGGCAACAAGGGCAAGGAGGCCGAAACGCAGGGTTTGGGGCATGAGTGGTTCCGTGGGTTGGAGATTTGCGGTCAGGGCAGCGAGGCACGGCTGCCGGAGGGATGGGGTTGAAGGCTGACGGGCGGTGCCTCGAAGGGTAGCGTGGCTCCGACGCGCTCAGGTCCGCGCTTTCTCGAAGGCGGACCATGCGGCCTCGAAGCTTTCGAAGTCGAAGCCGGGAGCGCGGGCGGCGTCCAGGACGATGGCTTCGGTTTTCTGCATCTTGGCGATCGCGGTGGTGATGGGGGCGATGTAGGGCTCGGGGATAACCAGCGCGCCGTGGCGGTCGGCGTGGACAAGGTCGCCGTCAGCGATGGTCAGGCCGAAGACGGTGACGGGTGTGCCGATCTCGCGGACATGGACGAAGGCGTGCGAGGGTCCGACGGAGCCGGCCAGGACCGGGTAGCCCTCGGGCAGATCGCCGAGGTCGCGCATCACGCCATTGGTCAGCGTGCCGGCGAGGCCGAAGCCTTTGTGGACGGTGGTGTTGATCTCGCCCCAGAAGGCGCCGACCGCGTTTTCGCCATCGAGATCTTCGACCACGGCCAAGGCCGGGCGGGGGCCGGTGGCCATGTGGCGGTAATAGTCCATCCGGCGGGCCTTGATCACCTCCGGCGCCTCCTCGGGTGGGGCGATGGCGGCGATCTTGGCGGTGCGGGCACGGCCGACGAGGGCACCGGCGGTTGGGTCGCTGCTAAGCACCGTTCCACGCGTGTAACGGTCAAACCCGCGCTTGCCTTCAATGACTTCGATGGCGTTGCAGACAGTGGGGGTATCGACCTTGCGCAGCAGGTTCAGGGTCTCGGGGGTCATAGGGTCTCCAGCCAGCGGGCAAGGGCCGCGTTGGTCTCGTTGGGGCGTTCGAGGGTGGTGAGGTGTCCGGCGTTTTCGACGATCTCGAGTGTCGAGCCGGGAATGAGCGCGTGCATCAGTTCGTGGCGCTCGACGGGGCAGAGCCTGTCATGCCGGCCGCAGAGCACGAGTGAGGGCATGGAGAGCGCCTTTAGCGTGCCGGTCTGGTCGGGGCGGTCGCGGAGCGCGATGGACTGGTTGGTGAAGGCCGACTGCCCGAGGTCCAGCGCCATGCGCAGGCAGAGATCGGGCAAATCGGGCGTGGCCGCTTCATCCGCGAGGTAGTGGGGGATCATCTCCTCTGTCATCACCGCGGCGAGGCCGTTGATGTGGACGCGCTCGATCTGCGGCGCCCGGCCTGCCTGCTTCTCGGGCAACTCGGCCAGCGGGTTGGTATCGAGCAGCGCCAGCCCTGCCAGCCGCTCAGGGGCTTGGCGGGCCACCTCCATCGCGACGATCCCGCCCATAGAGAGACCGCCGAGCGCAAACCGCTCTGGGGCCTCGGAGAGAACTGCGGCGGCGAGGGCCCGCATGGTGCAGGCCCCCGTCAGATCAGGCACGATCACCTCGCGCGCCTGACCGAACGCCGCTATTTGCGGCGCGAAGAGACGCGCATCGCACATCATTCCGGGCAGGAGTACGAGGGGAGTGGCGGACATGGGAGGCGTCAGCCTTTCCAGCTCGGGCCAGCCGGATCGGCGGTGCCGATGATGTGGTAGAGTGCGGCCTCGCCGGTCATCGACGGCACGGCGGAATGGGCGAGGTTCTCGGGCACCGACATGGTATCACCCGGTGCCAGCGTGGCCGAACCGCCCTCCCAGCTTACCTTCCAGTGGCCGGTGACGGGCATCAGGACCGAGGGCTTGTCATGGCTGTGTTTGCGCTCTGTCGCCGAACCGCGGGTGATGAAATCGACCTCAAAGCCTGGCTTGTCACGCAGGAGGCCGGTCTCGCCGATCACCTTGCAGGGCTTGCGGTCGGCCAGTGCGACCATGTCCCAGTAGCGGGCGACGTGGTTGGGGAGCACCTCTGCCGTGGTCGGCTCGGGGCGTTTGGCCAGCTCGGCCTCCGACATCAGCGGCATCGGCTTGACGCCCTCGGGCAGGCGCTGCTGCTTCTTGCTGTCGTAGAGCTTGCCGTTCTCGCCCAGCACGAGGCCGTGGTCGGCGGCGTCTTCGATCACCTGCGGCGCCCACATGACACCGCCACCGGCATCATCGCCGCCGAGGATCGCCATGATCATCCCGTAGTCGGTGCCGATGTTCTCGAAGCCGCGGAAGATGCCGGTGGGGATGTTGAAGATATCGCCGGGCTCCAGCGTCACCTCTCCGGCATCGCCCCAGCGGCCCCAGAAGAACCGCCAGCGACCGGAGAGCACGAAGAAGGCCTCTGCCGTGTGGTGATCGTGCAGCGAGTTGCGGCACTTGGGCGGTTGGCCTGCGGCGCCGATGTTGAAGCCGTGCGGGATGGAAATGTGCACATGCTGGTCGGGGCTTTCGGACACGCCGCCGCCGATGATGGTGAAGTTCTCCTTCTGGTCGGAGCCGGGCGTATGGGCGTCGATGAAGGCGGTCTTGCAGGGTTGCAGGTCGCCGTAGCGGACGATGCGGGATTCGATCTCTTGCGGGGTCATCTGTGTGGTCCTTCTGTCTGTATCCGTGGGGTGAGGGGGCGTGGCCCCTGCCCCGGCGGATGCAGGTTGAGCCGCCGCGCCCGCAGCCCGGCGCGATGCGCGTGAAAGCGCCGCGCGGTCTCTTGCGGGCAAGGCAGCATCAGAGGTCGCCCGTCTGGAGCAGGATCTGCTTCCAGATGGAGGTTTCGTCGTAGAGGGTCCATTCGCGGCGGATGCGGGGCTCACCGCCGACGAGCGCGCCCCATTCGATGTGACTGATGCCCAGCACGAAGACCTCTGCGCCGGTGGGCGTGCCGAAGCCGCCCCAGCCCTCATGCTTGCCGTGCATGGTCCAGCGCAGGGCCGAGCGCGGCGGCATCATCGGATCATCGCGGCCGATGGTATGGTGGAGGGTGAATTTCGCGTTGGGGAAGGAGGCGCGGAGGCCCATCCAGAAGCGGTCTGCCCCGTCGAAGGACAGCGTATCCAGCCCGCCGGGATAATAGAGGTTGGCGCCCCGGTCGTAGGCCTCGGGGATCACGGTGAAATCGGCATTCATGATGCGGGTGAGCACATCGGCGTGGCGCTCGCCCCATTCGCTTTGATTGCCGGTGCCCTTGTAGGGGCCTTCGACATCATTGGCGGGGGTGTAGGGTTTGACGCAATGCTCCGGCCCGCCTTCGCGGGCGATCAGATCGCGGGCGTAGTCCTTGGGCTCCCAGCCGAGTTGGCGGACGATGGCACCCTGGTCGCGGATCAGCCACTCGTCGTCGATGGCGTTGTTCCGGGCGTGGCAGTCGGCGAGGATGCGGTAGTGCAACTGCTTGCCGGTGGGCGCGCCGTAGACGCCCGGGTTGATGTGGGTGGCGGTGGAATGCAGCCGGTGGCTGGAGAGCATCCCCTCCTCCGGGGTGCCGGACCAGATCACGTCTTCACCAAAAAGGGTCCGATCGGGAAACTCGGCCAGCGTTGCCATCGTGGCCGCGATGACGCCCTGATTGCCGACGACGACGGAAGCGGGCGAGCGCACCACGATATCCGGCGCGTAGTAGTCGTGCAGCGTGGCGATGCCACGGTCTTCCCAGATCTCCTTGGTGATCCCGATGATGTAATCGGGGAAGTCGCGGAACTTGGCGTCGAAGCCTTGCATCGGGGCAGTCATGTGCGGGTCCATCCTTGGGGTATTCGGGCCGAGCCGCGCACGATGAGCGGCGCGTCGATGGCGACCATTCGGGCCTCGGCTGTGTCGGGGGTATCGATATGGGCGAGCAGCGCCTTGACGGTCTCTTCCACCATCAGGTTGGCGCGCTGGCGTACGGTGGTGAGGTTGTAGGCGAGCCATGCGGCGGGGGGCACGTCATCATAGCCCACCACCGAAACGTCGCCGGGCACGGAGAGGCCCAGCTCGAAGCGGATCACATCCATCACGGCAAAGGCCATGTGGTCGTTGGCGATGAACACGGCGTCGGGGCGCTTGCCGGGGTCGGAGAACATGTCGCGCGCGGCGGCGCGGGCAGTGTCGACCTCGTAATTGCCGACAGCGCGGGTGAAGAGCTCCTGCCCGCCCGCCTTCAGCCCCTCGAGAAAGCCCTGCTCACGGTCACGCTGGGTGGAGGCGCCTTCCCATCCGGCGATGTAGCCGATCCGCTCGTGCCGGCCGGCCAGAAGAAACTCGGCCACCTGACGCCCGCCCGAGAGATTGTCGGAGGTGACTGCGCTCAGGCCTTCGCCTTCCTCGTAGCGGTTGAAGAGCACTACCGGCACGCCAGCTTTCTCGCAGCGTTCGGCGAGGTCGGAGGACATGGCGATGGAGGCCAGCACGATGCCATCGACCTGATAGTCGAGGATCTCTTCGACCACGCTGTCGATGTTGCCCTTGGTCTGCGAGGCCATGAAGACCAGCACGTGATAGCCTTGGGCCTGAAGCGCATTGGAGAGCTTTTCGAGCGCCTCGGGGTAGAAGTAGTTCTCGAGATAGGCGACCACGAGACCGATGATCCGGCTCTTGCCGGAGACCATCGCGCGGGCGAGCACGTTGGGCCGATACCCAAGTTCATCCGCAGCCTTGCGGACCTTGTCGATTGTCTTCTGCGAGGCGGAGGCGCCGGGTGTGAACACCCGGCTCACCGCCGACTGGCTCACGCCCGCCTTGCGGGCCACGTCGAGCGAGGTCACCTTGCTATCTGTCATTGCCCGCCCTCAACCTGTCTGCCAGTTCCATTGCCACGCCGACGCCTATGGCAAAGCCGTCGCCTGCGGGAAAGGGCGTGATCGACCAGTGGCCATTCTGCCAGTGCCGCCCGATCAGCGTGATCGCCTTCAGCAGGTCCAGCTCGGCCAGCCGGCGGCGCAGCACGTAGCGCACCTCGGAGGGCATCTGCTGCCAGAGGCGTTCGGCGGTGGCCTCGACCTCGGTCGGGGTCTGCTGTGGCTGGGGCTCGTTCATCGCGTGCACCATCAGTCCGCCGTCCAGCCGCCATCGACCATCAGGGCGGTGCCGGTGATGAGGCTGGCGGCATCGGAGGCCAGAAACACGGCGGCGCCCATGATGTCTTCGACCTCGCCCACGCGGCCGAGCTTGATCTTCTCTTCCACCCATGCGCGGCGTTCGGGACGATCGAAGGTTTGCCGGGTGAGCGGGGTGACGATGAAGGTGGGGCAGATGGTGTTGACGCGGATACCCTTTGGCCCCCACTCGATTGCCATCGACTTGGTGAAGCCCTCCACCGCGTGCTTGGTGGCGGAATAGACCGCACGGTCGATCCCGCCCACCTTTGCCATCTGGCTGGAGATGTTGATCAGCGAGCCGGGGCGGCCCGCCTCCACCAGCCCGCGCGCCACCGCGCGCGTGAGAAAATAGGCGCCCTTCACGTTGAGGCCCGTTGCTGCATCAAAATCCGCCTCGGTGGTCTTGAGCGCGGGGCTGTGGATCGCGAGGCCTGCGGAATTGACCAGAATGTCGAAGGGGCCGTTTGCGGCCACGGCGGCCTCGGTCGCCGGGACATCGGCAACGTCGAGGCTCAGTGCCGTGGCCGCGTGGCCGCGGGCCTTCAGCGCGTCCTCCAGCGCCTCCAGCTTTGCGGCCGTTCTTGCGGCCAGCACCACCTCTGCCCCGTGCTCGGCCAACGCCACAGCGCAGGCCTGCCCGATGCCCGAGGAGGCGCCCGCCACGAGCGCGCGCTTTCCGTCCAGCCGGAAGGAGGGCGTGCGCGGCAGGTCCATCACACGTCTCCCACCGGAAAGGAGATGCGGCCGGGGACCCGCACCTTGTTGAATTCACGCAGGCGGGCGAACACGTCGACCCCGAGCTGGCGGTAGGCGTCGAGGATATCGACCATCACCCAGTTCTCGCGGATCTTGCCATTCTCGAGCCGCCAGAAATCGAGCGAGCGCATGGTGATCTTCTTGCCGGAGGGGGCGATGCCCATCCAGCCATCGTGGGTGACGGTCTGGATCATGTCGGGCCAGCCGGTGACGGCGGCGTAATCGCCATCACCGAAGAAGTGGTAGGTGATCTCGTCCACGTATTGGCCGCGGTCGGGCATGCCGTTGAGAAACGGGATCTGGTGCCAGTTGCGAAAGCCCGCGATACCCCGGCCGGTGCCAATGCCTGCGGGGCCATACCAGTTCATCCGGTCGTGCCAGAAGCGCGGCATCTCCATCACCTCCGGCCCGCCTTTGGACGGGTGGCGTTTCATGTGCTCCAGCATGGTGATGATGTGCTGCTGCGAGGCGCGGGATTTTTCCGCGTTCCACGGGCCGGGCACCATGCCATCGAGCGTGGCAGGGCCGGGAATGCAGAACTCGAGGCCGAGCGAGGGCGCCATCGGCCAGGCATTGGCCTGCATCATCACCTCTGGGATGTCCCAAAGCGTCTGGATCTCAACGACCTTGCCGCCCTCGAAGCGGTAGAACTCGTGAAAGCGCATGTGGGTGAGGTGGCCGGTCGGAGGAATGTCGAGCCAAGGCCCGACGAAGGTGCCGAAGTAGTGACCGCCGCAGCCGACCCAGTTGGCGCCATCTTCATCCGGCCCGCCCATCACGATCCAGTCCCGGCGCTCGAGGTCGGGCATGGCATCGAAAAGGGACGCGTAGCAGGCATCGTAGAAGGCCTGCGGGCCGGTGAAGTCGCCGAAGGGGTGCGGCATGTGAATGACCGCATCCGGCGCGATCACCGCATCCAGCGCGGCGCGCACCTTGGCCTCGTCGAACTCCGACATGGCCGCGCGGAGCGGCGCGAGCGCCGCTTTGTTGGAGGTGTGGGTATCGGTCATTCTGCGGCCACTCCGTAGGGCACGTTTTGCCCGCCGTAGCGGCGGACGCGGATGTTGCATTGTTCGGCATGGCCGACGAAGCCCTCGAGCATGCAGAGGCGAGAGCCATAGGCGCCGATCATGGCTGCGGCCTCATCCGTCGTTACCCGCTGATAGCTGTGGGTTTTCAGGAACTTGCCCACCCAGAGCCCGCCGGTGTAGCGGCCCGCCTTCTTGGTCGGCAGGGTGTGGTTGGTGCCGATCACCTTGTCGCCGTTGGCCACGTTGGTGCGCGGGCCGAGAAACAGCGCGCCGTAGCTGTGCATGTTCTCGAGATACCAGTCGTCACGGTCGGTCATCACCTGCACGTGCTCATAAGCCATGTCGTTGGCGACGCGCAGCATCTCGTCGTGGTCTTCGCAGAGGATGATGTCGCCGTAGTCGCGCCAGGAGGCGGCGGCGGTTTCGGCGGTGGGCAGGATCTGTAGCAGCCGGTCGATCTCGGCAAGTGTCGCCTCGGCCAGCTTGCGCGAGGTGGTGAGCATCGCGGCAGGGGAATTGTAGCCGTGCTCGGCCTGACCCAGCAGGTCGGTGGCGCAAAGCTCGGCGTCGACTGTTTCGTCGGCGATCACCATCGTCTCGGTCGGACCGGCGAAGAGGTCGATCCCGACGCGGCCGTAGAGCTGGCGCTTGGCCTCGGCCACGAAGGCGTTGCCGGGGCCGACGAGCATGTGCACCGGATCGATCGTTTCGGTGCCCAGAGCCATCGCGCCGATCGCCTGAATGCCGCCCAGCGCGTAGATCTCATGGGCCCCACCGAGGTGCATGGCGGCGATGACCGCCGGGTTGGGCTCACCCTTGAAGGGCGCGGTGGCGGCCACGATGCGCGGCACGCCGGCGACAGTGGCGGTGGCGACCGACATATGCGCCGAGGCGACCATCGGGAACTTGCCGGCGGGCACGTAGCAGCCAACGGACTGCACCGGGATGTTCTTGTGGCCGAGCACGACGCCCGGCAGGGTCTCAACCTCGATATCGGTCATCGAGGCCCGCTGGGCGCGGGCGAAGTTCATCACCTGCTCCTGGGCGAACTTGATGTCTTCCATGTCGCGTGCCGAGACCTTGGACATCAGCCCTTCGATCTGGCCCTCGGTCAGGCGGAAGGCCTCGGGGCTGTAATTGTCGAACTTCTCGCTCATCTCGCGTACGGCGGTATCGCCCCGCGTTTCGATGTCCTTCAGCGCGGCCTCGACCACGCCGCGCACCTTGGCATCATCCTCCGCCCTGTCGGCCTCGGGCTTGCCTCGCTTGAGATATTCCACGGTCATCTCTCTTTTCCTTCAGTTTGCGGGCCGGGGCGGAACCTTGTCGCCCCGGTCGTAGGCTTCCCAACCCTCGCCGCCGAACACATCGGTGCCGAGCTGGGCCAGAACATGGGGGAAATCGACCATCACCCAGTTGTCGGAGATCTTGCCGTCTTCCACTTTCCAGAAATCCATGTACCTGATTTCAATACGCTTTCCGGTGGGCGCCACACCCATGAAGGGGCCGGAGTGGGTGGCCTCCTGCCGCCCGAAGGCGGCGGCCCACTCGCCCATGTAGAGGCGTGCCTCGTCGATGCAGGTCTTGTCGCTGAACGCCGCCTGAAACGGGCGCTGCCAGTTGTCCTGAAACTCCTGCAGCCCGGTCTTGGTGCCGCAGCCTTCATTGCCCATCCAGCGGAAGCCCTCGGCAAAGAACTGGCCGATATCGTCGATCCGGTGGTCATTGAGTCCGTCGACCATGCCCTCGATCACGGCGCGGGTCTCGGCTGTTTTGCTCATGTCGGTGTCTCTGCTGAGCACCGCCTGTTCGGGTCTGGAACCCTTCATCTGTCTGATCCTTCAAGTCTGCGTCGGGAAATTCGGTGAAGCGGGGTGAGCCGCTTCAGAAAGTCCCGGGGCATCCGGTTCAGCGCGGGGTGGCGCGATAGGGCGGAATGGCGGGCGGAGGCGCTCATGCGGCGAGCCTCCCGCCCGAGAGGCGGCCCATGCGGGCCAGCACGTCGATGCCGAGTTGGCGGTAGAGGTCGAGCATGTCGACCATGACCCAGCACTCGCGCACGAGGCCATTCTCAACGCGCCAGAAATCGAGACTGCGGCGGGTGATCTGCTTGCCGGTGGGCGCGAGGCCAAGGAACCCGTCGCCCGTGTGCAGCGCGGTGCCCGAAGGCCAGCCGGTGAAGGCCACGAGGTTGCCATCGCCAAAGAACACGCCCTCGTCGAGATGGCGGGTATTGTCGGAGAGGCCCTCGCGGAACTGGCGGAAGATCAGCTCGGCAATCCCGGCGTGGCCGCGCGCGGTGCCGAGACCGGTGGGGCCATACCAGACCGCGTTGGGGTGCCAGTACCCGCCCAATCCGCGCTCGGGGTCGTTCGCAGTGCCCTGCTTGAGATCATGCAGCATATCCCACACCGCCTGCACCGAGGCGTCGCCCTGCGCGGCATCTTGCGGGGCGGTCAGCACCCCCTGCCCGTCTGCCGGGCCGGGGCACATCCACTCGACCCCGAGTTGCGGGGCCATCGGCCACACGCCGGATTGGAGCATGAGTTGCGGGATGTCCCACAGCCCCTCCATCTCGACCACGCGGCCCGCCTCGATGCGCAGGTACTCCTGATAGCGAAAGAAGGCAGGGCGCTGGGTGGGCGGGATGCCGAGCCAGGGCTGTCCCTTATACACATCT
>NZ_QTNQ01000049.1 GCF_018424695.1 Vannielia litorea
GGGTGGGGAGCGACGTCGCGGCGGCGGTCAGTCGGCCCAGTGCACCCCTGTCAGATCGTTCGCCTGGGTCGGCGCATTCTCCCAGAGCCCCTCGATCTTGGCGTTCGCCACCCCGGTCTTGGGAAGTTGGAACAGGTAGCCGTTGACGAAATCGCTCGCGATCTTCTCCTGCGCCGCCTTCAGGATTTCCGAGCGCGCGGCCGGGTCTGTGGTGCCCTCGAGCAGGGTCATCATGCTTTTGAAGTCCGGGTCGGCATACTGGAAGTAGTAGTCGTCGCGAGCGTAGATGTTGATGTCCATGGGCTCGGTGTGGCTGACGATGGTGAGGTCGAAGTCGCGGCCCTTGAACACCTGTTCGAGCCATTGCGCCCATTCCATGTTGGTGATCTCGGTCTCGATCCCCACCGCGCGGAGCTGGGCGGCGATGATCTCGCCGCCGCGCCGGGCGTAGGCGGGGGGCGGCAGGGCGAGGCGCAGGGTGAGGTCGCTCACACCGGCCTCGGCCAGCAGGGCCCTGGACGCCTCCGGGTCGAACTCCGACATCTCCATCAGGTCGACGTAATCGGGGTTATGCGGGGCGAAGTGCGTGCCGATGGGGGTTCCGAAGCCGTTCATCGCGCCGTCGATGATGTCTTGGCGGTTGATCGCATGGGCAATCGCCTCGCGGACCTTCACATTGTCCAGCGGTGGCTGGGCGTTGTTCATCGCAAGGATCGTCTCACCCTCGGTGGAGCCGAGGATGACCTTGAACTGCGGGTTGCCCTCGAACTGCGGCAGGGTCTCCTGCGCGGGGAAGTTGGGGAAGGCATCGACATCGCCTGCCATCATCGCAGCGAAAGCGGCGTTAGGGTCCGAGATGAACTTGAAGGTCGCGGTGGCGAGCGCCGGGGCCTCGCCCCAGTAATTCTCGTTGCGCGCGAGGCTCACATGGTCGCCCTGGACCCATTCGGTGAAGGTGAAGGGGCCAGTGCCCACGGGGTTGGTGGCGAGGTCTGCCACGCTCTCTTCGCCCACCATCACCGCGTCGCCCCAGGCCATCTTGAAGGGGAAGGCGCCATCGGGCTGGCTGAGGGTGATTTTCACGGTGGTCGGGTTCACCGCCTCGACGCTCTCGATCCCGGCAAAGAGCGCCTTCTGGGCGTTCGTCGAATCCTCGGCGCGGGCACGGTTGAGCGAGAACACCACGTCATCGGCGTTGAACGCGGTGCCGTCGTGGAAGGTCACGCCGTCATGGAGGGTGAAAGTGTAGGTGGTGCCATCCTCCGACACCTCCCAGCTTTCGGCCAGCGCGGGCTGCACCGAGCCATCGGCGGCAAAGCGGGTGAGGCCTTCGAAGACATTGGCATAAACCACCTCGTCGATGGCCGCCGCAGCACCGCCTGTCGGGTCGAGGTTGGGCGGTTCGAGCACCATGCCGAGGGTGATGCTGTCTTGCGCGAGCGCGGGCGTGGCAAGGAGCGTGGCGGCAAGAAGGGTTGTGCGAAGGGTCATGGGGCTGGGCCTCCCTGAGTGGTTTCTTTCAGGTTAACGGCACCCTGCCCCCCTGCATAGGCGTTTCAGCGGGTGAGCAGCTCGGCCAGAACCAGCGCCATGACGGTGGCGCTGTCGACCATGTCCTGCACGCCGACCCATTCGTCGGGCTGATGCGCGAGGTCCAGTATCCCCGGGCCGTAAGCGATGCAGTTGGAGAGCTTGCCGATCCGGTCGATGTGCTTCTGGTCATAGGTGCCGGGGCTGACCACGTAATCGGGCTGGCGGGCGAGCACCTTTTCGATCGCGGCGGCGGTGGTGCGGACGATGGGGGCATCCTCCGGCGCCATCGTGGGCTGCACCTCGAAGAGGTCGCGGATCTCATAGGTAAAGCTGGGGCGCTCGGCCTTCACCTTTTCCATCAGCGCGGTGACCTCGCCCTTCACCTCAGCCAGTTCCTCCTCGATCAGAAAGCGCCGGTCGATCACGATGCGGCAGCTGTCGGGCACGCAGGGGGCGGGCAGGCCGGTGTACTCCGGCGGGTGATCCGGCTCGCCGCCATGGATGGAGTTGATGTTGAGGGTCGATTGCTTGGCCCCCTCGGGCACCACCGGCATTTCGGTGCGCTTGGTGGAAAGGAGGGGGAAGAGCGTGGCCTCCATCTCGGTGAGCACGGCGCCCATGTGGCGCACGGCAGAGTCGCCCAGAAATGGCATTGAGCCGTGAGCAATGCGCCCGAAGGTCTCGATCTCGGCCCACCAGACGCCGCGATGGCCGAGGCAGATGCGGTCCTTGTTCAGCGGCTCGGGGATGATGACGTGCTGTACGCGCTCGGGGCTGAACCAGCCGCGCTCGGCGAGGTAGGCGACGCCCCCGTAGCCGCCCGATTCCTCATCGGCGGTGGCAGAGATTTCGACCGCGCCAGAGAACTCGGGGCAGACCTCCAGAAAGGCCTCGACCGCGATGATGGAGGCCGCGAGGCCACCTTTCATGTCACAGGAGCCGCGGCCATAGAGCTTGCCGTCCTTTACCTCGCCGCCGAAGGGGTCGAAGGTCCAGCCGCGACCGACCTCGACCACGTCATGGTGGGAGTTGAAGTGCACGCACTCCCCGGCCCGCGTGCCCTCGCGGCGGGCTACCACGTTCCAGCGCGGATACTCGGTGCTGTCGGCCGGCGCGCCCTCGGCGCGGATCATCTCGACCTCGAAGCCCTGCTTGCCCAGCCGCTCGGCAAGGTAGGCGCAGATCGCCCGGTAGTGCTGGCCCGGTGGGTTCAGCGTGGGGATCTGCACCAAGTCGCGGCAGAGCGCCACCAGTTCACCCTCGCGGGCGCGGATGGCATCGGAGAGGCGGGCGTCGAGATCGGGAGACATGGCGGCAGGTTAGGCAGATCGACCTGCCGCCACAACGCCTGATCGGTCACTCTGCCGGTGCGGTCCGCTCCGGGGTGCGCCCGGCGGTGCTGCGGGCATCGAGTTCCACATCATCGTCGGAATGAAACGCCTCCAGCTCAGGCCGGGTGCCGATGGTGATATGGTCGATATCCTCCTCGGCAAAGCCCCGGATCAGCGAGGGGATCATCATGCAGACCAGCACGAAGATCGGCAGGCCGACCACGGTGATGACCTGTTGCAGCGCCGTCAGACCGGCCTCGCCGGCAAGGATAATCAGCATGGCGGCGACAAGCCCCTCGGCAGCGCCCCAGAAAACCCGCTGACCGACCGGGCCGGGGGTGGGCTTGCCGGTGCAGAGCATATCGACCACCAGCGAGGCGGAGTCTGACGAGGTGGCAAAGAAGATCGCCACGATCACCACCGCAAAGCCCTGAATGAACTCGGTGAAGGGGAAGTGCTCGAAGAAGGCGAACATGGCCAGCGGCACGGACTCGGCCACCGCCGCGCTGATCTCGCCTGCCGCCTCGCCCATCGAGGCGCGGGCGGCAAGGCCCAGCCCGTCGAACTCCATCGCCTGCCAGCCGAAGATGGCGAACCAGACGAGGGTGAAGAGCGAGGGCGCGAGCAGCACACCGAAAACGAACTCGCGGATCGTGCGGCCGCGCGAGATGCGCGCGACGAAGAGGCCGATGAAGGGCGACCATGTGACCGTCCAGGCCCAGTAGAACACCGTCCAGCTGCCCTGCCAGCCCCACGGCGGGTTGTCGGGGTTCTCGTTGGCGAGCATGTCGTTCCAGAACATCAGGTGCGGCAGGTTCTCGAAGTAGAGGCCGAAGGTTTCGACCACGCCGCGCAGCAAAAAGAGCGTGGAGCCGAAGACCAGCACGAAGATCATCAGCGCGACGGCCATGCCGATGTTGATGTTCGAGAGCACCTTCACCCCCTTGTCGAGGCCGACGACGATGGAGCCGATGGCGACCACGGTGAGCACGGCGAGGATCATCACCTGCACGCCCGGGCCGGTGCCCGAGCCGGTGAGCGCATCGAGGCCCGCCGCGATTTGGCTGGAGCCGAGGCCGAGCGACACCGCAACGCCGAAGAGGGTGCCGAGGATCGAGGCGATGTCGATCGCCTTGCCGATGGGGCCGTGAATCCCCTCGCGCAGCAGCGGGTAGAACACCGAGCTGACCCGCACGGGCAACTCATAGCGGTTGATGAAATAGGCAAAGGCCAGCCCTGGCAGCGCGAAGATCGCCCATGTGTGCAGGCCGAGGTGGTAGATGGCGATTGAGATGGCATCCTGCGCCGCCTCTTCGCTGTGGGGTGCGACGCCCGGCAGCGGCGGATTGGCAAAATGCGAGATCGGCTCGGCCACGCCCCAGAACATCAGCACCGTGCCAATGCCGCCGGCAAAGAGCATCGTGAACCAGCTGAGGTTGGTATACTCGGGCCGCGAGCCCTTTGGCCCGAGGCGGATGTGCCCGTGCCGCGAGCAGGCCGCCCAGATCAGGAAGCCCAGCCAGACGTTGACGCCGAGGATGAAGAACCAGCCGAGATTGGTCACGATCCACGCCCGTCCGGCGGCGAAGGCATCGCCGATGGGCTCGGGCGCAATGACCAGCGCAAGCACGAAGAGCAGGGTCAGCCCCGCCGAGATGAAAAAGATGGTTGGATCGGTGCGCAGGCCAAGGCGGCTGGCGAGCTGATGCAAGGAAATCTCCCCCGTTTGTGTTCGCGCATTATGCAACCAACGGGAGAGCGGCGGGGATGTTCCGAATTTCTTGGCCATTCGTCGCCGAAAAGGCCCGGAAATGACCGCATTTGGCACGTGACGATGCTTAACAAAACGCGCTAAAACCCCCACATATGCTCCAGCACCATATGATTTGAGGACGCGAAATGGCTGATTTTGACGCGATGATCGAGAAATCCCAGGCCCAGGTGGCCGAGACCCAGGGCAAGATTCAGGAGCTTTCGAGCCGGATCGAGAGCGCCCGCCAGAAGATGGCCGAGGGGCAGGACATTCAGCTCGACATCGAGAACGCCACGCTGGAGGACGTGCACCAGCACACCGAGCTGATGAACGCCAACATCGCTGAGCTGATCATGGGCCTCGATGATGTGACCGCCGGGTTCTCCGAGGACTTCAGCGAGATGCGTGACAAAACCGGCTGGGAAAGCTTTGTCGGCATCTTCTCGGCGGGCAAATCCGAGAGCCTGCGGCAGGAGCGTATCCGCACCGCCAACATCGACGACAAGCTGCAGGATCTCATCAGCAAGTCCGACATCATCGTGAAGCTGCTGGAGAACCAGCTGACCATCCTGAACGGCGAGAAGGTGAAGGTGGAGGCCAACCTCTCCACCACGCTCGACGAGCGCGAGGCCACGGTGGGCGAGCTGGAGGCCCTGCGCGCCGAGATCACCGCGATGGACCCGAAGATCATCGAGCTGGAAAACAAGATCTCGGTCGAGCAGGACGCCGCCGCGCGCACCAAGCTCGAGACCGAGCTGGCTGAGCTGAACGCGCAGTATAACGAGAAGGTGCAGCAGGAGCAGGTGAAGCTGGCCAAGAGTCAGACCCTCGAGCGCTACATCGAGAAGGGCAAAACCTGGGTCGACTCCCTACAAAACCAGGCCGCGACCCAGATGGTGCTGATCAACAAGCTGCAGACAGACACCAAGCAGCGGGTGGTGCTCTACGATGCGCTCACCAAGTCGCTCAAAACCGCCCAGCAGCAGGACGTGGCCCACCGGATCAACGAGATCGGGGTGAAGACAGACCAGGAGGCGCAGGCCGCCATGGCCGGGATCGGCGCCGCCACCAATCAGCGGATGGCCGACATGATGGAGGCCCACGAGGATCACATGGTCTTCGCCCGCAAGGTGCTGGAGCAGAAAGCCAAGGCCGACGAACGCTTCGCCCGCCGCTTCGAGAAGATCGTCGAGAAGCACGACAAGAATATCTACGGAGACATGTGAGGCTGGCGATGGAGCCAGAGGACCAGCTCAGGTCGTCGCGCCGCCTCGTTTTCATCGCGGCGGCGCTGGTGGTGGTGGGCGTACTGGGCTGCGTGGTCGCCACGCTGCTCGGCGTCAATGCGCTGACGATGCTGATGCCACTCGCCTACACCGTGCTGGCGCTTGTGTTGCTGGTGGCCGTTGGCCTGCGCC
Source organism: Vannielia litorea (assembly GCF_018424695.1). Classification (GTDB taxonomy): domain Bacteria; phylum Pseudomonadota; class Alphaproteobacteria; order Rhodobacterales; family Rhodobacteraceae; genus Vannielia; species Vannielia litorea_A. The sequence goes on from NZ_QTNQ01000049.1 coordinate 6,036, forward strand.
ACAGCGGGCTGCGGCGGCGGTTGCGCCTTGGGAGTAAGCCTGCATGACCGACACCAAGAAAGCCCTCACCGCCGACCACAAGCAGCTCACCGACGAATTCGCGGCGCGACGGTACTTCACCAAGTTCGAGGCGATCACCGGGCATCTCGCGAAGGTGGCGGCGGCGATGGAGGTGGAGGGGAGCCTCAGCAAGACCGAGGTGACGATCCTCGGGCGCTATATCGGCGCGCTGGCCAATGCCTTTGCCGCGCTCGGCAACAAGTACCTGCTCACGGGCCGCGACGGCACGCCTGTCGGCAAGCTGGATTTCGACAGCCACGAAAGCGGCTTTCCGGTGTTTCAGGAAATGCTGACGATGGCGGTGGATGCGCAGCAGGCCGAGCGGCACCTGCGGGGGATGCCTTCGGCGGCGGAGCTGAAGGATGACATGATCCGCCAGATCGTCGGCGAGCTGACGATTCCAACCAAGCTGCAATACGCCATGGCGCAGCGCTTCTACTACGAGGCGCTGACGGAGGGCGATATCTTCTGGGCGCGCAACGACCCCGAGGCGCTGTGGCAGCGCAGCGAGGGCGACCGCCGGGTGTTTCTGATCCACTGGGCGATTTTCGACAGCCAGACCAACCTGCCAGTGATCTACCTGATGGAGTGCGAGGACTCGGGCCGCACGACGCTGCCCAAGGACGAGCGGCGCTGGCCTTCGGCGCAGGCGCATCTGATGGCGCAGAGTTTTTCGGGGCTGAAGCTTCTGACCATTGCACAGGGGTTTGACGAAGACTTCGACGACCTCCACCCCAAGCGCATCCGGCGCTTCCACGTGGGGCCGATGTATTCCAGCGCCTACACGGTGCAATCGGGCCCGCTCTGCGAGGTGCTGCGCGAGGCGAAGGCGCCGCAGGGGCAGGATTGGGCGCTGGCCTGGACCGAGGAAGAGCTGGTGAGCGAGCGGGTGCGCACGGAGAAGGCCGGGTGGTTTTCATCCGCGGAGCGCGAGATCTTCACGCTTGATCCGTTTTCGGGCCGTGGGGCCGACACCGGGGCCACGCGCACGGAGCGGTCGATCATCATGCCCGAACGCCCCTATCAGGTGCTGGCCGAGAAGAACCCGCCGGGGTTTTCCGGCGTGCGCAAATTCGTCGTCAGCCCCGGCGGCAGGGTGTTTGGCTACAGATAGATTTTGAGCCTCCGGCGGGAGTATTTCTCGCAAGAAAATGAGGCGGGTTTCGAGAAGGAATTGAGAGATGAGCCTTTCCAGCGACGAGATGGAGCTTCGCGAAGAAGAGATCCGCAAGCATTACGAGGCGGCGGCGGCGATGCTGGAAGGTGTGGATCACACCCCCCGGATTGCCGCGCCCAAGGCCGAGCCTGCGCCTGAGCGCTCAAGCGGCATCGGCACGCGGCGGCGTTTCCGCTCGACGACCCCGGGGCTGGTGACGCGGAGCACCGCGCGGCCCGAGGGCGTGCGGCTGGTGGAGCGGATCGAGGGCGCCGATGAGGGCGACCCGCTGGTCTCGCCCACGCAGGCCACCGTTCTGCACGGGCTGCGCCGCGCAATTGCCGTGGCGCTGGCGGTGGGCGAGGGCTTTGCCGAGGCCACCGGGCTGGTGGAGCTGAAGAAGGAGAACCTCGAAGGCCGCCTGCCCGAGACCCGCAAGTCCGAGTTCTCCGAGTTGTTGGCCGCCGAGGCGCTGGCGGTGATGTATTCCTTCGGCAACGCGACCTCCTTCCTGCTGGCCCCCTCGGCCAGCGAAGCGAGCGTGGAGATCGGCGCGGTGGAAGAGGTGCTGACCGACAACGCCCCCCTCGCCCTCCACGGCTGCCTCTGGGAGCTGGATCAGGAGCTGGCGACCTTCGCCGACGAGGAACCCAAGCTAGTGGCGACCGTCATGGCCTACGCCGAGCAGCTGATGGAAAAGGTCGCCCTGCGCGGCCAGACCGCCCCGCGTGTTGGCGCCTTCACCGGCGCCAAGTATCGCGTCGAGTCCGATGATCTGACCATCGCGGGCTTCACCCCGGCGCGGAAGGCCAAGGGCTCCACGCTGGTGATGCAGTTCAAAAAGCCCAACGAGGTGGTGGGCAACCATATCGCCAAGTACCAGTCGATGCGGCTGGCGAAGATGATCATGGCCTATGACTTCGAGCGCAAGCTCAACCCCTTCGTCGAGCTGGGCGGCTTCATCTTCACCTTCATGGGCGACGGCGCGCCGGGCACCGGCAAGACCACCCTGATCCAGATGATGGCCGGGCTGGTGAGCGAATACTGCGGCAACGCGGGCTACCCCTTTCGCTACCAGAACTTCGGCATCGACAATATCGACAGCTACCAGGGCAAGTCCGGCCAAAACGCGAAGGCGTTTATCAATAGTGTCTTGGACCCCTCGGTGATCGGCTTCGGAACGGTCGATGACATCGACCAGATCGCGGGCAAGCGGGGCGACCGACAGTCGAGCGCGGGTCAGCAGGAGGTTACCGCGGTGCTGATGGAGGCCTTTGCGGGGGCCAATACGGTGGTGCGCGGCAACTGCACCTTCGGGATGTTCTCGAACTACCCCGAGAACGTGGATGACGCGCTGCGGCAGCGGGCCGGGGCGCGGTTTCTGGTGGATGGGCCGCAGACGCGGGACGACTACATTGATATTCTGTATCTCCTGATGGGCAAGAACCATTCGCTCCCGCTTGGGGATCACGAGGCCTATGCGGCGCAGGAGATCAAGAAGGCGGTGGCGGCGAGCTTCGAGGGGCACGGCAAGCCCCATGAGGCGGGGCTGCTGGAGGTCTACGACCGGGTGATCGGGCAAGTCGGCGAGTTGGATACAATTGCCAAGGTGGGGACATATCTCAAGGCGATCCAGGAGGCAGATGAACGGTTTACCGGACGTGCGATCAAGAACATCACCGATGCGGTGAAGGTGCGGGCAATGGACTTCGAGCTGCCCGACGAGTGGATGGAGGAGCCGGAGCTGTTCCTGTTCAAGCCCTATGAAGAGAAGCTGGGCATGGTTGGGGAGCTGCGCCAGCCGATCACCATGGAGATGGTGATCCAGGAGGTGAACCGCTACGCGGATAGCGAGTTCCGCTATGCCGACAAGTCGGACGAGGTGGCGATTGACGGGATGGTGCGGGACTTCGGGCGGCAGGAGGAGGCGAAGCGGCGGTATCTGGAGGGGAAGGGGTGACCAGCAGACGCGCATTCATCGAGGGCGAAGGTGCCACATGCCGGAATTGGCGCTGGAGTTGGGCATTCGTGAACCACAAGAAGAAGCTGGTCATTTTCGGAGCGTGGGACACGTCCCGGCACGACGATGGCTTCGTCATTCTCGACGAGAAATGGGAGATTCACCCCAAGCTCCCGCGCAAACAGCCGGGGTATGCAGAAGCTCGTGGCTACATCAACCTGATCGAATTGGATGGCTACGCGTTGAAGACCTTTCCGATGGGACATGCTTTGGCCGATCCGAATGAGCCGGGTGGGATTGCGAAAATTCGGGGGTTCCAACCGGTGCTTTCCTCAGCGCAACTCAGAAAGGAAGGCGATCTTTGGATTGCTTACCGGAAATGATTGAGTTTCGCGTCGCACTTGGCACCCGCCCGGCGGCAACGCCGGGCAGCGCCCGACCCGCCCCCCCACGGGGCGGGCGCTTCGTCGACACCTGCGCTGAACGGGGGGGCTGCGCGGGACGGTGGCGCTTCGCTTGGTTCAACCCCGCCCCGCGCGGGCCGGGCGCTGCCCTCATCAAGGAGGACGACCATTGAAACGACTCATCTCCCGCGGCCTGATGTTCGGCAACCTGATCGAGGTGGCCTCCCCGGCCCTGATCGACCGCTACAACCGCGCGCTCTTCAAGCTCACCGGCAAGCGGACCGAGCTGCCGGATTTCCATGTCGATATCTCCGGCTTCTCCCCCGAGATCGCCTTCGAGTTCGATGACCTGCTCTATCTCAACCCCAACGGGGTGAACCGGCAGTTCATCTTGCTGACTACTGCCCAGAAAACCGCACCGCTGCTGAACGCCAAGTTCTCCATGAGCCGCGGCATCCTGCGGCAGTTCATCGAGGAGAACGAGAGCCAGCTTTTTGCCCTCACCTCCCGCGATGCCGTGCTGGGGGAGCTGGATAACACCGTGTTCGAGGTGAACACCCCCGCCCGACTGTTTGATATCAAGAAGATCACCGTGCGGGCCGATACCACCTCGGGGCATGTCGAGCAGGCGCAGGACCTCGCGGAGAAGATCGCCACCTTCAAGACCAAGCCCGATGCCTGGTGGGATGACGTGCTGATCGCAGAGATGATCACGCTGGCCAAGCAGACCGGGGATGTCACCCGCAACCCGGTGACCTTCAAGGCACCATCCTTCACCCAGGGCAACTTCTGGACGGCGCATTTTGGCGGGCTCTACATTTTCCGCGATGTGGAGCATCCGGCGACGATCTGCTGTGGCGACAAGGAGACGCTGGGAAAGATCCCCTCGCCCTTTGTCTTCGACCTCAACGACAGGGCCGGGATTGCGAAGTTCCTCGAACTGAACGGGCTGGTGGAGCCCATCGTGAAGGCCAAGGGCACCGACGCGACGGCGATCCTGAAGCAGAAGATGGATTTCATCCTCGTCGATGTGGCGGCGACCCTTGGCAAGGATGTGCCCTCGCGCTCGCGGGGCGACCTGAGGAAGCTGGCGCAGACGCTGGGCAGCGCCCTGCCCCCCGAGTTCCACGCGCTGAACGAGCTTGTGCGCTGGGCCGAGCAGGGCGGCAAATGGCCGAAGATCACCTCGTCCCACCCGGCCTATTTCTACACCCTGCGGGCCACCAACCACCCCGACCGCGACCTTATCAACCAGCTGCTCTCCGAACTTTCCCGGCTTGACGTGCGCCAGCTCTTCATCTGCCACAAGGAGCTGTTTTACGCGCTGTATCGCACCTGGCCGGACGGCAAGAAGGAATTCGTGGCCGATTTCCTCGCCCGCGAATACGCGGTGGACAAGGAGGGGGCGCGGGCGGCACTCTTCGGGACCGGGGAAGAAGCGATGGAACAGCCAGCCCCCCCGCCCGAGCCGAAGGTGAGCGAAGAGCGCATCCGGATCGTGGGGCCCTGGGGCGCTGTGAGGAGGTAAGGCATGGGGTTGATACGGCTTGTCGTGGTAGGATTCATCGTTTTGACGGTGATCTACTTCTGCATCTCGATCTACTCGCGCTCGGTGCGCCGCGAGAAGCTGGAAGACGCCTGGGCCGAAGACCACCCCGACGGGGGTGACCCTGCCGCCCGGAGTGCCTATATCGAGGGCGGGATGCAGGCCTATCACAGCGGGCTCAGGAAGAAGCTGATCCTGCTGGTCTATGTCATCCCTGTGATCGTCGTGGTGGCGATCCTGTGGTTTACCAACGCCAACTGAGGGGCGATATGCGGATACTTTGGCGCGCGATCAAATGGGCTTTCATCACCATGGTGGCGCTGATCTTCCTCTACGTGCTGCCCCAGCATGACGTGGTGCGGATCACCGGGACGGAGGTGATCCGGCAGGATTTTTCCAGCTTCAACCGGCTGTTCTATGCGCAGGCGGATAGCGGGGCCAACGAGCTGCCAACCCGCGATGTGCGCTTCATCCAGACGGTGAAGCAGAAGAGCTTTTTGCTGGGCTTCATCCCGCGCGACGCGACCGGGGTGATGGTCTATCGCAACGAGGACTCGGGCTGGATCTGGCCGCCCTACTTCAAGTTCGACAGCTCGGATTTGCAGGCCGATGCGGCGGAATACATCTCGACCACCGCGAGCCCGCAATGGGTGCTGATCACCCACTACGGCTGGCGAAACCGCTTCTTCTCGATCTACCCGAATGCAATCGGCATCAAGCCGATCGACGGGCCGGACCACTACTCGATCCCCTGGTTCAACATCTCCTTCTTCGTGCTGCTGGGGGTGGGGCTGCTGTTCGTGCGGGCCATGTGGCGGCAGTTCCGGGAGCGGGCTTTGGACCCGACCCTGGACGCAGCAGAGGACCGCTGGGACCGGGTTGAGGCGGCGGCCAATGAGAAGAAGGCCGGGTGGCGGCGGTGGCTGGGGACGTGGAAGAGCAAGCCGCCGCGGTATTGATTTCACTCAGCGCGCGATTGGTTTCATTCGGATAGCTGCATCACCCGCGAAGTCGAACACCTGCGCGGAATCGGTACGAAACAGCGTGGCCTTGCAGGTTGGACAAATCTGGTTGTTCACGCTGGGCATTGCGTGGTCGCCATTGGCGAGAACCCCAGACTTGTTTGGCGAGACTTCGAAGGCGCCTTCCATTAGCCATCCACCCCAACCGCAACCTTTGTGGGGATCGGTGCAGACAGCAAAGGTCAGGACGGCATAATCCGGCACCCGCACGTCATTCGCGGTTAAGTTCTCTAGCCTGTCACGCTGCTCTTTCGTCAAGATCGCAAAACAATTCCATCTTCTGCACTCTGCGTCACGTTAGCGGGTGCCAACGTGTTGAAAAGACGCGGACAGCCGCGCGTCGACGGGCCGCGGTGCGGCGATCCTTTCGTGGAGCGGCAGCGCTTTATGGTTGCCAGGTCATCTTACGCTTGAGCGTGGCGCTGGCGGCAGCCAACTCGCCGTGCCGGGGGGCGGCCCGGCGATGCGCGGCGGCTACGCCTTGATTCCGCGCGGGTTCGAACTTCAGAGGATCTGCCAACCTTCCCTCGCGCGTCCAAGCTGCGCAGTTTGGCCGGGGAAAAGACCCTGCACAGACTTCGGTAAGTCGAACGCCCGAAAGGCCTCGCGCACCCCGACAACACCGGCGTCGGGTGGATCCTCACGCGCATGTTCCACGACCCCACACAGGAACTGCCAATCCCCGTCGGCATCACGCACGACCTGCCCCAGAGGGCGCTCGCGCCGGAGCAAGCAGCCGCAGATGATCCCGGCCTCATCGGGTTCCTGATTACTCACGTCCGGGCCTCCGGAATGCAACCTCATCTCGCAGCAAGACTGGAACTCCAAGCCTGCGCCCGCAACCCTGAACAGCAGGAGACCCCATCAACACGAAAACGGCGCGCAGGTTTCCCCGCGCGCCTCTCTTTTCTCACCGAAACCGAAGGCTTAGGCCTCGACGGTCTCTTTCTGCGCCTCGATGGTCTTGGTCGACCCGCCGGCGATCTCGATGCGGCGGGGCTTCAGGGCCTCGGGGACTTCGCGGACGAGGTCGATGTGCAGCATGCCGTCGGCGTGGGTCGCGCCCGTCACCTTGACGTGGTCGGCCAGGGTGAAGCGGCGCTCGAAGGCGCGGGTGGCGATGCCGCGGTGCAGGTAGGTCGTGCCCTCGTCGCTGTCCTCTTTCCGGGCCGAGACGATGAGCGCGCCGTCCTTAACTTCCACCGAGAGTTCGGCGTCGGTGAAGCCTGCCACGGCAATCGAGATGCGGTAGTCGTTCTCGTCGACTTTCTCGATGTTGTAGGGCGGATAGGTCGTTTGCGCTTCGGGGGTGGTCAGGGCGCGGTCCATCAGGTCGGCGAAGCGATCAAAGCCGACGGTGGCGCGGTAGAGGGGGGAAAGGTCGTAGTTACGCATGGGTATCCTCCATTGAGCGATATATGAGCGTTTTCAGTCGCATGCGCCTTCCTGTCGCGGACAGACGCGGGATCATGCGAAGGCCCGTCTGGCGCCCTCGCAGGAGATATGTGGGAAGGTTTTTTGAGCGTTTCAAGGGGTGGCGCGTCAAGGCCTGCGGGCCTTTCCTGGCCGAGGCGATGACGCCTTGAGGGTGGAAGAGCGCGGCCCCTCAGGGCTTCACGAACTTCGGGCCATTGCCCGGGCGGACGAAGCGTGCGCCGGTGGAGGAAGAGGCCCCCACGCGCAGGCGCTTGGCCTGCGCCCCCTGCGGTGCCGGAAACACCCCGCGCCCCGTGCGCAGATCGGCCTTCAGCTGGCGCACGGCGGGCGCGACCCGCATACCCAGAGAGAGAACCTTGCCATCTTCCCGCGCGCCCTTGGAGATGATCGACACGATCGCGGGGCGGCCCGAGGACATCTCGAAGACCGGCGCGCCGGAAGAGCCGAAGGTGACATCGCAGGAGAAGGCCAGCGCCCCCACCCGCTCGCCCAGCACGCCGCAAGAGCGTTGCAGCGAAAGCGCCTCTTCCCGGCCCTTCCCGTAGGAGGCGACCGAAACAGTGCCACCGGTGCCCACGTTGCCCGACACCGCGTAGGGCGCGGCGTTGGCCGCGGCGATGGGGCGATCAAGCTGGAGCAGCGCCACGTCAGTGCGCAACTGGCCGATCACATCGGTGGTCACCGGCTCGTAGCCAGCCATCACCACGGCGCGCGCGCCGGTGCGGGCCGCCACGTTCTGCCCGTCGCGGTAGCCCGCGCGGAAGGTGATGGAGCGCGGGTCGATCCGGTTGCCGTGGCGGTCGAACAGGCAATGGGCGGCGGTGAGCACGAGGTCGGTGGCGATGAGCGCGCCCGAGCAGAAGGAGCCGCGGCCAAGGTCGAGCCGGCCCACGGCCTCCCAGCCCAGCCCCTCGGAGCGCAGCGTGAGGCGGCGCAGGGCGCTGTCGGCAAGCGCGGGCGTGGCCACGGCCAGCGCCAGGGCGGCGAGGAGGCTGCGGCGGATCATCTGCATCCTCATGGCTTCACGAAGCGCGCGCCGATCTCGCGCCGCTCTCCGCCCGTGCCATTGCCGAGAAACCGCACGGATCCGCCCCGGTTGAGCACGCCGCTGCCCGAGGAAAGCTGCTCCCTCAGCACGGAGAGCACCGGGGCCAGATCGGTGCCCAGCGCAACCGGGCTGCCCTGAGCCGTGGCCTTGGCCGAGATCACGGACGCCACCTGCGGCCCCCGCGCCCCGATGGTAAACACAGGTGCGCCGGAGGAGCCGAAGTCCACCGAGCAGGTAAACATAAGCACGCCGCGTCGCCGCTCCATCACCTCGCAGCCGTTCTCGTAGGCGGGCGCCTCCGACCTGTCCTGCGCGTAGGAGACGACGCTTACCCTGTCGCCTGCTGCCGGGGCTTCGGCGGTCTCGAAGGGGGTGACGCGGATGGTGCGGATCGGCCTATCGAGCTGGAGCAGCGCCACATCGAGCGACACCCGGTCCAGCTGGTCGCGGCCCTTGTAGACGTAGTCGGGGTGGGTCACCGCGCGGCGCACGCCGCGATAGGCCTCGGCCCGCCCGTTGCGCCAGCCCGCGCGAAACTCCACATCGCCCGTGTCGATGCGCTCGCCGGTGTCCATGTGGTAGAGGCAATGGGCCGCCGTCAGCACGAGGTCGGGCGCGATGAGCGCGCCGGTGCAGAAGCTGCCGCGCCCCATCTCCAGCCGCCCGACGGCCTCCCAGCCGCGTCCCTGATCGCTGGTGGCGAGGCTTGTCAGGCCGGTTTCCTGCGCGGTGGCGGGCAACATGGCCATGGTGAGAAGCCCGGTGAGGGCAGAAAGAAGTGCAATGCGCATGAGCGGCCCCGGTCTGCTTTGCCCGCAGGCCTAGCGGCCCGGTGGGGCGAGATTATGGCAGGGGCCGCCCGGGGGGCGGCGCGCGTTGCAGGAAAGCCGCGTCAGGCCACCCCGCCCCCCAGCGCCGGGGGCTTCGGCCCGCCGGTGGCCCAATCCAGCAGTTCTACGGTGTGGACTATGGGCGTGGCGGTGCCCGAACCGATCTGCATCATGCAGCCGATGTTGCCAGCGGCGATGACATCGGGCCGTTTGGCCTCCAGCGTCTTCACCTTGCGGGCCTTCAGCTGCCCAGAGATCTCGGGCTGCATCAGATTGTAGGTGCCCGCCGAGCCGCAGCAGAGGTGGCTGTCGTCGGGTTCCACCACCTCGAAACCCGCCGCCTTCAGCAGCGCCTTGGGATGGTCCTTGATCTTCTGGCCGTGCTGGAGCGAGCAGGCCGCGTGGTAGGCGACGCGGATCGGGCCTGAGCCTTCGGGGCCGGTGGGTGCTGCATCTATCCCGGCAATCTCCGACTTGGCGAGGTTGCGGGCCTTCACCGGGGCTTCGGGCATCAGCTCGGCCAGCACCTCGGAGATGTCCTTGGCGATCCCGGCCACCTTCGCGGCGTCCTCGGCCAGCTCCGTCTGGGCGAACATATGGCCGTAGTCCTTCACCGTGGTGCCGCAGCCGGAGGTGTTGATGACGATGGCATCCAGCCCCGCCCCCTCCATCTCCGCCGCCCAGGCGCGGATGTTCTTGCCCGCCGTGCCATGGGCCTCAGCCTCGCGGCCCATGTGGTGCGTCAGCGCCCCGCAGCAGCCCGCACCCTCGGCCACCACCACCTCGCAGCCGAGCCGGGTGAGCAGGCGGATAGTGGCATCGTTGATGTCGGTGTTCAGGGCCTTCTGGGCGCAGCCTGTCATCAGAGCCACACGCTTGCGGCGCAGGCCGGTGGGCGCGAAGCTTTGCGGGTCGTCGTTGCGGGAGACAGGTGGGATCTGGGCGGGCGCCATCTCAAACATCGCCCGCAGCCGGGTCGAGGGGATCACCCGCCGGAAGGGGCGCCCGATTTTGGCCCCTAACAGCGCGAGGCGAAAGCGGCCCGGGTAGGGCAGGATGCGGGCCAGCAGCCAGCGCAGGGCGCGGTCTGGCAGGGGGCGGGTGTAACGTTCCTCGATATAGGCACGGGCGTGGTCGACGAGGTGCATGTAATGCACGCCGGAGGGGCAGGTTGTCATGCAGGCAAGGCAGGAGAGGCAGCGGTCGATGTGCTTGACCGTCTTTTCGTCGGGCACCCGCTCGTTTTCCAGCATGTCCTTGATGAGGTAAATGCGGCCCCGGGGGCTGTCGAGCTCGTCACCCAGCACCTGATAGGTCGGGCAGGTCGCGGTGCAGAAGCCGCAGTGCACGCAGGCCCGCAGGATCTCGTTGGCCCGCGCGGTGCCGGGGTCGGCCAGCTGTGCTTCGGTGAATTCGGTCTTCATGCCATCAGGCCCCTGTTCAGAATGCCTCTCGGGTCGAACCTGGCCCGCAGGCCTGCCGTAAGCGCCACCAGCTCGGGCCGCTCGGGGTGGAAGCGTGGGATGCCGCCCCCCTGCCCCCGCACCCGCGTCGCGTGGCCGTCGAAGGGGCCGAGTGTGTTGCGCAGGTCGGTGCCCGGCGCGACAGCGGCCCAGATCAGCCCGCCGCCCCAATCGAGCATCACCTTCGCCCCCTCTGGCAGCCGCGCCACGAGGCCGGGCGCGTCGGAGGGCTTGCAATGCAGCCGCCAGACATCCTCTTCCCCGCCCGCAAAGCGCTCCGCATCGCGGAACCAGGGCCAGTCATGGCTGTCGCTCAGGGTGGTCTCGACCTCCCCGAAGGGGGCGAGATGCGCCTTCAGCCGGTCGAGCCGATAGGTGACCGACGCCTGCATTCCCTCGATCCGCAGCTGCGTCGAGGGCCGGTCGTTGGCTGAGAGGTCGGTATGGCAGGCCGCCGTCACCTCCCATGGCGTGCCCAGCGCGGCGCTCATCGCCGCCACCGCATCGCCCACCGAAAGCCCGTCGATGGAAAGCACGCCTGCCACCTCGGGCTTCGGCAGCACCTTCAGCGACACCTCGGTCAGCACGCCAAGGGTGCCGTGGCTCCCGGCCATCAGCTTCACAAGGTCATAGCCGGTGACATTCTTCATCACCCGCCCGCCATTCTGCACCACCCGCCCTGCGCCATCGACGAAGCGGACACCGAGCAGGAAATCCCGCGCGGCGCCCACGGCCACCCGCCGGGGGCCACTGGCATTGCTCGCGATCACCCCGCCGATGGTGCTCTCACCTTCGGTTCCCATGAGCCCGCGCATGTCGGGCGGCTCGAAGGCCAGCCGCTGGCCCTCGGCGGCAAGCACCGCCTCGATCTCTGCCACCGGCGTCCCCGCCTGCACCACCAGCGTCAGCGCGCCCGGCTCGTAGAGCGTGATGCCAGCGCCCGCGTAGTGCAGCGCCGCGCCCTCGGCCACCACGCCTCGTGTGCCCCCGCCCCGCACGGACACCGGGCCAGAGGCCTCCGCCAGTGCCTCTGCCAATTCGGTTTCCTGCGCGGGCTCGATCATGCTCATCCTGTTCATTTTCTTGCTGTAAATACTCAATCCCGCAGGCGCCACACTCACGCCGCCCGATCGGGCGCGCGCCGCCGCCCGGCAGATACGGAGAGCGGAAAGACCTTGGCCGGGTTCAATATCCAGCCCGGATCGAACACGTCCTTCACATCCATCTGCGCCGCGAGGTCCGCGGGCCGATACTGCACCTCCATCAGATCGCGCTTCTCGATGCCCACGCCATGCTCTCCGGTCAGGCAACCGCCGACCTCGACGCAGAGCTTGAGGATTTCGGCCCCGAGTTGCTCGCACAGCGCCAGCTGGCCGGGCTCATTGGCATTGAACAGGATCAGCGGGTGCATGTTGCCATCCCCCGCGTGGAAGACGTTCGCCACCTCCAGCCCGTATTCGCCTGAAAGCTCGCCGATGCGGCGCAGCACGCGGGGCAGCTCGCTGACCGGAATGGTGCCATCAAGGCACATGTAATCGTTGATCTGGCCCATCGCCCCGAAGGCCGATTTACGGCCCAGCCAGATGCGGGCGCTCTCCTCGGCGCTGCCGCTCTGGCGCAGCTCCACCGGGTTCAGCTCCTGCGCGATGCCGGAGATCAGTGCCAGTTGCGCGTCGATCTCGGCCTCGGAACCCTCCACCTCGACGATCAGCAGCGCCTCGCAATCGGGGTAGCCCGCGCCCGCGAAAGCCTCGGTGGCGCGGATGCAGGGGCGGTCCATGAATTCGATGGCCACCGGCAGCACGCCGGCCTTGATGATGTTGGTCACGCATTGGCCGGCAACCTCGGAGCTGTCGAAGCCGATCAGCACGGGCCGCGCGCCCTCGGGCTTGGGCAGGATGCGCAGCCAGGCCTCGGTGACCACGCCAAGCTGGCCCTCGGAGCCGCAGATGAGGCCGAGCAGATCCAACCCACCGGCGTCCATATAGGGGCCGCCGATCCGGGTCACGGTGCCATCGGCCAGCACCATCGTCACGCCCAGAAGGTTGTTGGTGGTCACGCCATACTTGAGGCAATGCGCCCCGCCCGAGTTCATGGCGATGTTGCCCGCGATGGCGCAGGCGAGCTGGCTCGACGGGTCGGGCGCATAAAAGAACCCATCCGCCTCCACCGCGCCGGTGACGGATAGGTTGGTGCGCCCGGTTTGCACATGAACGTAGCGGTCGGGGTAGTTGCTCTCCAGCACTTCGGCCATGCGGGCGACGCCGAGGATGACGCAATCCGCCGTCGGCAGCGCCCCGCCCGCCAGCGAGGTGCCCGCCCCGCGCGGCACCACCGGCACGCCCTCCTCGTGGCAGACCTTCAGCGCGGCGGCGACCTCTTCGGTAGAGGACGGCAGCACCACGGCCAGCGGCGGGCATTTGTAGGCGGTGAGCGCGTCACACTCATAGGCACGCACCTCGGCGTCGGCGTCGATGACCCCGCCCGGCAGCACCTCGCGCAGGCGGCTGACGATCCGGGCCTTGCGGGCGAGAATTTGCGGGTCTGGCTCGGGCATTTCCATGGGCGTGACTCCTTCCCTTGCTGAATTGGTCAGAAAATATAACCAATTTTGCCATCTGGCAACCGGCGCAAGCGCGACATAGGGTCCGATCATGGACCTGATGCCGCTTCTTGCCCCTTTTACCCTGGCCGATGGCTTGGCTGTGGCGCTCATCATCGCGCTGTGGACCGCGCTCGGCTGGGTGGTGGAGCATCCGCCTGCGGGCAAGCCCTCTGTTTCCGTCCTGATGCAGGACTACCGGCGCGACTGGCTGCGCGAGCATGTCACCCGCCAGCCACGCATCTTCGACGCCACGATCCTGGGCAACCTGCGGCAGGGCACCACCTTTTTCGCCTCGGCCTGCATGATCTCGATCGGTGGCGGGCTGGCGGTGATCGGCAATCCCGAGCAGCTCACCGGGCTGGCCGAAGACCTCTCGCTGGGCACAACCACCACGCTGGCCTTCGAGATCAAGATCGTGCTGATCCTCTTCTTCCTCGCCAATGCGTTCCTGAAGTTCGTCTGGGCGCACAGGCTCTTCGGCTACTCTTCTGTGGTCATGGGCGCGATCCCGAATGACGAGAACCACCCGGCCACCTACCCCCGCGCCGCGAAGGCCGCCGAGATCAACATCACGGCGGCCAAGAGCTTCAACCGCGGCATGCGGTCGATCTACTTTGCCCTCGGCGCGTTGGGTTGGCTGGTGGGGCCGTGGGGGCTGGGGCTGGGTGCGGTTGTGAGCGCGGTGGTGATCTGGCGGCGGGAGTTCTGGAGCCAGTCGCGCGAGGTTCTGATGCAGCCTGATGGCGGAGCCCCGGACTGACGTATTTGTGACCCGGTGTAACGCCCGCACATGCCATGGTGCAGCCCATGCGCTGGCTCGTCCTTCTTACCCTGCTCGCCTCTCCTGCCACCGCCGATCCTGCAAAGGTCATCGCCGTCAAGGCCACCCCCTCAGGGGGCGCGTGGCGCTTCGAAGTGACGCTGTCCCATGGCGACACGGGCTGGGACGACTACGCCAACGGCTGGCGGGTGACAAACGAGACGGGCACGGTGCTGGGCACCCGCGTGCTGGCGCATCCGCACGTCGATGAGCAGCCCTTCACCCGCAGCCTCTCCGGCGTGAGAATCGCACACGGGGTCAAACGCGTGTGGATCGAGACGAGCACCCTGCCGGAAGGTTGGGGCGACGCGCGGTTTGAGGTTGATCTGCGCTAGGCCGGGAGGCCTCTGACATAGGCAGGCGGCTCTTCGTGGCCTTCGGCCGCTCACCGCATACGAAGGGTCAGCTTCGAGGAGAACCGCCAGGGCCGAGGAGCGGCCGCTTGCGGCCTGCCGGGCAAACCGCCCCCTAGGCCGCCTTGGCCCCGCGCCGCCCTTCCAGAAGCCAAGCGCCCAGCGTCATCAGTGCGGCCAGCACGAGGAACAGCAGCGGGTTCACCAGCGGGATCACCGTAATGTCCGCCGTCACGTAGGCTTCGCGCGGGGTGATGCCGATCCAGCCGCGCCCGGCGGCCACGCGGCCCTCGCGCACTTCGCGGATATCCGGCGTGCCGTCTTCCAGCGGCAGCACCCCGCCGCGCCGGGCCTCCACAGCAGGCTCCAGTATCGCGCCCGTCGCAATGGTTTCCTCGAATTCCTTGGGCGCGGAGGGGCCAAGCGCCACCACCGCCGTGCGCTCGCCCTCGGCCAGCCGGTAAAGCCCGAGATCTGGCCCCTCGAACACACCCTGATAGAGGCCCGGGGACACCTCTTCGAGCGGCACCGTATAAACCGTGCCATCGGGGCCGGTCACCTCGACCTCGGAGGGCGCATCGCCTAGCGTGCGGCGCGTCACCGTCATCTCCTGGCCCACGGCCTCTGCGGTCAGGCTCTCTTCCTCGAGGTCCGGCTCCTTCATCATCCAGTGGGCCAGTCGCCGCAGCAATTCCAGCTGCGGGCCGCCGCCCTCTAAGCCGCGCGACCAGAGCCAGGCGTGATCGGAGGCCATCAGCGCCACCCGCCCCTCGCCCTGCCGTTGAAGCACCAGCAGCGGGCGTTCGTCGAGGCCCGACATCACCACGTGCCCCTCTCCGGGGATGAGATCGACCAGCCGAAACCAGCGGCCCCAGCCCGGCACGCCCTCTTCCTCGGAGGGGTAAAGCGCCTCGAGACCCTCGGTCACCGGGTGCTTCTCGCCCAACTCGGTCACCTCGGGCAAGTAGCCCTCTTCCAGCACGCGGGCCGAAGGCGAGGCGGGCATGATGTCGCCCAGCGGCGATCGGTAGATGCTATCGGCGCTGGCAAAATCCGGCCCCGCCGCCACCAGCACCGCCCCGCCGCGCTCGACGTAATCGCGGATGTTGTCGAGGTAGAGCGTGGGCAGGATGCCGCGTCGCTTGTAGCGGTCGAAGATGATCAGGTCGAATTCGTCGATCTTCTCGATAAAGAGCTCGCGGGTGGGGAAGGCGATGAGAGACAGCTCACTCACCGGAACGCCGTCTTGCTTCTCGGGCGGTCTTAGAATCGTGAAGTGGACAAGGTCCACCGAGCTGTCGGATTTCAGCAGGTTGCGCCATGTCCGCTCGCCGGGATGCGGCTCGCCGCTCACCAAGAGCACCCGCAGGCGATCACGCACGCCGTTGATCTGCACCACGGCGGCGTTGTTGCGGTCGGTCAACTCGCCCTCGGCCGTGGGCGTGATGAACTGGATCACATTCTTGCCGCCGTGCGACAGCGTGACGGGCAGCGACAGCTCCTCGCCCACCGGCACATCGTAGGTGCGCGGCTCCTCGCCGTCCACGGCGATGGAGAGCGGCACGGTGGCGCCGCGCCCTGCCCCCGAAGGCAGATCGCCCTGGTCTTCGATCATCAGGGTCAGGGTGATTTCCTCGCCGAGGATGCCGAAAGCGGGGGCGTTCTGCACCACGAGGCGGCGATCCCAGTCGGTGCTGTGACCGGTCATCAGCAGGTGCAGGGGCGCGGGCAGATCGGGGGTGCGCTCCATGTCATGCACGCGCCCGTCAGAGATGAGGATGGCCCCGGCCACCCGGGCGCGCGGCTCTTCGGCCAGCGCCTCGGAGAGGGCGGCCATGGCGCGGGTGCCCTCGTCGCCCTCGCCGTCGCCCACCTCTGCCACGCGGGCCTCGGTGTTGGGCATGGCGGCGATCTGAGCGAGCACGCGCTCGAGCGCGTCCTGCGTCTGCTCGGCGCGATCGGAGAGGCCTTGCGACGAGCTTTCATCAACCAGCACCAGCACGATATCGGTGAGCGGGTTGCGCTCTTCCTGCTGCAGCGAGGGGTTGGCCAGCGCCACTAGCAAAGCCACGGCTGCCAGCGCCCGCAGCCACCAGCCCGCCAGCCCGCGCCAGATGGCGAGCGCGATGAAGCCCACGGCCAGCGCGATGGCGGCATAGAGCGCGATCCATGGCAGGTGCGGATCGAAGATGATGCTGTCGGCGTTCATCATTGGCCCAGCCTGTCGAGCAGGGCCGGCACGTGGACCTGGTCGGATTTGTAGTTGCCGGTGAGCACATGCATGATCAGGTTCACCCCGAAGCGATAGGCGATCTCGCGCTGCTGCTCGCCCGCGTAGCCGCGCCCCACGGGGAACATCGCCGCGCCGTTGTTTTCCACCGCCCAGGCCGCGGCCCAGTCGTTGCCGCCGATCACCACCGGCGTCACCCCGTCATTGAGATTGCGGAAGGGCATGCCCTCCACCACCTCGGCATCGGGCGGCGCGGCCTCGACCCAGACATCGCGGCTGGCCCAGCGGCCCGGGAAATCCTGCAACAGGTAGAAGGTGCGGGTGAGCACATGGTCTTGCGGGATCGGCTCCAGCGGCGGCACATCCAGCGGCGCGGCCAGCTCTTGCAGCTTTCGGCCCTCCGGGGTGGCGGCGCCGAAGCCGCCGATATCGGCATCGCGGGTGTCGAACAGGATCATGCCGCCGGTCCGCAGGTAGCGGTTGAGCTTGGCGTAGGCTTCTTCGGAGGGGATCGGCTGGTTGGGGCTGATCGGCCAGTAGAGGAAGGGGAAGAAGGCCAGTTCATCGGTTTCGAGGTTCACCGCGATTGGCTCGGCGGGCTCGATGGAGGTGCGGCGGAAGAGCGTGTCGGACAGGCCGCGCAGCCCGGCGTGGGCCACGTCATCCAGCCGGGCATCACCGGTTATCACGTGGGCCAGCACCACCTCGTTGGTGGCATCGAGCGCGAAGATGTCCGCCGCATCGTCCTGCGCCTGCGCGCCATCCGGAGCGGCTGCGAAGAGCGTAGCGATGAGCAGCGCCGCCGCCGAAGAGCGCCGCACGCTCTTGGCGCGGGGCGCGATGAGGCGGCCCCCGAGCCAGAGGGAGGCGAGGATGTCGACCGCCAGCGCCACCAGCGCGGCGCTCAGCACGAAGCCCTTCAGCGCCGTCTCGCGGCTCACCGCCAGCCCCTCGACCGGGATGCGGGCGGGCCAGACGACCGGCTCCAGCGTGGCGCTATTGCCCAGCACGTTGAGCGCGATCAGCCGATCCTCCCCCGCGTAGAGGCCGGGGCGCAGCGCCGGGCCGATGGCGGCCTCGCCCGCCAGCGCGGCGCCAAGGTCGGCGCCTTCTATGCCCGGCAGCGTGCCCGCGTCCTGCACCACGCCAAAGCCGTCGAGCACGCGCTCGGGTGTCCAGACGGTGCCGTCAAGCTCGCTCGCCTCGGGCGTGGCGGGACGGGTGGAGATGGCGAGGCGCTCAAGCATCTGCACGAAGAGCCCGGAGAGCGGCAGGGAAGACCATTCCGCGTTGGCGGTAACGTGGAAGAGCACCACGCTCCCCTGCCCCACCCGCTTGCGCGTCACCAGCGGCGTGCCATCGGCCAGCGAGGCGATCACGCGGTCGGCAAGGTCGGGGTCGGGCTGGGCCATGACCTGCGCGGTCACCGTGACGTCATCGGGCAAGGCGAGGCCGTAGAACGGCGAGCTTTCGGGGAAGGGGCGCAGCGCCTTGGGCTCGCCCCAGCTCATCGCGCCACCCACCGAGCGCCCGCCCTCGCGCAGGCGCACGGGCATCAGCGGGTCTTCCTCGCGGCGGGACAGATCGGAGGCGGCCAGTTGCGGCCCGGCGAAGCGCAGCAGCATGCCGCCCTCTTCGACCCAGTCCAGCAGGTCGTCTTTCTCGGCCTGCGGCAGGTCGGCCACGTCGGCGAAGACGATGGCATCGGGGTTGGCCAGCAGGATGTCGGGCAGCGTGCCTTCCACGAGGTCGGCGGTCGGCTCCAGCGCGCGTTCGAGGTAGTGGGTGGGCGACAGCAGCTCCAGCCCCTCGCGGTCTTCGCGGCCCGCGATCAGGGCCACCTCGCGGCGGCGCAGCCCGTCGTCGGTGAGAGTGACGGCGCCCGCGCCACGCGCACCTTGAAGCTCGAAACGGGTGATCCGGTTACGCAGCTCGGCGGGCAGCACCAGCGCCACCTCTGCCTCGGTGGCCTGCGCCTCGAATTCCGCTTCGGCGCGGGCCAGCACCCGCTCGGTGCCCGAGGGATCGCGGCCATAGGCCAGCACCGTGGCGGTCTGCGCGGCGGTCTCATCGGGCCGCAACACCGTCAGCCGCACCTGCCCGTCCTCGAATCGCGCGGGGCGCAACCCGAGCGGGCGGCGCGGGCTTTCGAACACTGTCACAGGGCCCTTGCCTTCCAGCGCGGCGAGCACCGCGTCGCGGCCCTCGTGGGCAAGGCCGTCGGACAGCCAATAGGTTTCAAAGCCACCCTCAACGCTTTCGGCCCACTCCACCGCCGCGCCGCTCTCGGGCGGCCAGGCTGTAGGCTCCAGCCCGGCGAGGCGCGGGCCCCAGGCTGCGGCGGCGAGCATCGGCAGCTCGCCCGGCGCGGGCAGCGCGGTCAGCGAAACCACGGCCACCGGCCTGTCGGTCGCGGCGGCATCGGCCAGCAGCCCCTCGATGCGGGCCATGCGCCCCGGCCAGTCGCGCGCATCGGCCCAGCCGCCATCGAGCGCGATGAGCAGCGGGCCTGTGCCCTCGCGGCGCTCCTCGGGGTTCAGCACCGGGCCGGCAAAGCCGATGATGATGGCGGCCACGGCGAGCATCCGCAGCAGCAGCAGCCACCAGGGCGTGCGGTCTGTCTGGCTGTCTTCATCCTCGAGCCCGAGCAGAAGCGCGACGCCAGGAAAGCGGCGGCGGATCGGCGCGGGGGGCACGGCGCGCAGCAGCAGCCAGAGCAACGGCAGCACGACGAGCGCCCAGAGCAGCAGCGGCGCGGTGAAGCCTATGGGACCGATGGCAAACATCAGCGGCCATGCTCCAGCGCACCGTAGAGCCAGAGCAGCGCGGATTGCGCGGGCGTGTCGGTGTGATGGGTGGAAAACTGCCAGCCGGTGGTGCGGGCAAGCGCCTCCAGCCGGTCCTTCCGGGCGGAGAGACGATCAAGATAACGGCTGCGCAGGTCACCGGCCTTCTTCGTCTCATGGGCAAGACTGCCGCCCATGCTCTCGAAAATGGTGCGCCCGTCAAAGGGGAATTCTTCTTCCACGGGATCGAGGATCATCAGCATCGCGCCCCGCACGCCCCGGTCGGCGGCACGGGACAACGCGGCTTCGGCGGCGTCGATCTCGCCCATGAAATCGGAGAGGAAGACCGCGCGGGAGTGCAGCGGAAGGGTATCGCCACGCGGCGCGCCATAGTCGGGGCCGGGCAGGTTTTGCTCTTCGGCTTCCATCGCGCCGCCCAGCGCATCGGCGATGCGGATGAGTTGCAGCGGGCCGGAGCGCGCGGGTTGATCGAGCCGGGCGAGGCCCACGCGCTCGCCGCCGCGCACCAGCAGCACGGCAATGGCGAGGCTGAGAAGCCGCCCGCGTTCGGTCTTGGAGGGGCGCTTGCCGGGATCGCCGGAAAAGCGCATCGACATCGCCTCGTCGCACCAGAGCATGACTGATTGCGCGGCCTGCCATTCTTTTTCGCGCACGAAGTGCTGATCGGACTTGGCCGAGCGCCGCCAGTCGATGCTGCGCGCCTCGTCGCCCACCGCCAGCGGTCGGTACTGCCAGAACTCATCGCCCATGCCGCTGCGACGGCGCCCGTGGGCGCCGAGCAGCACGGTTTGTGCAAGGTGCTCGGCATCGGCCAATAGCGGGGGCAGCGCGGCGGCCAGCCCCTCGGCCTTCGAGCGCAGCCCGCGCCCGACGCCGGCATGAAGAGCAACTGGAGGCGCGTCGCTCAAGCGGCAGCCTCCACGCGGGTGACGGTTTCGGCAACGGCGCGGATCACCGCAGAGAGCTCTTCGCCGCGCGCACGAGCCGCGAAGGAGAGCGCCATGCGGTGGGTGAGCACCGGGGCGGCCATCGCCAGCACGTCCTCGGCGGAGGGCACGAGGCGACCTTCCAGCAGCGCCCGGGCGCGCACCGTCATCATCAGCGCCTGGGCCGCGCGGGGGCCGGGGCCCCAGCTGACCGAGCGTTGCACCTGCTCAGGCGCGGTCGGGTCTTCGGGGCGGCAGGCGCGGACGAGGTCGAGGATCAGCTCGACCACGCTATCGCCCACCGGCATCCGCCGCAGCAGCGCCTGCGCGGCGATCAGCTCTTCGGCGGTGAAGATCTGGTGGCTCGCTGCCTCTTCGGCGCCTGTGGTGGCAAGGATGATATCGCGCTCGGTGTCGCGGTCGGGGTATTCCACGTCGATCTGCACAAGGAAGCGGTCAAGCTGGGCCTCGGGCAGCGGATAGGTGCCCTCCTGCTCGATCGGGTTTTGTGTGGCAAGCACGTGGAACGGCTTGTCGAGCGTGCGGTGCTGGCCACCCACCGTCACTTCCTTTTCCTGCATTGCCTGAAGCAGGGCGGATTGGGTGCGGGGGCTGGCGCGGTTGATCTCGTCGGCCATGAGAAGCTGGCAGAAGATCGGCCCTTCGATGAAGCGGAAAGCACGAGACCCGTCCTCGGCGGTTTCCAGCACCTCGGAGCCGAGGATATCGGCGGGCATCAGATCGGGGGTGAACTGGATGCGGGAACCGTTCAGGCCCATGACGGTGGAGAGCGTATCGACCAGACGGGTCTTGCCCAGCCCCGGAAGGCCGATCAGCAGCCCGTGGCCGCCGCAGACCAGCGCGGACAACACGAGGTCCACCACCTTTTCCTGCCCGATGAACCGGCGGCTGATGGAGGCGCGCGCCTGCCCCAGCTTTTCCGCCAGCGCCTCGATCTCTGGCACGAGGCCTGCTTCATCGGACATGACATTTCTCCTTGGTCGCCTAGGTTAGGGCCTAGTAAGCCATCTATCGCATGTGAGACCAATGGCGAAATCGCAAGCCAGACAAGATATCGTGAGAGCAGACGCCGGAAGCCTAGAACAAGCCGCGCGCAGCGCCTCGAAAAAGGGCAAGCTGCCGCCCGTCCACCTTTGGAACCCGGAGTTCTGCGGCGACCTCGATATGAGGATCGCCCGGGATGGAACGTGGTTTTACCTCGGCACGCCCATTGGCCGGCCCGAGCTGGTGCGGCTGTTCTCGACCATCCTGAAGAAGGAAGGGGAGAAATATTTCCTCGTGACGCCGGTGGAGAAGGTGGGGATCACGGTGGAGGACGCGCCCTTCGTGGCGGTGGATTTCGAGGCGACGGGCGAAGACGCGGCGCAGGTGCTGCGGTTCGAAACCAACGTGGGCGACGTGACAGAGGCGGGCGAGGAGAACCCGATTCGCGTGGAGCGCGACCTGGAGACGGGCGAGCCCTCGCCCTACGTGCATGTGCGGGCCGGGCTGGAGGCGCTGATCGACCGCAAGAGCTTTTACCGGCTGGTGGAGATTGGCTGCGTCGAGGACGCGTGGTTTGGCCTGTGGTCGGGCGGTGAGTTCTTTCGCATCATTCCTGCGGCGGAGCTGCCCTGAGCTCGTGTTGAATTGAGCGCCTGCGGCGCGTTCCATTTTTTGTGTGAGTATTTTCAGCAAGAAAATGAACGGGTTGCGGGAAAGTTGCGCGGGACTGACGGGCTCCTGACAGATAGCTGTCAGGAGGGGGATGCGAAGATGGAACATCGCCAACCCTTCTGAGGATATTTCCCGATGACCGATACGATGACCAACCCCGCCGATATCACCGCTCTGCCCGAGGATGCACTTGTGTGGTGCGAGATCCCGGTGACCGATCTCGACGCCGCCATCGACTATTACGGCAAGGTTCTGGGCCATCCGCTCATCAAGGATGAGAGCGGCCCCAACCCGATGGCCATGCTGCCGGTGCAATCGCCGGCGGACGGCACTGCGGGCCATCTCTACCCCGGCAAGCCTGCGGGCGATGGCTCGGGCGTGACGGTGCATCTTGCCGTGCCCACATTGGAAGCCGCGCTTGAGCGGGTGATGGAGGCCGGGGGGCGGGTGCTGCCGGGGATTATTCCCATTCCTTCCGGGCGGTTTGCCTATACGTTGGACCCTGATGGCAATTCCATCGGGTTGTTCGAGTTCAACAAGGCTGAGTGATGCGCCGCGCGGATCGTCTTTTTCAGATCGTCCAGCTGCTCCGAGGGGGGCGGCTGGTGACGGCGCGGATGCTGGCCGAGCGGCTGGAGGTGAGCGAGCGCACGATCTACCGCGACATCGCCGATCTGGTGGGCTCGGGCGTGCCGATCGAGGGTGAGGCGGGTGTGGGCTACCTGATGCGTGCGGGCTTCGACCTGCCGCCGCTCATGTTCAACCGAAGCGAGATCGTGGCGCTGGTGGCCGGGGCGCGGCTGATCCGGGCCTGGGGCGGGCTGGAGATGGCCGAGGCCGCCGAGGAGGCGCTGGTGAAGATCTCCGCCGTGTTGCCGGAGGCCGAACGCGACAAGGCGGCGGGCTTGCAGATTCACGCCTTTTCAATGCCTTACCTGATGGATGACGACACCCGCCGTCGGCTTGACGGGATCGAGCGGGCGGTGGATGCGCGGGAGCGGCTGGTGCTGGATTACGGCGACGCCGAAGGCGCGCAAACGGCGCGGGTGGTGCGGCCTTTGAGCCTGATCTTCTGGGGCCGGACATGGACGCTGATCGGCTGGTGCGAGCTGCGCAGTGATTTCCGAATGTTCCGGGTGGATCGGATAACGGGCATGGAAAGCGGGGAGCGGTTCAGGATTGAGCCCGGCAAGAGCCTGCAGGATTTCTATCGGATGGAGCGGCATCGCGGCGGCTTCGACGAGCGGCGGCAGAGCGCCTGTTAGCGCTTGAGTTTCAGAACCTTGCGGCGGCGCTTGCGCGGCTCTGGCGGGGTGGCGTCGAGTTCGCGCCACTCCCCCGGGGCGAGGCCATCCAGCGCCCAGGGGCCGATTTGCGCGCGGATCAGCCGCAGGGTCGGGTGGCCGACGGCGGCGGTCATCCGGCGAACCTGCCGGTTGCGGCCCTCGCGGATGGTGAGGGCGAGCCACGTGTCGGGCGCCTTGCGGAGCCGCACGGGCGGGTCGCGGGGCCATAAATCTTCAGGTTCGTCAATGACTTGCACCTCAGCCCGCTTCGTCGGCCCGTCCTTCAGCGGCACGCCCATCTTCAGCGCCTCCAGCGCGGCAGCCTCGGGTGCGCCTTCGACCAGCACCCAATAGGTCTTGGCCATCTTGAATTTCGGAGACGAAATCCGGGCCTGCAATCTGCCGTCATCGGTGAGCAGCAGCAGGCCCTCGCTGTCACGGTCGAGACGGCCCGCCGGGTAGACGCCCTTGGGCAGGCCGAGCGCGGCCAGACCGGGCCAGTTTCCCTCGTCGGTGAACTGGGAAAGCATGTTCATGGGCTTGTTCAGGGCGAGCAGCATTAACGATGGTTTTGGCAGGGCAACATCCCATGCACAACCCATGCACAAGTGATGCACATGTCATCCGACATAGCGGAAGGCTGTTGACGCACCGTGCGGAGGGGGTTGACCGAAGAGCGCAGGGATCGCCGCTCGACGGGGCTGCGGGACAAGTCCCGCAGCCCCGTCGAGCGGCGATCCCTGCGCTCTTCGGTCA
>NZ_QTNQ01000004.1 GCF_018424695.1 Vannielia litorea
CCCGCCCACCCCGCCCCGCCACGCGCGGCGCGGGGTGACCTGTTTCGCGAAACCGGCGCGGCTGCGCTTACAGGTCTCATTGCTCGTGAAATATCCCCGCCGGAGGCTTCGATCTCTTCTGGTCGTCCCAAAGCGATTTGTGCCTCCGGCGGGGATATTCGAGGAGCAATGAGACGCTGGAAGCGGCCCCGAAGGGGCCGCCACCGCCGAGCGCAGCGAGGCCACCGAAAGCCCGAGCGCAGCGAGGCGCGGAGGCGCGGCGCCCCGCAGGGGCCACCGGCAGTCAATCGTCGAAGACGACCTTGCCTTCCTTCGCCATCTCGTCGAGGTCGAGGATCGTTGTCTTGCCGGCCTTGACCTCGGCTTCAAGCGTGTCTTCGGCGGCCTTGACCTCGGCCAGCTTGCCCGCCACCTCGTCGATCCGGGCGAAGGGCACCACCACCACGCCGTTCTCGTCGGCCACGATGATGTCGCCGCTCATCACCTGCGTACCGCCGACCACGGCGCCATATCCCACCGCGCCCGGGCCTTTGCCGTAGGGCGAGTTGGGGTTCAGCCCGGTGCACCAGCAGGGCAGGCCGGTGGCGAGCACGCCCTCACGGTCGCGCATCGGGCCGTCGGTGACGAAGCCCGCGGCACCCGCGTTCTTCATCATGCCCGAGATCTGGTCCCCCGCCGCCGAGCCGCCCTGCCAGCCGTCGACAGAGGAGATGACCACATCGCCCTTTTCGATCAGGTTCAGCGCGGCGATGGTGGCCAGAATTTCTTCCGGTCCGTTCTGGGCCACCAGCGCCGGGCCGCAGATGGCGGGCTGGGCGAGGTCGAGCGGGGAGATCGCGGTGGCGAGCGCGCCCTTGCCGTTCATCGCGTCGCAGATGAAGCCGGTGGGCATGTCCTTGAACTTTGCCACCTGCGCGGCGGTGGGGCGGGGGAAACTGCGGCGGATGCGCAGGATGGGGGGCTCTTCGATCATGTTCAGGCTCCAGTGATGAATTGCAGAAGGTAGAGGCTGCCCATCCCCGCCACGATCGCGGGCACCACGCCGAAGCGGATGCCGGCGGCGAAGGCGGCCACGGCGGCGAGCAGGCGGATCGGGTCGGTCTGCCCGCCTGTCGCATCCGGCCAGAGCAGCAGGGGGGTGATGAGTGCGGGGAAGACGGCGGCGCCGACGTATTTGAGGTGGAGCAGGGCCCAGGGCGGCAGTTCGCGCCCGCCGAGCCAGCCGAGAAAGGAGAAGCGGATCAGGAAGGTGCCGATGCCGAGCAGGGCGGTGAGGGTCCAGAAGGCGGTGTCGGAGATCATGCTTCGGCCCTCCGCTTCAGCGCCAGTTCCGTCTGCGCGCCTGCGGCGATCCCGAGCAGGGCGGCGGCGAAGATGCCGAGCGACCAGGGCAGGCCTGCGAAGGCGATGGAGCCTGCACAGGCGGCGAAGGCGGCGACGAGGTGGGGCGCGGAGCGCAGCAGCGGCGCGACGAGGGCGATGAAGCAGACCGGCACCGCGAAATCGAGCGACCACGAGGCCGGGATCGCCTCGCGCAGCAGCGCCCCGGCCAGTGTGGAGCCGTACCAGAAGGGGCAGATCAGGGCCATGCAGCCGAAGTAATAGGCCAGTTTGGCGGGTTTCGGCATGTCGGGGCGCTCCTCGTAGGTGCGCACGGCGACGGCGAAGGCCTGATCGACCATCAGGTAGGCCGCCAGCGCCCGCAGCCCCAGCGGCGCATGGCCGATGTGGGGCACCAGCGCGGCGGAATACATCGCCATTCGCAGGTTCACCGCCAGCGCTGCCAGAAGGGCGATGAACACCGGCGCCTGATCCTGCAGCAGCGCCAGGGCGGTGAACTGCGAGGCCCCGGCGATGACGATGGCGGACATGGCGAAGGTTTGCAGCACGTCGAGCCCGGCATCGCGGGCGACCACGCCGAACATCATCGAGTAGGGCACC
Source organism: Vannielia litorea (assembly GCF_018424695.1). Classification (GTDB taxonomy): domain Bacteria; phylum Pseudomonadota; class Alphaproteobacteria; order Rhodobacterales; family Rhodobacteraceae; genus Vannielia; species Vannielia litorea_A. The sequence continues at coordinate 1,942 of NZ_QTNQ01000004.1, forward strand.
ACGATCAGGATGAAGGGGGCGCAGTCGAGGTAGCCGCGCCAGAAGGCTCGGGTGGGCGTCATGGCTTGGGGCGGGGCGCGGTTGTCAGCCTGAGCCGGAGCCAGGTGTCGCCGGTGACGAGGGCCATGCAGCGGGCTTTTTGCCGTGTGATCTCGCCCTCGGTCCCGCCCTTGAGCGCCAGCAGTTCCATATCCCGGTCGCACAGCAGGGCGCGGGTCAGCACCTCGTAGCGCACGACGATGCGGGCTTCGGCCCCAGTGGCTTCGCCTTCCTTGGCCTCGACGGCGTCGAGCGCGGCGGGAAAATCGGCTTCGAAGGTTTGCCGCGCCTCCTGGTAGCACAGGGCTGCGACGGCAGGGGTTTCGGGCACCACGGCATCACAGGGTTCGAGCGCCTCCGAGATGCACATCACGCCAGACGAAACAGGGCCGTGGGCGCAGTCGATCAGCGCGTCGAGCGACAGGTCGGCGCTGGCGGCTTGCGCCTGAGGCGCGGCGAGGCCGCACAGCAGCAGGGCCGCGCGTGTGGCGGTGCGAATGGTCACGAGTTCCTCCCTCGGGCCGAGAATGCCCTTGCATTTGGTATACCAAACCGTGAAGTTGCCGCAAGCAAGTCGCAGGGCGGGGAGGCCCTGAACGCAAGGGAGGCCCCAGCCATGAGTGACACGCGCGCCAACAAGCGATTCCGCAGCCAGGAGTGGTTCGACAACCCCAACAACCCGGGGATGACGGCGCTCTACGTGGAGCGTTACCAGAACCAGGCCTTCACCCGCGAAGAGATTCAGGGCGAACGCCCGATCATCGGCATTGCCCAGACCGGCAGCGACCTCGCGCCTTGCAACAAGATCCACGTCTTCCTGATGGACCGGATCAAGGCAGGCATCCGCGACGGCGGGGGCATTCCGATGGAATTCCCTGTGCATCCGATTCAGGAAACCGGCAAGCGCCCCACCGCCGCGCTGGACCGGAACCTGAGCTACCTCGGCCTCGTCGAGGTGCTGCACGGCTACCCGATTGACGGCGTGGTGCTGACCACCGGCTGCGACAAGACCACGCCCGCCATGCTGATGGGCGCGGCGACCATGGACATTCCGGCCATCGCGCTCAACGGCGGGCCGATGCTGGATGGCTGGTGGAGGGGCAAGCTGGCGGGTTCGGGCACGATCATCTGGGAGAGCCGCCGCCTGCTGGCCGAGGGCAAGATCGACTACGATGAATACATGGGCCGGGTCTGCGCCTCTGCGCCGTCGCTGGGCCATTGCAACTCGATGGGCACCGCCTCCACCATGAATGCGATGGCCGAGGCGCTGGGCATGAGCCTCACCGGCAACTCCGCGATCCCCGCGCCGTTCCGCGAGCGCATGGCGATGGCCTATGAAACAGGCAAGCGGATCGTGCAGATGGTGCTGGATGATCTGAAGCCCTCCGACATCCTCAGCCGCGAGGCCTTCGAAAACGCGATCATGGTCTGCACCGCCATTGGCGGCTCCACCAATGCGCCGCCGCACCTTCAGGCGATTGCCCGGCACGCGGGCGTCGAGCTGGATGTGAAGGATTGGGAAACCGTCGGCTTTGACGCGCCGCTGCTGGTCAACATGCAGCCTGCGGGCGAATACCTTGGCGAAAGCTTTTTCCGCGCCGGGGGCGTGCCGGCGGTGATGGGCGAGCTGATGAAGGCTGGCCGCATCCACGAGGGCGCGATGACCGCGACGGGCAACACCATGGGGGTGAACCTTGCGGGCATCGAGAGCGTGGATACACGGGTCATCAAGACATGCGCCGAGCCGATGCGCGAGCAGGCGGGCTTCAAGGTGCTGTCGGGCAACCTTTTCGACTCGGCGCTCATGAAAACCAGCGTGATCTCGGAAGACTTCCAGCGGCGCTTCCTCAGCGAGCCCGGCAAGGAAGGTATTCTGGAGGCGCGGGCCATCGTGTTCGAAGGCCCCGAGGATTATCACGACAGGATCAATGACCCCGACCTGAAGATCGACGAGCACTGTATCCTCTTCATCCGCGGTGTCGGCTGCGTGGGCTATCCCGGCTCTGCCGAGGTGGTGAACATGCAGCCCCCCGACGCAATGCTGAAAGCGGGCGTCAACCACCTGCCCACGGTGGGCGACGGGCGTCAGAGCGGGACGAGCGAGAGCCCGTCGATCCTGAATGCTTCGCCCGAAGCGGTGGTCGGCGGCGGGCTGGCCTACCTGGAAACCGGTGACACCGTGCGCCTCGATCTGGGCGCAAGCCGGATGGACGCGGTGGTGGATGACGCCGAGTGGGCCGCGCGCAAAGAGGCCTGGAGCCCGCCGAAGCTGGAACATCAGACACCCTGGCAGGAGATCTACCGTACCCATGTGGGCCAGCTTGCTCAGGGCGGCTGCCTTGAGCTGGCGACGGCCTACCAGCGGGTGCGCGAGGCGCTGCCGCGGGACAATCACTGACGAACGGAAGGAGCGGTGGGCAGATTGCCCACCCTACGGGAGGGATTCATGACCAAGAGCATCATCATCACGGGCGGCGGCTCGGGCGTGGGGCGGGCGACGGCGGAGGCATTCTTTGAGGCGGGCTGGAAGGTTGGCCTGATCGGGCGGCGGCGTGAGGCGCTGGAGGAAACGGCCAACGGGCGCGAGGCGCTGGTGCTGCCCTGTGACGTGACCGATGCGGCGGCGGTAGATGCGGCCTTTGCGGAGGCGTCAAAGGCCTGGGGCCGGGTGGATGCGGTGTTCAACAACGCGGGCGTTTCGCTCGGCGGCGCGCCGATCGACGAGATTGATGTGGCCGACTGGCGCAAGCTGATCGACGTGAACGTGACCGGCAGCTTCATCGTGGCGCGCGCAGCCTTTGGCGTGATGCGGCGGCAGGAGCCGCAGGGCGGGCGGATCATCAACAACGGTTCTGTCAGCGCCTATGTGCCGCGCTGGGGTTCGGCGCCCTATACGGCGAGCAAGCATGCCGTCACCGGGCTGACCCGCTCCATCTCGCTCGATGGCCGCCCCTTCAACATCGCCTGCGGGCAGATCGACATCGGCAACGCACTCACCCCGATGGCCGCCAAGATGCAAAAGGGCGTGCCGCAGGCCGATGGCTCCATCGAGGTGGAGCCGGTGATGGACGTGAGCCACGTGGGCAGCTCGGTGCTGCATATGGCGGAGCTGCCGCTGGAGGCCAATGTGCAGTTCATGACCGTGATGGCGACCAACATGCCCTATATCGGGCGCGGCTGAACCGGCCCGCCCTACACTTGGCGCGGCGCGCGGCGTAAGAAGGGGGCAACGCGCCCTGAACGGACCTGACGCCGATGAAAGACGACCCGACCGCGAAGCGCGCCCGCACCACGCGGCGCGCGCCCTTTTCCATCGGTGGAGAGGAGGTGGCCCCTGGCACGCGGCGCACGGTGGACCTGCCGGTGAGCTGGCTGTCGGATCACACGCCGGTGACGCTTTCGGTGCATGTGGTGCATGGCAAGACGGAGGGGCCGACGCTTTGCGTGAGCGCAGGCGTGCATGGCGACGAGGTGATCGGCATCGAGATCGTCCGGCGGCTTCTGAAGGGGACCAACCTGAAAGGCATGAAAGGCACGCTGCTGGTGGTGCCCATCGTGAATGCCTTCGGCTTTCATAACCGCTCGCGCTACCTGCCCGACCGGCGTGACCTGAACCGCTGTTTTCCCGGCGGGGAAGAGGGCTCGATGGCGTCGCGGCTGGCGCATCTGTTCCTCACCGAGGTGGTGAGCCGCGCAAATGTGGGCATTGATCTGCATTCGGCAGCCGTGCATCGCACCAACTACCCGCAAACCCGCGTGTCGCCGGGCCTGCCGCGGGTGCGGGAGCTGGCCGAGGTGTTCGGCGCGCCGATCATGATGGAATCCTCGATCCGCGACGGCTCGCTGCGCGAAGCGGCGCAGGAGGCGGGGGTGGACATGATCGTTTACGAGGGCGGTGAGGGGCTTCGGTTTGACGAGTTCTCGGTGCGGGCGGGCCATGCGGGTGTGCTGCGGGTAATGCATGCGCTGGGCATGGTCGGGCGGCGGGGCGTGTCGGCCACCAAGACGCCGTCGCAGTTCTGCCCGTCGAGCAAATGGCTGCGCGCACCGGTGGGCGGCATGTTTCGCAGCTACCGCACCGACGGCGACCTCGTGGAGGAGGGCGCTCTGCTGGGCGCGGTGTCGGACCCGTTCGGCGAGCAGGACAGCGAGATCGTGGCGCCGTTTGACGGCATCATCATCGGGCGCGCGGTGCTGCCGGTGGTGAACGAGGGTGACGCGGTGTTTCACCTCGCGCGGGTCGGCGGCTCGGTGAAGAAGGCGGAGAGCCTGGCGGAGGGGCACTCGGCGCAGCTCGCCGATGATCCGATGTTCGACGAGGATGAGATTATCTGAACCGTCGGGTTGGAGACATCGCGCGCGCGCCGGTGGGTGGGAGATCCTCGGGTCAGGCCCGAGGATGACCGGGCGCGGGCCTCAGTATTTCGGGTGGGCCGCCTTCATCAGCTGGCGCTTGCGGACGATTCGCTCTCGCTGCCAGATGTAAAGCCCGGCGCCGATGATGATGAGCCCGCCTGCCAGCGTCCAGATTGTCGGCCACTGGTTGAAGACGAGGATACCGGAGACCGCGGCGAGGAAGATCTGGGAATAGACCATCGGGGCGAGGATCGAGGCATCGGCCCAGCGGTGGGCCGTGGTGGCCAGGATATGGCCGAACATGCCGAAAAAGCCGATGGCGAAGAGCACGACCCATTGGGTGGTGCTTTCCGGCATGGTCCATGCGGAGACAGCGAAGGGCGCGAGCACGACGCTTGCAATCCCCGCCGACCAGACCTGCTGCGTGGCGTTGGTTTCGATCCCTGCGAGCAGCCGGGTCATCACGAAATACATCGAGGCCATGCAGAGCGCGCCGAGCGAGAAGAACATCGCCGGGTGCCACTCGGCCCCCCAGGGCTGGATCACCACCAGCACGCCGAGAAAGCCCGTGGCCACGGCGAGAAAACGGCGCAGGCCCACGGTTTCGCCCAGGATCGGGATGGCCAGAAGCGTCACCACGATGGGACCGGCGAACATGATCGTCGTGGTCACCGTGATCGGCAGGTATTTCAGCGCGAAGAAGTTGAGCACCGTGGAACCGAAGAGGAAGGTGGAGCGCAGGAATTGCCGCAGCGGCGCGCGGGAGCGGAAGCAGCCCAGGCCCTCCTGCGGCAGGTAGACCACGCAGGCATAGACGAAGTGCCCGAAGTAGCGCGCGAAGACCACCATCAGCACCGGCAGCCCGGAGAGGGTGAGCCACTTGGCGGAGGTGTCGATGCAGATGAAGAACACCACGGCGAGCAGCATGGTGGCCACGCCCGCCGTTGTGCGGTCTTCTCTCGGTAACGGATCGCTCAAGGAAACGGCCTCAGTTCGACATGCCGCCGTCGATGGCGATGCATTGGCCTGTCATGTAACGACTTTCGTCGCTGGCGAGGTAAAGCGCAAGGTCGGCAATTTCCTCGGGTTTTCCGATGCGGCCCATCGGCTGGCGGGCGATAAACGCCTTCATCGCGGACTCGTAATCGCCGGTGGCGCGCAGGCGCTCGTGCAGCGAGGGGCTGTCGACCGTGCCGGGGCAGATGGCGTTGCAGCGGATGCCGTCGGTGATGCAATCGGCGGCGACGGATTTGGTGAGGCCCAGCACGGCGGCCTTGGAGGTGCCGTAGACGAAGCGGTTGGGCACGCCCATGATCGAGGAGGCGACGGAAGCGATGTTGACGATCGCGCCGCCGCCCTTGCCGCGCAGGATGGGAAGCACCGCCTGGATGGCGTGCATCTGCGAGCGGACGTTGAGGTTGATCGCAAAGTCGAGGTCAGCGTCGGTGGCCTCTTCGATGGTGCCTGCGTGGACGACGCCTGCGCAGTTGACCAGTACGTCAGGCGCGGCGGCCTGCACGGCGGCGGTGAGGGCGGCGCGGTCTGTCACGTCGAGGGCGAGGGTTTCGGCGTCGAGGCCTTTCAGCAGATCGCCGTTGAGGTCGGTTGCGGTGACGGTGGCGCCTTCGCGGGCGAAAGTCTCCGCGATGGCCCGCCCGATGCCCTGGCCTGCGGCGGTGATGAAGGCCGTTTTGCCTGCGAGTCTCATTGCGGCTCCTTTCCGAGGTTCCTGCCCATCCAGTCGACCAGTTCGGGCACCATGATCTCTCCATCCCCGCTGGCCTTTGCCTCTTTCAGCGTGGCGTCGGCGGCGGTGGACATGCGCGAATGCAGGCCGAGGTCGCCCGCCATCTGGCGGTAATAGCCCACGTCCTTGGCGCCGTTGGCGACGGAGAAGGCGAGGTCGATCTGGCCATTCATGGCGTAGTTCTTGATGAAGTCCATCATGCCCGAGTGGTTGGGGCCCGCGGCCATCACATCGTAGAGCGCGCCGCGCTCGATGCCCGCTGCATCGGCCATGGCGAAGGCCTCGGACATGGCGGAAGCGGTTGTCATCGCATAGAAATTGTTGATGAGCTTGATGGTGTGGCCGTTGCCGGACTTCCCGAGGTGAAAGACGTTCTCGCCCAGCGTGTCGAGCACCGGCTTCACCTTGTCATAGCCCGCCTTGTCGCCGGCGCACATGATGTTCAGTTCGCCCTTCTCGGCATGGGCCGGGGTGCGGCCAAGGGGCGCGTCGAGGTAGACTGCACCCTTCTCGGCAAGGTCGGCGGCGATCTTCTGGGTGGAGGCGGGCAGCGAGGTGCCGAAATCAATCACCACCTGGCCGGGCTTGGCGCCCGCGAGCACGCCACCTTCGCCGTAGATACGCCCTTCGACCTGCTCGGAGGTGCCCATGCAGAGCATCACGATGTCGGCGGCTTCGGTCAGCGCGCGCGCCGTTTCGGCTTCGGAGCCGCCGCGCGCGATGGCCTCTTCTATGCCGCTCCGGTCACGGTTGCCGAGTGCGACAACCGGGTGGCCCGCCGCCTGAAGGCAGCCCACCATGGCGCGGCCCATGAGGCCAAGGCCGATGAAGCCGATGGTTTCTTTGCTCATCTCATACTCCTGTGTAGTCGCCCGGCACCTCTGCCGGGGTGATCGGTTTGCCGCTCTTGCCCGAGAGGGCGGCGGCAAGGGTCATTTCCATCGCGGCGATCCCGTCGGCCCCGGTGCAAAGCACACTGTCTTCGCCCCCGTTGGCGACGTGGGCGAACCGGCCGATCTGGGCAAGCAGCGGGTCGATGCGCTCGAAGGCAGGGCCGGGGGTGCGGGCGAGCGGCCTGGACCATTCGATCTCGCCCGGCCCGGAGCGGCCCCAGCGGGTGAGCGAGGGGAAGGCCAGCGCGCCTGTCGTGCCCACGATGCGCAGGTAATCCTCGCCCGAGCCTGCGATGGCGGGGTTTTCGTGGCTGGCCGCCTCGAAGGACCACGGCGAGGCGCCGGCATCGGAGATCAGGAACGAGCCGAGCGCGCCGCCCGCGAAGCGAAAGGCGAGGGCTGCGGTGTCTTCGATCACGAAGCCGCGGCGGGCGGAGGAGAGAAGGGCGGTGGCCTCTGTCATGTCGCCGACGAAGAAGCGCAGCAGGTCGATCTCATGGGTGAGGTTGGTCAGCAGCGGCCCGGCGCCGGGGGCGCGGCGCCAGGGGGTGTTGAAATAGGTGTCGTGCTTGCGGAGGGACCAGAGGCCCTGCACGCCGACGAGGTCGCCGACCTCTGAGAGGGCCTCGCGGGCGGCGATGGAAAACGGGTGGCAGCGGCGGTGATGGCCGGTGAAGAGGGGAAGGCCCGTGGCTTCGGCCTCGGCCACCAGCGCGCGAGCCTCGTCCAGCGTAGCGGCGGCGGGCTTTTCGACCAGCACCGCCATGCCGCGGGAGTGGCAGGCCTGTGCGCTGGCGGCATGGTCGTTCGTCGGCGTGGCGATGACGGCGGCGCGGGTTTCGGCGGGCACCTCATCGAGCGTGGTGACGGCGGTGAGGCCCTGCGCGGCAAGTTCGGCGCGGCGGGGGGCGTGGGGCTCGACCACGGCGGTGATATCGACGTGGGGCGAGGCGGTGGCGACTTCGACATGGCGCATGCCGATGGAGCCCGCGCCGATGATGCAGAGGGGCAGCGGCGCGGTCATGCGGCGGCCGTCTGCCGGGGCATCCGAAGGTCGGGCCTGTCAGCCCGGCACCGATCCCTACACTCGGAAGGCGAACAGGAGGAGATTACAACATGTTCAACCCTATGATCGGGGCACTTGCCCTTGCCACGCTGCCCGGTGCGGCCAGTGCGCAGCAAACCTCTGGCGAGGTCGGGGGCTTTCCGCCGGAAGATATCGAGATGGTCGTAACGACAGGTGAAGGCGGCGCGCCCGAGGTGTCGGCGACCGAGTTCAGGCTCGCGCTGGGGGGCTACTACCGGTTCAACTTCACCTGCCCCGACGCGGTGGATGACGAAACCGGGTTTCACTTCGAATCCATCGGCCTGATGACCAACGCCCATGTCCGCGTCGTCTCCGTGGGGGACATGGAAATCTACATGCAGGGCCTCGGCTTTCGGGCGCTGGAATGCGACGAGCCGGGGACGGTGAAGTTCAGCTTTCACCCGATGCGGGCGGGCAGCTACGACTTCCTCGTGCGCGACCATTCCGAGCCGCCGCAGATGGTGGAAGGGGTGTTCATCGTCGAGTAGCGGCCTCACATCACCGCCCCGATCTGCCAGGGCACAAACTCGTAATCGCCCAGCCCCTGCGCTTCGGATTTGCTCTGCTCGCCCGAGGCCATGCGCAGCCACATCTCGTAGATCTCGCGGCCAACCTCCTCGACGGTGGCGCCGCCGGTGAGGATGCGGCCTGCGTTCACGTCCATGTCTTCGGTCATCCGGTTGAACATCTCGGTGTTGGTGGCGACCTTCATCGACGGGCTGGGCTTGGCGCCGAAGGCGGAGCCGCGGCCGGTGGTGAAGCAGACGAGGTTGCAGCCCGACGCGATCTGGCCGGTGACGGAGGCCGGGTCATAGCCGGGGGAATCCATGAAGGTGAAGCCCTTGGCCGTCACCTCCTCGGCATATTTGTAGACGCCTGTGAGCGGCGTGGTGCCGCCCTTGGCCGCCGCGCCGAGGGATTTTTCGAGGATCGTGGTGAGGCCGCCCTTCTTGTTGCCGGGGCTCGGGTTGTTGTCCATCGAGCCCTTGTTGCGAGCGGTGTAATCCTCCCACCACTTGATGAGGCCGATGAGCTTTTCACCCACCTCGCGGCTCACCGCGCGGGCGGTGAGCAAGTGCTCGGCGCCGTAGATCTCGGGGGTTTCGGCCAGAACGCCGGTGCCGCCCTGCGCCACGAGCAAGTCGCAGGCGTAGCCGACGGCGGGGTTGGCGGTGACGCCCGACCATGCATCGGAGCCGCCGCATTGCAGGGCAACGGTGAGGTCGGAGGCGGGGCAGGGCTCGCGCTGGACGTCGTTGACGACGGGGAGCATGGCCTCGATCTTCTTGATGCCCAGCTCGACGGTTTTGCGCAGCCCGCCGACGTCCTGGATGTTCATGGTCTGGAACAGCGGGCCGGGTGTGAGGCCATAGGCCTCGATCAGCCAGTCGATCTGGTTCATCTCGCAGCCCAGGCCCGCCATCAGGGTTGCGCCGATGTTGGGGTTGCGGGCGTAACCCCACATGACGCGCTGGAGCGCCTCGAAGCCGTCGCCGTCGCCCGCCATGCCGCACCCCGTTCCATGGACGAAGGCCACCACGCCATCGACGTTGGGGTAGGCGGCGAGCCTTTCGGGGGTGAAATGCGCGGCGATCATCCGGGCGGCGGTGGCGGAGCAGTTCACCGAGGTGAGCACGGCGATGTAGTTGCGGGTGCCGACCTTTCCGCTGGCGCGGCGGTAGCCCATGAAGGTGTCTTTGGTGGCCGCCGGTTCGACGGGGTGCAGGTTGGTCGAGAACTCGTACGCCGCATCCACGTTTCGGAATTCGAGGTTGTGGGAATGCACGTGGGCGCCCGCCGGAATGTCTTCTGCCGCGTAGCCGATCACTTGGGCGTATTTGCGCACGGGCGCGCCCTTGGCGATGTCCTCTGCGGCCATCTTGTGGCCGCGCGGGATGAGTTGGGTGGCGCCCTCGTTGCCCACCTCGAGCGGGGTAATGGCGGTGACGACGTTGTCGGCGGGAGAGAGGCGGACTGTTTGGCTCATGGTGGCTCCGTGGTTACGAATTTTCGTACGAAAATTCGTGGGCGATCAGGCGCAGACGGGGGCGTTGCCGTCCCAGCGGTGGATCGGGATGTGCGGCTTGGGGGCGAGGCGGGTGCGGCAGTCTTCCCACATCTGCTTCCAGAGGCGCCAATCCTTCAGCTCGGTGTCGCGGTTGGCGCGGGAACGGGCCACGAAATCGGGGAAGTGGGCGCGCCCCGTGGGCTGGCCGGTGACGTTGTAGCGGATGTCGAAGGACCAGCGGAAGGCGTCGGAGACGTTATCGAGCGAGGCGTGGGGTGTCAGCGGGTGGAAGAGCACCGCGCCGCCGGCCTTCACGGGCAGGGGGCGGGCTTTCGACTCGTCCAGCAGGCCCGGGGCGATGGAGGTTTGGCGCTGGGGGCAGTGCGGATACATCTGCGGCTTGCCGGGCACCACTTGCAGGCAGCCGTTCTCCAGCGTGGCGTCGGAGATGGCGAGCCAGACGGTGACGATTTGCGTATCATCGCCCTCGGCGTGGGCCACGGCGCGGTCCTGGTGCCAGTCGGTTCGCTGGATATGCGCCGTGCTCTCGCCCTCGCGCAGGGTACGCGCGGGGGGCTTGAGGCGGACGTGCTGGATGGGATTGGAGGTGATCTCGGGGCCGATCAGGCATTCGACGAGGTCGAGCAGGCGCGGACAGCGGAGCATGTCGAACACCGCCGGGCCCTGGTGCATGGGCGTGTCCGCCGAAATCTCGCTTCCGGGCAGGGTGATGTCCATCGGCTGAAACCACTCGCAGCCTGCCTCGTAGCTCACCAGCAGCTTCTGGTAGAAGTCCATGTCACCGGGGGGCGGCACGCGGCCTTCGGCGTGCCAGCGGGCATACATCGCATCGAGCAGGGCGGTGTATTCGGCCTTTACCGCCTCCAGCACGGGCGCCGGGAGCACGTTGTCGACAACGAGCACGCCTTCGGTGTTGAAAGTGTCGATCTGGCTTTGCGTGAGCATTGGCGTCTCCTCCTTAGGCGCGGCAGGTTTCCAGCTTTTCCCAGTCGAAGGCGACGCCGTGGCCCGGGGTTTCGGGCGCGGTGACGTGGCCTTCGACCACGGTGAGCGGGGTTTCGATGTAGTCGTTCAGGCCGAAGCTGTGCATCTCCAGGTAGCTGCGGTTGGGCGCGGCGGCGAGCAGGTGCACTGTCACGTCATGCGCGCCGTGGCTGGTGACGGGCAGGTGGTGGGCCTCGGCCAGCGCGGCGATCTTCATGAAGCCGGTGACGCCGCCGCAGCCTGTTACATCCGGCTCAGGGTAGCTGACGCCCTTGCTGTCGATCAGCGTCTTGAACTCCCAGAGCGTGCGCAGGTTTTCACCCGTGGCCAATGGTATGCCCCCTTCGGAGAGAATGCGGGCGTGGCCTGCCGGATCGTCTGGCGGGATCGGCTCTTCGAACCACGTCAGGTCAAACTCGCGGAAGGCGCGGGCGGCACGGATGGCGCCATCAACCGTGAATTTCATGTTGGCGTCTGTCATCAGCGGCATGTCGGGGCCGAAGGCCTCGCGCATCGCCGCCATCCGGGCCACGTCCTCGCGCAGCGCATCACGGCCGCATTTGATCTTGATGTGGCGGTGGCCGGCCTCGAAGTTGCGGTGCGTCTGCTCGACCAGTTCTTCCGGCGACAGGTGCAGATCGACCCCGCCCATGTAACAGGGCACACGGGCGTCATAGCCACCGAGCAGCCGCCAGAGCGGCAGACCGGCGCGCTTGGCCTTCAAATCCCACAGCGCCATGTCGAGCGCGGAGAGGGCCATGACGGTGGGCCCGCCGCGCCCGCCGTAGTGGGTGGCCCACCAGAGGTCTTTCCAGATCGCCTCGATCAGATCGGCGTCGCGCCCGGCCACGCGGGGGGCCATCTCGCGGGTGAGGATATCGGCAATCGCGCCGCCGTTCACGCCGCAGGTGTAGGTGTAGCCCATGCCCTCGGCCCCGTCGGAGTCGGTGACGCGGGCAGTTATGACCTCGAAATTCTCCATCGCGCCGTGCATCGAGTCTTCGAGCACCTGGGGCAAAGGGATGATGTAATGATCGGCCTGTATGTGGCTGATGGTGGCCATGGAATTTCAAGCTCCTTGCGGCCTGGAAGAATGCGTGCCGGGGCGGGCGGGCCGCCCCGGCGAAATGTCAGCGCCTCAGAGGAAGACCGAGACGATCGGCGGCCAGATCAGCAGCACCGCAAGGGCGCAGAGCTGGAGGCAGATGAAGGGCAGGAAACCCCGGAAGATCGCCGTGAGGGTGATGTGCGGCGGGGCCACGGACTTCAGGTAGAAGGCCGCGGGGCCGAAGGGGGGCGACAGGAAACTGACCTGCATGTTCATACAGAATACCACGCCGAACCAGATCGCCACGTGGCGTGGCTCCAACCCGCCGATGAAGCCCAGCTCCTCGACCGGCAGCTTGAGCACGATCGGCAGGAACACCGGCATGATCAGCAGCACGATGCCGACCCAATCCATGAACATCCCCATGATGAGGAAGATCAGCATCATCACGAGGATGATGCCCATGGTGGGCAGGTCGGCGGCGACGATCAGGTTGGCCACATACGTCGGGCCGCCCGCGAGGGTGTAGGCCGCAGCGAGTGCCGCCGCACCGATGGTCACCCAGATGATCGTTCCGGTGGACTTGAGCGTGCGCATCAGGCTGTCCCAGACGATGTCGAAGGTCATCTCGCGGCGCAGGACGGAGATGGTGAACACGGCCACCACGCCCATACCGGCGGCCTCGGTGATGCCGGTGATGCCCATGTAGATGGAGCCCAGCACCACGCCGATCACGATCACGGGCGCGACGAGGCCCTTGCCCATCTGCCAGCCCTCTGCGGTGCGCTCCTTGCCCACAAGGAACACGGCAGCAAGGCAGAGCGCGAAGGCGCCTGCGATCCAGGGCATGTGATAGACCATGCCAAGCGCGATCGGGTCGACGCCTTCCTGCACGTAGCCTTCACCGGTTGCCCAGAAGAACACCGCCCGCAGGAACAGCACACCGGTGATCCAGAGACCGAAGTAGGCGAGGAAACCGAGGAAGCGCATGCCCTTTTCGCGGCCTTCCACTGCGCCCGGCTCCTCTGGAGGCAGCGGGGCCAGCGAGGGGTTCAGGTTGGTGCGGATCAGGATGTAGACGATGAAGAAGGACGCCAGCATGAAGCCCGGCAGGAACGAGGCGGTGAAGAGGGCCTTGATCGAGGTTTCCGTCACCAGCCCGTAGAAGATGAGCACGATGGACGGCGGGATCATGGTGCCGAGCGAGCCAGAGGCACAGATGGTGCCGATGGCGAGGTTCTGGTTGTACCCAAGGCGGAGCATCTGCGGCAGGGCGATGAGGCCCAGCAGAACGACCTCGCCGCCGATGATGCCCGACATGGCGGCCATGATGACGGCCATGATCGAGGTCACGATGGCGATGCCGCCGCGCATCCGGCTGAGCCAGACGTTCAGCGAGTTGTACATGTCCTTGGCGATGCCCGTTCGTTCGAGCAGCGCCGCCATGAATATGAACAAGGGTATCGAGATCAGGACGTAGTTCGTCATCTGCCGGTAAACGGCCTGACCGAGCACCGAGAACGGGCCCTTGCCGAAGTCGCGGAAGAGGATATCCACGTCGAACTTGAGGATCAGGGTCACCACCGCGAGGAAGGCGGAGGCGAAACCGAGGGGCATGCCGATGGCAAGCAGGATGAACATGCCTGCAAGAACCAGCAGGCTGAGGGTGCCGATATCGACCATTGATCAGTCCTCCAGCGTCTTGCGGATGTTTTCGATCTCTTGCTCGTCCATCTCGTCGGTGTGGTGCTCGGGGGCCTTGTTCCAATCTGCGATGAGGTTGGAGACGGCCTGCACGGCGACGAGGCAGATGATGAAGAGAATGGCGGCCTTCATGGTGCCCGGAATGGGCGGATCCCACGCGGTGCCGAAGGTTTCCATCCGCAGGAGGCGGGTTTTGGCGTCGGCGTAGCCGCCCCAGACGAGGGCGAAGGTAAAGCCGACGATCAGGCCGACAGAAATGCAGTCGGCGGTCTTTTGGGCCCAGCGGGGCATCACGTCATAGATCACGTAGATGCGGATGTGGCTGCGCTGCTGCATGGCGTACTGCCCGGCGAACAGGAAGACTACGCCCGCGATCCAGAGCGATAGCTCGTTGGCCCAGAGCGTGGGGCGCGAGAAGACGTAGCGCGAGACCACCTCGTAGAACATGACGATCACGATCAGCCCGATCATGATCATCGCCATCCGCGACGTGATCAGCGACAGAATGTCGAAGAAGCCTTCCGGCTTGTCCTCGATCGCGCCGATGAAGTCGGACAGGTAGATCGAGGTGAACACGATGGATAGCAAGGCCGAGCCCAGCATCAGGTAGACGATCGGCTTGCCCTGCGGGCGGATCATCTCGTGCATGCCGTAGGCGTCGTCGGAGATCAGCAGGTTGAGCACCAGCCAGGCCCAGACGAGCACGGCGATGCCGGTGAACACGATGGCGGCTGTACGGACAGGCTTTCGCAGCCCTCCGAGCCACACACTTTCCTTTTCGAGAATTTCCGACATGGCGCACCTCCCCAAGCGGTCATGCTGTGTGTTGTGTGATTATTTCTTCTGCCCGAAGACGGATGAGCCCCGGCGTGCGGGGCTCATCGATGTTATGAAGGCTGATGCCTCATGCTTACTCGATCAGGCCGAGCTGCTTGAGGTAGGTCTTGTGGCTGGCGAGGATCGCGCCGGCCTCGGGCGAACGGGTGCCCCAGTCGTCCCAAGCGGTCTGAGCGGCCTTACGGAAGGCGGCACGATCTTCGGGCGACCAGTCGTAGAGGGTCACGCCAGCGGCGGTCAGCTCAGCGGCGGCTTCAGCGTTGGCCTTCTCGTTCGACAGGGCAATCTGGAAGGAGAGCTTCTGCCAGGCAGTGTCGATGATGCGACGCTGCTGCTCGGTCATGCCGTCCCACACGTCCTTGTTGCAGGCGAGGTGGTCGGAGGGCATGGAGTGGAAGCCCGGGTAGGTGGCGTGCTTCACGATGTCGTAGAGACCGAGGCCCACGTTGTTGGCGAGGCCAGAGGCGTCAGCACCGTCGATGATGCCGGTTTCGAGCGCGGTGAAGATCTCGGTGAAGTCCATCACGATGGGCGAGGCGCCCAGCTCTTCGAAGATCTCGGTTTCCATGCCCGGGGGCGAACGGAATTTCCAGCCCTTCAGGTCTTCGAAGCCACGGATCGGCTTGGACGAAGACAGCGACTCCTGGCCGTAGATGGACCAGCCGACGAGCTGCATGCCCTGAGCGTTGTAGAGTTCCTGAGCGGCGGCATAGCCGTCACCGTAGTAGAGCCAGGAGTACTGCTGCCAGGGGGTATCGTAGCCGCCCATGATGTCGCCGACGAACTGGAACGCGGGGTTCTTGCCGGTCTGGTAGGCGCCGCCGGTGGCGTCGCAGTCGACGATGCCGTTGATGGCGGCGTCGAAGGTCTCGGTGGTCGCCACGACGGACGAGGAGTAGAACATCTCGATGGTGATGTCGCCGCCGGACATGGTCTGGACGTCGTCGATCCAGGTGGCCAGAGCCTGACCGGTCGGATGCTCGGTTGCGTAGTGGGTCTGGATCCGAAGGGTGATCGGATCAGCCATGGCGGCACCGGCCACAAGGGCAGCGGCTGCGGCCGTCGAAAGAACGGTCGAAAGTTTCATAGAGTTACCTCCCTGCGCGGCCCTTACCCTCCCCGGGCGGCACCGCTTTTCATACTGCGCGTCCTCCAACGCGCGGCGAAAGATGGCATACCATCCGGGCGGAAACTATCGGAAGCCATGTCGACAATCAACGGGTTTTGGTATACCAAAATCGCCGGAGAGGCACTTTTTTGCGGTTGATTTCGGGGTCATTGCCCGTATTTCGCGAGTGCCTGGGAGGGAATCGCCAACACGAGGCGCAATATGGCGGACAAACTGCTGCCGGAGCAGATCGCGAAGCGTCTGCGAAGGGAAATTCTGCGGGGCACGCTGCGGCCCGGTGCTTCTATCAAGGAACGCGACAATGCCGCCGAGCTGGGTGTGAGCCGCACGCCCATGCGTGAGGCGATTCGCATCCTGTCGCTGGAAGGTCTGGTGGAGTTGCGTCCTTCGCGGAGCCCCATCGTGGCCGACCCGACATGGAAGGAAGTCGTCGACAATCTGGAGGTACTCAAGGCGCTGGAGCTGCTCTCGGGCGAGCTGGCCGTGGCCCATGCTACCGAGGCCGACATCGATGCCGCCGCCGCCGTTCAGGCGCGGATGGAGGCACTCGCCCCGACGACCGACGAGATCGACCTGTTCGAGATCGACATGCAGTTTCACAGCGCCATCGTCCGAGCTTCGGGCAACTCGGCGCTGTCGGAAACCCACGGCACCTACCTCGCCAAGCTCTGGCGCGCGCGGTTTCTGGGCAGTCGCATCGGGCGCAGCCAACAGCGCGTGTTCGATGAGCACAACGGCATCATCGAAGGCCTGCGCAACCGCGACAAACGCAAGGTGAAGAGCACGATCTCGACCCACCTTGATGCGCTGCGCCGCCAGATCCGGCGGCATTTCGACACCAACACCCGCGTCGGCGCGCTTCAGCCCGGCGCGGTGGAAATCACTCCGGAGCCCGTTCCAAACGCCAAGTGACGGCCCCGGCCCCTGACCTGCAATCAAAGGAAAACACACTTCATGAAACTCTTGCGTTTTGGCCCCGCAGGTGCGGAAAAGCCCGGCATTCTCGACAGCGACGGCAAGGTCCGCGACCTCTCCGGAAAGGTGGGCGAGCTGGCCGGGAGCGGCGTGTCGCTGGAGGCGCTGGACGCGATCCGGGCAATCGACGTGGCGAGCCTGCCGGTGGTCGAAGAACCGGGCCGGATTGGCAGCTGCGTGGCCTCCGTTCCCAATTTCTTCTGCATCGGGCTGAACTACACCAAGCACGCCGAAGAGACCGGGGCTGAGCCGCCGAAGGAGCCGATCATCTTCTCCAAGGCGTCCAGTGCGCTTAGCGGCCCGTTCGACCCGGTCATCATCCCGCGTGACAGCGTCAAAGGCGACTGGGAAGTGGAGCTTGGCGTGGTGATCGGGCGCGAGGCGCTTTACGTCAGCGAGGCCGATGCACTGGATTACGTGGCGGGTTATTGCACCATCAACGACGTGAGCGAGCGCGAGTTTCAGATCGAGAAGGGCGGCCAGTGGATCAAGGGCAAATCCGCCCCCACCTTCGGCCCGACCGGCCCCTACCTGGTGACCGCCGACGAGGTGCCCGACCCGCAGAAGCTGCGCGTGAGCCTCGACCTCAACGGCGAGACGGTTCAGAATTCCAATACAGATGACATGATATTCAGCGTGGCCGAAATCATCAGCTACATGAGCCGTTTCATGCAGCTTCAGCCCGGTGACATCATCGCCACCGGCACGCCCTCGGGCGTGGGCATGGGCATGAAGCCGCAGCGGTTTCTGAGGCCCGGCGACGTGATGGAGATCGAGGTTGAAGGCCTCGGGCGCCAGCGGCAGGAGACCGTGGCGGCGAAGTAAGGGGGCAAGGGGATGGCGAGACCGGAAAACCTCAATGCCATCCTCTACTTCGAGACGGTGGCGCGGCGGGGCACGCTCTCCCGCGCTGCCGAGGAACTGACGGTTTCGCCCTCCGCCGTCAGCCAGCAGATCAAGCTTCTGGAGCAGCAGCTCGGGGTAAAGCTGTTTCGCCGAGAGGGGCGGCAGCTGTCGCTGACGCTGGAGGGCGAGCAGCTTTACCAGTCGGCGGGCACGGCGCTGAGGATGCTGAAGGATGCGCGGCGTAACCTCGGGCGGAGCCGCGAGACCCGACGGCTGAACCTTCGGGTGGCGCCGAGCTTCGGCGTCCTGTGGCTGGGGCCGAGGTTGAGCCGGTTCGTCGGGAAGCACCCCGAGTGGGAGCTGCGGGTAGATGCCGCGCCTGATCCGACCGACTTTGACCGCGAAGTGATGGACCTCGACATCCGTTACGGCACGGGCGACTGGCGCGGGATGCATGTGGAACCCGTGGTGGACGATCACATTCTGCCGCTTGCGACGCCTGAGTATCTCGCCGGTTTGGGCGGCGATGTGCTGAACATGGCGCGGTTCATCGACAGCGCGCGCAACCTCTGCAACTGGGACACATGGCTGTTGCGAAACGGGATCGAGACCGCGGCCAACCGCAAGACCCTGCTGATCGACCGCTCCTCCATGGCGCTGCAACTGGCGCTCGACGGGGTGGGGATCGTGTTGGAATCGCTCGCGGTGGCGAGCGCCGAGGTTGCGGCCGGGCGGCTGGTTCCGGTCACGCCGGAGCTGCCGGTGCCGCGCTTTCCGGCCCATTGGGCGATTTGCCCGAGCCGATATCTGAACCGGAAGGCGGTGCAGATCTTCCTCGACTGGATCACCGAGGAGGCGGGGCGGCACGAGGCGGAGGTGGCGGCGATCGTGGCGCGGCACGGGCTCACGGTGGAGCGCTTCGAGAGCGTGACGGAGCTGACGGGGTAGCCCGAGCGCTCGTCCGCCCTTCGAGGCGTCCTCGCGGCGGTCGCGCCGAGGCGAAGAGACCGCGAAGCGGTGGATGAGCCGCCGCCCTGCAGCCCTAGTGGATCAGCGATCCGCCGTTCACGTCCACCTCGGAGCCGGTGACATAGGCGGCGAGGTCAGAGGCGAGGAAGAGGGCGCAGCCTGCAACGTCGGAGGCTTCGCCTGCCCGGCCCATAGGGATGCCATCAAGCACCGCCGCCTTCATCTCGTTGGTCAGCTTGCCCGCCGTGATGTCGGTGGCGATGAAGCCGGGGCAGATGGCGTTGGCGCGCACGTTGTCGGGCGCGGCTTCACGGGCCATGGCCTTGGTCAGGCCGAGCACGCCGGCCTTGGCCGCCGAGTAATGCGGGCCGCCGAAGATGCCGCCGCCGCGCTGAGCGGAGACGGAGCTCATGTTGACGATGGAGCCCTGCTTGCGCCCGCGCATGTGGGGCAGAGCGGCCTGGCTCATGTAGAGGGTGCCGCGCAGGTTGACGTCGAGCACGGCGTCGTAGTTTTCGGGCGCGATTTCCATGAACTTCAGCGGCTGGGTGATACCGGCGTTGTTCACCAGAATGTCGACCTGCCCGAAGGCGTCGAGCGCGGCGGCAAATGCGGCGTCGCAGGCCTCCTTGTCGGTGACGTTGCAGGCCAGCCCGATGTGGCCCTCGCCGGGCAGGTCCGCTGCCGCCGCTGCTGCTGCATCGGCGTCGAGGTCGAGCACCGCGATGCGGCAGCCGTGCTCGGCGAAGAGCCGGGCGGTGGCCTTGCCCAGGCCACGGGGGCTGGCGGCGCCGGTGATGATGGCGGTCTTTCCGGTGAGAAGATCGGGCATGTCTGTCAGCTTTCGTGAACGGGTTTGCCGGTGAGTGCCTCGTAGGCGCGGATGACGAGCGCGTCATCATCCTTGCCGTGGCCGAGGGCACGGGCGGCGGAGAAGAGTTGCAGCGAGAGGGCGGCGAGCGGCACAGGGGCCTCGGCCTCCTTGGCGGTTTCCTCGACCAGCCCGAGATCCTTGATGAAGATCTCGACAGTGGAGGTCACCTCCGGGTCGGCCTCCATCATCCGGGGGCCGCGGTTTCCCAGCATCCAGCTTGCCCCGGCAGAGGCCATGACGATCTCGTGCAGCTTGGCCGGATCGCAGCCCGCCTTGGTGCCGAAGCTCATCAGCTCGGCGGCGGCGGCGATGTGGACGCCGGCGGCAAGCTGGTGCACGACCTTGTAGGTGGCGCCCATGCCCGGCGCGTCGCCGAGGCGGTGGAGCGTTCCGGCGGTGGCCTCCAACACCTTCTCGGCGCGGGCGAAGGCCTGCGCAGAGCCGCTGGCCATGATCGTCAGCGTCCCCGCCTCGGCGCCGACCTGACCGCCAGAGACCGGCGCGTCGAGCAAATGCAGCCCCATTGCGGCCAGCTCGTCGCCCATGGCGCGGGCGGCAGAGGGGGCAACTGTGGACGAGAGCATGACTGTCGCACCGGGCGAGAGCGCGGCGGCGGCACCGTCCTCAAACAGCGCGGCGCGCGCCTGGGCGGCGTTGACCACCATCAGAACGAGCAGGGATGCCCCGGAGGCGGCTTCGGCGGCAGACCCGGCGGGGGTGCCGCCCATGGCCTTGAGGGCCTCGCGGGCGGGTTCAAAGATGTCATACCCGGTGAGCGGAATGCCCGCCGCAAGGATGTTCTTTGCCATGCCCCGGCCCATGACGCCGAGGCCGATGATTGCCGTTCCACTGTTTTCAGTCACTCAGCCAGCCCTTTACCCGTGTGGTGATGCTGGACACGGATAGCCCGTATTGGTCGTGAAGCGAAGGCAGCGCACCTGCGTCGAGGAACTCGTCGGGCAGGGCGACCTGCCGGAAGGGCACATGCACCTGATTCCGGGCCAGCGCCCCGGCCACGGCCTCGCCGAGCCCGCCGGTGACAGAATGGTTTTCGGCCGTCACCACCAGCCGCCCGCCCTTGGCGGCCTCGGCACAGATGGTGGCCTCGTCGAGCGGCTTGATGGTGGGCGAGTGGAGCACGGCGCAGCTTACCCCGTCTTTCTCCAGAGCCGCCGCTGCATCGAGGCAGCGCATGGTCATGAAACCCGAGGAGATGAAGAGCACGTCGCTCCCGCCCCGGATTTCCTTGGCCTTCCCCAACTCGAACTCATAGCCGTATTCGCCCAGCACGTCGGGCACTTGCCCGCGCAGGAGGCGCATGTAGACCGGGCCGGGCGAGGCGGCGATGGCCTGGGTGGCCTGGGTGATCTCGGTGGCATCGCAAGGGTCCACCACCGTGAGGTTCGGCATCCCACGCATGATGGCGAGGTCTTCCGTCGCCTGATGCGAGGGCCCGTAGCCGGTGGTGAGGCCCGGGAGGGCGCAGACGATCTTCACCGGCAGGTTCTCTTCCGCGATGGCCATGACGATGAAGTCGTAGGCGCGGCGCGAGGCGAAGACGGCGTAGGTGGTGGCAAAAGGCGTGAAGCCTTCGCGGGCCATGCCGGCTGCGGTGGACATCAGAAGCGCCTCGGCCATGCCCATCTGGTAGAAACGGTCGGGGTAGGCTTTGGCGAAGACGTGCAGGTCGGTGTATTTGGAGAGGTCGGCGGTGAGGCCGACGATATCGTCCCGGCTCTTGGCCAGCTCCACCAGCGCATTGCCGAAGGGGGCAGGCACGGTGCTGCGGCCCTCGGCATCCAGCGAGGCAATCATGGCAGAGGTGCGCGCCCCGCCAGCCGCCGGTTTGGGCCGGGCGATGTGAGCGGGGGTGCGGCGGGAATTTGGGCCTATGGTCATGCGGGCATCTCCCCGTCCAGGTGGTCGAGCGCCTTGGCCCATTCCTCCGGCTCGACGCGGACGAAATGAGTGATCTCGCGATCCTCCAGAAAGGGAACGCCCTTGCACATCTTGGTGTTGCAGATGATGGCGCGGGGCTTCGGCTCGGTGAGGTTACGGGCGCGATCGAACGCCGCCACTACGGCTTCGATGTCGTTGCCGTCCACCTCCTCGGCATGCCAGCCGAAGGCCTGCCACTTGGCCGCCTCGGTGCCCGGCCCGGTGGCGAGCGCCTCCGTGGTCGGCCCGTCGGCCTGCTGGTTGTTGAAGTCGACGATGGCAATGAGGTTATCCAGCTTCCACGCGGCGGCACCCATCACCGCCTCCCACGTCGAACCCTCACCCAGCTCGCCATCACTCAACATGTTGTAAACAAAGGCGCCGTTCTTCTTGCGCTTCAACCCGAGCGCCATGCCCACGGCAATGCCGAGGCCGTGGCCGAGGCTTCCGCCGGTGATCTCCATGCCCGGCGTATAGGCGGCCATGCCGCTCATCGGCAGGCGGCTGTCATCCATGCCGTAGGTTTCAATCTCGTCTTCCGGGAGGATCCCGGCCTCGACCATCGCGGCGTAAAGCGCGATGGCGTAGTGGCCGATGGAAAGAAGAAAGCGATCCCGCCCTTCCCAGTCGGGATCGCCCGGGCGATAGCGCAGCGCGTGGAAGTAGGACACCGCCAGGACGTCGGCCACACCCAGCGCCTGCCCGATATATCCCTGCCCCTGCACCTCGCCCATCCGCAGCGCGAGCCGTCGGATCGACCAGGCGCGGCGGGCAAGGCTCACGTTTGATCCTGCCGGGTGTTCCATGCGGCCTCTCCTCCCCTGCGCAACAGTCCTCGGAGGCCAGTTCTGGCAGGGCGGTCGGCTTCAAACAACGGCGTATTCTTAAAGTGTGGTGAAGCCTGGCTTAATCATCCCATAGGAGAATTTGATGGATGGGCCTGCGCGGCCGGGCCTATTTTGACGCCGACACAAGGGAGTGGGACATGAACCTTTCGAGCATGCTGGCGGCCCGGGTCGCTGAAGGAAAGCCGGTCCGCGTGGGGCTGATCGGGGCCGGAAAATTCGGCTCGATGATCCTCGCCCAGGCCCGGCACATCGAGGGGTTGCACGTGGTCGGCGTGGCCGATCTCGATGTGCAGAAGGCGCGCGGCTCTTTCGGGCGGGTGCATTGGCCCCGAGAGCAATTCGGGGCCACGTCGGCGGAAGACGCTCTGCAAAGCGGCCGGACATGGATCACCGAAGACGCCGCCGCGCTGATGGCCTGCGACGAGATCGAGTGCATCATCGAGGCGACCGGCCACCCGCTGGCGGGCACGCGGCACGCGCTGGCAGCGATCGCGGCGGGCAAGCATGTGGTCATGGTCAACGTCGAGGCCGATGTGATGGTGGGTGCACTGCTGGCCGAGAAGGCCCGCGCCGCCGGGGTTGTCTACTCCATGGCCTATGGCGACCAGCCGGCGGCGATGTGCGAGCTGGTGGACTGGGTGAAGAGCTGCGGCTTCGAGCTGGTTGCCTCGGGCAAGGGCATGAACTTCTGCCCCTCCTACCGCTATTCGACGCCCGACACGGTGTGGGATTACTTCGATTTCACGCCGCAGCAGGTGGCCTCGGGCGACTTCAACCCGAAGATGTACAACTCCTTCACCGATGGCACCAAGGCGGCGATCGAGATGGCGGCGGTGGCCAACGCGACCGGGCTGGACTGCCCGAAGGACGGCCTCGCCTTCCACCCCGCCGGGCTGCACGACCTTGCAGAGGTGTTCAAGCCCGCGAGCGAGGGCGGGCGGCTGGAGAAGGCCGGGATCGTCGACATTGCCGCCTCCCGCGAGCCCGACGGGCGTACCGTGCTGAACAACATCCAATACGGCATGTTCGTGACCTTCAAGGCGCCGAACGAATACACCCGCCAGTGCTTCAACCAATACGGGCTGATGACCGACAAGAGCGGCTGGTATGGCTCGATGTGGCGGCCCTTCCACCTGATCGGGCTGGAAACCGCCGTCTCGGTGCTGTCGGCCTGCCTGCGGCGTGAGCCGACCGGCGCTTCGCGGCTGTTCCGCGCCGATGCGGTGGCAGCGGCGAAAGGCGAGTTCGACTCGGGCGAGTATCTGGACGGCGAGGGCGGTTACAAGGTGTGGGCCAAGGCGATACCGGCGAGCGAGTCCGTGGCGCTCAATGCCCTGCCAATCGGGCTGGCGCACCATGTGCGGCTCAGGCGCTCTGTGAGCCGCGATCAGGTCGTGAGCCTCGATGACGTGGAGATCGTGGATGACCTCGACATTCACAGCCTGCGACAAGAGCAGCGGCGCCTGCTGTCGCCGGGTCCAGCAACAAGGTTGACCCCCCGGGCGATGGCCGAGGCCTGAGCCTGGCCGGGCGGCTCAGGCGGCTCCGGGGGCGGCGGTGCTCTGTCGGGCGACCAACTCAACGCCGACCATTTCTATGCAAGCGCCCTCCTGGGTGGCGAGAGGGTCGTTTGAGGCCGCGATCCGCTCCAGCAGCAGGCGCGCGGCCTCGCGTCCCAGCGCGTGGCGATCCTGCCGAATGGTTGTGAGGGCGGGGGTGTAGACCTTGGAAAGGTCGATATCGTCGAAGCCGACAACTGAGATATCCTCGGGCACCCGCACCCCGGCGGCCATCAACGTGGACATCACCGCGAAGGCCACCTGGTCGGACGCGCAGAACACGGCTGTGGGGCGCTCTTTCATGGCGATGATCCGCTGGGCGGCATCCCGGCCCGAGGTCAGCGAGAAATCGCCCCGAATGATCCAGTCGTCCCGGCTTGGCAGCCCAAGTCGGGCCCGCTCGGCCAGCATGCCCGCCCTGCGCGCCTTGGTGAGCACGTTGCCGGCCGGGCCGGTGACATGGGCAATGTCACGGTGGCCGAGCTCGTAGAGGTGCTGCACCGCGAGCCGCGCGCCTGCCTCGTTGTCGGAGCGGACGGAAGGCAGGGTGGCGCCATCGACCCATTCACAGGCAAACACGATCCGGTCGGCCACGCCTGCGGCATCGAAGGCCGCGAGATCGGTCTTGGCCAGCCCGCCATCGAGCGAGATCATCCCGTCGATACGTCCGTCGAGGAAGTACCCGGCAAGTTCCCGCCCGCCGGTTTCTCCGCTGGCGGTATCGGCGATGAGCACGGAGGTGTCGCTGCCAGTGAAGCTTTCGGAGATGGCGGCGAGAATGGTACTGAAAAACGGGTTGCCGAGGTTGGGCACCAGCACCAGCACCGCGCCCGCCCGCTGCATACGCAGGTTCCGCGCGGCGTGGTTTACCCGGTACCCGGTGATTCGGACGGCATCTTCCACCGCCTTGCGTGTGCTCTCGGTGAGCAAATCGGGGTTGGAAAGTGCCCGGCTGACAGTGGCCGTCGACACCCCGGCCGCGCGCGCAACATCCCGAATTCTGATAGTTTTTTGAGCCATCGAATTAAATCCCTCGCGCCGCAGTCGTTAGCGATAACCCCGCGCTTGACAAGGGCGGCCCTGAAAGAAACTATCCATGTAATCGTTTACATGCAAGCAGGGGCGACGTAGTCCTGAACTTGTAAACGATTACAGGCGCCGGAGAGGACGGCGCGTGACAGACATGGGCTGCGGGAGGACGCGGCCCACAGGGAGGAATAAATAAGATGACGTTTCGCACGATCCTGATGGCGGGCACGGCGCTTTGCGCGGGTTCCGCTCTTTCAGCTGCCGACCTTGAAGTCACCCATTGGTGGACCTCGGGCGGCGAGGCGGCTGCCGTGCAGCAGTTCGCTACCGAATTCGAGGGCCAGACCGAACACAAGTGGATCGACGGCGCGATCGCCGGCGGCGGCGGCACCGCGCGCCCGGTGATGGTGAGCCGGATCATCGGCGGCGACCCGATGGGCGCCTTCCAGTTCAACCACGGCCGGCAGGCCGAAGAACTGATCGAGGCAGGCCTTCTGCGCGACATGACCCATGTGGCCGAGGCCGAGGGCTGGACCGATATCGTGAACCCGCCGAGCCTGCTTGAGGCCTGCACGGTGGATGGAAAAATCTACTGCGCGCCGGTCAACATCCACTCCTGGCAGTGGCTGTGGCTCTCAAACGGGGCGTTCGAGAAAGCGGGCCTCGAGGTTCCAGCCAACTGGGACGAGTTCGTGGCCGCCGCCCCCGCTCTGAAGGAGGCCGGTATCCAGCCGATGGCGCTGGGCGGGCAGCCCTGGCAATCTTCGGGCGCGTTCAACGTGCTGATGGCCACGCTGGCCGGGCCGGATGTGCTGCAACAGGTTTACGGCGACGGCGATGCCGAAATGGCGGCAGGCGAAGAGCTGGGCCGCGTGTTCCAGGCCGCTGCCGACATGCGCGAGATGGTGCAGGGCTCCAACGTGCAGGACTGGAACCAGGCGACCAACCTTGTCATCACCGATGCCGCAGGCGGCCAGATCATGGGTGACTGGGCGCAGGGCGAATTTGCAGTGGCCGGCGAGGTCGCGGGCGAGGATTACACCTGCCTGCCGGGCCTCGGCGTGATCGAAGTGCTCTCGACCGGGGGCGACGCCTTCTACTTCCCCGAGACCGGCGATGCCGAGATCGAGGCAGCACAGGACGCGCTGGCCGCGACCCTGCTGAAGCCCGAAACCCAGGTGGCCTTCAACCTCAAGAAGGGCTCGCTGCCGATCCGGGGTGATGTGGATCTCGCCAGCGCCAACGACTGCATGAAGAAGGGCCTCCAGCTGCTCGCAGACGGCAAGACCATGCCTGACGTGAACATGCTGAACACCGAGGACACCAACAACCAGCTGAACGACCTTTTCGTGCAGTTCTTCCAGGATCCTTCGATCAGTGCCGAGGACGCGCAGGCGCGCTTCGTCGACATCGTCGCCAACAAAGACTGACGCAAACGCGTTGAACCGGGCCGGGCTGCCTGAGCGGGCGGCCCGGCCCTGACCCACCCGACCAGCGCAGAGGGGAGCGTGATGGCCGCGGCCCGCCCGATGAGGCTCTTTCGAAACATCAACGCCAAGATCGCCGCCATTCCGATGGTGCTGACGGCGCTTGTCGTCTTCACCGGCGGCACGATCTGGACGGTTGTTTACTCTTTCACCAACTCCAAGCTGCTGCCCCGTGAGAAATGGGTGGGCTTGCAGCAATACGAGCGGCTCTGGGGCACCGAGCGCTGGAATGTGGCGATTGAAAACCTGCTGATCTACGGCGCCTGCATGGTGGTCTTCAGCCTCGTGATCGGCTTCGTGCTAGCCGCGCTGCTCGACCAGAAGATCCGCTTCGAGAACACTTTCCGCACCATCCTGCTCTACCCCTTTGCTTTGTCGTTCATCGTGACCGGCCTTGTCTGGCAATGGCTGCTCAACCCCGATTTCGGCATCCAGTCGGTCATTCAGGCGATGGGTTGGGAGAGCTTCGATTTCGACCCACTCTACAACGCCGACATTGTGATCTACGGCGTGCTCATCGCCGGTCTTTGGCAGGGCACCGGCCTTGTGATGTGCCTGATGCTCGCCGGGCTGCGCGGCATCGATCAGGAAATCTGGAAGGCCGCGCGGGTGGACGGCATTCCGATGTGGAAGACCTATATCTTCATCGTCATCCCGATGATGCGCCCGGTCTTCATCACCACCCTCGTCATCATTGCCTCGGGCATCGTGCGGCTCTACGACCTGATCGTGGCGCAAACGGGGGGCGGCCCCGGCATCGCCTCGGATGTGCCTGCGAAATACGTCTATGACTACATGTTCCAGGGCCAGAACCTCGGGCAGGGCTTTGCCGCCTCCACCATGATGCTGCTTGCCGTGCTCGTGGTGATCATCCCCTGGGCCTATCTCGAATTCGGAGGGAAGAAGCGTGTCTAACCCCGCAACCCTCTCAGCCACCGTCGCCGGGGCCGATGCCGCTGCGCCCGCGCTTTCCGGCCCGCGCGGACCCAAGCCGCGCCGCCGCTTCTCGCGCCGCAACATCTTCATCTACGGCACGCTCATCGTGGTGGCGCTCTACTATCTGCTGCCGCTCTGGGTGATGGTGGTGACCTCGCTGAAGGGCATGCCGGAAATTCGGCTCGGCAACATCTTTGCCCCGCCGGTGGAGGTGACCTTTCAGCCCTGGGTGAAGGCCTGGGCGGAGGCCTGCACGGGGCTGAACTGCGACGGGCTGAGCCGGGGCTTCTGGAACTCTGTGCGGATCACCGTGCCCTCCGTCTTCCTCTCGATCCTTATCGCCAGCGTGAACGGCTACGCGCTGGCGAACTGGCGCTTCAAGGGCGCGGATATCTTCTTCACCATCCTGATCTTCGGGGCCTTCATCCCCTATCAGGTGATGCTCTACCCCATCGTCATCATCCTGCGCGAGATCGGCCTCTACGGCTCGCTCACGGGCCTGGTGCTGGTGCATTCGGTCTTCGGCATGCCGATTTTGACGCTTCTGTTCCGCAACTACTTCACCTCGCTGCCCGAAGAGCTGTTCAAGGCGGCGCGGGTCGACGGGGCCGGGTTCTGGCAGATCTATTTCCAGATCATGCTGCCGATGAGTCTGCCGATCTTCGTGGTCGCGATGATCCTTCAGGTCACGGGCATCTGGAACGACTTCCTCTTCGGCGTCGTCTACACCAAGCCGGACCTCTACCCGATGACGGTGCAGCTCAACAACATCGTCAACTCGGTGCAGGGGGTGAAGGAATACAACGTCAACATGGCGGCGACCCTTCTCACCGGGCTGGTGCCGCTGGTCATCTACTTCATCTCCGGAAAACTCTTCGTGCGCGGCATTGCCGCCGGCGCGGTCAAAGGCTGAGGCATGGAACACTCGATCGAAATAAAAAACCTCGACCTCTCGTTCGGCGCCGTGAAGGTGCTGAAGGATCTGAACCTCGACGTGGTGGATGGCGAATTTCTCGTGCTGCTGGGCTCGTCGGGCTGCGGCAAATCCACCCTTCTGAACTGTATCGCCGGCCTGCTGGATGCGACCGATGGGCAAATCTGGATCGGCGGCAACAACGTGACCTGGGAAGAGCCCTCCAAGCGCGGCATCGGCATGGTGTTTCAGAGTTATGCGCTCTACCCGCAGATGACGGTGCGGGGGAACCTGAGCTTTGGCCTGAAGAACGCGGGCGTGAGCAAGGCGGAGATTGCGCAGCGCGTTGACCGGGCGGCGCAGGTGCTTCAGATCGAGCCGCTGCTGGACCGCAAGCCCTCAGCCCTTTCGGGCGGGCAGCGGCAGCGGGTGGCGATTGGGCGGGCCCTGGTGCGCGATGTCGATGTGTTTCTGTTCGACGAGCCGCTCTCCAACCTCGACGCCAAGCTGCGTGCCGACTTGCGGGTGGAGATAAAGCAGCTGCACCAGACGCTGGGCAACACCATGATCTACGTCACCCATGATCAGATCGAGGCGATGACGCTCGCCGACCGCATTGCCATCATGAAATCGGGGATGGTCCTGCAACTCGACACCCCGAATGAAATCTACAACCGCCCGGCCAACCTCTACGTGGCGCAGTTCATTGGCTCACCGACCATGAACTTCCTCGACGGTGAGCTGCGCGGCGGGGTCTTTCACTCCGCCGAGTTGGAGATTCCGCTTGAGGGCTATACCTGGGAGGGCGGCCCGCGCGACGGGGCGGCGATGCTGGGCATCCGCCCCGAGCACGTAGCCTATAGCGAGATCGCCGAGGGCAAGCCGTTCCGCTTTGACAGCACTGTAGAGCTGGTGGAGCCGCTCGGCTCCGATACGCTGGTGCGCTGCGATGTTGGCGGGCGGCACATTTGGGTGCGGCTCGACGGGCAAGTCGAGATCGCCCCGGGCGACCCGCTGCCGCTCGGCCTTTCGCCCGAGCGCTGCCACCTCTTTGACAAGACAACCGAAGCCCGGCTCTGAGCCGGAACTCACAGGACTGACCATGGATATATCTTATCAACTCTATTCGTCCCGCGACGCCGGGGCATGGGAAGACACGCTCAAACTGCTGTCCGGCCTCGGCTATACGCAAGTGGAAGGCTTCGGCGGCGTCTACGCCGATCCGCATGCCTTCAAGGCGCTGCTCGACGAGAACGGGCTGGCCATGCCTTCCGGGCACTTCTTTCCGCTGGGCAGCTTCGAGGAAGACTTCGAGAAGAGCATGACAGCGGCCAAGGTGCTGGAGATGGAGCGTGTCTTCTGCCCTGCGCCAACGGACGAGTATCGCAACGGGGCCGATCTTGGCGCGTGGAAGCAGCTCGCTAACCGGCTGAACGAGGCGGGCAAGCGCGTGCAGGGCGCCGGGCTGCGCTTTGGCTGGCACAACCACCATTGGGAGTTCATGCCGCTGGAGGATGGCACGGTGCCGATGCAGGTGATCCTCGACCTCGCCCCCCAGATCGAGTGGGAGATGGATGTGGCCTGGGTGGTGCGCGGCGGCGCGGACCCCCTGAAATGGATTGCCGACCACAAGGACCGGATCACCACCGCCCATGTGAAAGACATCGCCCCGGACGGCGACTGCGCCGATGAGGACGGCTGGGCCGATGTGGGCCACGGCACCATGGATTGGCCCGCCCTCATGGCGGCGCTGAAGGGCGCGGGCGTGGACCTTTTTGTGATGGAGCACGACAAGCCGAATGACGCCAAGCGCTTCGCCACCCGCTCCATCGAAGCTGTGAAAGGGCTCTGAACCATGGCTGACACACTCGGAATCGGCGTCATCGGCTGCGGCAACATCTCCGCCGCCTACATGCGGCTTGCGCCGCTTTTCAAGGGCATCGAAATGCGCGCCTGCGCCGACCTGAGCGAAGAGGCCGCAAAGGCGCGGGCCGATGAGTTCGGCCTGCGCGCCGAAAGCATCGACGGGCTGCTGGCCGCCGATGATGTGGATGTGGTGGTGAACCTGACCGTGCCGAATGCGCATTTCGAGGTGTCGAAACGTGTGCTGGAGGCGGGCAAGCATGTGTATTCCGAAAAGCCCTTCGTGCTGACGCTGGAAGAGGGCGAGGCGCTCAAAAAGATCGCGGGCGAGAAGGGCCTGCGGGTTGGCTCGGCGCCCGATACCTTCCTCGGCGGCGCGCATCAGCTGGCGCGGCATCTGGTGGACAGCGAGGCGGTGGGCCGGATCACCTCGGGCACCTGCTTCGTGCAGAGCGCGGGCATGGAGATGTGGCACCCCAACCCCGATTTCTTCTTCCAGCCCGGCGCCGGCCCGGTGCTGGACATCGGGCCTTACTACGTCAGCAACCTCGTGCAACTGCTGGGGCCGGTGAAGCGGGTGGTGGCTATGAGTTCGAGCGCGAACGAATACCGCACCATCACCTCGCAGCCCCGCCACGGCGAGAAGATCAAGGTGGAGACGCCGACGACGATCCACTCGATCCTTCAGTTTGCGTCCGGCGCGCAGGTGACCTTCATCGCAAGCTGGGACGTCTGGCAGCACGGCCATTCGAACATGGAGCTCTACGGCACCGAGGGCACGCTGCATGTGCCGGACCCGAACTTCTTCGGTGGCGAGGTGCGGGCAACCGAGAAGGGCGCCTTCACCAACATTTCCGGCGAATGGCAGCACCCCTTCGGCAAGTCCAACGAGGGCACGCGGGCCAACTACCGCACCGCCGGGCTGGCGGATATGGCGCAGGCGATCCTCCAAGGCCGCCCGCATCGCTGCTCGGACGCGTTTGCCACACATGTCGTGGACGTGATGACCTCGATCCTGAAGGCAGGCGAAGAGGGGCGGGCGCTCGACATCGCCACCACCTGCGAGCGGCCTGAGGCGCTGGGGCCGGATGCAGCGCGGGCGTTGCTGGCATGAGCGTCTATGCCGCCGCCGAAGACCGCTATGAGCGGATGGTCTATCGCCGCTGCGGCAAGTCTGGCCTCAAGCTGCCTGCCGTCTCGCTCGGCCTCTGGCACAACTTCGGCGACGACGCGCCCCATGAGACCAAGCGGCAAATCTGCCAGACGGCCTTTGACCACGGCATCACCCATTTCGACCTCGCCAACAACTACGGCCCGAGGCCGGGCGCGGCGGAGGCGGCATTTGGCGAGATATTGCGGACGGATTTTTCGCCCTACCGCGACGAACTCATCATCTCGTCCAAGGCCGGATACGGCATGTGGCCCGGCCCCTACGGCGAGTGGGGCAGCCGCAAGTATCTGGTGGCGAGCTGCGACCAGTCGCTGAAGCGGCTGGGCCTCGACTACGTCGATATCTTCTACTCCCACCGCTTCGATCCCGACACGCCGCTGGAAGAGACGATGGGTGCGCTCGACCATATCGTGCGCTCGGGCCGCGCCCTCTACGCCGGGATTTCCAGCTACAACTCCGAGCGCACCCGCGAGGCGGTGGCGATCCTGAAGGACTTGGGCACCCCCTGCCTGATACACCAGCCGAGTTACAACATGATCAACCGCTGGGTCGAGCGGGACGGATTGAAGGAGACGCTGGCGGAGCTCGGCATCGGCTCCATCGCCTTCACCCCTCTGGCGCAAGGCATGCTGACGAAGAAATACCTCGGCGGCATCCCCGAAGGCAGCCGGGCAACGCAGGGCAAATCGCTGCGCTCGGAGATGCTCTCCGACCGCGCCATCGAGAACATCCGCAAGCTGAACGACATCGCCGAGCGACGCGGGCAGACGCTGGCGCAGATGGCGATTGCCTGGGTGCTGCGGGGCGGTGGGATCACCACGGCGCTGATCGGGGCTTCCAAACCCTCCCAGGTGGTCGATTGCGCGGGCGCGGTGGGCAACCTCGACTTCACCGAAGCCGAACTGGCCGAGATTGACGAATACGCCGACGAGGAGGCCATCAACCTTTGGGCCCAGTCGGCGGAGCAGACCAAGGGAGCCGCGCAGCGATGATCCGCAACCCGATCCTGCCCGGTTTCAACCCAGACCCCTCGATCTGCCGCGTGGGCGACGAATACTTCATCGCCACCTCCACCTTCGAGTGGTACCCGGGCGTGCAGATCCACCGCTCGAAGGATCTGGTAAACTGGGATCTCGCCTGTCGGCCTCTGTCCCGCGCGGCGCAGCTCGACATGCGGGGCGACCCCGACAGTTGCGGCATCTGGGCGCCCTGCCTCAGCTATGCCGACGGGCTGTTCTGGCTCGTCTATACTGACGTGAAGCGGTATGACGGCAACTTCAAGGACGCGCACAATTACATTGTCACTGCGCCCAGCATCGAAGGGCCGTGGAGCGACCCGGTGTATGTGAGCAGCCACGGCTTCGACCCCTCGCTGTTTCATGACGAAGACGGCAAGAAATACTGGCTGGTGCTCCAGTGGAACCACATCAGCGAGAGCATCGGCGGCAAGCCGAAGTCCAGCGCCTTCGACGGTATCCTCTGCCAGGAGTGGCACCCCGAGGAGGGGCTGAAGGGCGAGATCAAGGTGATTTCCAATGGCTCGGCGCTCGGCCTCACTGAAGGCCCGCACCTCTCCAAGCGCAACGGGTGGTATTACCTCACCGTCGCCGAGGGGGGCACCGGCTACAAGCATGCCGTCACCATGGCGCGCAGCCGCGATGTCTTCGGCCCCTACGAGCTGCACCCGAACACCCATCTGCTGACCGCCAAGGATGACCCCGACGCGCCGTTGCAACGCACCGGCCACGGGCAGATCGTGGAAACCCCGCAGGGCGATACCTACCACACCTTCCTCTGCTCTCGCCCCCTGCCGGGGCGGTTCTCGCCGCTGGGGCGGGAGACGGGGATCGAGAAATGCGAGTGGCGGGACGACGACTGGCTCTATGTCGAGGGCGGCGGCACGCTGGCGCATCTGGAGGTGCCCGCGCCGTTTGACGTGGAGCAGCGGGCGCCGGGGGCGGTGAACCGAATTTTCGACGAAAATTCGTTGCCTGCCGAGTTCCAATGGCTGCGCACGCCGAAGCCGGAGCGGATCTTCACCCTTACCGGCAGTGCGCTGCGGCTGATCGGGCGGGAGAGCATCGGCAGCTGGTTCGAGCAGAGCCTCGTGGCGCGGCGGCAGGAGCATCTGAAGTATCGCGCGACGACGACGCTGGAGGTGTTTGAGCCCACGACCTACCAGCAGGCCGCCGGGCTGACGACCTATTACAACCGCAACAAATTCCACTTCGCCGCCGTTTCATGGACGGAGGAGCAGGGGCGCCGCCTGATGCTGATGTCCTGCCCGGGCGACTGGCCCGACGGGCGGATGCAGTTTCCCGCCGCGCCGGTGCCGCTGGCCGTGGGGCCGGTGGAGCTGGGGGTGGAGGTGGACCACGCCAAGCAGCAGTTCATCTACCGGCAGGGTGGCGGCAACTGGCAGCCTTTCGGGCCGGAGCTGGACGCCTCGGTGATTTCCGACGAAGGCGGGCGCGGCGAACATGGATCGTTCACCGGGGCCTTCGTCGGGATGTGCTGCTTTGACATCACCGGCCGCGGGCGAACGGCGGATTTCACCCGCTTCAGCTACGACCCCACCTGATGTTCGCCGCGCTGGAAATCTTCAACCTCGACACCGGCGAAACCGAAACGCTGCTGGAAACCGAGCGCCACATCGAAGCCCCCAACTGGGCGGCGGATGGCGCGCTGATCGTCAATGCCGAGGGGCAGCTCTTTCGGGTGCCGCTGGATGCGCCCGCACTGGAGCGGATCGACACCGGGCCGCTGACCGGGCTGAACAACGACCACGGCCTTTCGCCCGATGGCGGATGGTATGCGCTGTCTGACAGCACGCTCACCGAAGGCTCCTGCATCTACGTGATGCCCGCGCAGGGCGGCACGCCGCGGCGGGTAACGGCGGAAACCCCGAGCTGGTGGCACGGCTGGTCGCCCGATGGCTCGGAGTTAGCTTATACCTGCCGCCGCGACGGGGTTTTCGGCATTGCCTCCATCGCGGTGGAGGAGGGCGAGGAGCGCGTGCTGATCGCGGGCGGCGGGCACTATGATGGGCCGGATTACACGCCCGACGGGCGGCACATCTGGTTCAACTCCGACCGGGAGGGGGCGATGAACCTCTGGCGGATGCGGGCCAATGGCGCGGAGCCGGAGGAGATGACGGGCGGCGACAGTGTGGACTGGTTTCCGCACCCCTCGCCGGATGGGCAGCACGTGCTCTACCTCGCCTATCCGCCGGGCACCGAGGGCCACCCCTTTGGCCGCGACGTGGAGTTGCGGTTGATGCCTGCGGAAGGCGGCGCGGCGGAAACGCTCGCCAGCTTCTACGGCGGGCAGGGGACGATCAATGTGCCGTCCTGGTCGCCCGTTGCCCGCCGGTTTGCCTACGTGCGCTACGCCCGGCCCTGAGCGGCGGGCCGGGCTGGTGTGTCAGGCGGCGCGGGCCGCATCGCCTGCCCGCCGCGCGATATCTGCGAAGTTGCGGGCGGAGTGGAGGTGGAGGTAGGTGCACTCCAGCTCGTCACTGGCGAACATCTGCATCACGGCCTCATTCCCCAGCGCCTTCAGCTTCTCGCGGTCGACGGTGAAGAAGCCCTGAAGCGTGCGCTTCTCCCCCTCGGGCGTGGTGTAATTGGCCTGCATCGGCTTGAGCAGCTCCAGCTCGGCCAGGCGTTTGGCATAGGCCTGGGTGCGCTGGTGCTGGGTGTGATACTCCTGCTGAAACTTCAGCACGTTCTCGAGATAGGCCGAGGGCTTGTCGCCGTCGAAGAGCGCCTCGCCCTTGCCCTTGTCGTTGAGCCCGGAAAAGCCCTCGTCAACGTGCAGCGTTTGCGTGCCCGCGTCGTCCTGGTGCGACAGTGCGAAGGGGTAGCGGCGGATGTAGGCGGGCAGGTAGGTGCCCAGCCACTTGCCATCCGCCCCGACGAAGGCGTTCTTGGAGCCGTCGAGCCCGAGGATGACCGAGGGCACGGGCGCAGAGGCCTCCCCGGCGAAGACGATGGGATACTCGGCGGCGCAGAGGGCAAATTCGGCGGCGGCGATTGGCACGGAGTTCACCTCGCGGGCAAAGCCGTAATCCCCGGCGATGTCGACGCTCATCTTGCCGTGGCGCGCCGCGTTTACCGCCATGGGCGTTTCGTAGAAAAGTAGCTGCTTGGCCATGGCCTGCTCCTCACCTGTCAATTGCTTGATCCGGTGTAGCGGCAGAGCGCGGGGCTTTCAAAGGGATACGCCCCGCATACGGCCACTGCACGAAAGAAAACACCCGCCTTGGGGGACGGGTGCTTCCACTGGGTATCGGATCAAGCCGGCTTACTCGGCCGATGCCAGTTCCTTCGGCAGGCGGAAGGTCCACAGCAGGCCACCCTGGTTGAGGTAGTTGACCTTCTTGGCCACCTCGCCGCCCCAGAGCGGCACCGCGCCGCCCCAGCCGGAGATGATCGAGACATATTGCTCGCCATCGGTTTCCCAGGTGATCGGCTGGCCGACGATGCCGGAGCCGGTCTGGAACGACCACAGCTCTTCGCCGGTCTCGTCGTCGAAGGCGATGAAGCGGCCCTCGGGGGTGCCGGTGAACACGAGGCCCCCGGCGGTGGTCATCACGCCGCCCCAGAGAGGTGCGTCGTTCTTGAACTCCCACTTGATCTCGCCGGTGTCGGGATCGATCGCTTTGAGCGAGCCGATGTGATCCTCGTAGTTCGGCTTGATGGTGAAGCCGGAGCCGAGGTAGGCCGCGCCTTTCTTGTAGGTGATCGGCTCGTTCCAGATGTCCATGCCCCACTCGTTGGAGGGGACGTAGAAGTTGCCGGTCTTCTGGGAGAAGGCCATCGGCATCCAGTTCTTGCCGCCGAGGAAGGACGGGGAGGCAAAGACGACCTCGCCTTTTGCGCCGTCTGCAGCCTTGGAGGGATCGCCCGGGCGGTTCTCTTCAACGAAGATCGGGCGACCGTTCTCGTCGATGCCCTCGGCCCAGGAGATGTCTTTCACGAAGGGCACGGCGGAGACAAACGCCCCGTCTTCGCGGTTCAGCACGTAGAAGAAGCCGTTGCGGTCGGCCGTGGCGAAGCGCTTGTTGCCTTCGCGGTCCTCGTAGGCGACCACCTCGTTCACGCCGTCATAATCCCAGCCTTCGCGCGGCGTGGTCTGGAAGTGCCACTTGATCTCGCCGGTGTCCGGGTCGATGCCGATGCGGCTGGCGGCATAGAGGTTGTCGCCCGAGCCGTCGTTGTTCTGGCCCGCGTTGCGCAGCCAGGAGTTCCACGGCGCCGGATTGCCCGCGCCGAACACGAGGGTGTTGGTATCGGCGTCATAGGAGCCGCCGAGCCAGGTGGCGCCGCCGCCGGTCTTCCACATGTCGCCGGGCCAGGAGGCGTTCAGCTCACCGGTCATGGTGCTTTCTTCGCCGTTCAGCGTGCCCATATGGCCTTCGATGGTGGGGCGCGTCCAGATCAGGTCGCCGTTCTCGGCGTCATAGGCATAGACCGTGCCGACGATGCCGAACTCGCCACCGGAGTTGCCGACGATGACCTTGCCGTGGACGATCAGCGGCGCGGCGGTGTAGCTGTAGCCCGCCTTGTAGTCGGCGATCTTCTTGTTCCACACAACGTCGCCCGTCTTGGCGTTCAGCGCTACGAGGCGGGCATCCAGCGTGCCGAAATAGACGTTGTCGCCATAGATCGCGGCGCCACGGTTGATGACGTCGCAGCAGGGCAGGATGCCCTCGGGCAGGCGGGCGTCGTATTGCCAGAGCTCGGAGCCTGTCTTCAGGTCGATCGCGTAGAGGCGGCTGTAGGAGCCGGTGATATACATGATCCCGTCATGCACGAGCGGCTGGGTCTCCTGGCCGCGCTGCTTTTCGCCGCCGAGCGAGAAGGCCCAGGCGGGTTGCAGGTTTTTCACGTTGTCCTTGTTGAGGATGTCGAGGGGCGAGTAGCGCTGAAGGTGCCGCCCCATTCCATTGGTGAGCACGTCGCTGGTGCTGGCCTGGTCATTGGCGAGATCTTCCTCGGTCACCTGGGCCGTGGCGCTGCCTGCGCCGGCCAGCAGGCTGACCATGGCCGCCGTCATCAAGAATCGGTTCATCGAAATCCTCCCTGTCGCGATGTTCACGAGCCGCCATCCCGCCTCCTGCGGGAGGGTGCTGGCCGGAGTATTCTCTAAGCGAGGGGCGCCCGAAATTGCACAATGGTCGTAGGATTGCGACGTAAAAACAGGAACTTAACGCACATCGCGCCGCTCGCGCGGGGGGCGCGGCGGGGCGGGGCAATCGTGCTGTCGGCGCGGGCTCAGAAGAGCGGCGCGTATTTCCATTCGTCGGCGTCGGGCGTCACCGTGCGGGGGTCGTATCCGCCCTGCTGCAATTGCCGCGCCACGTCGAGCCCGGCCTCGGCGGCCTCGTCCACCAGCGCCCGGCCCCGGGCCTCGTCACGGGCCACGCCGTGGCCTCGGATCAGGTCCAACCCGTAGTTGAACTGGCCCACCGGGTCGCCCGCCTCTGCGGCCTGCCTGTCCCACTCGGCGGCGGCGTCGGGGTTTTCGGGCGCGCCAAGGCCGTTGTTGTCGAGCTGGCTCATCCATGTCATCGCGCCGGTGTATCCGGCGGCGGCGCAGTTCTCGAAGAGCTTACGGGCCGAGGCGTGATCACCCGACTTGGTGAGCGCGTAGCCCATGGAGCAGAGCACCATGCCGGTTTCGCCCTCGTCGGCGCGCTCCAGAAAGCGCTGCCACGTCATCTCATCAGGGTTCAGCGTGCCATGGCTTTCATCGGCCAGCGCAGGCGTGGCGGCGAGAAGGGTGGCGGCGATCAGGAGATGTTTCATGGGGTCAGGATACCTTCGGCGCCGGGGGGCGTCACTAGCGCTATGGTCGTAGGGCCGCGCCCCAGGGGTAACGGCCTACCTTGATGGACTTGATGGCTTCGCGGGAGGCCACGTCGATCACCGTCACGTCGCCGGAGACGCCATTGGTGGTGAAGAGCTGCGACTTGTCGGGCGAAAAGGCCATGTGCCACACGCGGCGGCCCACGAGGATGTACTCTTCCACCTCGTAGGTCTCCATGTTCACCACGGCCACATGGTTGGCGGGCCCCAGCGCGACGAAGGCGTGGGTATCGCCCTCGGCAAACTCAAAGCCCACGGGCTGCACCTTGTCGGGGTGGACGCCCTTGATCTCGAAGTCGATCTTGGCCTTCTCGGCCTTGCTCTCCACATCGAAGATCGTGACCGTGCCGCCGATCTCGGCGCTCACCCAAAGCTCTGCGCCGTCCTCGGTGAATTCGGCGTGGCGCGGGCGGCTGTCGACCAGCGTGTTGGCCACGATCTCGCGGGTTTCGGTGTCGATCCAATGGGCCATGTTGGTGGTTTCGGAGGTGGTGATGGCCAGCGCCCCGTCAGGCGAGACGGCCATGCCCTCGGGCTCGATGCCTACGTTGATCTGGGCCACGACGCTGCGGCTTTCCACGTCGACCACGGTGGTGATCGCGTCATCCTCGTTGGCGATGTAGAGGTGCTTGTTGTCGGGGTGCAGCACGAATTGCTCGGGGTCTTCGCCCGAGGGCAGATCATGCAGGATCTCGCCTGTCTCCGGGTCCATCACCTGCACCGAATCGCTGTCGGAGGCGCAGATGTAGACCACCGAGTAATCGTGGCTGAAGGTGATCCCGCGCGGGCGCTCACCAGTGGGGATGGTGCGGGTGACTTCGAGCGTGTCGATGTCGATCACGCTGATGGTGTCATCCTTCTCGTTGGTCACCCAGATTTCGGCTGCCTGGGCGGCGGCGGGCAGGAGCGAGAGGGCGAGGGCGAGGCGCAGCATGGGTTATTCTCCAAAAGCGGTGCAGGCGGACTCGGGGGCGTCGATGCCCAGCGTGTCCAGCTCGTTGACTTGATGCAGAAAGCCCTCCAGCGGCGCGGAGGCCACCAGCGCGCGGGGCTGGGCGAGGGCGATGGGCTGGCGCAGCTGGCCGTTCCACGGGCGGAACGACATGGGCCGGCCCTTGAACCCGGCCAGCTCGAAGTTGTCTCCCAGAACGTAGCTGCGGAGCGTGGCCGGATCGGCGCTGCCGGTGCGGGTGACGGCTTCGCCCAGCGTGCGGATCGCGGCCCAGGCGGCATAGTCCTCGGAGGCCATCGGACGCCCGGCGGCCTCGGTGAAGCGTGATTGCAGCTGTGCCGCGCCCCATTGCTCGATCACCGGCGACCACGCTAGCGGCACCAGCCCCTCGGAGCCCGCGACGGGGCGGGGCAGCCAGGTGTTGAAGGCGATGTAGCGGCCAAAGTCGTGGGTTTCGTCGGCCACCAGTAGTGCGTCATGCTCGCCCAGTTCCTGGGTGAAGAGCGGCACCTCGGCGCTCGCGTTGCGGCGCATGTCGGCATCGAAGGCCCAGCTTTTCTCGGCTTCGATCCGCAGCCCGAATTTTGTGGCCGATGCGCGCAGCGCGGCGGCGAAGGCGGCATCTTCGGGGCGCGGCCCCTCGACCAGCGCGAGGGTGGCCCAGCGGCGGCTGGCGAAGAACTGCATCAGCGCATCGCTGCGCATCGAGAGCGAAGCGGCGGTGTGCAGCAGGTTGGCGCGGCAGCCCTCGCTGCGCAGCGAATTGTCTTCCGCCGTGGCGTTGAACAGAAGCGCGCCCTGCGCTTCGGGCATGTCGGCGATGGCGGTGAGCGCCTCGGCTGGCGCGTCGAGCACCAGGTAGGGCGAGGCGGCGAGCGCGCTGCGTGCGGCCTCCAGCGGGCTTTCCCCCTCCGGCACCGACACGACATCGAGCGCATAGGTCTGACCGAGGAAACTGCCGGTGGTGGTATTGTCCGCGAGGCCAAGCTGCGCACCCGCGATGCCGAGATCGTCCGGGATCGGTTCGAGGTTCGACAGCGTCGGCGGCGCGGGCCTTTCAACCCGCAGGTAGTTGACCTGAACGCTGAGCGTATTGGCCTCGGTGGCGGTGGCTGCCGTGGCCCAGAGCCCGGCGAGAAGTGCCAGAAATGCGCGCATGATGTCCTCCCGGGGCAGACGTTAGCGGGCACACGGGGGCTTCGATGTAGGACATTGGTCGCAAAATCGGGGGGTCTTGAACCAAAGTCCAATACCGCCCGGCGGCGGGGTGGCTCTACACCCAAGGCGACGAAAAGGGAGGACCACATGCCATTCAGATCGAGCCTTGCCACGGCGCTTGCCGTCATTCTCACCGCCGGCACCGCGCTGGCCCATGGCGATGTTGCGCCGCAGCCGGTCAACACCGATGCCCTGCCCGATGTGGGCGAGGAGTGGCTGATCGAAAACCCCTACCGCGCCGACAAGGTGGGCGACGAGGCCTGGGCCAAGGCCATCGAGATCGGCGCCTCGGGCTACAACCAGAATTGCGCCCGCTGCCACGGGCTGGAGGTGGTGTCGGGCGGGCTCGCCCCCGACCTGCGCTTCTTGGAGGCCGAGGAATACGGCGACGAGTGGTACATGGAGCGGTTCCGGCTGGGCTACACCCAGAACGGCACCACCAAGATGCCCGCCTTCGAGGAGGTGCTGGGCCAGAAGGCCGGCTGGGCCATCCGGACCTACATCGAAACCCGTCCCGACGATGAGGGCATGGCCGAGGCAAGTGACGAGCTGAAGGGCATTCGTGACCAGCTCGCCGGCTGGGAGGAGAACCCCGATGGCGCCGACAGCGCGCCGGTTCAGGCGCGGCTGGCCGAGATCGCGGCTGGGATTGAAACCCTCTCCGGCGCGCCGGTGGCCGACAGCGTGGCCTGGCGCGCGGCCAACATTCTCGCCGCCAACCCCGAGGCCTATGGTCAGGCCGCAGAGGTGCTGACCATCGGTCTCTCGGCAGCGCACTGAGGCGGCGCGCCATGCAATGGCGTCTGCTTCTTGGTGCGTTCCTCCTCGCCGGGCTGGCGGCCCCCCTGCCAGCCCGGGCCGAGGACCCCTGCGCCGATTACATCCCCCAGCCCAAGCCGCAGAACACGGGCCGCGACGTGGTGGGGCAGGATCTCGACACGATCATCGAGCGCGGATTCATCACCTTCGCGCTCTATGCCGACAATCCGCCCTACTCCTGGAAAGACGGCAGCACCCCGCGCGGTGTGGACGTGGAGATTGCCCGGCTCATCGCGGAAGAGCTGGGCGTCGAACCGCGGTTCGATTTTTTCACCGCGGGCGAGAACCTTCAGGCCGATCTGCGCAATACCCTGTGGAAGGGCGCGGTGATCGGCGGGCGCATCTCCAA
The DNA here is from genome assembly GCF_018424695.1 of Vannielia litorea. Classification (GTDB taxonomy): domain Bacteria; phylum Pseudomonadota; class Alphaproteobacteria; order Rhodobacterales; family Rhodobacteraceae; genus Vannielia; species Vannielia litorea_A. The sequence continues at coordinate 43,413 of NZ_QTNQ01000004.1, forward strand.
CGTGATGCTGCGGGTGCCCTACAACTCGGCCTTCAAGTGCCGGGTGGAGCAGGTGGTGTTCACCGGGCAATACGCCGAGGAGAGCATCGCCATCGCCTATTCCACCTCCGTTTACCCCGACGAGGGCCCGACCGTGCCCTACTTCCGCTTCGACCCGGTGGGGGTGGAGAATGATTCGATCTCCGATTTCTACCTGTCCGGCTTCGCGGGCGGCCAACTGGCGGGCAACATCCGGCATTTCGCCACGACCGGCGCCGCGCTGGAGGCGCTGGCGGCGGGCGAGGTGGCTGCGGTTATGGGGCCGCTCGGACAGCTTGAGCATGGCGTGGGCGAAGGCATGGCCATTCACGCGCCGCCCCTGCCGGGGTTTGCCGTTGGCACCTGGACCCTGGGCGTGGGCGTGCATTTCGCCTATCGCCCGCTGGGCTATGCGGTGGATGATGCGATCTACGCCGGGCTGGAGGACGGGCGGATCGAGGCGATCTACGCGCGCTACGGGATGACGCTGGTGAAGCCCGAGCGCTAAAGCGTTTTCAGGCTTCCGTCCCCATCCACCACCACCACCCGGCGCACGCCCGAAAGCCGCGCGCGGATGCGGGCGATCTGTCTCTCACCAGCGAGGCAGAGCGCTGTGGAAAGCCCGTCGGCCAGCGTGGCGCTCTCGGCCTCGACCGATACGGTGGACCAGCGCGGCGCTTGGCCCCCGGGCCCAAGGATATGCCCGCCCGTCATCGGCATTGCGGCGGGGCTGGAGGTGGCCAGCGCGCTGTCGGACAGGCGGCGCTGGGCCAGCAGGCCGTGGGCGGGGTCGGCGATGCCGATGTGCCAGCCGCTGCCGAGGGCGGCGAATTCGCCGATGTTCACCAGCACCTCTCTAAACCCCCGCGCCTTCAGCGCCTGCGCCGCGAGGTCGGTGGCGTAGCCCTGCGCGATGCCGTTGAAGGTGAGCGCCTGGCCGGGGGCGAGGCGGATCTCGGGGCCGGTCTGCACGCGCTGCCAGCCCACGGCCTCCGCCTCGCCCGCGCGCCCCTCGAAGCGCGCCCGCCAGAGCGGCTGAACGGACGGGTCGAACAGCCCGCCGGTGGCGGCGTGGAGCCGGCTTGTCCAAGCGATGAGCGCAGCGAAGAGCGGGCTGGGGGAGAGGTGGCCGCGCGCGTTGAGGCGCGATAGTTCTGAGGCGGGGTCATGCAGGTTGAAGGCGGCTTCCACGGCGCGGATCAGGCCGCGCACCTCTGCCAGGGCCGCCCGCACCTGTGGCCCCGGCCCGGAGAGCGTGATCTCGGCCTGCGCGCCCATCGCGATGCCGCGCCATGTTTCGGCGCTGGCCCCCTGCGGCGCGGCAAGGGCGGCGGCGCTGAGGGCGATAAAGCGGCGGCGGGTCAGGGGGCGGGTCATTTGGCAGGCACTCCCTTGGGCAGCTTGAACTCCCCCCGCTTACCCGCGCGGCCTGCCAGCACCAGGGGCACGCATTGCGCCGGGTCGTCATGGATGGCGACGCAGTCGAGGCACTGGAAACACTCGGAATAGTCGATTGCGCCGCTCTTCTTGATCGAGCCGTAGCGGCATTTCACCCGGCAGAGCTGGCAGGGGGAGCCGCATTCGGCGCGCCGCGCGATCCAGTCGCGCCTGCGCAGCAGCCCGCCGATGGCCATGACGGCGCCGAGCGGGCAGAGGTAGCGGCAAAAGCCCTTGAAGAGCACCATGGAGAGCAGCAGCAGCCCGACCGCATAGGCGACGTAATACCATTCGCGCAGGAAGAAGGTGGTGATGGCGGTCTTGAACGGCTCCACCTCTGCCGCCGTCTCCACATGGGCGGGGGCGAGGAAGACGAGGGTCACCAGCCCGGCGAGCACGGCGTATTTCAGCCATTTCAGCCGCGCGTCCCATCGGGCCGAGGGTTCGATCTGGGGCAGGCGCAGGGCGCGGCCGAGGTGTGCGGCGAACTCCTGAAGCGCGCCGAAGGGGCAGAGCCAACCGCAGAACAGGCCCCGGCCCCAGAAGAAGAAGCCGAGGATCGCGGCGGCCCAGACGGCGAGACCGAAGGGGTCATAGGCCAGGAAGACATAGCTGCCGCCCTCCCACGCCGTGCGGATGACGCCCAGCACGGTGACGATGGAGAGCTGCCCCTGCCCCCACCAGCCGATGAAGCCGGTGACGAGGGCGAGGATTGCGAGCCGGGCCGGGGTGAACCAGCGCCAGCCCGCGAAGCGGCGCATGCCGGGGCCGAGCAGGAAGAAGAGCGCGGCGAGGAAGGCACCGAGCAGGGCAAGGTCCGTCAGCCGATTGTCGACGGCGATGCGGAAGGGGGAACGTTGGACGGGCGGCGTGGGCCGTGTGAAGAATCGCTCCACCGGCGTGACCTCGGCCACCAGCGTCTGGCTGCCGATCTCGGGGCGGAACACGCCGTGGGCGCGGGTGGACTTCACCTCCATCTGCCAGGGGCGCGACGGATCGAAGCCCACGCGGCGGTCGGTCCGCAGGATCATCTGCGCGCCGTCCTTCACCTCTTCGGGCACATCTTCGGCGAGGCTGAAGAAGAGGTCGCTGTCGCGCAGCGCCACAGGCAGCCCGTCTTGGGTGGCCGACAGCCAGTCGGGGGCGGTGTTGCGGACGAACTCTTCCGAGACCAGCCCGTGCCGCCCGGTGTCGACCACGAGGATCGGCTCGTCGTTGTCGGAGATCGTGAGAAACTCGGCCAACGCCGCCTGCGAGCTTTCGTCGAGCACGGCGGCAGCCACCGAGGGGGGGCCAAGGTCCACCAGCCAGAGGTCGAGGTAGATGCCATCGGGGTTGGCCTGGGCTTCGGGGTCATCGGTGGCCCAGATGGTGCCGGCAAAGGCGGCGTCGACCTCGCTGTTCGTCACCGTGAGGCGCGTCACCAGCCCCTCGGCCATGAGGTCATCCCAGCTCAGGTCTTCCTGCACGGAGGGGTCGGGGTAGCCCGCGGGGGCGGCGGCCACGCCCTGCATCTTCTCGCGGGCGACCTGATGGACGGCGGCCAGCAGGCTTTCGTGGGCGATGCGCACCGAGGCCGTCGCCTTCGTCACCCCGTCGAGATAGACCAGCGCCGAACCGTCGCTGCCCTCGCCGTAGGGGGTGCCGACCACGAGGGTGTCGGAGATCGAGAGGCCGCGATACTGCTCGAAGAACTTGCGGAAGGGCGCTTCGCCCAGCCCGCTCACGAAGATCGGCTCGTTGTGCGAGATCAGCCGCACGTCGAGGTAGGTGCCCTCGAGGTCGAGCACGACCAGCATGTTGATCGGCGCGCCTGAGAAGCCGGGCAGGGGGGCCATCGGCTCGGTCTCGAAGACATAGCCGGCCTCGGCGCCGCCGGAGTTGAGCAATTGCCACACGCCCTTGTCGTTGAGTTGCTCGCCCAGCTCCATCGGGGGTGCCACCATGGCCACGATCTCGTCGCGCGCCAGCGGCTCCGCCCGTGCGGCCACGGCGGTGATGACCGCTGCCAGCAGCAGCGCAACGGCCCTGAGTGCGGCTGATCCTCCCATGCGCGGAGCCTAGCCAGCGGCACGCGCCGCGCCCATTCTACCTAGGTCGCAGAGTGCGGTATGGCTGGGTCCGGGCGGCCCCTGTTTTGCCCGTTACGCAAGGCCCGACAAGCGATGCCGCGCACGACCGGCCATTGGGGCGGTGCAACTTGCGGGCGTTGCAGAGGGGGCGGCAAAAAGGCCGCGCTGAGGACTCATCCACAGAAAATTTTTGGCAAGCTTCTACTACATATTGACACCCTCCCGGCCCGCTGCCCTATATGGGGGTGCTTTGGTTCCCCAGGGGTGACTCGGGGGCGAAGAGGGAAGCCGGTGCAAATCCGGCACTGCCCCCGCAACTGTAAGCGGCAAGTCAGGGTTCAGGCCACTGGTGTGAGGCAACACCGGGAAGGCGAACCGCCGACGCTCGAGCCGCGAAGTCAGGAGACCTGCCGAAGCAAGAACGACGACCGCGGCGGAGGGCCCGGGCGCGCAGGCGGGCATCAGGCAGAGCCCCGTCTTCGTGTCCCCTTCGCCAGACAACAGGCAAAACCAATGGGGACAAAAAAACCATGACCATCACCGTCTATTCCAAACCCGCCTGCGTGCAGTGCACCGCAACCACCCGCGCGCTGGAGGCCCGCGGCCTGCCCTTCGATGTGATCGACCTCACCGAAGATGACGACGCGATGGAGATGGTGCAGGGCCTCGGCTACCGGCAGGCCCCCGTCGTCGTCGCCGGTGACGACCATTGGGCCGGGTTCCGTCCCGACATGATCGGCCGGCTCTCCTGAGCCGATGGGCGCGGCGCGGGGGCATCTGGTTTATTTCTCCAGCGGGTCGGGCAACACCGCCCGGCTGGTGGAAAAGCTGGGCCTCCCCGCCACGCGCCTGCCCCTGAGCGCGACGGCGCCGGTGCCTGAGATCACCGCACCCTTCGTGCTCATCACCCCGACCTATGCCGACGGCGAAGGCCGGGGCGCGGTGGCCAAGCCGGTCATCGCCTTCTTGAACCGGGCTGAGAACCGGGCGCTCCTGCGCGGCGTGATCGCCGGGGGCAACCGCAATTTCGGCGCCACCTTCGCCCGCGCGGGCGAGGTGATTGCCGCCAAGTGCAACGTGCCGCTGCTCTACCGTTTCGAGCTGGCAGGCACCGAAACCGACATCGCCCGCATCCGCGCCGGGCTTGGAAAATTCTGGGGAACACAATGCTTGACGCCAGCCTGACGCAGGGCCTCGACTACCACGCGCTGAACGCGATGCTGAACCTCTACGACGCGCAGGGGAACATCCAGTTCGAGGCCGACCGGATGGCGGCGCGGCAGTATTTCTTGCAGCACGTCAACCAGAATACGGTGTTCTTCCACTCGCTCGACGAGAAGCTGGGCTACCTGGTGGACGAGGGCTATTACGAAGCGGGCGTGCTGGACCAGTATTCAAAGAACTTCCAGCGGGCGATATGGGATGCGGCCTTTGCCAATAAGTTCCGCTTCCCGACCTTTCTCGGCGCGTTCAAATATTACACCTCCTACACGCTGAAAACGCGGGACGGGCAGCGTTATCTCGAGCGCTACGAGGACCGTGTGGTGATGAACGCGCTGGCGCTGGCCCGCGGCGATGAGGCGCTGGCGATGCAGCTGATGGAAGAGATCCTCTCGGGCCGCTTCCAGCCCGCCACGCCGACCTTTCTGAACGCGGGCAAGAAAGCGCGGGGCGAGTTCGTTTCTTGCTTCCTGCTGCGGCTTGAAGACAACATGGAGAGCATCGGGCGTGGCATCAACTCGGCGCTGCAACTCTCCAAGCGTGGCGGTGGCGTGGCACTGATGCTGACCAACATCCGCGAGTACGGCGCCCCGATCAAGGGCATCGAGAACCAGTCGTCGGGCGTGATCCCGGTGATGAAGCTGCTGGAGGATTCCTTCAGCTATGCCAACCAGCTCGGCGCGCGGCAGGGGGCGGGGGCGGTGTATCTAAACGCACACCACCCCGACATCCTGCGCTTTCTCGACACCAAGCGCGAGAACGCCGACGAGAAGATCCGGATCAAGACGCTCAGCCTCGGCGTGGTCATCCCCGATGTGACCTTCGAACTGGCGAAGAAGAACGAGGACATGTACCTCTTCTCGCCCCATGACGTGGAGCGCGTCTATGGCTGCGCCTTCTCCGAGATTTCCGTCACGGAGAAATACGAGGAGATGGTCGACAACCCGAAGATCCGGAAGAAGAAGATCAACGCCCGCGCCTTCTTCCAGACGCTGGCCGAGATCCAGTTTGAGAGCGGCTACCCCTACATCATGTTCGAGGACACGGTGAACAAGGCCAATCCGATCGCGGGCCGCATCGCCATGTCGAACCTCTGCTCCGAGATCCTTCAGGTCAACGAACCCTCGGCGTTCAACGACGATCTGAGCTATGCGCAGATGGGCACCGATATTTCCTGCAACCTCGGCTCGATGAACATCGCCCGGGCGATGGACGGCGGCGACCTTGGTGCCTCGGTCGGCACCGCGATCCGGGCGCTGAATGCGGTGAGCGAGATGAGCGCCATCGATTCCGTGCCCTCGATCCGCAAGGGCAACGACGAGGGCCATGCCATTGGCCTCGGGCAAATGAACCTGCACGGCTTCCTCGCCCGCGAGCGCATTCACTACGGTTCGCCCGGGGGCGTGGAGTTCACCTCCGTCTATTTTGCCGCCGTGCTCTACCACGCGCTCTCTGCCTCCTGCGCGCTGGCGCAGGAAAAGGGCAGCCGGTTCAAGGGCTTTGATAAAACGACCTATGCCGATGGCAGCTTCTTCGCGAAGTATACTTCGCGGAGCTGGCGGCCCGAGAGCGCCGAGGTGAAGGAGCTGTTCAAGAAGTTCGGCATCACCCTGCCCACCAAGAAGGATTGGGCCGCGCTGAAGGCGGACGTGATGGAGCACGGGCTCTACAACCGCAACCTTCAGGCCGTGCCGCCCACCGGCTCGATCAGCTACATCAACTACGCCACCTCTTCGATCCACCCGATCACCGCGAAGGTGGAGATCCGCAAGGAGGGCAAGATTGGCCGGGTCTACTACCCCGCGCCCTACATGACCGGGGAGAACCTGGAGTTCTACCGCGATGCCTATGAGATCGGCCCCGAGGCGATCATCGACACCTATGCCGCGGCCACCGAGCATGTGGATCAGGGGCTTTCGCTCACGCTGTTCTTCCCCGCCGAGGCCAGCACGCGCGATATCAACCGCGCCCAGATCTACGCCTGGAAGAAGGGGATCAAGACGATTTACTACATCCGCCTGCGCCAGGCCGCGCTGGAGGGCACCGAAGTCGAGGGCTGCGTGTCTTGCACCCTCTGAGGAGGAAAAATCTTCACAAAGATTTTTCGGGCCCGAAGAATTTTCGTGAAAATTCTTCTCCAACGATCAACGTTCCGCCAAAGGACCGCCGCCATGAAAGACACCGTCACCACCGCCCGCCCCGTGCCCGCCGCGATCAACTGGAACCGGCTGCAGGACGACAAGGATTTGGAAATCTGGAACCGGCTCACCGCCAATTTCTGGCTTCCCGAGAAGGTGCCACTCTCGAACGACATCCAGAGCTGGTCGCAACTCACCGATGAAGAGCGGCAACTCACCATCCGCGTGTTCACCGGCCTCACCCTGCTGGATACGATCCAGAACACCGTGGGCGCGCCCGCGCTGATGCCCGATGCGCAAACCCCGCACGAAGAGGCGGTGCTGACCAACATCGCCTTCATGGAGGCGGTCCATGCGCGGTCCTATTCGTCAGTGTTCTCGACCCTGTGCCAGACATCGGAAGTGGACGAGGCGTTTCGCTGGTCGGCGGAAAACGAGCACCTGCAAGCCAAGTCGCGGCTGATCCTCGACGAGTATGACGCTGCCTCAAACCCGCTGCGCAAGAAGATCGCCTCGGTCTTCCTCGAGAGCTTCCTCTTCTACTCCGGCTTCTACCTGCCGATGCACTGGTCGTCCCGCGCGCGGCTGACCAACACCGCCGACCTCATTCGCCTCATCATCCGCGACGAGGCGATCCACGGCTATTACATCGGCTACAAGTTCCAGCGGGCGATGGAGCGGCTGCCCGAGGCGGAGCGCACCGAGCTGAAGGACTTTGCCTTTGCCCTGCTCTTCGACCTTTACGACATCGAGGCCCGCTACACCGAGCAGCTCTACGACGGGCTGGGGCTGACCGAGGATGTGAAGGCGTTCTTGCACTACAACGCCAACAAGGCGCTGCAAAATCTCGGTTTCGAGGCGCTCTTCCCCGACGAGGCCTGCCGGGTGAACCCCGCCATCATGGCCGCGCTGTCGCCCGGCTCGGACGAGAACCACGATTTCTTTTCCGGCTCCGGCTCCAGCTACGTGATCGGCAAGACGGTGGCGACCGAGGATGAAGACTGGGATTTCTGAGGTGGCGATGCCGTTCGGGGTGCCACGATGCGGCGCGACAGGCCTTGTGACCCCCGGGCGCGGGGGCTACCGTCGGGTGCACCTTCAGGAAGGCCCCGTAGCCGAATGGCCAGCCCACAAGACGTTCCCCGCGCCGAGTTGATCGGTTGCCCCAACTGCGACCTGCTTCATCATGCAAAGCACGTTGCGGATGGGGAGCGGGCGATTTGCAGCCGGTGCCATACCGTGCTGATCGCGCCGCGTGCGGCTGCCTACAATCGCGCGCTGGCGCTCTCGGTGGCCAACCTGATCCTCGTGGTGGCGGCGGTGTTTCATCCCTTCCTCGAAATCCACGCCGCCGGGATCGTCAACCGCGTCTCGCTGCTCGACGTGGCAACCAGCTTCGGGTCGGGGGCGCTTGTTGTCGTTTCCGTCACCTCGGTTGCGATGATCCTGCTGGTGCCGCTGTTGCGCGCCGTCTTCCTGGCCTACGCCCTCGCGCCGCTCGCCTTGCAGCACCGGGCCTATCCGGGGGCCCGCTGGGCCTTTCGGGTGACGCAGCAGATGAAGCCCTGGGCGATGACGGAGATCTTTGCCATCGGCTGCGCGGTGGCCCTGGTGAAGGTGGCCGATCTTGCGCGGCTCAATTTCGGCCCCGCGTTCTGGATGTTCATCGTGCTCTCGGCTTTCGTGCTGCTGGTCGATCGCTCGCTGTGCAGCTGGTCGATCTGGGCGGCGCTGGATGAGGCCGAGCAAGAACCGGGACGCGGGACCGCGCCCGCACCGACGGTGCGGCCATGACAACCGCACGCCAGGCAGGCCTCGTGACATGCCGCACCTGTGCCCGGGTCTGGCCGATGCAGACGGAAAGCTGCGGGCGCTGCGGCATGCCGCTGACGTCGCGCGAGCCGATGAGCCTTCAGAGGGTCTGGGCGTGGTGGCTGGCCGGGCTTGTCTGCTACATCCCGGCCAACCTCTACCCGATGCTTGTCACCGAAACGCTCACCAGCCGCTCGGATGACACCATCATCGGCGGCGCCATCGAGATCGCCCGGCACGGCGATCTCGGCATCGCCCTGATCGTGCTCATTGCCTCCGTCTTCATCCCTGTCATCAAGTTCATCGCCATCGGCTACCTTGCCCTGTCGGTGCGTATGCGATCGCAGAAGACACCCGTGGCGCGGATGCACTTGTTTGAAGTCATTGAATTTATTGGGCGCTGGTCCATGATCGACGTGTTCGTGGTTGCGATTCTGAGTGCGCTGGTGCAACTCTCCGTGGTGGCCTCCATTCAACCCGGCCCGGCGGCCCTCGCGTTTGCACTCTCGGTGATCTTTACGATGTTCTCTGCAAAATCCTTCGACCCTCGGCTGATCTGGGATTATCTGCCCAGCCGGGCAGGGCAGGGCGCCTCATGACCGACGGCTTCAGCGAATTGCAGGTGCAGCCCGGCGGCGGGGCGCGCAGGCTGTCGTTTGTCTGGATGGTGCCCGTTCTGGCGCTGCTGATCGCCGTGGGCGTGGCGTGGCAGAACTACGCCAATCAGGGCGTGCTCATCGAGGTGGCCTTCCCCAGCGCCAACGGCGTGCATGCCGATGAAACCGAGCTGCGCTACCGCGATATCGCCGTGGGACAGGTGGAGGAGGTGCGGTTTTCCGATGCGCTGGACCAGGTGATCGTCAGCATCCGGGTGGATCAGGAGATTGCGCCCTTCGTGGATCAGCAGGCGCAGTTCTGGCTGGTGCGCCCGGAGGTGACCACGCAGGGTGTCACCGGCCTCGATACGGTGCTCTCCGGGGTCTACATCGAGGGCGACTGGGACGGAGAGGCCGGTGTGCCGGCCTCGCAGTTCGAGGCCCTGGCCAAAGCCCCTCTGCTTTCGGGCGGCCAGAAGGGCACAATCATCAAGCTCAGCTCCAGCACAGGCCTGCCACCCACGGCCACGCCGATCCTGTTTCGGGGCGTCAGGGTCGGGCAGATCGGCGAGGCCACCATCGGTGGGGACGGGCAAACCATCGTGGCTGACGCGGTGATCTTCTCTCCGCACGATCAGCTGATTTCTTCGACCACGCGGTTCTGGGACGTGTCCGGCATCAGTTTCTCGCTCGGGGCTGCAGGTGCGACTGTGGATTTCTCTTCGCTGGCCTCGCTGCTTGCCGGCGGCGTCGCCTTCGAGACGCTCGGATCGGGGGGCGTGTCGATCGAGGATGGGCGCGAGTTTTCGCTTTTTGCCGATGAGCAGGCGGCCCGGCAAAGCTTCCTGATCGACAATGAAACCGGCGGTGTCGAGTTTCTTGCCATCTTCGACCAGAACCTGCCCGGCCTGCGGGTTGGTTCGGCGGTTCAGCTGGGTGGGTTGCAGATCGGCGAGGTGACAACCATCGCCGGGGTCACCGATGAGGCCCGCTTTGGCGATGGCCGGGTGCGCCTGCTGACAACCCTGCGGTTGGTGCCCAGTCGGATCGGGTTCAATGGAGGCGACGATGCGGAAGACGATGCGGCCTTCGTCGACTTCATCGAGCGCCGGGTGAACGAGGGCCTCAGGGCGCGGCTCGCCAATGTGGCGCTGCTGACCAACGAGCTTCAGGTCGATCTCTTCCTGGCCCCGGATGCGGACCCGGCGGCGCTTGACAGAAGTGCCGACCCGTTCCCCCAGATCCCCACCACCGCGCCGAACGTGACGGATGTGACGACGACCGTGCAGGACTTGCTCCAACGGATCGACGATTTGCCGGTGGAAGAGGTGATGGCGAGCGTTATCGACTTTCTCGATGCTTCCACCACGCTGGTGTCCAGCGAGGAAACACAGGCCATTCCCGGCGAGGTCGCCGAAACCCTCGCCGAGTTGCGCAAGACGGTCGCCAGCACCCGCGCGCTGGTGGAATCCGAGGAAATCGGTGCGCTTCCCGGCGAGATCGCGGCGCTTTCGGCCAGCCTTCAGGACACCGCCAACCGGATCAACGCCATCGTGGCCGATATCGAGGAAAAGGCGCTCGTCGCGCAGCTGACCGAGACCATCGCCGCCGTGGGGGCCGCAGCCGATACCGTGCCGGGGCTGGCCAAACAGGCGAGTTCGGTTCTGAGCGAGGCCGAAAAGCTCTCGTTGCAGGATCTGGCCACCCGCGCCGAAGAGCTGATCTCGGCCGCCGAGGCGGTGCTCAACCAGGACAGCGCCCGCGCGCTGCCCGAGGAGCTGAACGCAACCCTGACCGAGTTGCGCAGCACGCTCGCCAGTCTGCGCGAAGGCGGCCTGGTGGAAAACGCGAATGCCACGCTGGCCTCCGCTCGCGGGGCCGCCGAGGCGGTGTCGAAAGCCACCGAATCCCTGCCCGAGCTTTCGGCGCGGCTGAACCGGCTGGCCGGACAGGCTGGCGCGGCGGTTGACAACTTTTCCCGCGATGGCGATGCCGGACGCGAGCTTTCGGCCACCCTGCGCCAGATCGAGGCGGCGGCGGCGGCGCTGGAGCGGCTGGCGCGGCAGATTTCGCGAAACCCGAATTCCATTCTGATCGGACGCTGACACATGACCCGTTTGCTTGCCATTCTGCTGGCCGCTGTTGCCCTCGCCGCCTGCTCGGGGGCCGATATTCGCGTGGCCCCTGCCGGTGTGGCCGCACCCACCGCGCCCACCGAGCGCGTGAGTATCCGCTATCGCAGCGTCGAGGTGGCGCTGGTGACCATGCCCACCTATGCCACCACGGAAGAGATCGTGATTGCCGCGGCGGATGGCACGGTGGTGCCGATCGGGGCGCTCTGGTCGGACGAGCCGGCGCGGGCGATGACGCTCCAGCTTGCGCGCGAGCTGGGCGTGGTGACGAGCCGGATCGTGGCGCCCGAGCCCTGGCCCTTCCGTGACCGGGCAGATGCGCGGGTGGACGTGCGGGTGGAAGACTTCCACGCCACGCAGCGCGGCACCTTCCGCATTGCCGGGCAGTATTACGTGGCGCCCGAGGAGGCCGGCCGCGAAGTTGCCCGCGGCTTTGCCGTTGAGGCGCCGATCGTTGGCGCGCCGACCGCTGCCAGCATCGCCTCCGCCCGGACCGCTGCAACAGGCCGCCTTGTTGTGGCCATTGCGCGCGACAGCCTGCGCTAGGCCCCTGACCCGTTCCTCCGGGCCAGATTGCGCGGATACACCCAAGCCGCCGCGACGTCAGCCACCGCCCGCTGCATAGTTTTTCCGTGAAGGGACTTGGCACAGGGGCGGGCACATGATGTGCTGCCACATCACCCCCGCGTGAACGGAGGGGAGAATGACAACCAGGGAGATATCCATGACCAATTCGAAAGGCCTTCTGGCGCTCGCGGCGCTCTTGTCGACGACGACGCTCGCCTCGGCAGAAACTCTGCGCTGGGCCCGCGCGGGCGACGCGCTCACGCTCGATCCGCACGCCCAGAACGAGGGGCCGACGCATACCATCCGCCACCAGATGTACGAGCCGCTCATCATCCGTGACGTCACCGGCGCCTTCGAGCCTGCGCTGGCCACCGAATGGGCGCCCAGCGAAGATGATCCCAACGTCTGGGTCTTCAAGCTGCGTGAAGGTGTTAAGTTTCATGGCGGCGAGGACTTCACCGCCGAGGATGTGGTGTTTTCCTTCGAGCGGGCCAAATCGGAAAATTCCGACATGAAGGAGCTGCTCAGCTCCGTCGTTGAGGTGCGCGCCGTCGATGACTACACCATCGAGATCGTGACGGACGGGCCCAACCCGATCCTGCCCGCGAACCTGACCAACCAGTACATCCTCGACAAGGGATGGGCCGAGGCCAATGACACCGTGGCGGTGCAGGATTTCGAAGGTGGCGAGATCACCTATGCCACCACGAACGCCAACGGCACCGGCCCCTACATCCTGCAATCGCGTGAGCCCGACGTGCGCACGGTGATGGTGCGCAATGAGGAGTATTGGGGGCGTGACCAGTTTCCCATGGAAGTGTCGGAGATTGTCTATACCCCGATCCAGAACGCCGCGACCCGCGTGGCCGCGCTGCTCTCGGGCGAGGTGAACTTCCTTCAGGACATGCCGGTGCAAGACCTCGAGCGCGTCGCGGGCGCCGATGGGCTGACCGTCAAGAAGGCGCCGCAGAACCGCGTGATCTTCTTTGGCATGAACCAGGGGCCGGATGATATCGAGGCCGATGATGTTGATGGCGCCAACCCGCTGGCCGACGTGCGCGTGCGCAAGGCCATGTCGATGGCGATCAACCGCGATGCCATCCAGCAGGTGGTGATGCGCGGTCAGTCCGAACCCGCCGGCATGATCGCCCCGCCCTTCGTGAACGGCTGGACCGAAGAGATGGACGGCGCAAGCGTGACCGACATCGAAGGGGCCAAGGCGCTGATGGAAGAGGCCGGATATGCCGATGGCTTCTCGATCCGGCTCGACTGCCCGAATGACCGCTACATCAACGACGAGGCGATCTGCCAGGCGGCCGTTGGCATGCTGGGCCAGATCGGCGTTACGGTGAACCTGGATGCCAAGCCCAAGGCCCAGCACTTCCCGCTGATCACCGACGGCAAGAGCGACTTTTACATGCTCGGCTGGGGCGTTCCGACCTACGACTCCGAGTATATTTTCAACTTCCTCGTGCATGGCCGCGAAGGTGACATCGGCACCTGGAATGCCACCGGCTATGACAACGACGAGCTCGACGCCAAGATCAAGTCGCTGGCCTCCAACACCGATCTCGATTCGCGCAACGCGGATATCGCCGAGATCTGGAAGGTGGTGCAGGACGAAGCGCTCTACATCCCGATCCACCACCAGGTGCTGAACTGGGGCATGGCCGAAGGCGTGGGCATCGAGGTTGATCCCGAGGATCAGCCGAAGGTGAAATACTTCACCATGAACTAGGCCTTGTGCCGTGGGGCCGTCCGCCTACGCGGGCGGCCCATATCCCAGCAATCTGCATTGGAGGAGACCAGATGCGCCGCCTTTCCACCGCTCTCGCGCTCGTGCTTGCGCTGCCCGCAACGGCCGAGGAGTTCAACTTCGCCGTCACCACCGACCCGCAGACGATGGACCCGCATGCCGTCAACTCCACGCCGGTGCTCGGGTTTCTCAACAACGTCTATGAAGGCCTCGTGCGGCGCGGCAAGGATATGTCGATCGAGCCCGCCCTTGCGGTGAGCTGGGAACCCATCGGCGAGGGCGAGGGCTGGCGCTTCAAGCTGCGCGAGGGCGTGACGTTTCAGGATGGCGCCGAGTTTACCGCCGATGACGTGATCTTCTCCTACGAGCGCGCCTCTTCCGAGCAGGCCGACACCTCGAGCTGGTTCGCGCCGGTGAGCGAGGTGGTCAAGGTCGATGACTACACCGTCGACATCATGACAACTGCGCCCAACCCGATCTTCCCCGACTCCATCGCCAACTGGATGATGATGGACAGCGGCTGGGCCGAGGCCAACGGTGCCGCGCGCCCCGACAAGGAGCAGGGCAACTACGCCACGCTCAACGCCAACGGCACCGGCCCCTTTCAGGTGGTGTCGCGCCAGCCGGATCTTGAAACCGTGCTGGAGCCACATGAGGGCTGGTGGGGCGAGGTGGAGCACAACCTCACCCGGGTGACGATGACCCCGATCCAGAACCCGGCCACCGCGCTTGCCGCGCTGCTTTCCGGTGACGTGGATTTCATCAACCCGGTGCCGATCCAGGACGTGGCGCGCCTTGAGGGCAACCCCGAGGTCCGCGTGATCCAGGGCATCGAGGCGCGGGTGATCATGCTGGGGTTCGACCAGCAGGAGGGCGCCGCCGAGAGCGGGCAGGGCGGGGCAGACATGTTCGTCGATCCGCGTGCGCGGGAGGCGGTGGCCAAGGCCATCAATGTGCCCGCGATCCTGCAAACCATCATGCGCGGCAACGCCGAGGTGGCCAGCCAGATGGTCAGCCCGGCGATGCGCGGCTACTCCGAGGCCCACGCCGCGCCCTACGCCTATGACGCCGAGGCCGCGCGCAGCCTCGCCGAAGAGGCGGGGCTCACCGGCCAGACCATCGCGTTCAAATGCCCGAATGACCGCTACCTGAACGACGAGGCGGTGTGCCAGGCCATCACCTCGATGCTGGCGCAGGCAGGCATGGAGGTGTCACTCGATGCCATGCCCGTCTCCAACTACTGGCCCGAGCTGCGTGCCGACAACTTCGACATGTACCTGCTGGGCTGGTCGCCGGGCACCTTCGATGCCGAGCACCCGATCCGCTTTCTGGCCGCCACGCAAGACGACGAGGCCAAGCTGGGCAGCTGGAACTTTGGCGGCTACTCCAACGCGCGCGTCGACGAACTCCTGCCGATGATCCAGTCGGAGATTGACGATACAGCCCGTCAGGCCATGCTCGACGAGACCGCCAAGATCCTTCAGGACGAGGTCGCCTATGTGCCGCTCTACGTGCAGCCCCTGGTTTGGGGCGCCCGCTCCGGTGTGGAGCTGACACAGCGCCCCGACGATTTCTTCATCCTGCGCTGGGTCACGGTAAACTAGCGCCGCAAGCTCAACCGCTCCGGGGCCCGGCCAAGGGCCCCAGCCACCCGCCAGAGGTGGCACCAGCCCCGGGGCGCGTTTCAAAGGGACAGATCAGTGCTCTCCTTCATCGTCAAACGCGTCGGACAGTCGATCCTCGTGCTCCTGATCACGGGGCTCGTGGCCTTCTCGATGTTCACCTTCGTCGGTGATCCGATCGACAACATGCTAGGGCAGGAGCGCACGATTGAGGATGTCGAGCGGTTGCGGCAGCAGCTTGGCCTCGATAAGCCCTTCGTGGTGCAATACTACCGTTTCCTCGAACAGGCGGTGCAGGGCAACTTCGGTGTGTCCTACCGGCAGGGCCGCCCGGTGGCCGAGATCCTGCTGGAGCGCGCCCCGGCCACGCTGGAGCTTGCGGCGGTGTCGGGCATCTTCGCCATCCTTCTGGGCATCGCGCTGGGCGTCTTCACGGCGATCCGGCGCAACGGGATTGCCGCCAACCTCATCATGTCGGCGTCGCTCATCGGGGTTTCGCTGCCCACCTTCCTCATCGGCATCCTGCTGATCTATCTCTTCAGCGTGGAACTGGGCTGGCTGCCCAGCTTCGGGCGGGGCGACACGGTGGATCTGGGCGGCTGGACGACCGGCTTTCTCACCGCCTCCGGCCTGAAGGCCCTGATCCTGCCGTCGATCACGCTGGGGCTCTACCAGATGACGCTGATCATGCGTCTCGTCCGCTCGGAGATGCTGGAGGTGCTGCGGCAGGATTACATCCGCTTTGCCAAGGCACGCGGGCTGAGCGACAGGGTCGTCAACTTCCGCCACGCGCTGAAGAACACCATGGTCCCGGTCATCACCGTGATCGGCCTTCAGCTTGGCTCCATCATCGCCTTCGCCATCATCACCGAGACGGTATTCCAGTGGCCCGGCGTCGGCCTGCTCTTCATCAACGCCATCCAGTTCGTCGATATTCCGGTGATGGCGGCCTACCTCATGCTGATCTCGGTGATGTTCGTGGGCATCAACCTGCTGGTGGACATTCTCTATGCCTTTATCGATCCCCGCCTGAGGGTGGCCGCATGACCCGGTTCTTCGACAGCGACATCTTCTATGCCTTCCGCACCAGCCCGGTGGCCATCGCCTCGGCCGTGGTGACGGCGCTGCTGGTGCTTTCGGCGGTTTTCGCCCCGCTGATCGCGCCAACCAATCCCTTCGACCCGGCCAGCCTGAACCTGATGAACGGCTTCACCCGCCCGATGGAGCCAAACGCCTTCACCGGCGAGAGCTTCCTGCTGGGGACCGACGACCAGGGGCGTGATGTGTTCTCCACCATCCTCTACGGGTTGCGCATCTCGCTCTTCGTGGGGGTCTCGGCGGTGCTCTTTGCGATGGTGCTGGGCATCTTCCTCGGGCTGCTCAGCGGCTACCTCGGCGGCTGGACGGAAACCATCATCATGCGCATCGCCGATGTGCAGCTCACCTTCCCCTCGATCCTCGTGGCCATGCTCATCTTCGGCGTCGCCAAGGGGGTCACTCCGGTCGAATACCGCGACCAGATGGCAATCTGGGTGTTGATCCTCGCCATCGGCCTGTCGGACTGGGTGCAGTTCGCCCGCGTGGTGCGTGGTGCGACGCTGGTGGAAAAGTCCAAGGACTACGTTGCCGCCGCCCGCCTCATCGGGCGCTCGCCGCTGCGGATCATGCTGCGCCACATCCTGCCCAACGTGCTCTCTCCAGTGCTGGTGATCGCCACCATCTCGCTCGCATTGGCCATCATCGCCGAGGCCACCCTCAGCTTCCTCGGCGTCGGCGCACCAGCCACCCAGCCTTCGCTCGGCACGCTGATCCGGATCGGGCAGGGTTTTCTCTTCTCCGGCGAGTGGTGGATCCTGTTCTTCCCGGCCTGCACGTTGCTGGCCCTTGCGCTGGCGGTGAACCTGCTGGGCGACTGGCTGCGCGATGCACTCAACCCGAGGCTCCGATGACAGACCCCGTTCTCTCCATCCGCAACCTCACGGTTGAAATCCCCACCCGGCGCGGCCTGTTCAAGCCGGTCGAGGGCGTCTCCTATGACATTCGCCCCGGCGAGATCCGCGGCGTGGTGGGGGAGTCCGGCGCGGGCAAATCCATGACGGGCAACGCCGTGATCGGCCTGCTGGACCCGCCCGCGCGAATCGCCGAGGGCGAGATCTGGCTGAACGGGCGGCGGATCGACCAGCTCGACGCCGAAGAGAAGCGCAAGATTCGCGGCAAGGAGATCGGCATGATCTTCCAGGATCCGCTGACCTCGCTGAACCCGCTCTTCACAGTGGGCGAGCAACTGGTGGAAACCATCCAGCTCCACCTCCGGCTCAGCCAGAGCGAGGCGAAGACGCGCGCCATCGCCCTGCTGGACCGGGTGCGCATCCCGAACCCGGAAGAGCGGTTCCACCAGTATCCGCACCAGTTTTCGGGTGGCATGCGGCAGCGCGTGGTGATCGCCCTCGCGCTCTGCTCCGAGCCCTCCGTGATCGTCGCCGACGAGCCCACCACCGCGCTTGATGTCAGCATTCAGGCGCAGGTGCTCGACCTCATCAAGGAGCTGGCGCAGGAGCGGCAGGTGGGGGTGATCCTCATCACCCACGACATGGGGGTGATCGCCGATACGACCGACCAGGTGACGGTGATGTATTCGGGCAAGGTGGTGGAGCAGGGCGCCACCGCGCAGATCCTCGGCGCGCCGAGCCATGAATATACCAGAAGCCTCATCGCCGCCGTGCCGCGCCCGCAGGTCAAGCTGCACCGCTTTCCACAGGTCAGCTACGGCGGGCGGGAGACCAGCTTCAAGATCGAAGATCTCGCCCGCAACTGGGATCGCTCCGCCACCTCGCAATCGGGCACCCTGCTAAGGGTCGAGGGGCTGACCAAGCGCTTCCTCTCCAAGGGATCGCTGCTGCCTTCGCGCCGGGAGTATTTCACCGCCGTCGACAAGGTGAGCTTTGACATCAGGGATGGCGAGGTCTTCGGGCTGGTGGGCGAGTCCGGCTCGGGTAAATCCACCGTCGCCCGGATGATCGCCACGCTCTACCCGGTGGATGAAGGCACCGTCACCTTCGACGGAGAGGAGATGACGGCGATGGATGCGGCAGGCCTCGCGCGCTACCGGCGGCAGATCCAGATGATCTTTCAGGATCCGTTCTCCTCGCTCAACCCGCGCATGTCGGTGGGCGACATCGTGGCCGAGCCGCTCATCCACCACAAGCTGCTGCCCCGCACCGAGATTGCCCCGCGCGTCCGCGAACTGCTCGACCGCGTCGGCCTTGCCGCCGATGCGCACCGCAAATACCCGCACGAGTTTTCTGGCGGTCAGCGCCAACGCATCTCCATTGCCCGCGCGCTTGCCACCCAGCCGCGCTTCCTGATCTGCGACGAGCCCACCTCGGCGCTCGACGTGTCGATCCAGGCGCAGATCCTGAACATCCTCAAGGATCTCCAGGAGTATCTCGGCCTGACCATGCTTTTCATCTCGCATGATCTGCCGGTGGTGCGGCAGATGTGCGACCGTGTGGGCGTGATGCGGCAGGGGCAGTTGGTGGAGGTGCAGGACACCGCCGCGCTCTTCGAGCAGCCACAATCCGACTACACCCGCGAATTGCTTGAGCTGATGCCGCGCCTCGATCAACTCTCGGAAGACGAGATCGCAGGCCTGCGGGCTGAAAGATGATACCCCGGACCATGGGCGAACCCGCCTTTCAGGCTGCCGCCGAAGAGTCCGCCTGACGCGCAAAAAGGAGGTCTTCCATGTCCGACCGGTTCATCGCCGATCTGAACGCAACGCTCGCCGATATCGAGGCCGACGGGCTGATGAAGCGCGAGCGGCTGATCACCTCGCCACAGGGGGCCGAGATCGCGGTGGGCGGGCATGAGGTGATCAACCTCTGCGCCAACAACTATCTCGGGCTGGCGGATCACCCCGACCTGATCCGCGCCGCCCGCGACGTGATGGAGGACAAGGGGTTCGGCATGGCCTCGGTGCGGTTCATCTGCGGCACGCAGGATCTTCACAGGGCCCTGGAGCAGAAGCTGGCGGAGTTCCTCGGCAAGGATGACTCGATCCTCTTCGCCGCCTGTTTCGACGCCAACGGTGGACTCTTCGAGCCGCTCCTGGGACCGGAGGACGCGGTTGTTTCGGACGCGCTCAACCACGCCTCGATCATCGACGGCATCCGGCTCTGCAAGGCGCGCCGCTTCCGCTATGCCAACAGCGACATGGCCGACCTGGAGGCGAAGCTGAAGGAGGCCCGCGAGGGCGGGGCGCGGCATGTGATGATCGCTACCGACGGGGTCTTCTCGATGGATGGCTACCTTGCCAACCTGCCCGAGATCACCCGGCTGGCGAAGGAGTACGACGCCGTGGTGATGGTCGATGACTGCCACGCCACCGGCTTCATGGGCGCGCGCGGCGCAGGCACGCCGGAGCACTTCGGCGTCGATGTCGACATCCTCACCGGCACGCTGGGCAAGGCGCTGGGCGGCGCGCTGGGCGGCTATATCGCCGGACCGCAGCCGGTGATCGACCTGCTGCGCCAGCGCGCGCGGCCCTACCTCTTCTCCAACGCGCTGCCGCCCTCGATCGTCGCCGCCGGGATCGAGGCGATCCGGCTGGTGGAGGCGGGCGGTGACCTGCGTGCGCGGCTTTTCGAGAACGCGCGATACTGGCGCGACGGGCTGAGCGACCTCGGCTTTGACCTGCTCGACGGCGAGCACCCGATCATCCCGGTCATGCTGGGCGAGGCGCCGCTGGCACAGAAAATGGCCGCCGGGCTCTTCGAGGAAGGTGTCTATGTGTCCGGTTTCTTCTATCCGGTGGTGCCGCACGGCAAGGCGCGCATTCGCACGCAGATGAACGCGGCGTTGACGCGCGACCAGCTCGACCGGGCGCTGGCAGCCTTCGGCAAGGTCGGGCGCGATCTGGGTGTGATCTCATGAGCCGGCCCAACACCATGAAGGCGCTGGAGAAATCCCGGCCCGAGGAGGGGCTGTGGATGGTGCAGGCACCGGTGCCCGAGATCGGGCCGGACGAGGTGCTGATCCGGGTCAACGCCACCGGCATCTGCGGCACGGATATCCATATCTGGAACTGGGACGACTGGGCGCAGGCCACCGTGCCGGTGCCGATGATCACCGGCCACGAGTTTGCCGGTGAGATCGTGGAGCTCGGGCGCAACGTGACCGGGCTGAAGATCGGCCAGCGCTGCTCGGGCGAGGGCCATGTGGTGGGCACCGAGAGCCGGCAGAGCCGCTCGGGCAAGTTCCACCTCGATCCGGGCACGCGAGGCATCGGGGTAAACGTGCAGGGGGCCTTCGCCGAATACGTGAAGCTGCCCGCCTTCAACGTGGTGCCGCTGCCCGACGATATCCCCGACGAGATCGGCGCGATCCTCGATCCGCTGGGCAACGCGGTGCACACGGCGCTAAGCTTCGACCTTCTGGGCGAGGACGTGCTGATCACCGGGGCTGGGCCTATCGGGATCATGGCCGCCGCAGTGGCGCGCCACGCCGGCGCGCGCCACGTGGTGATCACCGACATCAACCCCGACCGGCTCAAGCTGGCCGAACACGTCTGCCGCAATGTCCGCACCGTCGATGTGCGCCACGAGGCGTTGCGCGACGTGATCGGCGAGCTGGGCATGACGCAGGGCTTCGACGTGGGGCTCGAAATGTCGGGCAGTCAGCAGGCGCTGGACCAGATGGTGGAAAGCCTGATCATGGGCGGCAAGATCGCCCTGCTTGGCATCCCGCCGGGCAAGTCGCCGGTGGATTGGTCGCACATCGTCTTCAAGGCGATCACCATCAAGGGCGTCTATGGGCGCGAGATGTTCGAGACCTGGTACAAGATGATCGCGATGCTGCAAAATGGGCTCGACGTGAGCCGGGTCATCACCCACCGGATGGGGGTGGACGAGTTCCGCGAGGGCTTCGCGGCGATGAAATCGGGCCAGTCCGGCAAGGTGGTGCTCGACTGGCGCTGAGGCCGCGCGGTTAGCTCAGGGGCACCGGGCGCTGCTCCTCGATCGCCTCCATCGCGAAATAGGAGGTCACCGTCTCCAGCTCGATGTTCTCGATGAGCCGCTTGTAGACATCGTCGTAGCCGGCCATGTCGCGGGCGACGATCTTCAGCAGATAGTCATATTCACCGCCGATGCGGAAGAAGTCGATCACCTCGGGGATGGCCGAGACGTGATGGCGGAACTGGCGCAGCCAGTCGGCGGAGTGGTGGCGCGTCTTGATCAGCGAGAAAACGACGAAACCGCCGCCCAGCCGCTCCCGGTCGATCACCACCGTGCGGTTGCGGATCACGCCGGAGGCCTCCAGTGCCTTTAGCCGCCGCCAGCAGGCGTTCTGCGACAGGCCCACCTTCTCGGCCAGCGCGCGCTGGGACTGGCCGGCATCGCGCTGAAGCTGTTCGAGGATGCGAGAGTCGAAATGATCTATTTTATGCGCCATATCGCGATCATATGACCCAAATCATGGATTTCAAAGGCAAAGAACTGTGAAGAAATTTGCGCAAATTGCGTCATTATCGATCTGACGACATCAGGGGACAAGATGACCGCGCTCGAAGACTTCAAGGCCGCGCTGCGGAGCGACGACCTGCACGACCGCATCCGAAAGGGGCTGATCGGCGAAGATGCGCAGATCGACGGGCCGTTCGGGCCGCGACCGCTGATCTATGCCGACTACGTCGCCTCCGGGCGGGCGCTGGCGCAGGTCGAGGATTTCATCCGCGACCGGGTGCTGCCCTACTATGCCAATACCCACACCCAGGCCTCTTTCTGCGGCGAATACATGACCAAGCTGCGCGAGGCCGCGCGGGCCGAGATCGCCCGACTGACCGGGGCGGACGAGGGCATGAGCGTGGTCTTCACCGGCGCGGGCTCCACCGCCGGGATCAATCGGATCGTCGGCCTGCTGGATCTGGCCGCGATGGTGGCGGCGGGCGAGCGGGTGGTGGTGCTGACCGGGCCCTACGAGCACCACTCCAACATCCTGCCCTGGCGCGAGACCGGGGCGGAGGTGATCGAGATCGCCGAGGCGGCGGAAGGCGGCGTCGACATGGGCGCGTTGGCTGATGCGCTTGAGGCCGCCAGCGGTGCGGCGCGGATCGTCGGCACCTTCTCGGCGGCGTCCAACGTGACCGGCATCCTGACTGACGTGGATGCTGTCACCCGTATGCTGCGCGCCCACGGCGCGCTCGCGATCTGGGATTACGGCTGCGCCGGCCCCTATTGCGAGATGGACATGAAGCCCGGCACAGATGCGCAGAAGGATGCCATCGTCTTCTCGGTGCACAAGTTTCCCGGCGGTCCCGGGTCCAGTGGTGTCGCGGTGATCCGCGACGGGATCGCCCGTCGTGCCACCCCGACCCTTCCCGGGGGCGGCACAGTCAGTTTCGTCTCGCCCTGGGGGCATGTCTACTCCGGCAGCCTTGCGGCGCGGGAGGAGGGCGGCACGCCGAACGTGACCGGTGACATCCGCGCCGCCCTGGCGATGCTGGTCAAGGAGGCGCTGGGGCAGGGCTGGCAGGACAGGCGGTTGGCCGAGCTGCGGCGGCGGGCGCTCGACGTTTGGCAGCGGAACGACCGGATAGAACTGCTGGGCGTTCCCGGGGCCGAGGCGCTGCCGATCTTCTCCTTCCGGGTGCGCGACGGGCAGGGGGGGCTGGTGCACCACCAGTTCTTCACCCGGCTCCTGAGCGACATGACCGGCGTGCAGGCGCGCGGCGGCTGTGCCTGCGCCGGGCCCTATGGCCACCGGCTTCTGGGCCTCGGGCGCGCTGACTCCGATGCGACCATCGCGGCGCTCGAACAGGGCGAGGAAACCGCGAAACCCGGCTGGATCAGGCTTAACCTTTCGGCGCTGATGAGCGATGAGAAGGCAGATGCTATCATAGGAGCGGTCGACAATCTGGCGCGGATCGCACCAGACTATGCAGATCACTACCGCGTGGATACCAGTACAGCCCGGTTCAACGCCCACGGCATTCCCGAGGATACGCTCGCTTCATGACAGCAGCCCGGCTCAGCCCGATTGCCAATCCGACATTCCGCAGGCTGTTCGCGGCGCAGCTCTGCTCGCTGCTGGCCATCGGCTTGATGACAGTTGCAATGTCGCTGGCGGCCTACCGGATTGGCGGCGCGGCTGCGGCGGGGCAGATCCTGGGCTTCCTGCTGGCGGTGAAGATGGTGGCCTATGTGGGCGTGGCCCCGCTGGCCGAGGCGCTCTTTGCGGGCCGCTCGCGCAAGCGGGTGATGATCGCGCTGGACCTGGGCCGGATGGTGCTGTTGCTGCCGATGGCCTTCGCCACGCAGACCTGGCAGATCGCGGCGCTGGCGCTTCTGTTCTTCGCGGTCTCCGCCGGTTTCACCCCGCTGTTCCAGTCCGTCATCCCGGACGTGCTGCCCGAGGAGCGCGCCTACAGTCGCGCGCTGGTCTGGTCGCGCATCGCCTACACGCTGGAATCGGTGTTCTCGCCGGTGATCGCCGCCATGGTGCTGCAGCTGATCGTGGCGGAGTTCCTGTTCTGGGTGGCGGCGCTGGCCTTCCTGGGCTCGATCGCGGCTCTGCTCGTCACCCGCTTTCCGGCAGAGGCCGCGGACCGGCGCAGGCGGCCCTTCATGACCCGTGTGCTCAACGGGCTGCGCATCTACCACAATACGCCGCGGCTGCGCGGGCTGTTCCTGCTGAATTTCGCGCTCTCGCTGAGCATGGCCTGGGTACTGGTAAACTCGGTGGTGCTGGCGGGCGCGGTGCTGGGCGATGCCGAGCGGCACTATCCCATCCTTATGGCCTTCTACGGGCTGGGCGCCGCTGCGGGCGCCGTGGTGGTGCCGCGGCTCGTGGAGGCGCGGGACGAGCGCTTGGTTATGGCGGGCGGTGCGTTGATGCACGCGGGCCTCGGCCTCGCGATCCTGCTGCCGCTCGGCTATATCGGCCACATGGTGCTCTGGATCGGATTCGGGCTTGCCGCCTCGCTGGTGCTGACGCCCGGCGGGCTGGTGATCAGCCGCTCGGCGGCCACGGCGGATCGGCCGGCGGTGTTCGCTGCGCAGTTCTCGCTGTCGCACGCAGGCTGGCTGGTGGCCTATCCGCTGGCGGGGCAACTGGCGGCCTGGGTTGGGCTTGAGCCCGCGTTGGTTGCGCTCTCCGTTCTGACCGTCGGCATTGCCGCGCTCGCCTTGCGGGCCTGGCCCGCCGAGGATCCGCTGCAGCGTGAGCACGAGCATCCCGAGCTTTCCGACGATCATCCACATCTTCGCGAGACACCCGCGCGCGGGCCGCACAACCGGCACGCCCATCCCTTCCATATCGACGACCTCCACCCGGCGTGGTCGGGCAGCCGGCCTGCCTGACACGCCCCGGCCAGACGTACAGGAAAGACGACATGACACATGATTCCGCCTCCCCGATCGACGGCCAGGGTCTGCCCGCGCTGGAGGCACGTCTGCGCGAGGATCTGGCGTTTCTGTGCTGGCCGGGCAAGGACTGGGTGCCGCCGCGCGAGGGTGTGAGCGACGTGGTGATCATCGGCGGTGGCATGTGTGGCATGGTGGCCTGGATGGCGCTGAAGACCGGCGGTATCCACAATATCCGCATGCTCGACCGCGCGCCCGAGGGGCTGGAGGGCCCCTGGCTCACCTATGCCCGCATGGAAACCCTGCGCTCGCCCAAGGAGCTGACCGGCCCGGCCTTTGGCCACGGGGCGCTGAGCTTCCAGGCCTGGTATCGCGCGCAGTTCGGCACCGCGCAGTGGGAGGCGCTGTATCGTATCCCGCGCCCGATGTGGATGGACTACCTGCAATGGTACCGCAGGGTGTTGGAGATCCCGGTGGAGAACGGCGTCTCTGTCGACCGGGTGGAGCCTGAGGGAGATCTGCTGCGGCTGCATCTGTCCGGCGCGCAAGAGGCCTCGATCCTCACCCGCAAGCTTGTCTTCGCCACCGGGCGCGACGGCACCGGGCAGCCGAACATCCCCGGTTTCGTCGAGACGCTGGACCGCAGGTATTGGGCGCATAGTGCCGACGAGATCGACTTTGCCGCGCTGAAGGGCAAGCGCGTGGCGGTCGTCGGCGTGGGCGCCTCGGCTGTGGACAACGCGGCAGAGGCGCTTGAGCACGGGGCCGCCGAGGTGCGCCACCTGATCCGCCGCAAGGAGATGCCGACGATCAACAAGATGATGGGGATCGGCAGCTTCGGCTTCACCGCCGGATACGCCAGCCTGCCGGACGAATGGCGCTGGCGGTTCATGCAGTATTCCTTCGCCACCCAGACGCCGCCTCCGCATGGCTCGACCCTGCGGGTGAGCCGCCATCCCAATGCGCACTTCCATTTCGGCAAGGCCGTGGACTCGACCGTGGAGCGTGACGGCGCGGTGCAGGTGGGCTTTGCCGACGGCTCTTCCTACGAAGCGGATTTCGTGATCCTCGGCACCGGCTTCACCATCGACCCGCTGTCGCGCACCGAGTTTGGCGAGGCCGCGGGCGACATCCTGCTGTGGCAGGACGTCTATGCACCGCCCGCCGAAGAGCCCTCGCGCGATCTGGGCCGCTTTCCCTACCTCAACGCGGATTTCACCTTTCGCGAGAAGGTGCCGGGGCAAGCGCCCTGGCTCGCCAATGTCTACTGTTTCAACTACGGCGCTTCGGCGAGCCTGGGCAAGGTGAGCGGCGACATTCCGGGCATTTCGGAGGGGGCCGCCTGGATGGCGCGCGAGATGGCGGCGACGCTTTATGCCGAGGATGTGGAGACGCATTGGCAGGCGATGGTGGAATACGCCAAGCCCGAGCTCGACGGCAGCGAATGGGAGCCCAGCGAGCTGGGGGCCGAGGAAAAGCAGGAAAGAGAGGGGAAAGTGGCCTGATGGCTCTGGAGACCACCTCATTGAACAGCGCCGGTATCGGCGCGGACAACCCGGCTGTGAAGGCGCGCGCTAACATCTTCGAGATGACCCAGGAGGCCGAGGAGGCGGTTCTGCGCCCGAAGGATGCCGGCCCGTGGTCACACGCCCTGCGCGCGGCGCTCGCGGCCCGGATCGCGGTGCTGAACGGCGAGGCCGATCTGGCCACGCGCTACGCCGAAGGTGCCGAAGAGTTCGCCCCGCTCGCCGACCCGGATACGGATGGCACGGGGCAGGGGCTGGCCGAGGTTGTGGCCTTCATGGACAAGGTCGCAGCCGACACCCGCAACATCGCCGCCGAGGACATATCGGGCCTTCGTGCGGGTGGCGTGGCGGATGCCGACATCGTCCGCCTCTGCGAGCTGAACGCCTTTCTCGCCTACCAGATCCGGGTGATCGCCGGGCTGCGCCTGATGAAGGGGGCCTTCGCATGAACAATGTGATCCGCAAGTTCACCCGCAACGTGCCGCACTGGCAGCCGCGCGTGAAACCGGTGGACCTTCAGGAGGCCACCGAGGCGCAGCTCGACGCGCTCAAGGTAACGCCCTCCAACACCAAGGTTTCGGACTATGTGCTGACGCTGGCGCATGATGTCGAAAGCCTGAAGGTGCGCTCGCCGCTGTTCAATGCCATCATGTACGACAAGGGCGGGATGAGCCGGGCGGAGCGGGAATTGGGCGCGCTGGGGGCCTCGATGGTCAACCACTGCATCTATTGCGCCGCTGTTCATGCCATGCGCCATGCGCAGCTTGAGAAGTCGACCGAGGTGACCGACAAGCTGTTTCGCGATGGCGCGAAGGCCGAGCTGGGCAAGCGTGACCGGGCGATCTTCGATTTCGCGGTTGCGCTGTCGGAGTGCCCATCGCAGGCCGGGCCGGAGCATGTGGCAGCGCTCAAGGAGGCCGGGCTCGACGAGGCCGAGGTGCTGGATCTGATCCTTTCGGCCTCGCTCTTCGGCTGGGCCAACCGGCTGATGCACGTGCTGGGAGACCCGGTGCGGATTGACGACTCCGGGGCGTGATCCTCGGGGTCCTGTATGGCGAACGAGTTTCCGTTGAAATGTCGTAGAGTGGATTGAAATATTGCAACCGACGAAAGGGTTGATGTGAGCAAGAGGGTAGGACTGGCAGGCGCGGGCTCGATCGCGTTCGGAACGGCGGCGCTGCTGCACGAGGCGGGTCATGACCCGATGCTGTGGTCGCCCTCGGGCGCGGGCACGGCGGAGCTTGCCGGAGGCGCGGCCCTTGTGGCGACCGGCGCGCTGGAAACGACCCTGACGCCCCGAATTGCCGACAGCGCGGCGACCTTGGCGCGCGAGAATGACGTGCTGATGATCGCCCTGCCGGGCTACGGCCACAAGACGGTGCTGGACGCGCTGGCCCCGCACATCGAGCCGCGCCATCAGGTGATTGTCTCGTCCCACGCCTCGCTGGGCGCGGTCTACTTGATGCAGCTTCTGGCCGAGCGCGGTGTGAGCGTGCCAATTACCGCTTGGGGCACGACGATCTGCACCGGGCGGCGGCAGTCGGGCACCGAGGTGAAGGTGAACACGGTGCGCAGCAAGGTCGATCTCTGCACCGTGCCGGAAGACTCCTCGGAGGAGGCGTTGGCGCTGTGCCAGGAGCTCTTCGGCGACCGCTTCCAGCCGCGTGACGGGCTGCTGGCAATCTCGCTGTCCAACCTCAACCCGCAGAACCACATGGGCATCGCGCTGGGCAACATCACCCGGATGGAGCGCGGCGAAACCTGGAGCCAGGGGCAGAACGTGACCCCCAAGGTGGGCCGACTGCTGGAGGAACTGGACCTCGAAAGGCTGGCCATCGCCAAGGCGCTGGGGCTGGAGGTCAAGACGATCTTCGAGCATTTCCACCTGTCGTTTCACGTGCCGGTGGCTTCGATCTCGGAAATGAACCAGGAGATGCACGCCCAGGGCAACGGTGGCACCGGCCCGGCCACCGCCGACAGCCGCTATGTGACCGAAGATGTGCCCTATGGGCTGGTGCTGACCGCCGCGCTGGGCCGGCTGACAGGCCATCCCGCTGAGCTTCACGAGGCCGGCATCCGGATCTTCTCGGCCATGTATGGCCGGGATTTCGAGGCCGAAAACGAGATCCTGAAGGCGCTGGAGCTGGACCGTTTCAGCCTCGACGACCTCAAGCGGGCCGCGAAAACCGGGCTGCTGCGCGCGCCCGCCCGCGCCTGACGCCAAGACAATGAGACCATAACCAAGAAGAAGCAGGCCACTGGACCAACAAGGAGAGAAGACATGTCGAAACTGATCTACAACCGCCGCCGTTTCCTCGGCACCGCCGCCGCCACCGGCGCGGCGCTGGCCTCACCCGCCTACCTGCGCCGCGCCATGGCGCAGGGCAGCGGCGAGGTGAACATCTGGACCTACAACGACTTTGTGCCCGACGCCTTCCGCGAGCAATTCGAGGCCGAGACCGGCATCAAGGTCAACGTCCGCCTCGTTGACGACCAGGGCAAGCAGTTCAACCTGCTGGCTGCCGAGCAGCCAAACCCGACCGTGGACATCATGACCGTGGCGGGCCACCGCTTTTTGCAGTTCATCGACAGCGAGCTGCTGGCGCCGCTCGACACCGACCGTCTTTCCAACTGGGGAAACATCAACCCCACCTTCTCGGAAAGCGACTGGGCCACGATCAACGGCAGCAAGTGGGGCGCGCCGATCCTCTCGGGGATGGAAGTGCTTTCGTACAACTCCGACATCGTGAGCGCGGAAGAGGCGATGACCTGGGACACGCTGTTCAGCGAAAAATACAGCGGCCAGACCGCCTACATCATCCAGGACATGATGAGCATCGTCATGCTGATGAAGGGCTATGACGGCAACATGGTCGAATACATGGACGACCCGGAGAAGGCTGCCGAGATCGTCGAAGAGGCCAAGACCTTCCTGATCGAGCACAAGCCGCTGGTGCGCAAGTACTACGACGGCGGCGCCGAGTTCCAGCAGATGATGGTCAACCAGGACATCGTGCTGGGCCACTCCTGGAACGGCCCTGCCGCGGCGCTGATCAACGACGGCTTCCCGCTGGGCATGACGATCCCGCAGGAGGGTTCCTACGGCTTCGTCTACACCTTCAACATCGCAAACAATGCGCCGAATGCGGACAACGCCTACACCTTCCTCGACGCGCTGCTCGCCTCGCCGGAGATCGGCGCCGCGATGACCAAGGCCTCGGGCTTCATCTCGACCTACAAGGGGGCCGACCAGCACCTGACGGAGCTGGAGCGCAAGTCGACCTCCTTCCCCGAGGAGCAGCTCGCCAACCTGCAGTTCTTCCGGGCGGAGGCCAATGACATGAAGTACGGCCTCGTCGATCCGGCCGTTGAGGCGATCAAGGCCGCCTGAGCCATTCCCACAACCCTGCCCCTGTCCCGCCCCGCGCGGGGCAGGGGCGCTGACACGCGCGAAAGATCACCCGATGACCTATGAAGCACCTGCACGGCAGGACGGACCAGCCGCGGCGCAGACAAGCGCCGACCGGACCTTCTGGGGCCGCCTGGCCGGCTGGGGGCCGTATCATGCGCTGATGCGGCTGGCGACGGCTTCGCCGCGCCGCCAGTTCCTGCTCCTGGCCGCCTTCCCGATCCTCTGGGTGCTGACCCAGCACCTCGGTCCGATGTTGCAGATGCTGCGGGTCTCGCTGACCGATGCCTACCCGGTTGCCCCCGGTGTGGAGCAAAGTTTCACGCTCGATAACTACGCCCGCTTCTTCGGCGACAGCATCTTCTGGATGCCGTTCTTCCGGACTCTGATCTTTGCCGGTGTCTTCACCTTCTGCACGCTCATCATCACCTACCCGGTGGCCTACTTCCTGGCCCGCCACGTCAGCCGCAAGAACCAGATGCTCTTTCTGCTTCTGCTGCTCATCCCCTTCTGGGTGGGCGAGATCGTGCGGACCTATGCGATCATGATCCTGCTGGGCAACACCGGTGCGGTGAACCTTCTGCTGAAGACCATCGGCCTGATCGACCGGCCGATCCCGTTCATGTACACCAGCTTCTCGATGGGCGTGGGCATCGTCTACCTCACCGCGCTCTACATGTTGCTGCCGCTCTACTCGGCGCTGGAGAAGCTGCCGAAAAGCATGAACGAGGCTGCCGCCGACCTCGGCGCAGGCGCATGGACCCGGTTCCGCCGGGTGTCGCTACCGTTGACGATCGAGGGGATCTCCTCGGGGTGCACGCTGGTCTTCCTGATCTCCACCGGGTTCTACGCCACCCCGGTGCTCCTGGGCGGGCCTTCGACCACCGTCTTTGCCGAAACCATCGCCGGCTTCTTCCACGTGGCGGGCGATGAATGGCCGACGGGTGCGGCCTTTGCCACGATCATGTTCATGGCCGCGCTGCTCATCACCGCCACCTTCCAGAGGCTGATGCGCATGCTGCGCAAGGGAGAGAACGCATGAACGACCGCCCCGAGCTGTTCCGCGGCAACCGGATCTTCCTGAGCTGCATCTACTGGGCCTTCGTGCTCTACGTCTTCGTGCCGCTGATCCTGATGGTGATCATGGGCTTCAAGGACTCCAACTTCATCGGCTTCCCGATCCGCTCCTGGACGCT
This sequence comes from Vannielia litorea, assembly GCF_018424695.1. Lineage (GTDB taxonomy): Bacteria > Pseudomonadota > Alphaproteobacteria > Rhodobacterales > Rhodobacteraceae > Vannielia > Vannielia litorea_A. The sequence goes on from NZ_QTNQ01000004.1 coordinate 74,274, forward strand.
GGAATGGTACACTGGGGTCTTTGCCGACGCGGAGGTCATATCGACGTTCGGCTACTCTGTCGCTATCGCGGTGCTGTCGACGCTGATCTCGGTCTTCGTCGGCACCTGGATCGCGGTGCTGCTGGAGGGGCGCAAGTTTTTCGGGCGGATGGCCATGTTCGGGCTGACGGTGTTGCCGGCGCTGGTGCCGGGGATCATCTCGGCCATCGCCTTCCGCATTTATGCCCGCTACCTCGGGATCGAGCCCGGCATGGGCGCGATCATCTGGGCCCACGCGGTGCATAACGTGCCTTTCGTGGTGCTGGTGGTCATGGCGCGGCTGTCGACCCTGCCGAAGAGCCAGATCGAGGCGGCCCGCGACCTTGGCGCCGACCCGCTCATCTCCTTCATCCGGATCACCCTTCCCTACCTCGTGCCCGCCATCCTCGGGGCCTCGATCTTCTGCCTGCTGCTGTCGTTCGACGACTTCGTCCGCTCGTTCTTCCTCGGCGGCTACGATCCGACCCTGCCGGTGCTGATCTTCGCCAAGCTCCGCTCCGGCATGAGCCCGGAAATCAACGCCATCGCCACCGTCGCGCTGGTCCTGACCGCCGCCATCGGCATCTGGGCCGAGCGCTTCACCCGCCGCATGAACAAGGATAGCTGAGCCATGACCGATCAGACACCGCTTGCCCGCATCGAGGGGCTGTCTAAGCATTTCGGCGCGACTGTCGCGCTGGATAACCTGACGTTGGATATCGCCCAGGGCGAGTTCGTGACCTTCCTCGGCCCCTCGGGCTGCGGCAAGTCCACGACACTGCGCATCCTCGGCGGCTTCGAGCGCCCGACCAAGGGCCGGGTGATCCTCGACGGCGAAGACGTGACAAACCAGCCGCCCGAGCGGCGCAACGTGAACATGGTGTTCCAGGATTACGCCCTCTTCCCGCATATGACCGTGGCGCAAAACATCTCCTTCGGGCTGGAGCTGAAGGGCATGGGCAAGGCCGACATCAAGCGTCGCTCCGACGAGATCATGTCTTTCCTGGAGCTCGATGCCTATGCCGGCCGCTACCCGGTGCAGCTGTCGGGCGGTCAGCGGCAGCGGGTCGCGCTGGCCCGGGCGCTGGCGCCTGACCCGGCACTTCTGCTGCTCGATGAACCGCTGGGCGCGCTCGACGCAAAGCTGCGCGGGCAGGTGCAGCAGGAGCTGAAGTCGATCCAGCGGCGCACCCACAAGACCTTCTTCTTCGTCACTCACGACCAGGAAGAAGCGCTCACCATGTCCGACCGGATCGTGGTGATGAATGCCGGTCGGGTGGAGCAGGACGGCACGCCGGAAGAGCTCTACTTCCGGCCCGCCAGCCGCTTCGTGGCGGAGTTCATCGGAGAAACGAACTTTCTTTCGGGCCGGGTGCGCGGCGTCGAGGGCGATAAGGTGGTGATGGATTGGGAAGGCACGACCATCACCGGCAAGGCCCCGGCCACCCTGCCGGACGCAGGCACACCGGTCACCGCATCGGTCCGGCTGGAAAAGCTGGGCTTCCATGACACGCGCCCCGAGACCGGCAACGCCGTGCAAGGGCGCGTGGTGGGCAAGACCTTCCTCGGCTCGCGCATGGCGATGCAGATCGCGGTGGGCGACAAGGGCGACGCGATGCTCAAGGCCTACGTGGATGCCGAGACCGGCCAGGCCGTCGGCAACGAGCCGGTGTGGATTGGCTGGGAGGCCGACAACATGGCAGTGCTGAACGACTAGGGCAGAGCCTGCCGACTGGCCAAGCCCGACCTGCACAAAACCTGCACAACACCTGCGCCACGGCTGCACCCCTCATGACCGACGCTCCAGGCAATCGACAAACCTGGAGAGCATGATGGACAGTGAACTGGTAATCCGCGGTCTGCCGCGAAGCCTGGAAATGGATGCATGGTGGCTGGATGGCGAAGGTGCCAGCCCGCAGGAACCGCGGGGTGCGCCGGAGCCCTCGGCGCTGCGGCGCGGGGCGCCGGTCGTGTGGCTATTGCTGTGGCTGGTAGCCCTGTCGGACGTCCTGCTCTGGGGCCATGCGCCCGGTCTGTCGCTCGCGCTCTTCTCAATTGCGGTCTTCGCGGTTTCGGCAGCTTTCGCGCCCGCCAGAGCCATCTGGCGCCCGGCTGTGCTCGTCGTGCTGGGGGCGCTTCCGGTGGTGGAATACCTCCAGCTCCTTTCTGTCCTCTTCCTCCTGGCCAGCCTCCTTCTGGGCATGGCATGGCTGCACATCCCCGGCCAGATGCCCGGCCTGCGTCATCTTCGGCGGGCGGGGGTGATGTTTGCGGCGATTCCCTTGCAAGGACCTTCAGATGCCTTCGGTGCCCTCATGAGGGCCGCATCGCTGCCGCAGGAGGCGCTCGGCTTTGGCCGCCTCAAGGCCTGGGCCCGGATCTGGGCCTTCCCGCTGGGCGGGGCGTTGATCCTCGGGGCGCTCATCACCGGGGCCAACCCGGTCATCGAGGAAGCGGTTGCACGCGCGCTCGACCTGCGGGTCGACTGGGCGCGCCTGACCCTGCGCGGCCTCTTCTGGCTGGGCATCGCCCTGGTTCTCTGGCCGCTGGTGACCCGGGCCGACAGCCTGCCGATTCCCGAGGCCGACCTGCCGCGACTCCCGAAGCTGCGCAGCGGGCTCAACGCCGGCTCCGTGCTGCGTGCCCTTGTGGTCTTCAACCTCCTCCTCGGCGTCCAAACGGTCTTTGACGCGACCCTGCTCTGGGGCGGCGCGGCGCTGCCCGAAGGCATGACCTACGCCGAATACGCCCACCGCGGTGCCTACCCGCTTCTGGCCACGGCGCTGCTTGCCGGGGCCTTCGCGCTGGCCGCGCGCCCATTCCTCGGCGAGCACCGCTGGCTCACCCCGCTGGTGCTGCTATGGCTCGGCCAGAACGTGGCGCTCTGCCTCTCCTCCGTCCTTCGGCTCGAACTCTACGTTGAAGCCTTCGGCCTCACCTACCTGCGGCTCTACGCGATGATCTGGGTCGCCCTCGTCGCCGCCGGCCTCTCTCTGACCGCCTGGCAAATTTGGCGGGAGCGGCCCAACAGCTGGCTGCTGTTGCGCAGTGCGGCCCTTGGCCTTGCCGTGCTCTACCTCTCCTGTTTCGTGAACTTCGGCCACATCGTTGCCGCACAGAACCTTAAGGGCGACCGGGTGCGTATCGACTGGCGCTACCTCTGCACCTTGCCCGATGTGGTCGATCCAACGGTGATGGCGTCGCCGCACTCCCGGCGCGCAGGGCCAAGCCAGTTGCAGGGCTGCTTCAACGGACCAGCTGAGATCGAGGGCTGGCGGGATTGGGGCTTTCGCCGCTGGCGCGCGCTCCGCACAATGGAGGCCCAAGCGCCGAAGGACCTGGGCAATGAAGATACTCCTCGTGGATGACGATCCGCGCCTGCGCGAGATCGTGAGTCTGGCTCTCACGCGCGGCGGTTACACCGTGGTGACCGCCGCCGACGGTCAAATGGCGCTCACCCACGCCGCCCGCGAAAACCCTGCCCTCGTGGTGCTGGACGTCGGACTGCCCGAGATGGATGGCTTCGAGGTCTGTCGTCGCATCCGCGCCCGCTCCGACGTGCCGATCCTCTTTCTCACGGCCCATGACGAGGAGGTGGACAGGGTGCTCGGCTTCGAGCTTGGGGCCGACGACTATGTCACCAAGCCCTTCAGCCCGCGCGAACTGACGGTGCGCATTCGCGCGATCCTGAAACGCAGCGGCGGCGCACGACCGAACGCGCGCCTGGAACATGGCCCGATCATGCTCGACCCGGCCGCCCACCTCTGCTCCGCCGCAGGGGCCGAGGTTGCGCTCACGGCCACCGAGTTTCCCATCCTCGCCGCGCTCATGCGTGCGCCCGAGGTGGTGCTCTCCCGGCGCCAGTTGATCGAGGCCACATGGGGTGCCGGCTCCCAGGTGTCCGACCGCACGCTCGACAGCCACCTGCGCAACATCCGCCAGAAGCTGGCACAGGCGGGCTGCCCCGAGGCCGTAGAAACCGTGCATGGCGTGGGCATCCGCATGGGAAGAGCAGACGAATGATGCGCAAGTGGCGCCCCTCCCTGCAGTTCGTCCTTGGCGGGGCGTTGGCGGTGACGCTCACGCTTTCCCTCTCCGGCCTCGTCGCCCTGCGCTACCTCGGCCCCGAGATCGGCTTTCGGAATGCCGCAATCTTCCTCGCTCTCACCATCTGCCTGCTCACGGGCGTGCTCGGCGCGCTGCTTGTCCGCCTGCTCCTGCGCCCCATCCGCAGCCTCTCCACCTACGCCCGCTCGGTGCGTGCGGCCCCCGCCGCGCCCGCCACGCCCCCGCAGCATTACGGCACCAGCGAGCTCCAGCAACTCGCTGGCGCGGTTATCGACATGGCCGATACGCTGACCCTCCGGGAGGCCACGATCCGCAGCTACTCGGACCACGTCACCCACCAGCTCAAGAGCCCCACCGCCGCAATTGCCGCCGCCGCCGAGATGCTGGAAGACGGCACGGCCCCGGGCTCGGAAGATCGTCGGCTCGTCGACCAGATCAGCGGCGCAGCGCGCGAGATCCAGGAGCACCTCGACGCGCTGCGAAAGATGGCGCGGGCGCGCGAGGCCAACCACCTCGGAGAGACGAGCCTCGCAGCACTTGAGGAGCGGTTGACCTGCGACGCGCTGCGCCTGCGCCTGACCGGTGAAACGATCCTGCTGCCCATGTCCGCCGAAGGGCTGGCGCTGGTACTGACCGAACTTCGCGACAATGCGGCAGCCCATGGCGCCTCGGAGCTGCGCATCGAAGCGGCGGAGAGTGACACGATTGTCACCCTGCGTATCACAGACAACGGCAGCGGAATTCCCAAGGGCAACCGGGCACGCATCCTCGAGCCGTTCTTCACCACCCGCCGCACGGAGGGAGGCACGGGCATGGGCCTCGCCATCGCCGACAGCATCCTGAAAGCCCACGGCGGCAGGTTGGAACTGGCAGACACCGCCTCTGAGACCTGCTTCGTGGTTCACTTTCGCTAACACCAACGGCCCATAGCGGCCGCTTTGCGTGTAGGGCTGCATGCTGCGGCCACCCGGGCCCCGGCGCTGGTTATCCCGTGGTCGCAAGCGTTGGCGCGGCCTGAAACTCCGGCGCAAAGATCATGTCGCACAGGGGGTCGAAGCGGGCGCGGAGCTGCTCGCCGTGGGTCTCAATCGTCATCTCGGGTGAACAGATGAACGCCTGACCAATAGCGATGGCCAGAACGAAAAAGGATCGGAGTGCAGCTACGAGGGCGGCTATGGCCAGCCACCGAAATCCAGCCACTCCAAACCAGGTCAAAGTGGGAATCCGAGCGGTCGAAAGCGAAAGCCCAAGTCGGCGCAGGCCCAGTTGCGCGCTGCGTTAGCGCGGAAAACCACGATAACGGAGGGGGGCACCGAAAGACGTCTCTCACTGCTTGAGGTCATGTTGCGCACGATTGCCAACAAGGCCGCCAAGGGGGATCTGAAGGCGGCATCCTTCGTCTTCAACCTGCTGAACACGCCTGAGGCTGCGGAAGGCGACGACATGGATCTGGCCACCCTGTCGGGTGACGATCAGGCACTGTTCAGGCAGATCATGGAAGAACTTGCCGGGCCGGGAGCCAATGCGGCTCTACCTGAGAGCGACGAAGGCGAAGATCGCGAAGGGACGAGCGACGAGTTTGTAGAGCCCGCTTCAGAGAATGCCAGGGATGGTGAGCGCGAGCAGTCATGACCATCTACGGAAAACTATCCAGCGAGCAGGCGGATTGGCTCAGCCAGAACCAGAAGCTGGTACTGTCGGAGGTTCTGAGATCATACTTCAAGTGGTTCATCGCGAAATGCTTCAATGCTCTTCATCCCGGTACCCGGTTTATGCCGAACTGGCACATCGAGGCCATCGCCTGGAAGCTCGAACAGGTTCGTTGCGGCAGGATCAGGCGCCTGATCATCACCTTGCCTCCGCGGTCCGCCAAGTCCCACGCAGCCTCCGTGGCCTTCCCGGCCTTCATTCATGGGCATGACCCGTCCAAGAAGATCATCGCGGTGTCATACGCCCAGGGCCTAGCCGCCACCCTGCATAACGACTACCGGTCGGTCATTTCTTCAACTTGGTACAGGTAGCTGTTCCCTCGGTCCCGCATCGACCCGAGAAAGGATACCGAGCAGGAGGTCCGTCTGAGTGCTCGCGGGAGCCGGTTTGCCACATTAGCGGGCGGGGTGCTCACGGGCCGGGCGGCGACATCATCATTATCGATGACCCCCTCAAGCCCGAGGAGGCGAAGTCGGAAACAAGCCGCACCAAGGTTAACGAATGGTACAGCTCCACTCTGATTTCGCGCCTCAACGATAAGAAGACGGGCGCAATCGTTATCGTGACGCAGCGGCTACATGTCGACGATCTCGTCGGGCACGTCACCGAGTTTGACGACAGCTGGGAGATCCTTGATCTGCCTGCGATTGCCTACGAGGACCAGCTCATCGAGCTGGGACGAGGGCGGACCCATCATAGGAGTTCAGGAGATCTCCTACATCCCGCGCGTGAGGATCAAGTTGTGCTCGATGGCATGAAGCAGACCATCGGGGCAGAGGCCTTCGAAGCGCAATACCAACAGCGCCCGGTGCCGCCCGGCGGTAACATATTCAAACGTGAGACCCTGAGTTACTACACCGTGCCTCCGTTGATCACGGATGACGGCACCATCTTCCTGAGTTGGGATACAGCCTTCAAGAGCGGCCCCGAAAACGATTGGTCGGTCGGAACGACGTGGCTCCACCAAGAAGGCCTTTACTACCTCCTGGATGTCGTCCGGCAAAAGCTGACGTACCCATCCCTATTGAAGTCAATGATCGAGTGTCACGAGCGGTATGACGCATGGGTCGTACTGGTAGAAGATGCTGGCATCGGAACAGATCTCATCGACGATTTGAAGGCTGTGGGCATCGATGCGGTCGGAATCAGGCCCAAGACCTCGAAAGTGCACCGGGCCCACATTGTGACCGCTAAGTTCCAGTCCCGCAGGGTGCTATTTCCGACCTCTGCAGAGTGGCTTTCCCCGCAGGGCGCCATGATGATCAAGTCGACTCGATCACCCAAGCCCTCGCGTACGATGACTTCTTTAAGGGCGATGTTATGTGGGTCTGAAGGTTGAGAGGTTTGCGGTGATGGCGAAAGCCGCTGTCTCGTTGTTTTACAACCTGACTGAGGCGAATGGCGGGGGCGCACCAAGGCACCCCCGCCGGGTTCAGTCCCATTCGGGGGCAAGGCCCTCGGGCGAAACGATGCGACCATCGCGCCGCGACAGGCCATCGATCCGACCGATCTCTTCCGCGGTCAGTGTGATCTCCGCCGCCGCGAGGTTGCCAGCAAGTCGGTCCGCCTTCGCGGTCTTCGGTATTGCGATCCCGTTCGGCTTGTGCAGCACCCAGGCCACCGCAATGGCGGCGGGTGTGGTGTCGTGGGCTTCGGCGATCTCCTGCAACACAGGCTCGGTCATCACGCCCCCCTGCGCCAGCGGCGCATAGGCCTCGACCGGGATGCCCTGCGCCTCGAGGTAGGGCAGCAGCTTCGACTGGTCGATGAAGGGGTGCAACTCCACCTGGTTCGCGGCGATCGGTGCGTGCAGGATGCTGCGCGCGTCCTCCACCTGAGCAATGGTGAAGTTCGACACGCCGCCAAACCGCACCTTGCCTTCGGCGATCAGCGCGTCCAGCACCGGCAGGGTCTCGGAAAGCGGCACCTCTTTCGACGGCCAATGAAGCAGCATCAGGTCGATATGGTCGAGCCCAAGCGCGGTCAGCGAGGCTTCTGTCGCCTTGCGAAAATCGGCGGCGGCAAAATCCCGTGGCAGGATCTTGGTGGTGAGAAAGATCTGATCGCGCGGCACGCCCGAGGCGTGGATGCCTTCGCCGACCTCGGCTTCATTGCCATAGGCCTGCGCGGTGTCGATGTGGCGATAGCCCTCGGACAATGCTGCGGCAACGATGTCGCGCGCCTCGCCCGGCTCCATGCGGAAGGTGCCAAGGCCGAGGTTCGGAATGCCGGCGGGGCCGATGTTTCGGATGGTCATGGTATGCGTTTCCTTGAGGTTGTGTCCGGGAGCCTTGGCCCCCGGTGTTGGCGATTACTCTGCCGGAACAGGGTCGGTTTTCGGCGCGTCGAGGCGAGCTGCCAGACGGGTCAGCAGGATGCCGAAGGCAACAACGGCGGCCCCCACGAAAGGCGTGGCGGCAAGGCCCATTTCCTCAACCACATGGCCGCCGCCCCACGAGCCGAGCGCGATGCCAAGGTTGAAGGCACCGATGTTCAGCCCCGAGGCCACCGCAACCGCTTCAGGCGCAACCTGACGTGCCGTAGCGACCGTGTAAGCCTGCAATGGCGGCACGTTGGCAAAGGCGAAGCCACCCCAAAGCGCGACCACCGCAATCGCCCAGAGAGGAGAACTTATCGCCAGCCCGAGCACCGCCAGTAGCACTGCAAGGCCCGCGAAGATCAGCGTCAGAGCCGGGATGGGCCCGGTCCGGTCGGCCAGCTTGCCGCCCAGAATGTTGCCCGCCGCCACGGAGGCTCCGTATAGCAGGATGACAAGGCTGACCGATCCGGCAGACAGGCCGGTCACATCCGTCAGCATCGGGGCCAGGTAGGTGAAGGCAATGAAGTTGCCGCCGTAGCCCACCGCCGTGATCAAGTAGACTAGCAGAAGCCGTGGCGAGGTCAGCACCCGGGCCTGGGCGCTTAGGCTGGCTGGTGCAGGGCGGCTGAGATTTCCGGGCACCAGCAACGCGCTGGCGACAAGGCCGATGAGCCCAAGGGCCACCACGCCGAGGAAGGTCGACTGCCAGCCAAAGGTCTGTCCGATCCATGTGCCCAGGGGCACGCCGGTCACAAGCGCGACCGTGAGGCCAAGGAAAACCGTGGCAATGGCCGAGTTCTCCTTCTCGCGGTCAACCAGATCGGTCGCGATGGTCGATGCGATGGCAAAAAAGACGCCATGGGCGAGGCCCGTAGCAAAGCGTGCGGCGATCAGGCTGCCGTAGCCCGGCGCAAAAGCCGCAAAGGCGTTGCCGGCAACGAATAGCGTCAGAAGCGCCAGCAGCAGCGTTTTGCGTGGCATCCGTCCGGCAAGCGCGGTCAACACTGGCGCGCCGATGGTCACGCCAAGCGCATAGAGGCTGACAAGCAGCCCTGCACTTGGCAACGAAACACCAAGGTCGGTGGCGATGGTGGGGATGAGGCCGACGATCACGAATTCGGTGGTTCCGACGGCAAAGGCGCTGATGGTCAGCGCCCACAAAGCAAGTGGCATGGCCCGGTCTCCTGCGGTTGGGCGTTTGGGGTCGACAGCGCAGATGGCAGGTCTTAGCTTTTGCGTGAATAAGCAGTTTCGGAATGGACTTTTGCGCCGCACGCACGAATTACCCCAAACCCGCGATCTCGCCGCCTTCGTGGCCGTGGTGGAGGATGGCGGCTTTGCCGAAGCGGGGCGGCGCCTCGGCATGGCCCCGTCGACCCTCAGCCGCACTGTGACGCGGCTGGAGGACCTGCTTGGTCTGACCCTGCTGCGCCGCACCACCCGGTCGATCGAACTGACCCCCGAGGGGCGCGATCTTCTGGATGCGGCGCGCGGAATCCTCGCCCGCACCGAGGCGCTGAGCGACCTTGCCGCCAGCAGTCGTCGCCCGCGCGGGCCACTGCGGGTCAACGCGCCGGTGCCCTTCGTGCTGCATGCCATCGCCCCGCGGCTCTCTGAGTTTCACGCGGCCTATCCCGAGGTGCAGCTGACGCTCGACATGACCGACAGCCTCGTGGATCTGATCGGATCCCATGCCGATGTTGCGATCCGCTTCGGCCCGCTTCCAGACAGTGACATGCTGCATCGCAAGCTGGGCCGCACCCCGTGGAAACTGGTGGCAGCGCCGGAGTATCTTGATCGCACCGGCTGGCCGTCGTCCCCGCAGGATCTGACTAAGCTAGAGCAAGTGCGCTTTGCGGCGCCCGACCACATCAACAGCTTGCGGTTCAAGGGGGTCACCGGGCCACTGCCCATCCCGACCTCGGTTGTCGCAGGCAATGGCGAGGCGGCTCGGCGCCTGGTGCTGGGCGGCCTCGGGATCGCCCGCTTTTCGGACTTCATGGTCGCCGAAGACCTCGCAAAGGGGCGTCTCGTCGAACTGTTCCCCGAGGATCTGGAGGCCGAACCTCTCGACATCACCGCCCTCTATCTCACCCCAACCGCTGGCCTACGCCGCCTCGCCGTATTCCTCGATTGGGTCGGCGGCCTGTTGTAACTGACGTTTATCTAGTGGGCAGCGCCCTGATGCACTGGGAAAGGTTCCGGCGGTGCAAATGCGTTTTTCCCCAGGCACTCTTGGCCTCGCTACCGCTGTCTGTGCCAAACCTGGTTCTGGTCCGGCTACTGCCCAAGCCCACCATCTCGCAGGGTAACGCCAAGGCGTTCAGCGGCACTGCGAATGTGTTGCCGCATGGCATCCCGCGCGCCGGATCGGTCCTGTGCTTCGACATGGCCGAGAATGCTGCGATGTTCGTCGAGCGTGCGCTTGGCCAAATCGTCGGAGGTGTAAACCGCCGCAGTGTCGCGCGTCGTTCCTTTCAGCCGGAAGGATATGTAGGTGGAAAGTCCCATCAGGTAGGTGTTGCCGGTCGCACTCGCTAGGGCCCGGTGAAAGCGTGCATCGGCCTCAAGCTTGGCCTCATCGAAAAACGGTGTTTCGGCGAGGTCAGAGAGCGCCGAGTGCAGTTCTGCAAGGTCGGCGTCGGTCCGGCGCATCGCGGCGATCCCGGCGATCTCGATTTCCAGCACCCCACGCAGTTCGAAGAGGTCACCGAGGTTTTCGCTGTCGCCCAGCCCGCTGCCGTCGATCCGAAAGGTCAGGCGCTCGTTTTGCGGGCACACCACCGCGCCACGTCCCTGCCGGCTATCAAGGATGCCTTCATATCGGAGCCTTGCGATGGCCTCGCGCACCACATTCCGGCTGACACCGAAACTCCGGGCAAGCTCAGTCTCTGTGGGCAACACCTGCCCCTCCGCCAGCGCGCCCGATGCGATCTGCTCCATGAGCTTGTCTGCAATGCGGTCCGGCAGCCCGGTGGGGCGTTCTACGACAAACTTGGTGCTCAACTCTTCCACGTCCTGCGCTCTTGGTCCGCCCGGCGGGGCGTTTGGGGAGGGATAGCAGACCCGCCCACGGGCAGGATACTGTTTTCCGATAATATGATTGTTGGACAAATAGGGCAAAGCTGATATCAGCGCCTCCGGTGAACTGCGGAGGAGCCCTATGGATAAGCGTGGAATCGTGGCCGGATTGGCGGAGCTGGTGGGCGACCGCCACGTGCTGGTCGAACCGGCGGATACGGCGAGCTACACACGCGATTGGTCGGGAGACAACCTTGCCGACCCGCTCTGCGTGGTGCGCCCAGCATCAACGGCCGAGGTCTCCGCCGTGATCCGTTTCGCCAGGGCGCACGGGCTGGCCGTGGTCCCCCAAGGCGGCAACACCGGCCTCGTTGCGGGCACCAGCGCGACTGGCGGGCGCGATATCTTGCTGAACCTCGGTCGGATGCGAGCGATCCGTAGCATCGAGCCGACAGACATGGTCATGCAGGTCGAGGCGGGCCTGACCGTTGAGGAAGCGCGCAGTGCTGCCGAAGAGGTGGGCCGCCTGTTCCCGCTCGCCTTCGGGGCGCAAGGCACGGCGCAGATCGGTGGGGCAATCGCGGCCAACGCGGGCGGGTTGAACGTGCTGCGCTACGGCATGACCCGCAATCTCGTGCTCGGCCTTGAGGTGGTGCTGGCCGATGGGACGGTTGTTGACACGCTCTCTTCACTCGCCAAAGACAACCGGGGCCTCGCGCTGCATCAGCTCTTCATCGGCACCGAGGGCACGCTCGGCGTGGTGACAGCCGCCAGCCTGCGCCTCTCCCCGCGCAACACCCGACGCCAGACCGCGCTCCTCGCCTTCGAGGGCCTCCCCGAGATCGTGGCCTTCGCCTCCGATGCGCGAGCACATTGCTCTGACTTGCTCTCTGCCTTCGAGTTCATGCCCGGTGCCGCCATCGACCTGGCCACCGAACACGTCGAAAGCCTACGCGACCCTCTTGAAGCACGGCACGCCTATTACGTTTTGCTGGAGATCGCGGCGTCCGGGCCGATCGACCTTGATGCGCTCCTCATGGGCCTGCTGGAAGATGCAATGGGTGACGGCCGGGTGCTGGACGGCGTGGTTGCCACAAGCGATAGCCAGCGTCAGGAATTGTGGTTGCTCCGCGAGGCGATGGTAGAGGCGCAGGCGGCGCAGGGTCGCCACATGCGAACGGATTTCTCGGTGCCGCTGTCGCGCGTGGCCCAGCTGGTCAAGGCGCTGGAACTGGTTGTGGAGCGCGAACTACCGGGCTGGACCTCCCTGGCTTACGGCCACATGGGCGACGGCAATGTGCATTTCAACGTGTTGCCTCCCGAGGGAACAGGGCAGGCCGCTTTCACCACGGCTGTCGGCCAGGCGCGAACGCGCATGTACGAGATCGTCCGCAGTTTTGACGGGTCGCTTAGCGCCGAACACGGAATCGGACGCGAGCGCCTTTCCGCGCTCTACGCGGATCGCGCGCCCGAGGTGCTGCGGTTGGCCGAGACGGTAAAAGCGCTGCTCGATCCGGAAGGCCGGCTCAACCCGGGCTGCCTCTTTCCGGTGCGGCGAGATGATGAAGGAGAGCACGCATGACGTTTGAACTCGAAGGCGATGGCTGCTGGCTTGGCCGTGTCTGGAACCCAGAGGTTTCCGGCCCATCCGTAGTAACTGTTCGTGAGGGCAGGGTTCTCGATATCACTTCTCGCGCCGCGCCCACCGTGCGCGACATCTGTGAAATGGAAGACCCGGCGGAGTATGTCAGGGGTGCATCTGGCACTGACATCGGGGCGCTGGATCAGATCTTTGCCGAAAGCTCAGCCTGGCGACCCCTTGCACCCATAGACCTTCAGGCCGTGAAAGCCTGTGGCGTCACCTTCGCGGGCTCGATGGTAGAGCGCGTCATCGAAGAGAAGGCCGCAGGCGACCCGAGCCGCGCCGAGGCCATCCGGCGCCGGGTAGGTGAGACCATCGGAAACTCCTTGCGCAACATCGCGCCCGGCTCCGCCGAGGCGGCCCGGATCAAGGAAGCCCTGATCGCCGAGGGACTCTGGAGCCAATACCTCGAAGTAGGTATCGGGCCGGATGCCGAAGTGTTCTCCAAGGCCCAGGTGCTCTCTTCGGTCGGGCATCTGGCCGAGATCGGCCTGCACCCGGTGTCACGCTGGAACAACCCTGAGCCCGAGGTGGTTCTCGCCGTCGCCTCGACCGGGCGCGTGATTGGCGCGACCTTGGGCAACGACGTGAACCTGCGCGACGTGGAAGGTCGTTCGGCTCTTCTGCTTTCGAAGGCAAAGGATAACAATGGTTCCTGCGCAATCGGCCCGATGCTGCGGCTGTTTGATGGCGCTTTCGGGATAGAAGACGTGCGTAAGGCCGAAGTGGGTCTGCGGGTGACCGGAACCGATGGCTTCGTCCTTGAGGGCCGCTCCGACATGACCCTCATCAGCCGCGACCCTCTCGATCTGGTGCGCCAAACGGTGGGGCCTCACCACCAGTACCCCGACGGTTTGGTGCTGTTTTTGGGGACACTCTTTGCCCCAACTGAGGACCGTGACGCGCCGGGGCAGGGTTTCACTCACAAGCTCGGAGATGTTGTCGAGATTCGGTCGGAGAGGCTCGGCGTCTTGCGCAACACAGTGAACCTTTCCACCGAGTGCCCACCTTGGACGTTCGGGCCGAGTCACCTGATGCGCAACCTCGCGCGGCGCGCGCTCCTCTAGGTCAGTTTGTCACGTCTTTTTGGCATGCCATAATGTGCGTTCAAAAGGTACATTGCTGAAAAAACTAAGTTTATTTAGATTGACCTGATCGTTAATGCGAAAATATGGTATGCAAAACCGGCAGAGCCCCTGTTCGGTCTCAAGCAAGGGAGGAAAGCTTGAAACACTTCAAAACGCTCTTCGCGGCATCCGTCGCACTGATGATGGGCACTCAGGCGCACGCGTGGGAGCCTGAGGGCACCGTTGAATTCGTGGTGCCTTACAGCGCCGGTGGCGGGAGCGATGTGAACGCCCGCCTGCTTGTCGAAGCCTGGCGGAAGCATGACATCGTGGATGCCAACGTCGTCGTACTGAACAAGTCCGGCGGCTCCGGCGCAGTGGGTAACACCTACACCTTCAGCAAAGATGGCGACCCAAACACAATCCAGACCTATGTGTCCGGCCAGATGATGAGCTCGATCTCCAACAACGCGGCGGTCAAGCTCGAGCACCTCACGCCACTCGGCACCCTAACCCTCGACACGCTGCTGCTCGTGACCCGCAGTGCAGATGACTACGCCAATTTCGCGGCGCTCGTCGAGGACGCCGCCAAGGAGCCCAACAGCGTCACCATCGGCGGCGTGTCGCGCGGCAGCGAGGATCATCTCGTTTTCACCATGCTGAACGACAGCGTCGATGCCGAGCTGCAATACGTGCCCTTCGACGGCGGCGGTGATGTTCTGTCGGCGCTTCTCGGCGGTCACGTGGATGCAGCGATCTTCAACCCCAGCGAAATCGGACAGCAGGTCGAGGCCGGTCGTGCGCATCCCCTCGGCGCCTTCTCCGAAGAGCGCCTCGCCGCGCCATTTGAAGCCACCGAAACCTTCGGCGAGATGGGCTATGCCGATGTGGCCATCAGCCTGTTCCGCGGCTACGTCGGCCCGCCCAACATGCCTGCAGAAGCCGTCGCCTATTGGGAGAACGCCTTGAAAGAGGCCTATGAAACCGAGACCTGGCAGCAAGAATACATTGCCGACAAGGGCTTGATCGGGCGCTTCATCGGCGCTGCCGACAGCGCAGAATTCTATGCCCGCGAGGCAGAGAAGTATCAGCGCCTCCTCGAGGCCGTGGGCTTCGTCAACTGACCCCTGAGGCGGGCGGCAAGCCAACCATTGCCGCCCGCCAAAAAACCGCCCGTCGTTGCAACGGGCGCTGACCATTTTCCAGGAGACAGATCGTGTCGACTTCCGACGAACCGCGCGCACCGCGGCCTCTCTTCGTGTCCGCCGTGGCTCTCGCCTGCCTCTGCTTCGGGGCCCTCTTCTTCGGGTTCGGCGTGTTCAAATACGGCTTCTGGATGGACCGTGGCCCCGGTGCCGGTTTCTTCCCGGCCGTATTCGGCGCGGGTACAACGCTGCTTGCCGCCTTCGAGCTGATGCGCCCCGGCCAGATCAAGGGCCGGGTCCAGCTCAGAAACCACGTGCCGATCATCGCCATGCTCGCCGCAATCCTTTGCATCCCGCTCATAGGGATGATCCCCGCCATGGCGCTGTTCGTGCTGGGATGGCTGAAGCTGGTCGAGGGCGCGCCATGGCTGCGCTCGCTGCTGGTCGCCGCGGTAACGGCTGTGCTGACCACGCTGATCTTCGACATGTGGCTGCGGGTGCAATTCCCGCCGAGCCTTCTTGACAAACTCCTCTGAGGGTCCCGACATGGACACGCTGATTGCACTACAAAACGGCTTCGCCACCTCCCTGTCCCTCGGAAACCTGAGTGCGGCTCTTATCGGGGCGGCCTTGGGCATCATCGTAGGCGCCATTCCGGGGCTGGGCTCGGTGACCGGTATCGCCCTCCTGCTGCCGCTCACCTTCGGGATGGACCCGACCACTGCAGTCATCCTGCTGGCGGCGCTCTACTACGGGTGCATGTTCGGCGGCGCCTACAGTGCCATTCTGCTGAACATCCCAGGTGACGCCCCGGCGGTGATGACCGCGCTCGATGGCTACCCGATGGCCAAGCGCGGCGAGGGCGGGCAGGCGCTCTTCGCGGCCAATCTCGCCTCTTTCATCGGTGGCACGGTGGGGATCATCGCGCTCTCTTTCATGGGGCCGCTGCTCGCCGAGATCGGGCTGATGTTCGGCCCGCCCGAAACCGCAGCACTCATCCTGCTGGCCCTTTGCTCGATCGGCTGGATGCTGGGCGACAACGTGGCCAAGGGGCTGATCGCAACAATGCTGGGCATCCTGCTGGCGGTCGTGGGTATCGGCTCTACCTTCGGGCACGCGCGCTTCACGGGCGGCTCAATGCACCTGCTCAACGGGGTGTCCTTCATTCCACTTGTCATAGGCATGTTCGGCTTCAGCCAGCTGCTTGAGATGATGACAGATCGTCCGAAGCAGGGTGAGGGGCCCAAGCAAATCCCGCTGCGAGAGTCGATCCCGGGTCGTAAGCAGGTGGCGCGCCTCGTGCCGCTCAGCCTGCGCTCGGGCCTGATTGGCACCTTTGTCGGAATCCTGCCGGGGGCAGGGGCCACAACCGGCGCCTTTCTCTCCTACGTCTTCCAGCGCAAGATTGGCCGCAACGGCGACCAGATGGGCACGGGCGTAGTCGAGGGCGTGGCGGCTTCGGAGGCGGGCAACAACGGTGCCGCCGCCGGCTCCTTCGCGCCGCTCCTGTCGCTCGGCATTCCGGGCTCGGGGACGTCGGCAGTGCTTCTCGGTGGCCTGATGATGTGGGGCCTTCAACCGGGCCCACTGCTCTTTACCACCCGGCCGGATTTTGTCTGGGGGCTGATCTCGTCGATGTATATCGGCACAGTCATGGCAGTGATCGCCGCGATGCTGATCATCCCATTCCTGATGCAGATCCTGCGCATTCCGATCTCGGTGCTGATCCCGGTCATCGCCACTGTCTGCGTGTTCGGGGCCTATAGCGTTAACGGCAGCATGTTCGATGTCTGGCTCATGCTGACCGTTGGCATCGCCGCCTATTACCTCAAGGTGGCCGAATACCCCATCGCACCCCTTGTGCTCGCATTCGTGCTCACCCCGAGGCTCGAAAGCAGCATCCGCCGTTCGTTCGATATCTCAAACGGCGATCCGTGGATTTTTCTTTCAAGCCCGATTAGCGTTACGCTAATTTCGGTGATCTGCGCCCTGGTTGTAATGGGCGTCGCCGGTGCGGTGGCGAGTCGGGTCAGAGTTCGCACCGCCAGAACGTAAGATTGGCCGGTCGGCTCCCTGCGCGGGGGCGCAGGCCTCAGGGGGTGCCGCAACAGGATGGAAGAGAACGGGACGAGTGAAGCCGCGGAAACCGGCACCGTGACCGCGGCGCAGCCGGCAGCCACCGAGGAGCACAAGGCCGCCGTGGTGGCGGCCAAGCTCCGGGAGATGATCATCACCAACCGCTTCGCGCCCGGAAGCCCGGTGCGCGAACGTGCGCTGGCCGAGGAGCTACAGGTTTCCCGCACCCCGCTTCGTGAGGCGCTGAAGATTCTCGCCAATGAAGGGCTCCTCGTGCTCAATCCCCGGCGCGGCGCCACCGTCGCAGTGCTGGACGACGACGAAGTGCGCGAGTTGCTCCAATTGCTGGGCGGTCTTGAGGCTTTTGCCAGCCGCCTGGCCTGCGAAAACATCACGGATGCGACGCTGCGCGAGTTGCAGGCCCTTCACCACGAGATGATCGCCGCTTATTGGCGCAGTGACCGGATCACCTACTTCCATCTGAACCAGAAAATTCACCTCACGCTGGTGCGCAGCGCCGGCAATTCGGTACTCGAAGAACATTACCGCATGGTGAACGCGCGGCTCTACCGCGTGCGATACGAGTTGAACCTCAAGACCAACCGCTGGGGAGATGCGATCCGCGACCATGAGGTCATCATGGAGGCGCTGGAGGCGCGGGATGGTGCGCGCCTTGCCACGGTCCTTGAGGACCACGTGCTCAAGGCCTTCGACCGGTTGCGTCGGGGCGAAGTCGGCCCCGACGCAGAAGAAACCGCCGAGAGCTAGCTGCCTGTCCAGTCAGGTTTGCGCTTCTCGCCGAAGGCCCGGATGCCCTCCCGAAAATCCTTGCTGCCGTAGCAAGAGGAGATGAGGTCGTCGATATCGGGCAGGCTTCCCTGCGTCAGGCGGCCAAGCGCCGCCTTGCTGGCCGCCATCGAGAGCGGCGCGCCGGAGCAGAGCTTCGCCACGAGCTTTTCTGCCGCCTCGTCGATCTCACCTTCCGTCACGATCCGCGCCAAAAAGCCGGTGCCGGCAAGCTCCTCGGCGGTCAGCAACTCCGCCAGCAGCAACATGCGCTTTGCGATGGCATCGCCCAATGCGCCCGACATGCGGGCATAGTTTCGGATCGACAGGCAGTTGCCCAGCGTCCGGGCGATCGGCACCCCAAACCGAGTGCCCGCTGTTGCGATCCTCAGGTCGCAGCCTCCTGCAATGTTGAGCCCACCCCCAATCGCCAGCCCGTCGATCACCGCAAGGGTCGGGGCAGGGATAGCGGCGAAGGTGTCGAGGATGCGATCCATCTTGCGTTCGTAGGCAATGCCGTCTTCACCGCTCTCGAACTCGGCAAACTGCGCAATGTCGGACCCGGCCACAAAGGCCCGCCCGCCGACGCCCCGCAGCACGACCGCACGCAACCCTGCGGTGTCTGCCAGCTTCTGGCTGATCTCCTCGAACTCGCCATACATCTTCCATGTCATGGCATTCATCGCCTCGGGCCGATCAAACCAGATGCGGGCAACCGGGCCATCCAGCTCCAGCCGGACCTCGCCCGCACTCATCCGAAGGCTCCTTCCGCGCGCAGCTTGGCGGCATCGAACCCGAGTTCGTCCGCAAGTTCGTCGGTGTGCTGGCCCAGAAGCGGCGGTGCATAGCGGACCTGCTGCGGCGTGCCGCGCAGCTTTACCGGAAAGCCGAGCGCGTTCATCTCACCCTCGGTCGGATGCTCGATCTTCATGATCATGTCCCGTGCCTTCGTGTGATCCGCTTCGAAGACCTGGCCGAAATCGTTGATGGGCCCGGCAGGCACGCCTCTTTCGAGAAAAGCGTCGACCCAGTCCGTGGCCGTCCGTTCGATGAAGACAGGGGCCAGCGTATCAACCAATGCATGGCGGTTGGCCACGCGGTCCTTGTTGGTCACGAAGCGTGGGTCTTCGTGGATGTCAGGCCGTTCGATCACTTCGCAGAACAGGTCCCAGAGCTTCTGGTTGGCGGCGCCCACCACGAACATGCCGTCGCTCGCGGTGAACGCCTGGTAGGGGGCGCTCATCCGGTTGGCGGTGCCCAGCGGCTTGGGGGATTGCCCCGTCGCCCAGAACTCGGTGGTCTCCCAGATCGAGAGCGACAAGGCCGCCTCGAACAGCGAAGCATCCACATATTGCCCCTTGCCAGTTACGCCGCGGCCAATGACAGCGCTGAGAATGCCATAAAGGCAGAACAATCCAGCCCCCAGGTCGCCAACCGACACGCCAGACTTCACAGGGCCGGTGTCGGGATGCCCCATCGCGCTCATGACACCCGACATGGCCTGTGCGATCAGGTCAAAGCCCGGTCGTTGAGACCAAGGCCCGGTCTGCCCGAAGCCGGAGATGCTGGCATAGACCAGCTTGGGGTTCAGGGCGGAGAGTGTGTCATAGTCAATTCCCAAACGCTGGGTCACTCCGGGGCGATAATTCTCCACCACCACATCGGCGGTCTTGACCAGTTCGAGCAGCATCTTCTTGCCGCCATCTGTCTTCAGGTCGAGCGTGACTGAGCGCTTATTGCGGTTCAGCGCCAGAAAGCCCGGGCTGTCGGTGCCCTTCATTCGAAAGCCCATCGAGGCGCGGGTCTGGTCCCCCTTGGGTGGTTCGATCTTGATGACGTCGGCGCCCATGTCTCCCAGCATCATGCAGCAGAAAGGCCCGGCCATGACCTGCGTCAGGTCGATGATTCGAAGCCCCGCGAGCGGAAGGGGGGTGCTTCCGGTCTGGTCTTGTATTGAGGTGGTCATCTTGCGCGTGCTGCCTCCCTGCCATCACATGTCGCTTCAACTTGGCATTCTTGTATGCAAGATTTGTCTGAGGTCAACCGCTGCGGTATTCCTGTCGCCGGAAAGATTGCCGTGGCGGCATGAAATCAGTAGGTCGGTTCAACCTGTGCGGAGGAAAAGGTGTCATGGCCAAGCTACCCGAGAATGCAGAGGCGAACCGCCGCAAGGGCGCGCTGCATGTGGCGACCACGCAGAAGCTGCGCGACATGATCGTGTCGGGCGAGCTGGCGCCGGGCGAACGGCTTCGCGAATCGCACTATTGCCAGCTCTTCGGTGTGTCGCGCACACCGTTCCGCGAGGCGGTGAAGGGGCTGGCGGCCGAGGGGCTCATCGAACTTTCCCCTAACAAATCCCCGGTCGTCGCCAAGTTGAGCGCTGAGGATCTGGAGCATATCTACGTGGTCGTCGCCGCGCTCGAAGCCACGGCGGGCGAGATTGCCTGCACTTTGATGACACAGGGAGAGTTCGCTGAAGTCGTTGACCTGCATAGCAAAATGCTTGAGGCTTATGAGCACGGCGACCGCAGCGAGTACCTGGCGATCAACCACTTGATCCATCGTCGTGTCGTAGAGTTCGCTCGCAATCCGGTGCTGCTGGCGAGCTGGGAGGTGTTGGTGCCGCGCGTGGAGCGGGCGCGTGCCGTTGCCAACCTTGACCGCAAGCGTTGGCTTGCCGCGGTGTCGGAACACTCCCGCATGCTGGCGGCGCTTGGCGCCCGCGATGGGGCCAAGCTGGCGCAGATGACGCGCGAGCACTTCATGAACGGCCTATCCTTTTCTCAGCGCCATGCGCGGGAGCAGATGGCGCAGGAGTGAAGGTCTGTTTGGCGGGCTGAGTTCCCTGCACTGAAGGCGTTACTTCTCCAGTCAAGCCAGATTTCTTTCGCTTCGCCTATTGACGATCAAAAATCTTGCATACAAGAATGCGCATCAGAGGCGACCAAGGGAGGCGTCTCCCTGGCTCGGCCAGACAATCAATTGGGAGGAATACCATGAAGCTCAGTTCCATCCGGCTGGCGTCTGCGGCGCTCGCCGTCACGGCTGCACTCGCCGCGTCCACCGCTGGCGCACAAAGTCTGCGTTACGCTCACGTCGGTTCCGAAGGTGACATCCAGCACTGGTTCGCCGCCGAAACGGCGACCCGCATTCCAGAGGCCACCGGCGGCGATGTCACCGTCACCGTGTTCCCCAACTCGCAACTCGGCGGCGTCCAGGAAACCATCGACGGCGTCCGTTCCGGCTCGATTACTATGGCGCACCACGAGTTCGCCTCGCTGGCGCAGCTGGTTGAAGATATCGCCGTGTTCAACGCCCCGTTCATCTACCGCGACGGCGAGCACGCGTTGAAGGCCACCGATCCGCGCACTTCGCCGGTGCTTCAGGCATTCAACGAACAGCTGATCGAGAACGGCAACATGCGTGTCATCGGCCGCCTGTTCCGCGGCGCCCGCCAGATGACCGCCAAGATGCCGGTCTACTCGCCCGCCGATCTCGAGGGGCAGCCGTTCCGCGGCGTGCCGCTCCAGCTCTGGACGACGATGATCAAGGGCTTCGGTGCCATCCCGACGCCAGTCGAGGTGAGTGAGCTGCCAACGGCTCTTATGACCGGCATGGTCGTGGGGCAGGAAAACCCGCTCACCATGATCAACGCCAACAAGCTCTACGAAGTGCAGAGCCATGTCATGCTGACCGGCCACATGCAGAACGTGCTGCCCGTCTTCATCAACGAGGATGCATGGCAGTCGATCTCCGAAGAGAACCGGGAGAAGGTTTTGGATGCGCTCGACGAGCTGGCCTATGAAACTCTCGCGACGGCCCAGCAGGCCGAGCAGGATCTGGTGGGTGAGCTGACCGAAAAGGGCATGACCTTCATCACAGCCGAAGACGGTCTCAAGCTTGACGAGTTCCGTGCCGGCGTGGTTGCACAAGTGAACGAGGATTTCCCGACCTGGGCGCCCTACATCGAACAGATCGCCGCGATCGAGTGATCCCCAGCGGGGAGGGGGAGCCCGCTCTCCCTCCCCCAAAGTTCCAAACCCAAGTCCGACGGAGAGGCATGCCCTGTGTCGCATGATCCCGAAGCCGGAGCGCAAGCCGCCGCGCTCCCGACCAACGCCCTTCTGGCCGACCGCATCCTGAACCCGGTGCGCAAGATCCTGCGGTTGGCGGGGCTCGTGATCCTGGCCGTCATGATCGCAACGCCAATGGCACAGGTCATCATGCGGCAGTTTTTCAGCATCCCGCTGATCGGGGCTGACGAGCTCTCGCGCTTCATGCTCATCAGTGTCGTGATGCTGACCATTCCCTATACGGTCTCCTCCGGTGCAAGCGTCCGAATGGAGGAAGTCCAGCACGTGTTCCCCGAATGGGTGCAGCGCGCTCTGCGGGTGATGATCGCACTACTGGGCCTAGCCGCCTTCACCTTCGCCTCTTGGTCGGTGCTGACCGCGACGCTGAAAAACCTGAACAACGCGACGCCCACGCTGGGCATCCCCTACTACATCTTCTTTTCGGCCACGGCGGTCGGCTTCTTCTGCGCCGCGCTGGAGTTTGCACTGCTGGCCTGGAAAGCGCTCATGGGGCTGCCGATGTACGTGACATTCGCCGCCGAGCAACCCACCGAGGAGCTCTCGCTGTGAGCCCCTGTTTCCAGACTGCAAATCTTCGAGGTCCGACGTGGGCTACCTGATCCTCGCCGTGTTCGCCGGCATGTTCCTGATGGGCTTTCCCATCGTCCTGTCCATTCTCGTGCCATCGGCGCTCTACATCGCGCTCAATGGCTTCCCGATCGAGCTGATCGGCCAGCGGATGACCTACGCGCTCGACAGCTTTCCTCTTGTCGCGGTGCCTGTCTTTATCTTCGTCGGCAACCTGATGAATCAGGCCGGCGTCACGGCCCGCATCTTCCGCTTCGCCGATACGTTGGTGGGCCGGGTGCCGGGCGGGCTGGCGCAGGTCAACATCTTCTCCAGCCTTATCTTTTCCGGCATGAGCGGCGCGGCGCTGGCCGATGTGGGCGGCCTCGGCAAGATCGAGATCAAGGCGATGGCCGAGCGCGGCTTTTCGCGTTCCTTCGCGGGCGCTGTCACCGCCTCATCTGCTGTTGTCGGCCCGATCTTTCCGCCGTCGATCCCGCTCATCATCTACGGCTCGGTCACCGGCGTCTCTATCGTGCAGCTCCTGCTGGCCGGCATCATCCCGGCGATCGTTTGCGTGCTGATGCTGATGATCGCCACGGTCATCATCGCCTATCGAAAGAACCTGCCCCGCGCCGAACGCTGGGCGCGCCCCTCCGAGATCCAAGCCGCTCTGTGGCCCGCAATCCCGGCGCTGCTCACGCCTGTGTTGTTGGTGGGCGGCATGCTTCTGGGCTGGTTCACACCCACCGAAGCAGCCTCCGTCACCGTGTTCTACGTGATCTTCATCAGCAGCATCGTTTACCGCGAGCTGACGATCGGCCACATCCTTTATGCCGCCTACGAGACCATCAAGAGCACCGCCGCGATCCTCATCATCGTCTCGGCCGCCGCGCTCTTCGGCTGGATTCTTGCCATCGAGCAGATCCCGCAGAGCTTTGCCGCCACGCTCACCTCGATCTCGCAGGATCCGGTGATGCTGCTGATGATCGTCAACCTGATCCTGCTGATCGCCGGCATGTTCCTCGACAGCACGACGGCCACGCTGCTCATCATCCCCATCATCGCCGGCCCGTTGCACGCGGCAGGTGTCGATCCGGTGCACCTTGGTATCGTGGCGATCTTCAACCTGATGCTGGGGCTGGTGACGCCGCCGATGGGGCTCTCACTCTTCCTCATCACTGATATTGCCCAAGTGTCGATGCGTGCGATCCTGAAGGCGATGATGCCCTTCTACATCCCGCTCGTCGCAACACTTCTTCTGCTCACCCTTGTGCCGGAACTGTCGCTGTTCCTGCCCAAGATGATCCGTTAACACCCGAAAAGGAGACTGCCATGAAACTTGTCGTCGGATCCGATCATGCGGGCTTTCCGCTCAAGGCCTCGGTTGTCGAGTACCTTCAAGAACTCGGTCACGAAATCACCGATGTCGGCTCCTACAATCCCGCACCCGTGGATTTTCCGGTAATCTCCGGCAAGGTCTGCGATGCGGTGCTCGATGGTTCGGCCGATCGTGGACTGCTCATCTGCGGCACCGGCGTGGGCGCGGTGATCGCGGCCAACAAACGTGCCGGCATCCGCGCCTCCATCGGGCACGATGTGCACTGCGCCCACCAAGGCGTCGAACATGACGATGTGAACGTGATGTGCATCGGCGCCCAGATCGTCGGCCCTTGGCTGGCGCGTGATCTGGTCAAGGCCTATGTCGAAGCCGAGTTCGACGCGACCGACGACCATGTGCGCCGGGTGGAAATGCTTCACGAGCTTGACCGCACCCGCGGAGCCTGAGGGCAATGCAGATCATCGACGCCCACCACCACATCTGGGACCCGACGCAAAATTACCATCCCTGGCTGTGTGATGACGCGCCGATCCCCTTCCGCTACGGTGATTATTCCGCTCTGAGGCGTCCTTACCTGCCTGCGGATTACCGGGCCGACGCCGGAAAGTATGAGGTTGCCGGCTCGGTCTACGTCGAAACCGAGTATGACCCGGCAGACCCGTTGGGCGAGGTGGAGTGGATCACCGCCATCAGCCGTGACTCGGGCTTGCCGACGGTCGTGGTGGCGCAGGCCTGGCTCGACCGGGCGGGCCGTGAAGAGGTGCTGGCAGCCCACGGCGCACATCCGCTGGTGCGCGGCATCCGCCACAAACCAGCCTCCGCCGCAACGGCGGAGAAGGCCGCGCGCGGAGCGCCCGGTTCGATGGACGATCCGGCCTGGCGCGAGGGCTACGCGCTGCTTGCGCCCAATGGCCTGTCGTTCGACCTGCAGACGCCGTGGTGGCACCTCGATGCCGCCGCCGACCTTGCCCGTGACTTTCCCGAAACCCAGATCATACTCAATCACACCGGCCTGCCCGCTGACCGGGCGCCAGAGCCGCTCGCCCGCTGGCGGGAGGCTCTGCAACGCATGGCTGAGCACCCCAATGTCGCGCTCAAGATCTCCGGCCTCGGGCTGCCTGGTCAGCCCTGGCGAGTGGACGACAACCGCAACATCGTTCTGACCGCCATCGAGGCCTTCTCGTCCGAGCGCGTCATGTTCGCTTCCAACTTTCCCGTCGACTCCCTCGTCGCCAGCTTCGAGACCATATTCGACGGGTTCGCCGAGATCACCTCGGGCTTTTCCGAAGACGAGCGGGCGGCAATGTTCCGCGACAACGCCCGCCGCATCTACCGCATGGAGTACGTATGACTGCACATGCCAACCTTCCCCGGATCGGCTTTGTCGGGCTGGGCATCATGGGTGCACCGATGGTCCGCCGCCTGCTGTCGCAGGGCTTTCAGGTCACCGTCTGGAACCTCGAGCCAGAGCGTGCCTCCGAGGTCGTGCCTAATGGCGCGATCTGGGGCGAGAGCCCCGCAGCTGTGCGCGAGGCTAGCGACATCCTCGCCATGTGCGTGCTTCACGCAGAGGCTGTCCGCAACTGTTGCTTCGGGCCAAAGGGATTCGACAAGGCCAGCGGCGGCGCGGAGCTGATCGTGGATTTCTCCACTGTCGCCCGTGATCTGACGCTGGAGATCGCCTCCCGCATGGAAGGGGAGGGCGTGGCCTGGGTCGACGCGCCCGTCTCCGGAGGCCCGGACCCGGCGGAGGCCGGCACCCTCACCGCGATGATCGGTGGCGCCCCGGCAGACGTGGAGCGCGCCGCCCCTGTGCTGGGAGCCCTGACGCGCGCCGCCACGCATCTCGGTCCGCTCGGGGCAGGGCAGGTGGCCAAGACTCTTAATCAGGCCATCGTCGGCACCAACTACGTCCTCATGGCAGAGGTCATCACGCTGGCGCGCCGCGCCGGGATCGACCCCGCCTTGCTCCCGGATGCTCTCGCGGGCGGCCTGGCCGACAGCCAGATTCTCCAGCGCACCTACAAGCAGATGGCATCGGATGATTTCGATCCACCCAAGGCCTATGCCCGCCAGCTATCCAAAGACATGAAGGCGCTGGCAGACTTCGTGGTGGAGCAGGGTGGGGGAATGCCGCTGATCGACCGCGCGGTCGAAACCTACGTGAGCTACGCCGAAGACGGCAACGCCATGTCGGATGCGGCGGCCATCAGCGCCTACTATAGCAAAAAGGCCTGAGGTTTCCCGGGCGGCGCAGTAGCGCCGCCCGGAGCAGTCTTCAGGCAGCCTCTTCGAGTAGCGCCAGATAGTCGGCATGGGTCAGCGGCACCGGGTTCGTGGCCGCCGAGTGATCCTTCAGCGCCGCATCGGCCACGTCCTGCCACTGGCTGTCATCGAAGCCGATCTCGCCGAGGGTCTTCGGCAGGTTCAGGCGGGCGCAGAGCGCCGCGAAATGGCCCGCCACATCTCCGCCGACGATCCCGAGCCGCGCGCTGATCTCCGCATATTTGTCAGCGGCCGCCGCCGCGTTGCGCCGCAGGACCGGCGCCAGAAGAATGCCATTCAGCGTGCCGTGGTGCGGGTTGATGTCCTTGTAGGCGCCAAGCGGATGCGAGAGCGCGTGGATCGCCCCCAGCCCCTTCTGAAAGCACAGACCGCCCTGCAGTGACGCCATCATCATGCCGCTCCGTGCCTCGGCATCTTCCGGGTTGGTCACCGCGCGCTCGATGTGGGTGACGGCGCGCTGCAACCCGTCGAGGGCGATGGCGTCGGCCACCGGGTTGTCGCGCGGGCTGAGATAAGTCTCGACGCAGTGGCTGATCGCATCGATGCCGGTGGCGGCGGTCAGCCCGGCAGGCAACCCGTAGGTCAGCTCCGGGTCGCAGAGGGCCAGTCGCGGAATGAGATGTGGAGAGATGAGGCCCACCTTACGCCCGTCCGCCAGCGTCATCAGCGCGGCACGGCCTACCTCGCTGCCGGTGCCGGAGGTGGTCGGGATCGCAATGATCGGCACAATCGGGTTGATCCGCGCAATACCTCCTTCGATGGCAGCATAGGTTGCCAGCGCCCCTTCGTGGGTCACAAGCAGGCCGACCGCCTTGGCAAGGTCGATGGGGGAGCCGCCGCCCATCGCAATGATGCTGTCGCAGCCCTCGGCGCGAAACTGCGTCGCAGCCTCGCGCGCGGCCTCCTCCGTCGGGTTGCCAGGCGTGCCGTCGAACACAGGCAACGGCTCGGAAAGCGCGGCGTTCAGCCGATCCAGCAAGCCGGCAGCTACAATGCCCTTGTCGGTCACGATCAGCGGCCGCTTTGCCCCAATGCCCGCGCGCAACTCGTCAATCCGGTTCAGCTCACCTGCGCCGAATTCAATCTGGGTGAGATAGTTGATAGTGGCCAAATCCCGGCCCTCCCTATGTTTTCTTGATTGTTCTTGCAGCCCGTGAGCTTAAGCGAGCTTGTATTTCTCTGCCGCCTCGGGGTTGATCTCCAGCCCTAGGCCCGGCACCGTGGGTGGCTCGAGGTAGACCCCGTCGGCCTCGACCCGTTCCGAAATTCTCGGACCGCTAAAGAGCATCGTCTGGATGCCCAGCAGGGCGTTGTCCAATTTGAAGTATTCCAGCCACTTCACGCTTTGCAGCCCGCATGCGAGATGAATGTGTATCGGCTGAAGGTTCCACGGCGAGACGACGCGTCCATGGGCCACGGCATGATCGTGGATCCGCATCCACTCGGTGATCCCGCCGCAGATGGCCGCGTTGGGTTGGGCGATATCGATGCCGCCGTACTCGATCAAGGCTTGGTATTCGTGGAGCGAGGTATGCTGCTCTCCGCCGGCGATATGCACGTCACCGGCCCGGACCCGCACTGCGCGGTAGCCGGCAAAGTCCTCTGGCTGCACCGGCTCCTCCAGCCAGTAGATATTGTGCCGTTCCCATTTGCGGAGCTGCTGTAGCGCCGTGTCCACGTCCCAGGTTCCGTTCACATCGACCATCAGCAGAACGTCCTCCCCGATTGCCTCGCGCACGGCGGCGACCCGGGCATCGGCCTCTTGGATGGTCACATGGCTGCGCGCACCTCGGATCTTTAAAGCGCGGTGGCCGTCGGCTACGTAGGAGGCTGCCCGCTCGGCCAGCTCGGCGGGCGGCATGTGGTGGGCACAGTTGATGTAGGTCGGCACTTTGTCGCGCTGTCCGCCTACAAGCTCTGAAAGCGTGCAGTTGGCGGCTTTGGCACGCAGATCCCAGATCGCGAAGTCGAGCGCTGAGATGCAGACCCGCACGATGCCTTCGCCGCCCCGGCGCGGGATCGTCCGGAACATGCGCTCCCAGAGGTCACGGTGCAGCATGGCGTTGGCGCCGATGATCTGAGGGGCAAGCACATTTGCGATCAGATCGCGAAAGATGTGCCCCACGCCACGTGGCGCGCTGGCAAAGCCCGTGCCGACCAGCCCGCTCTCGGTTTCAAGCTCCACCACCACGACCTCGCCGATGTAGGCATCCCCCGCTTCGCCCCCATAGGCCGACACTTTGGCGTTCACGATCTTCAGCATTCCATGGGGTCTCCCTTGCGCGGGCAAACTGCCCTGATTTGATTTTGGCATACCATAATTTCCGAACCTTCCGAACTTCAATAGGCAATATAGCGCAATAAATCACTGAAATATCATGGATCTGTCTTGTGTGTGGAGTTTTGGCATGCCAAATAATCCAAAATCAGGAATCACGAGGCACGCCCACGCTCGTCACGCCAGAGCGGTTTCCCGATCCGCCGAAGTGGCTCGCAAGGCCTGAAACAAGGAGGACTACTCACATGCTGACTGGCAAACATCTGATCGCAGGCAACTGGGTTACGGCGAGTGAGGTTTTTTCCTCAGAGCCGGCCCATGGCGCCGCACGCGAGTTCTGTGTCGGCACGCCCGATCTGGTGAACAAGGCCTGCGAAGCCGCTGAAGAAGCCTTCTGGACCTACGGCTATTCCTCCCGCGAAACCCGCGCCAAGTTTCTCGAAACCATCGCCGACGAGATCGAGGCGCGCGGTGACGAGATCACCGAGATCGGCACCTCCGAGACCGGTCTGCCCGAGGCCCGCCTGCAAGGCGAGCGTGGCCGCACCACCGGCCAGCTCCGCCTCTTCGCGTCGCATATCCGCGACGGCGGCTATCTCGACGTGCGCCATGACGAGGCGCTGCCCGACCGTGCGCCGCTGCCCCGGCCCGACCTGAAGATGGTCCAGCGCCCGATCGGCCCTGTCGCCGTCTTCGGCGCCTCCAACTTCCCGCTCGCCTTCTCCACCGCCGGCGGCGACACCGCCGCCGCGCTGGCCGCGGGCTGCCCGGTCGTGGTCAAAGGCCACTCGGCACACCCCGGCACCGGCGAGATCGTGGCCCAGGCCATCGACGCCGCGATCCAGAAGTGCGGCATCCATCCCGGCGTGTTCTCCCTGATCCAGGGCGGCAAGCGTGACGTGGGCACCACCCTCGTCGAGCATCCGCTGATCAAGGCCGTGGGCTTCACCGGCTCCCTCGGCGGGGGCCGCGCGCTCTTCAACCTCTGCGCCGCCCGCCCCGAGCCGATCCCCTTCTTCGGTGAGCTCGGCTCCGTGAACCCCATGTTCGTGCTCCCCGAGGCCGCCAAGGCACGCGGTGCCGCAATGGGCGAAGGCTGGGCCGGATCGCTGACCATGGGCGCAGGCCAGTTCTGCACCAACCCCGGCATCGCCGTGGTCGAGAAGGGCGCCGATGGCGATGCCTTCGTCTCCGCCGCCAAGGAGGCGCTCTCCAAGGCCGCCCCGCAGACCATGCTCACCGACGGCATCGCCAAGGCCTATCAAGACGGCAAGGCCCGGTTCGATGGCCGCAACGCCGTGCAGCCGCTGCTGACCAACGCCGACGAGGGCCGCAATGCCAGCCCCAACCTCTATGAAACCGACGCCGAGGCCTACCTGCAGGACCATGCGCTCGGCGAGGAGGTCTTCGGACCCCTCGGGCTGGTTGTACGGGTGAATGGTAAAGAAGAGATGGAGACGCTTGCGAAAGGCTTCGAAGGCCAGCTCACCGCCACCATCCACATGGATGAGGGTGACACCGAGCGCGCCAAATCCCTCATGCCGATCCTCGAGCGCAAGGCCGGCCGCATCCTGGTGAACGGCTTCCCCACCGGCGTCGAAGTGGCCGACACCATGGTCCACGGCGGCCCCTACCCGGCGTCGACGAACTTCGGCGCAACCTCCGTCGGCACCCTCTCGATCCGCCGCTTCCTGCGCCCGGTCTGCTACCAGAACATGCCCGACGCCATCCTCCCCGAGGACCTCGCAGGCGCATGACCAAGGCGGTTTCGGATATAGGTCATGTCTTGATCGACATTCCCCTATAGTGATCCGAGGCGCGCGAGCCCCTCTGACTATTTGCGCGCCTCGGCAGCCATTCGCCAGCCACACCCAACGCATTTCCCCATCCGCCACCCTTCTGCGCCCCCGATGGGTGACATTCCACGCCTCTGGCCTACATCGCCGCCTGACCTGACATCGCAGAAAGGAGGGCCAGCATGGCCACCACTGGAAAACAGCTGTTCACCACGCTCGAGGCCGACGGCAGGCTGACTGTCGCCATTGAAGACGTGTCGTTCGACGACCCGACCGGAAACCAGGTGCTGGTGCGGATGGAAGCCGCGCCGATCAACCCGTCAGACCTCGCCATTCTTGTCGGTGGCGCCGATATGGAGACCGCGGAGTTCACGCCCGGCAGGTTCGTGGCCCGGATGCCCGAGGCCGTCAACGCGGCCTCAAAGGCGCGCCACGGGCTGAAGCTCCCTGCCGGGAACGAGGGCGCCGGCACGGTTGTTGCCGCTGGCGAGAGTGATACCGCGCAAGCGCTGATCGGTCAGCGTGTGTCCTGCGTGCCGGGCAACGCCTACAGCCAGTATTGCCTTGCCGATTCGGCCATGTGCCTGCCCCTGGGCGACCATACCGCCGAGGAGGGCGCCAGCGCCTTCGTAAACCCGATGACCGCGCTCGGCTTCGTCGAGAATGCCAAGGCAGACGGGCAGTCCGCCATCCTCCACACCGTTGGCGCCTCGAACCTCGGCCAGATGCTGACCCGCATCTGCCAGGAGGACGGTATCGATCTGGTGAACATCGTGCGCAAGCCCGATCAGGTGGACCTGCTGAAGGGGCTCGGCACGAGCCACGTGGTGAACTCCTCGGACGATGATTTCTTCGCCCAACTGACCTCGGCCATCAGCGAAACCGGCGCCTTCTACGGCTTCGACCCGGTCGGCGGTGGCAAACTGGTCGATACCGCCTTCCGCGTGATGGAGCAGGTCGCAAAGGAAAAGATGACCGAATACTCGCGCTATGGCTCCAACCAGCCCAAACGCATGTTCATCTACGGTCGGTTGGACACCAGCCCGACCATCCTGACGCCTAGCTACGGCTTCGGGTGGACCCTCTCTGGCTGGCTGCTGTTCCCCTTCCTTCAGTCGGTCGGGGCGGAGGTCATGGGGCGGATGCGCCAACGCGTGCGCGACAACCTCACCACCACCTTCGCCAGCAGCTACAAGGCGCGTGTCACGCTGGAGGAGATGCTGACCAAGGATGCCGTTCTCGACTACCGCGCCATGCGCACGGGCGAGAAGTATCTCGTCACCCCCTGGGGCTGACCGCCGGGGCAGGGGGCGCCGCCGCATACGGGGCGGCGCCACACCGGATCACTGCAAGTCGAGCACGCGAGCCAGCACCCCTCGCTACCGCATCAGCCCGCGCGCTCTGCCGCCTCCGTCTCGAGGCAATGCTGCAAGATCCGCGCGTAGTTCTCCTCGCCCTGCGCCCCGGTCACGAGATGCTGCCGCGCGAAGATCATTGCGGGCACGCCGGAGATCCCGCGCTCTGTCCAGAACCGTTGCTTCTGCCGCACGGTCCCGGCCAACTCGCCGCTCTCCAACATCGCCAGCGCACCGGCACGGTCCAGCCCGACCTCCTCGGCCACGTCGCCCAGCACCGCGAGCGCGTTCACGTCTTCGCGCCGGGTGAAGAAGGCCCGAAAGAGGGCCTGCTTGGTCTCGTGCTGGCGGCCCAGACCTGCGGCCCAGTCGATCAACTGGTGGGCGCGGAAGGTGTTCACCATCCGGCTGTCGTCGGCATAGTTGAACTCGAAGCCGAGCGATGCGCCAAGCTCGGTCAGCCGTTGCCGGGCCTCGCGCGACCCTTCCGGCGTGGTGCCGTATTTGGCCGCGAGATGTTCACGCAGGTTCTCGCCTTCCTCCGCCATGCCCGGGTTCAGCTCGAACGGGTGCCAATGCACCTCGATGGCGATGCCGCTCTGCTCGGAGGCACGCGCCAGCTGATGGTAGCCGATCACGCACCACGGGCAGACGACGTCAGAGACGATATCCACGCGGATGGGGATGTTGCTCATGGTGTCACTCCTTGAACCGCGCCGCATTGGCGCTCGCGGCGGCGTCTATATCGCCCTTGCCAAAGGCCGCAGGCCGGGGCTCGGGCAGTTGCAGGGCTTCCTGTACGCGGGGCATGGCATCGATCCGCTCGAACCAGCGGTTCAGATGCGGCAGGCCCTCCACGCTGACGGTCGCCCAGAAGTATGTGCGCGCCCAGGGGTAGGTGGCAATGTCGGCGATGGTCATCTCATTACCCACCAGCCAGTCACGGCCCTTCAGGCGGGTGTCGAGCACCTCCAGCAGGCGACGGCTCTCGCTGACGTAGCGATTGATCGCATAGGGCACCTCCTCGCCGTTGGGCTTGGCGATCCGCTGAAAGAACATCGCCTGCCCCATCATCGGGCCAATGCCGCCCATCTGGAACATGACCCATTGCAGGGTCTCCGAGCGCAGCTTCGGATCGTCCGGCAGGAAGCGCCCGTATTTCTCGGCAAGATACCACAGGATCGCCCCGCTCTCGAAAACGGCGAAGTCATCGTTGCCACGGTCGACGATGGTGGGGATGCGGCCATTGGGGTTGAGCTCGAGATACCACGGCTCCTTCTGCTCCTTCTTTCCAAAGTCGATGGGCCGCAGCTCGTAGTCGATTTCGGCTTCATGGAGGAAGATCAGCGGCTTCCAGCCATTCATCGTGTTGGCGGTGTAGAGCAGGATATCAGGCTGCGGCATGGGCGGCCTCGCGGAACTGGGTGTCGAGCAGAGCATCGAAACGGGCAAAGTCGGCTTCGATCTCGGGATTCTTCATCACGTCGAAGGCGGCAAAGGTGGGCAGGGGGTTCATGCCGAAGAACCGCGCATTGAGGTGCAGCGGGCGCAGCAGGTCGTCGACCGACATGCCCTGAAAGAACGGCTCGTCAGGGGTGTCAAAGGCCTCACGCGGGGCGTTGAAGGTGGCCGACAGCATGTAGCGCTTGCCCGTCAGCGTGCCGCCGGTGCCGTAGTTGGCCGTGGGAGCCTCCTTGGTGCGGCCGTCCCCGGCGCAAAGGCGCCCGTCCATCCCGGCGGTATAGACCTCGTCCATGTATTTCTTGAACGACCAGGGCGCGCCCATCCAGTTCACCGGAAATTGCATCAGCACCACGTCGGCCCATTGGTGGCGCGCCACCTCCGTTTCCACATCGTAACCCTCGGCAACGGTGGTGAGCCGCACCTCATGGCCCATACCTTCAAGCCGGGTGCGGGCGCGCTCGGCAAGGGCGGCGTTGAGCCCGCCGGGGGAGAAGGCATAGGGCTGTGCGCCGTTGAGAATGAGGATATTGGTCATGTCAGCTGTCCTTGTTTGCAAAGCCTGTGCCGCTTGACTCACGGCGGGTTCAGGGCAAATTGTGAAGTCAGAGAACCAAAATCAACCAGTATACTTTTTGTAACCTATAAATCAGCCGAGGCAGGTGGCAGATGGACGCGACAGTACAGCAAGACGCCAAGGGGCGGCGGGTGGTGGCAAATGCCTGTGTTGAGCCCTGCCCGATAGAGCGCGGCATGCGGATCATCGGCGGCAAGTGGACAGGGTCGATCCTCTGGCACCTCAAAGACGGGCCAGTGCGGTTCAACGACCTGTCCCGCATGATCGGCGGCGCCTCGAAAAAGATGATCTCCGAGCGCCTCCGCCAGCTCGAGGCGCAGGGGCTGGTGACCCGGCAGGTCATGGAAACCGCGCCTGTCTCGGTGCACTACGAGGTCACCGACCTCGGCCGCACTGCACTGGGTTTTCTCGATTCCCTGCGAGAATGGACCGAGAGCCTCCCCGCCGGGCTGGAGCCTGCCTGACAGTCAGCTGCGCGGCACGGTTTCCATCCGGGCGAGAATGTCGACGCCCAGCGTTTTCCAGAAGTGCAGCAGGTCGATGAAGATCCAGTTCTCCGCCAGCTTGTCGCCGTCCCGGCGGTAGATATCGATCACGCGCATCTCGCCGGGCCGGTCGCATCCTGGCATCCCCATGAACCCGCCGGTGGGAACAGCCGTAAAGTTGGGCCAGCCGAAGAAGCCGCCGTAGTTGCCCTCTGCCAGCCTGGCGAGGTGCTTGGTCTTCGAGCGGTCCTTGAACCCGGCGCGAAACGGCCCTGAGTGCTGCTTGGCATAGCGCTCGATCGTGTAGGTCGCGCCAATCCCTGCAGGGCCCCACCAGATCATGTCGTCATGCCATGTGCGGGCCAGTTCCTCTTCCAGCGGCAGGCCAAGCTGCCATGTGCCGAGGTCGCCGATCATCGCATTGATCGCTGCAAGAGTGGCACGGCCTTCCTCCTCCGGGCGGTCCTCGAAGAGCAATCCATCATGGGTGATCGGGCCGGGCTGAACCAGATGCGCCGCGGTCTGCGGCGGAAAAGGTTGCAAGCCAGCCTGCATCATCAGGTGCGGAATGTCGAAATACATCGCGGTTCCCACGATGTGGCCAGCCTCGACCCGGTTGAACTCGCAGTAGCGCAGGAAGGCCATCTTGCCGGTGGGGGCAATGCCAAGCCACGGCTGGTCGAAGAGGCCCATGAGGTGCCCCATCGAGACAACCCATGTCGAGCCGAAGCCGTCCATCTCGTTCTTGCCGGCAAAAAAGATGTCCTCCCGGCGCTGCATCCGCGTGAGCGACCGGCGCAGCGGCTGCCAGAATTTTTCTGCAACTTCGGCAGGGCCGGTCAGCTCGCCAAACGGATGAAACCCGCGCCAGAGCGAGTCGGGTGCCATGTGCTGCGCGGCGACCTTGCTGATTCGCTCGGGCGCGGCGGCATCGAGGGCCTTGTAGAACGCCCGCACGACTTGCTTTTCTTCCTTGAAACTCACGGCTTTCTCCGAAATTTGCATACGCTTGCAAAAAAGGCTTGCCCAAACGGCAGGCTCCTGTCTAGGGTTTTTGCAATCGTATGCAATCTCGCATCGCGAGGCCACATGGGGGAGCCGGAATGGCCGAGATCCAGCTGAACAACGTGTCCAAGAAATGGGGCAGTTTCGTTGGCGTCAAAGACTTCAACCTGACCATCCCGGACCGTGAGTTTCTGGTTCTTCTGGGCCCGTCCGGCTGCGGCAAGACCACCACCATGCGGATGATCGCGGGCCTCGAAGACCCGTCCGCCGGCGAGATCAAGATCGGCGACCGCGTGGTCAACGATCTTGAGCCAAAGGACCGTGACGTGGCGATGGTGTTCCAGAGCTATGCGCTCTACCCCAACCTCAACGTCTACGAGAACATCCGCTTTCCGCTCAAGGTGCGCGGCATTGACCCTGCAACCCATGACGAGAAAGTGCGGCGCGCCTCGGCGATGGTGGAGCTTGACGAGTTCCTGCACCGCAAGCCCGCCGAGCTTTCGGGCGGGCAGCGGCAGCGCGTGGCGCTGGCCCGGGCCATCGTCCGCGAGCCCAACGTCTTCCTGATGGACGAGCCGCTCTCGAACCTCGACGCCAAGCTGCGGGTCTCGACCCGCGCGCAGATCAAGAACCTCAGCCACGAGCTTTCCGTCACCACCATCTACGTGACCCACGACCAGATCGAGGCCATGACCCTGGCCGACCGCGTGGTGGTGATGGAAAAGGGCATCGTCCAGCAGGTGGGCAGCCCCACCGAGATCTATGACAACCCGGCCAACACCTTCGTCGCCAGCTTCATAGGATCGCCCGCGATGAATCTGATCGAGGGCAGCCTCTCGGGCGGGCGGTTCACCGCACCCAACGCTGACATCCCGGGTCTCACCGGCCCCGATGGCAAGGTCACGCTCGGCTT
The DNA here is from genome assembly GCF_018424695.1 of Vannielia litorea. Classification (GTDB taxonomy): domain Bacteria; phylum Pseudomonadota; class Alphaproteobacteria; order Rhodobacterales; family Rhodobacteraceae; genus Vannielia; species Vannielia litorea_A. The sequence continues at coordinate 110,265 of NZ_QTNQ01000004.1, forward strand.
CCGCGCGGAGGACGCACAGGTGGTCGAGAGCGGCGGGCAGATCAACGCGCCGATCTACACCCTCGAGCTTCTGGGCGATGCCACGATGGTCACCGTCCGCATCGGCAAGACCTTGGTGTCCGTGCGCGCCGACAAGTCTTTCCGAGCCGAGATCGACGATCCGGTCTCCATCGCGGTGCCTTCCACCGCCTGCCACCTCTTCGATGGCCAGACCGGCCAGCGTCTCGGGGCCTGAGGCCCTCATCATCAGGGGCCGCCACCCAAAGACGCGGCTCGTAGCAACAGTCTGGGAGAGAGACATGTTCCTGAAGAAGATAGCCATTACCGGGGCCGTGGCTGGCCTGATGGGTTCGGCGGCCTTTGCAGAAGGCCACGGTGCCATGTGCGGGCCCGAAGGCCAGTCGATCCGCATCCTCGCCAGCGATTTCCCGGCGATCCATGCCGTGGTCGATCAGGGCGAGGCCAATTGCGGCACGGCGGCGAGCGAGTTTGCCCGCAACCACACCACCGAGGCGCGCCAGATCATGAACGCCGCCCTCACGCCCAACCCGGCCGAGTACACCTCGGTCATCCTCGCTAACTCGACCCTCACCCAGCTGATGAACGACGACCTCGTGCGCCCGCTGAACGACCTCGTCGAGAAGTACAGTGACAACGTGAAGCCGAACCAGCTCATCACCATCGGTGGTGACGTGATGGCCGTGGCCTTCATGGCCAATGCGCAGCACCTCTTCGTTCGGCAGGACATTCTCGAGCAGGCCGGCGTGACCAAAGTTCCTGAAACCTACGACGAACTGCTGGCTGCCGCCGAGGCCATTCGCGCCGCCGGGATCATGGAGCATCCGCTGGTGATGAACATGCAGGTTGGCTGGAACATCGGTGAAAGCTTCAACCTCGTGTTCCTTGCCCATGGCGGCGAGTTCTTCAAGCCCGGCACCGCCGAGCCCACAGTCAACAGCGAGGCCGGTGTCGCCGCGCTGGAAACCCTCAAAAAACTGGTCGAATACGCCCACCCCGACTATCTGACTCAGGCCTCCAACGAGACCCAGGGCCTGTGGGAGGCCGGTCAGGCCGCGCTCGGCATCATGTGGGGCTCGCGCGGCGCTGCCATTCTCGATGATGAGGGCTCCACCCCCGAGGTGACCGGCAACACCGTGCTCGCCAAGGCCCCCTCGGTTGAGCCCGGCGGCATCCCCGGCGCCACGCTCTGGTGGGATGGCATCACCATCTCCCGCAACGTCTCCGACGAGGAGGCCGAGGCCACCTTCGCGGCGCTCGTCTCCGGCATGACCCCCGAAATGGTGGCCGCCAACAACGATGATGCCGTCTGGCTGCTCGATGGCTTCACCCCCGGCCCGGCCGCCGCTGGTGTCGCCGCCACCGCGCAGGGCGGGGCCAAGCCCTACCCGATGATCCCGCAGATCGGGATCATGCACAACGCGCTGGGCAACGAGCTGGTCGACTTCCTGAAGGGCGCCGAAAGCGCCGAGCAGGCACTGGCCGATGTCGAGGCGGCCTACACCACCGCCGCCAAGGAAGCGGGCTTCCTCCAGTAAGTCTCTCCCCAGGGGAGGGGCCGGCTCCAGCGGCCCCTCCCACCTTTTCCACGCAGCCGGAGCGCGCGCCGATGAAAAACCGTACCTTCTTCTGGTTCATCCTGCCGACGCTCTCGGCGATGGTCCTCTTCATCGCCCTGCCGATCGTCTCGGTCTTCATCCAGTCGCTTCACATCGAGCACGAACAGGTGCTCGTGGTCTCCGAAAGCTGCGGCCCCTTCGGCTGCTCCGAGACAACCGCCGTCGATGCCGCCGCCACCGAGGCCCTGCGCGAGGCGCAGCCGCTCGGGCGCTTCAACGGGCTGAAGACCTATACCAACCGCTCCCACCTCGCCTTTGCCGAGGTGGCGGAAGCGTGGCGCACCACCGATGGCTTCCTCGCCTTCCTGAACCGCATGTTCAACCTGCCGTTCTACAAGGCGCTCCTCTTCACCATGGCCTACACCGCCATCGTCACCCCCTGCGTGCTGGTGCTGGGCCTCGCCGTGGCGACAGGCGTGAACAACCTGCCCAAGCTGCTGAAGGGTCCCACCATCTTCTTCTCGCTGCTGCCGATGATCGTGACCCCTCTGGTCGGCGCGCTGATCCTGTTCTGGATGGTCGATGGCGACGGGATCATCGGCAACTCGCTGCAATCGCTCTTCGACGACCCCTCGCTCAGCCTCAAGGCCTCGCCCGCGCTGACCTGGATGATGCTCATGGTCTATGGCGTCTGGCACTCGCTGCCCTTCAGCTTCATCGTCTTCTACGCCGGGCTCCAGACCCAGCCGAAAGACACGATGGAGGCCGCCATGATCGACGGCGCCACCACCTGGCAGCGCATGCGCTACGTCACGATCCCGCACCTGATGCCGCTGGTCACCTTCGTCACCCTGATCCAGCTGATGGATAACTTCCGGGTCTTCGAGCCGGTGGTCAGCTTCCAGGCCCAGGCCCATGCGCCGACGCTGTCGTGGATCATCTACAACGACCTGCGCGAAAGCGGAAACCCGCTCTACGGCTCCGCCGGGGCGACCTCGATGATGACCATCATCGGCGTGGCGATCCTTCTGATGCCGGTGCTGATCCGCACATGGCGCGACTACACCCGCAAAGCAGCCCACTGAGGAGACGACCATGAGCACACAGGCCCTCTCCCGCACCACGCCGCTGAAGATCATCTCGCTGGCCCTCGTCGCCGCATGGCTGGTCATCGCCGCCTTCCCGTTCTTCTGGACCCTCTGGGGCAGCTTCAAGGTGCAGGCCGACTTCTTCTCGAAGGCCGACTGGACCAACGCACTCACCGGCGCCGAAACCATCCGCGAGACTGGTGCGGCCTTCACCACCCGCGGCTACTACGGCGCATGGGTGCAAGAGGAATTCTGGCGCCCGGTCCTGAACACGCTGATCGTGGTGTTCTTCACCGTCATCATCTCGCTTACCTTCGGCACGCTGGGCGGCTACGCTCTGGCGCGTTCCGGAAAACGCTACGCCTTCTGGATCCTGATGGCCGCGCTGGTCTTCCGCGCCATGCCGCACATCACGCTGGTCTCGGGCTACCTGCTGCCGTTCTTCGAGTGGAACGTCTGGGGCATCCTGCCCACCACCATCATCGTGCTCGTGGCCATCAACCAGCCCTTCACGCTCTGGATGCTGCACAGCTTCTTCCTGAACATCCCTAAGGACATGGACGAGAGCGCCATGGTCGACGGATGCACCCGGTTCCAGGCCTTCCGGCACGTGATCATCCCGGTCATGTGGCCCGGCGTCATCACCACCGGGCTGTTCAGCTTTCTGTTGGCCTACAACGACTTCGCGGTCACCTCGATGCTGCTGTCGTCGGAGAATGAAACCATGATCCCGGCCATCGCCAGCTTCCTCGGCACCACTCAGGTGGAGGGCAACGTGATGTTCGCCGTCGCCGCCGTGGTCTCGGCCACCGCGCCGCTCTTCCTGCTGGTGATGTTCTTCCAGCGCCAGATCGTCAGCGGCTTGACCGCAGGGGCGGTGAAAGGGTGAGCCTGCACGACGACAACAAGGCGCTGCTTGCGCCCCTGCGCCGGGCCCTGCGCTCGGGCGAAGGGGCGGCGGTGCGCGCCGCACTCATCGCGGCTTTCGCACCCGATGCGCAGATCCGGCTGGGCCATCCTCACGGGCAGATCGTGGGGCCGGAGGCGCTGTGGGAGGAGGTCTATGCCCCGCTCATGGCGGCAATGCCCGACATGGAGCGCACCGAGTTCATCATGATGGCCGGGCCGCGCTGGGGCGCGGGCAAAAGCGGCAACTGGGTCGGCCTTGGCGGCAATGTCGTCGGCACCCTGCGCGCGCCCTGGCTC
>NZ_QTNQ01000050.1 GCF_018424695.1 Vannielia litorea
CTGAAATGGCGAAGAAATTCGGCATGACACACTTTGTTAACCCCTCGAAGGTAGAGAATACCGTGGCCGAGATCGTGAAGCTGACGCAGACCGATTTTGACCAGATCGGCGGGGTCGATTACTCGTTCGACGCCACCGGCAACGTGAAGGTGATGCGCGACGCGCTGGAATGCTCGCACCGCGGCTGGGGCGTGAGCGTGATCATCGGCGTGGCGCCCGCGGGGGCGGAAATTTCCACGCGGCCCTTCCAGCTGGTGACGGGCCGGGTCTGGAAAGGCACGGCCTTCGGCGGTGCCAAGGGGCGCACCGACGTGCCCAAGTTCGTCGACTGGTACATGGACGGGAAGATCGAGATCGACCCGATGATCACCCACAAGCTGAAGCTCGAAGACATCAACGAGGGCTTCGAGCTGATGCACGAGGGCAAATCCATCCGCGCCGTGGTGGAGTACTGATGCGCGCCGCGGCCCTTCTCGTTGCGCTCGCAGCCTGCGCCCCGGCCATGGCGGCCGAGCCGGTGCTGGAGTTGCGGGTGGGGCCGCAGGCCATCCATGCCACCACGGAGGACATTCGCGACGTCATGGTGCTGGAGAGCTACCCGCCCAAGATCCAGCTTCGCATCGGCCCGGCCTTCGCCCGCGCCATGAGTGAGCTGACGGCGGCCAGCATCGGTGAAGAGGCGGTGCTGTCGATCTGCGGCGAAGAAGTGATGCGACCCAGGATCATGGAGCGCATCTCCGGCTCCGGCATGATGTTGTCGCCCGTTCCGCCCGAGAAGCTGGATGGCTTCGTGAAAGTGCTCACCGGCGAGGTCTCCTGCCCCGGCTGATCCGCCTTGCCGCCCCGGTGCAAGCGCCTACCTCAAGGGCAGTCCCAGCGCCGCAGAGGAGGCCCCCTATGACCGACACAATGCTCGATGACACCCCCGCCAAGCCAGAGCTGCGGCCCGGCGCGGTGAGTGACCACGCCTTCTTTCGCTCGCGCAACGTGATCATAACCGGCGAGATCAACGACAAGGTGGCCTCGCGCGCCACCACCCAGCTGCTGGCGCTGGCCGAGGAAAGCAGTGACCCGATCAACCTCTTCATCTCCTCGCCAGGCGGGCATGTAGAGAGCGGCGACATGGTGCATGACGTGATCGGCTTCATCAAACCGCGCGTCCGCTGCATCGGTTCCGGATGGGTCGCCTCCGCCGGGGCGCTCATCTTCATCGGGGCGCAGCGCGAAAACCGCTACTGCCTGCCCAACACCCGCTTCCTGCTGCACCAGCCCTCCGGCGGGATCGGCGGGCAGGTGAGCGACATCCAGATCCAGGCCGAGCAGATCCGCATCATGACCGAACGCTTCAACAAGCTCTTTGCCGAGGCCACCGGCCAGAGGGAGGAGAAGATCGCCGAAGACACCCGCCGCGACTTCTGGCTGAAGACGCAGGAGGCGGTGGATTACGGGCTTGTCGGCAAGATCATCCGCCGCGTGGACGAGCTCGGCTGAGGGAACCGGGGCGGCTTTACGGCGGTTCTCTCTCAAAGGAGAGCCGCCGATGAATACCAAGCCGAGTTTCCCCGCAGATCTTCTGCCTGCCGACCCCGACACCCAGAGCCGCCTTGTGCCCGTGGCCGTGGCCTGCGGGCTGGTGGCCGCCGGGGCGTTGCTGTGGCGCGCCAAGCCGCAGGCGCTGCAAATCCCCGATCCGGCCCCGCTTGGCGCCGAGCCGAGCAAAAGCCTCTTCCGCCGCCTTGCCCGGCGCTCTCGCGACGGGGTGCACAAGATCGCGCCGAGCAACATTTCGGTGTCTCTGGGGCGCTCACTGGTGATCGCGGGCGGCGCGCTTCTGGTCACCCGCCTGCTCGATGAGCTGGCCGGAAAGGACTAACCCTTCCGCGCCACCACAAAGCGGGACCGGGCCGGGTAACTGCCGGTTTCCACGATGCTGAGGCCCGGGCGCTCGTGCATCTCCTCCACCTGCGTTTCGCTGAAGTATTGCACCATCGGTGCCATCCCGATCAGGCGCATCGCGCCGATCAGCAGGCGCAGGGGCCAGCGCCCCGCGATGCAGGGCGTCTTGGTGATCAGGTGGCCGCCGGGACGGACGCGCGCGGCCAGCGCGGCTACGGCGGCGGCGGGGTCTGGCGCAAGATGCAGCACGTTGAAGCAGATCACCGCATCGAAGGGGCCTTCGGGCAGGTCATCGAGGCTGTGCCGGGCGAGGGCGATATTGGTGAGGCCATCGGCCTCGATCCTTTCCTGCGCGATTTCAAGCAGCGCGCCAGAGATATCCGTTGCAAGAATTTCCCGGGCATGGGGCGCCAGCCGGCGTGCCGTGGTGCCGGTGCCAGCCCCGGCCTCCAGCACCCGCGCATCGGGGCCAAGGTAGGCGGCCGTGCGCTCGAGCGTGATGGCATATGCCTTCTCGTCGGCGATGGGGCGCTTGGCATAGCCCTTGGCCATGCGGTTCCAGAAGGCTTCGGTCTTGGTTGCGGGATCGGTCATTGGCGGTGTCTCCTTGGCATGGAGATGGGCTACCCAAACGAAACCCGATAGAGAATTGCGAATTTTCGACGGTGCGCTATGCATATTCGCATGAAAGCGCCCACTGCCGCCTTCGACTGGAACCAGGCCCGCGCCTTTTTGGCCGCGGCGGACGAAGGCTCGCTTTCCGCCGCCGCCCGGCGCATGGGGCAGACCCAGCCCACGCTGGGCCGCCAGGTAACGGCGCTGGAAGAGGCGCTCGGGGTGACGCTCATGGAGCGCGGCGGGCGGCGGATGCAGCTGACGGAGGCCGGGCGTGAGCTGCTGCCGCACCTGCGGGCCATGGAGCAGAGCGCGGGGCAGGTCGCGCTTGTCGCGGCGGGGCAGGCGCAGGGCGTGTCGGGCCGGGTCACCATCTCCGCCTCCGACATGGTCGCCACCCGCGTGCTGCCCCCCATCGTCGCGCAGTTGGCCCGGCGCGCGCCGGAGTTGCAGATCTCCGTCCTGTCCTCCAACACGCTGTCAGACCTGACGCGCCGCGAGGCCGACATTGCTCTGCGCCACGTGCGCCCCAGCGAGCCCGGGCTGATTGCGCGGCTGCTGAGCGAAGAGCCCGCGAAGTTCTGGGCGTCCACCGCCTATCTGGAGCGCACGGGCCGCCCCGCCGCGCTTGCGGAGCTTGGGCAGCACGACTGGGTGGGCCACACCGACGGGCCGACCATGCTGCGCTATCTCGCCGAAAAGGGCATCGAGGTGCCGCCCGAACGGGTGCGCACGGTGGCTGACAATGGCCTCGGTTATCGCGAGCTGGTGCGGCTGGGGCTGGGCATCGGAATCCTGCCCGAAAGCGATGTGCGCCCCGGCGAAGGGATCGAGCCGGTGCTGCCCGAATTCACCTTCATGACCGTGCCAACATGGATTGTCACCCATGGCGAGCTGCACACTGCCCGGCGCATCCGCCTCGTGTTCGACGTGATCGCCGAAGCGCTTTCAATGCGCGGGCCGAAGCCCTAGGTATGGGCCCATGGATAACAAGAACAACACACCCCTCCTCGCCGTCCTGATCGACGCCGACAACACCTCTCCCAAATGGGCCAAGGCGATCTTCGATGAGATCGCGGGCATGGGGGAAGCCTCGGTGCGCAGGGTCTATGGCGACTTTTCTTCGAGCCAGATGAACGGCTGGGCCAAGGTGCAGGCCGAGTTCGGCCTCGTGCCGCACCACCAGCCGGCGAACACCGTGGGCAAGAACGCCTCCGACATCGCTCTGGTGATCGACTGCATGGACTTGCTGCACACCGGCCGCTTCGACGGCTTCATTCTGGTCAGCTCCGACAGCGACTTCACCCGCCTTGCCAGCCGCATCCGCGAACAGGGCTACGACGTCTTCGGGATCGGCGCGCAAAAGACGCCCGAAGCCTTCCGCAAGGCCTGCAAACGCTTCATCTTCCTCGAAAACCTCGAAGGGGCGCCGCAACAGAAGCAGGCTGCCAAGAGCGGCGACAAGCTGAACGAGGCGCGAGACCTGATCTTCCGCGCAATGGACGCGCTGGAAACCGAGGACGACTGGTATGCCCTCGGCCCCCTTGGCCAGCAGGTAACAACGGCGAACCCGGATTTCGACGTGCGCAGCTACGGCTTCAGGAAGTTTTCGGACCTTGTGGGCAAGATCCCGGTGTTCGAAACCCGCCGTGGGTCGGGGAACCAGATACAGGTGCGGCGGGTGGATTGACCTTGCCGGTCAGGCCGAGCGCCGGAAATCGGCCGATGGTTTGCGGTATATAAGTCTCAGGGTCGCAAGGCGCTCCTGCACGGCATCCTGTCTTGCCTGAAGATCGGCCTGCAACCGCTGGATATGTTCGAGCTTGGTCTCGAGCTGTGCGATGCCCGCCTCGCAGGGGCCGTCGCCCTCGTCCGAAAGGCAGGCGCGCATGGCGTGGATTTCGCGAGTCGAGAAGCCGGTTTCGATGAAATCGCGAATGCGGGCGGCGCGGCGCAGGTCGGCCTCGCTGTAGTGACGGTAGCCATTGAGGGTGCGGCCCACGTCCATGAGCCCGGCCTTCTCGTAGTGGCGCAGCATGCGCTGGGTGATCCCCAGCCGTTCGGCGGCTTCCTTGGCTTGCATCGTGTCGCTCTCCATTCGGCTGCCGGTGAACCTGTGGTCCGCCGGTGCGGTTTCAAGGTGCGCCGGGGGGGGCTCGCCTGCCCCACCCGGCGCGAGGCCGGTCAGCCGCGAAGCGACCAGCCGCCATCTACCGTAAGCACCTGCCCGGTCAGCCACTCGCTTTGCGGATTGCCGAGGTGCAGGATCCAAGGCACCACATCGCCCGGCACGCCGCGCCGCCCGAGCGGTATCTGGGCCGCCTCCTGCTCTTCGATGCCGCGTGCCACCTCGCCCGGAAGCCCCATCATGCCGGTGAGTGCGCCGCTCTTCACCGGGCCAGGGGAGACGGCGTTGACGCGGATCCAGTCACGCGCAAGCTCGATGGCCCAGCTGCGCGTAAGACTCTCGAGCGCGGCCTTGGTGGCTCCGTAGTGGGCCAGTCCGGGCGCGGCACCGCGCGAGACAGCGGTTCCGATGTTGACGACGGCGCCTTTGCTCTGCCGGAGTGCGGGCAAGGCCGCCTTGACGAGAAGCGAGGGGCCGAGGATGTTGACCGCGCACATCTCGGCGATTGTTGCCGCGTTATAGTCTTCGACCGGCAGAGGCGCACCGGCGCCCGCGTTGTTGACGATCAGGTCGAGCCGTCCGAAGCGCTCCAGCGCGGCCTCGAAGATCGCAGTGCTGCTTTCGGGCTCGGCGCTGTCGGCCTCATGCACCGCGATCCGGGCATCCGCTCCGGACGCCTCTGCCAGCCGCGCCGGGGTGCGCCCGGTGATCAGCACGCGGGCGCCGCGTTCTGCCAGCGCAAGCGCCGTTGCCTTGCCGATTCCCGAGCTTCCACCGGTCACGATGGCAGCCTTGTCCTGCCAGCTTTCATTCCAGGTCATTGCGTTCAGTCTCCTGTCTGCGCGCCCGAGGGCGCTGATGTGGAGACCGGGTTAGCGGATTGACACTAGTGTCAGGGTCAAGCGGTTATTTTACGCGCCTGCCGACCACTCCTTCGCGTGCTTCCGCAGCTCGAACTTCTGGATCTTCCCCGTCGGCGTCTTCGGCAGCTCGTGGAACACCACATGCTTGGGCGTCTTGAACCCTGCCAGCGACTCCCGGCAGTGGGCAATCAGCTCCTCCTCCGTCACCTCCGCGCCCGGCTTCAGCTCGACGTAGGCGCAGGGCACCTCGCCCCATTTCTCGTCGGGTTTGGCGACCACGGCACAGAGGTTTACCGCCGGGTGGTGCATCAGAACGCCCTCGACCTCGACCGAACTCACGTTCTCGCCGCCGGAGATGATGATGTCCTTCGCGCGGTCGGTGATCTGGATGTAGCCGTCGGGGTGCTGGATGGCGATATCCTCGGAATGGAAGTAGCCGCCCCGGAAGGCCTCTTCGCTGGCCTCGGGGTTCTTGTAATACCCCTTCATCACCATGTTGCCGCGCATCACGATCTCGCCCGGGGTTTCGCCGTCCATCGGGGTCTGGCTGATGAATTCGTCCATCACCGTCACCTCCTCGGCGGTGGGCATGGCCACGCCGGTGCGGGCCTTGATGGCGGCGCGGTCCTTCTGCTCCAGCCCGTCCCACTTCGCGCTGTCCCAGAGGCACTCCGTGATCGGCCCGTAGGTTTCGGTCAGCCCGTAAACCTGCGTGATGTTGAAGCCCAGCGGCTCCACCGCAGCCAGCACGGCGGCGGGGGGCGGGGCGCCTGCGGTGAAGACTTCCACGGTGTGAGAGAACTCCCGCCGCTCTCCCTCCGGCGCGTTCACCAGCAGGCCCAGCACGATGGGCGCACCTCCGAAGTGGGTCACGCCCTCATCGGCAATCGCGTTGTAGATATTCTTCGCCGTCACGTCGCGGCAGCACACCACGGTGCCGCCAAGCGCCGGGATCATCCAGGTGTGGCACCAGTTGTTGCAGTGAAACAGCGGCACGATCACCAGGTAGCGCGGCTCCATCACCATGCGCCAGGAAATCACCTGCCCCAGCGTGCTGAGATAGGCACCGCGATGATGATAGACCACGCCCTTGGGCCGCCCCGTGGTGCCGGAAGTGTAGTTGAGCGTCAGGCTCTCCCACTCGTCCTCGGGCATGATCCAGGGGAAGTCCTCGCGGCCCTCGGCCAGCAGTTCCTCGTAGGTCACATGCCGCCCGGTCGCCTCCAGCCCGGCCTCCGCATCGGGCACCTCGATCAGCACCGGCTTTTCTCCCTCCATCACGCTCAGGGCCTCTTCGGCGAGCGAAATGAAGGCCGTGTCGCAGAGCACCATCCGCGCCTCGGAGTGCTCGAAGATATAGGCCACCGTCCCCACATCGAGCCGCACGTTGATGGCGTTGAGCACCGCACCGCAGGCGGGCACGCCGAAATGCGCCTCGACATGGGGCAGGGTGTTGAGCAGGAGCGACGACACCACATCGCCGGGGCGGATGCCACGTGCCTCGAGCGCAGAGGCAAGGCGGGAGACGCGGGCGTGATATTGGGCGTAGCTCAGGCGCGTGCCGCCATAGACGACCGCCTCCCGCTCGGGGAAGAGCTTGACCGCGCGGGCGAGGTGGCTGAGCGGCGTCAGCGGCGCATGGTTGGCACGGCGCTGTTGCAGCCCGCTTTCGTCTCGCATCCATCCCATGGCACGTCCTCCCTCTGCACGGTCGCATCAGAATAGACAGCCCGTGGCCGGGATCAAGAAATTGCCGGGCACGGGGCAGGGCGGTAGGGTGCCGCGCATGATCCTCTCACGCGGGCGCGGCTACCTTTTCATCCACATTCCCAAGACCGGCGGCACCTCGATGGCGCTGGCGCTGGAAGGCCGCGCGATGGCCGATGACATCATGCTGGGAGATACGCCAAAGGCCCTCAAGCGCCGCCGCAGGGTGAAGGATGTGCAAACGGCGGGGCGGCTGTGGAAGCATTCCCGCCTGGCGGACCTGCCGGGGCTGGTGGAGGAAGAGGAGATGCGGCGGCTCTTCACATTCACCCTCGTCCGCAACCCCTGGGCGCGCATGGTGAGCTACTATCACTGGCTCCGCGCGCAGGGCTTCAGGCACCCCGCCGTGGCGCTGGCGCAGGAGCTGAGCTTCAAGCAATTCGTGGCGCACCCGCACACCCAGGCCAGCCTGGGGGCGGCAGATTATGGCAGCTATGTGCGCCTGCCCTCCGGCGAGGAACATTGCCAACTGTTCATCCGGCTGGAACAGCTGGAGGCCGATCTCGCCCCGCTGGAAGCCCATCTCGGCTTTCGCCTCACCCCGCTGCCGCACGTGAACCAAAGTGCCCGGGCAGAGGACTGGCGTAGCTGCTATGATGAACAAAGCAAGGCCTCCGTGGCCCATCTGGCGGCCACCGACATTGCCCGCTTCGGATACCGTTTCGAGCTGAACTGACCGGTTTTGGTAAATTGCGGATCGCATCCGATTCAATTTTTAGGGGCGTCCAAAATTGTATCCCAGCTCGAAACACTGCCCAAATTCGGCCCGGTTCCAGTCCGATTGAGGGCTAGGGAATCATTCCAACTGGCGTCGCTGTCACCGGAACCGCAGCTGCCGGAAAGGTTCCACAACAAGGGATGGTTCGAATGTTCATGGGATGGAAAACGGAAGATTTCGCGGCCTCGGGTGTGCAGAGCCTGGGGGATCGTCGCCGCGATGCGCGCGGCTCCGGACACGGGATCGTGGCGGGCACGCTGGTGGCTACCGAGATGGGCTGGCGCCCGGTCGAAGCGCTGATGCTGGGCGACGAGGTGATGACTTTCGATGGCGGGTTGCAGCGGATCACCGGCCTCAGCCGGGCGCGGCTGTGGAACGGCGAGATGGAGTGCCCCCGGGCGATGTGGCCCATCCGGGTGCCCGCCGGCCTCATGGGCAACCGCCGAGACCTCGTGCTGATGCCCGAGGAAACCGTGGTGATCGAGAGCGACGCCGCTGAGCACATCTATAACGACCCCTTCGCCCTGATCCCGGCGCTGGCGCTGATCGACATGCCCGGCGTCGAGCGCATCTGCCCCAACACCGAGATCGAGGTCGTCTCCATCAGCTTCGAGGACGACCAGGTGATCTACGTCGAGGGCGCCGCGCTGATTTTCTGCCCGACCGGTGCGGCCGGGGAGCCCATCGGCATGGCGGCCCTGCTCACTGAAGAGTTCAACGGCACCGCCAGCAGCGCCTACCAGGTGCTCTCGCTCGATGACGCGCGGATGCTGGCCAGCTGCATGGCGGCCGAGCAGGCCGCTCGCGGCATTCCCGCCGCCGCGGCGCAGGCCGGCCGTCTGGCCGCCTGACGGATCGAAACAACGGCGGGCCCGCCGCGGCACGCCACTGACCACGCCACGTCGGGGGCGCCCTTGCACCCGACAGAACGCGCGAGATCAAGGCCCGGCCCCGCCGCAGGCGTGTCCATCCCTCCTCCGGGAAGGGGCCTCTGAAAACGGAAACCCCCGGCGAGACAGAAGTCCGCCGGGGGTTTTTGTGTCCGGTGGCCGCTCTTCGGCCATTACGATCCTCCTCGCAGCTGCCCCGCACATGCGAGGAGGGGTCGACGGCCCCGAGGAGCTGCCTGCGGGTCAGGCGGCCTTCGCGTCGGCTCCGGTGCCGAAACGATCATAGAAGCTGCCGCCCGAAGCCGCGATCTCGCGCAGCAAAGCAGGGGTGGAGAAGCGCTCGCCGTGCTGTGCAGTCAGCGCCTCGGTCAGCTCCACAGCCCGCTCCGCGCCGAGGATATCCAGCCAGCTGAACGGCCCGCCCGACCAGGGCGCAAAGCCCCAGCCGAGGATGGCACCCACATCGCCCTCGCGGATGTCTTCCAGCACGCCCTCTTCCAGCGCGCGCACGGCCTCAAGCACCTGGGCAAAGAGCAGCCGGTGCTGCACCTCGGAGAGCTCCGGCTGCTCATCGGCTACCGGGAACTTGTCGCCGAGCCCGTCCCAGAGCAGCCCGCGCTTGCCCTTGTCGTCGTAGCTGTAGAAGCCCGCGTTGGCCTTGCGCCCGAGCCGCCCCTCGTCGGCCATCCAGAAGATCACCTCGTCGGCGGTGTCGTCATAGGCCTCGCCCATCGCCGCCTTGGTGGCCTTGGCGATCTTCACGCCGAGGTCGATGGAGGTTTCATCGGTCAGTTGCAGCGGCCCCAGCGGCATGCCCACCAGCTTGGCGGCATTCTCGATCAGCGCCGGCTCCACGCCCTCCTTCACCATCCGTATGCCCTCATTGATGTAAGGGATGATGCAACGGTTGGCGTAGAAGAAGCGGGCGTCGTTGACGACGATCGGCGTCTTGCGGATCTGGCGGACGTAGTCGAGCGCCTTGGCCACCGCCACATCGCCCGTCTTCTCGCCCTTGATGATCTCCACCAGCATCATCTTCTCGACCGGGGAGAAGAAATGGATGCCGATGAACTGCTCGGGGGTGTCCGAGGCCTTGGCCAGTTCGGTGATCGGAAGGGTGGAGGTGTTGGTGGCGAAGATGCACTCGGGGCCGACGGCGGCGAGCACCTCCTTGGTGACGGCGGCCTTTACGCCCACGTCCTCGAACACCGCCTCGACGATCAGGTCACAGCCGGCCAGCGCGGCGTAATCGGTGGTGGCGGTGATCCGGGCCAGCACCTCTTCCTTCTTCTCCGGCGTGGTCTTCTTGCGGGCGATGCCCTTGTCCAGATACCTTTCGGAGTAGGCCTTGCCCTTGTCGGCGGCCTCCTGCTTCTGGTCGATCAGCACCACCTCGATGCCAGCCTGCGCCGAGACCAGCGCGATGCCCGCGCCCATCATGCCCGCTCCGATCACGCCGACCTTCTTCACCTTCTGGTCGGGCACGTCAGGCCGGTTGGCGCCCTTCTCCAGCGCCTCCTTGTTGATGAAGAGCGAGCGGATCATCGCCGCCGAAGAGGGGTTCATCAGCACGTTGGTGAACCAGCGCGCCTCGATCTTCAGCGCGGTGTCAAACGGCACCTGCATGCCCTCATAGACCGAAGACAGTAGCGCCTTGGCCGCCGGATAGACGCCCTTGGTGTTGCCGTTGACCATGGCCGAGGCGCCGACGAAGGTCATGAAGCCCGCCGGGTGATAGGGGGTGCCGCCGGGGATCTTGTAGCCCTTCTCGTCCCATGGCTTCACGATCTTGGGTTCGCTCAGAACCCATTCCTTGGCCTTGGCCAGCAGCTCCTCGGGGGCCACCACCTCGTCGATCACGCCCGCCGCCTTGGCCTTCTTCGGGTCGTTCAGCTTGCCCTCCAGCAGCAGCGGCGAGGCGCCCATCGCGCCCAGCTTCCAGCTCAGCCGCGTGGTGCCGCCCATGCCGGGGAAGATGCCCACCATGATCTCGGGCAGGCCGATCTTGGCCTTGGGGTTGTCGGCGGCGATGATGTGGTGACAGGCCAGCGGAATCTCCAGCCCGATGCCCAGTGCGGTGCCGGGCAGGGCGGCGCAGATCGGCTTGCCGCCCTTGTTCTTGTCGTCCATCCCGGCGCGCTCGATCTTGCGCAGGATGCCATGTGTGGCCATCACCCCGTCGAACAGGCCCTTGGCCGGGTTGTCGCCCGCGCTGGCCTTCATCTTGGCGATGATGTTCAGATCCATCCCGCCGGCAAAACTGCCTTCCTTGCCCGAGGTCAGGATCACGCCCTTCACGGCATCATCCGCCAGCGCCTCGTCGATAAGCGCGTCGAGCTCCTGAAAGCCCTCCATGTTCATGACGTTCATGCTCTTGCCGGGGGTGTCCCAGGTGATGGTGGCAACGCCGTCGGCGTCGGTGGCCATGGTGAACTGGCTCATTCTATGTCTCCCTTGCGGTTCAGCGGGGCCCGTCCCACGGGCTGCCGTCTCTGTAGGTGAAGCGGGCGTTGCCGCCCTCGATTTCGATGCGAAGGTCGTGATCGGCGTAATGGGCCACCTCGGCTGGGGCCTTGGTGCCGAACACGAGAAAGGCGCCGGGCGTGTTGCCCGGGTTGGTCATGTGGTGGCCGTTGGCCTCGCCCGCAGGGAAGGCGGCGCAATCGCCCGGAGCCATCGGGTGGGTGCCATCCTCATCCACCAGCGCAAGCGCGCCCTCGGTGACGATGAGGAACTCATCCTCGTTCTCGTGCCAATGCCGCAGCGAGGCCAGTGCGCCCGGCTCCAGCCGCACGAGGTTGGCCCCGAATTGCGTCAGCCCGCCCATATGCCCCAGGCGCAGCGACGAACGCCCGGCCATCATCGCCGCATAGGGCTCGGGGTAGATCGAGCCGGTCTTGACCGGCGCAGCAGCAAGATCGAGCTTGCCGCCGGGCAGGTCCGCAGGGCCAGCAGTGGCGCCCTCTTCCATCACCCGTTCGCCGTGGGCGATCACCGCGCGGCGGGCATGATCGGGGTAGTGCACGACGTCGCGCCCGGCGCGCCACCCGGCCACAATGAAGCGCAGCGGAGTGTCGGCGCGGTTTTGCAGGTGGTGGGCGTTGGGCGTGCCCTTGGGCCATGCCACGCAATCGCCGGGGGCCAACAGGGTTTCGCCCGCGTTCTCCACCAGCACCGCCTCTCCCTCCAGCACCATCAGAAACTCGTCCTCCGCCTCGTGCCAGTGGCGATCCGACGACGCGGCACCGGGCTGGAGCGTTTCGATCACCACGCCAAACTGGGTGAGCCCGCCCGCCTCGCCCAGGAATATCTCCTCGTAGAGCCCGAGCCGCTCATGATCGCCGCTTTCGCGCGGCGCGGTGCCTTGGTCGATTACCGGCATCACGGGCTCTTCCGGGTCCGGCCGATGGCGTCGTCAAGCCCCGGCTCGGTGGTGGCGTATTGGCTGGATGCGATCTTCCACCTGCCCTCAACCTTGCGGAACAGCGTGAAGGCGGGCGAGGGCGGGTAGATCAGAGTGGTGCCGTTGAGCAGCCGGGTGATGTGGGTGGCCTTGATGGTCTCGGCGTTGGTGAACTCGGCGCTGATGCAGTCGCGCTCCAGCGAAGTCATGCCGATGTTGTCGAAGAACATCCGCACCCGCGAAAAGAGATCGTAGAGATCGGCCAGGTCGGAGATCAGCCGCGCGGTGCCAAAGGTGTGAACGTCACCCGGCAGCATGAAATGCGGCGCGAAGGCCGAGAAATCATTGGCCTCATAGGCCGCCGCCGTCTCGTCCAGCAGGTGCTGGGCGATGGCGCGGGCCTCGTCCTCCAGTGTTTCCGTTCCGGCCTCGCGGGGCATCAGACGCGCTCGATGATGGTGGCCGCGCCCATGCCGGAGGCGACGCAGAGCGTGGCAAGGCCCAGCTCCTTGTCTTGCCGCTCCAGCTCATCCAGCAGCGTGCCGAGGATGATCGCGCCGGTTGCGCCCAGCGGGTGGCCCATGGCGATGGCGCCGCCGTTGGGGTTCACCCTTGCCGGGTCCACGTCAAACGCCTGCATGAAGCGCAGCACCACCGAGGCGAAGGCCTCGTTCACCTCGAAGAGGTCGATATCGCCCACGCTCATGCCGTTGTCGGCCATGATCTTCTCGGTCACCGGCACCGGGCCGGTGAGCATGATCGTCGGGTCGGTGCCGATCTTCGCCGTCGCCCGAATTCGGGCGCGGGGCTTCAGCCCGTGGGCCTCGCCGAATTCCTTGGAGCCGATCAGCACCCCCGCCGAGCCATCGACGATGCCCGAGGAGTTGCCCGCGTGGTGGATGTGGTTGATCCGCTCGAGGTGCGGGTACTTCATCACCGCGATCTTGTCGAAGCCGGGCATCACTTCGCCCATGTCCTTGAAGCTGGCCTTTAGCGCGCCGAGCGATTGCATGTCGGTGCCAGGGCGCATGTATTCGTCGGTCGCGAGAATGGTCAGGCCGTTTTGGTCTTTCACCGGCACGATGGTCTTGGAAAAGCGCTCGGCCTCCCAGGCTTCGGCGGCGCGCTTCTGGCTTTCCACGGCCAGCGCGTCCGCCTGGTCGCGAGTAAAGCCGTATTCAGTGGCGATGATATCGGCGCTGATCCCCTGCGGCACAAAGTAGTGCTTCATCGCAACCGATGGATCGACCGCCACGGCAGCCCCGTCAGAGCCCATCGGCACCCGGCTCATGCACTCCACGCCACCCGCGATGTAGCCTGCACCCGCGCCGCCCTTCACCTGGTTGGCGGCGAGGTTCACCGCCTCCAGACCGGAAGCGCAGAAGCGGTTGATCGAGAGGCCAGGAATGCGCTCGTCGAGGTCGGAGGCGAGCACGGCGGTGCGGGCAAGGCAGCCGCCCTGCTCCTTCACCTGGGTCGCATTGCCCCAGATCACGTCTTCCACCGCGTGGCCTTCGAGGCCGTTGCGTTCTTTCAGGGCGTTCAGAACCCCCGCCGAAAGGGTCATCGCGGTGACCTCGTGCAGCGAGCCGTCCTTGCGGCCCTTGCCACGCGGGGTGCGGACGGCGTCGTAGATATAAGCGTCGGACATGGTGTCTCCTCTCAAGCCCGGTCGGCTGGCGAGCCGGGCATCAGGTCGTAGGGGGATTCCCAGCCGGGCTGGGCGCTGATGCGCGTCAGCCAGGCGTCGATGGCGGGGAAGTCGGCGCGGTCAAAGCCGAAGGGTTCGAGGTAGAAGAGATAGCCGCAGCAGGCGAGGTCGGCGATGGTGAGGCTGTCACCCGCCACCCAGTCGCGGCCCGTCAGGTGGCTCTCCAGCACCTTCAGTGCGGCCTGGGTGCGACCGGAGATGAAGGCGATGGCCTCGGCCGGGCGCTTGTCTTCGGGCAGGAAGTTCATCAGGAAGCGCAGCGGCCCCTGCTGGCCAGAGCCTTTCTGGCAGTCCCAGAGGATCCAGCGGAGGATCTCGGAGCGCGGGGCGTCCATAAGCTTGCCGGTCTTCTCGGCGATGTGGAAGAGGATTGCGCCAGACTGGGTGATGGTTTCGTCCCCATCCACCAGCACCGGCACCTCGCCCATCTCGTTGATTTCTCGAAACTCCGGGCTGCGTGCCTCGCCGTTGAAGAAATCGACATAGACCGGCGCCCAGTCGAGCCCCGCGAATTGCAGGGCAAGCGCCGCCTTGTAGGCGTTGCCGGATTCGCCGAAGCAATAGAGCTTCATGGTCATATGGTGCCTCCCGTGGCTTCGGTCGGAGCGGGGGCTCTGCCCCCACACCCCCGGAGATATTTTCAGCAAGAAAATGAGGCGGGTTCGGGCAATTGACACCCGGGCCGCTCTCCTCCGCTTTGGCCGCATTCAGTCAGGAGTTGACGCGCACGGCAAGGGCGACGTCACGTTGTTTTGGCCGCTCAGGGGCGCGGGCTGCGGTTGAGCCGGGTGGTGAGCGTGATCTGGCCGCCCGACGGGTCAAAGATCAGCGAGGTCGGGCACCACTGGCCGTGGCAGGGGCGATCCCATTCGATGAAGGTGGCGATACCGGGCGGCTGGGAGGGCTCGGGGCGCGAGGCGCGGGTGAGGGCGAAGATGTAGGGGAAGTGCTCGGTGAGGATGTAGCGCATATGGCGCGCGGTCTCTTCGCCCGGCGGAGTGGGGAGGCGCCAGTCGATCCGGCAGCTCTCGCCGAGCGCGATGGAGGGGTGGCCCTCTTCCTCGTCGCGGAGGATATCGCCTGTCGCGGAGAGATAGGTGGTAGGTGTGCGAGGCCCCGGCGTGCCGAAGAGGTAGGCCCGCGCCCCGTAGGCGGCGAAGCCCGAAGGCAGCACGGCCTCGGGCGGGGCGCCCGCCTCGGCGGCAAGGCAGGTGTTGCGGAAGATGCGCAGGAGGAGGATGGCGCCCATCTCGTCGGGTCGGGGTGTGGCGGGCGTGCCGAACCGCTCTGGCTGGAGGTCTTCGTAGCCGGCGATCCCGGCTGTCGTCTCCAGCATGCGCGGAGTCTCGGTGATCTCCTGTGCGGCGGCGGCAGGTGCGAGCGCCAGCCAGAGGGCGAGCGCCCGGCGCATCAGATCTCCTGCGCGGCCAGCTCGGCCTTGAAGGCGCGGAGCCGGTGGGGGAGCGTCTCTTCGTGCAGCACCGAGGTGGCGTTTTCGAAGAGGAAGCTGATGGCGAGGTCCGGCGTGAGGCCGCTTTCCTCACAGAATCGCTTGAGGTTGCGGTGCGCGCCCTCGGTCAGCGTGAGTTGATGCTTGCGGGTGAGGCGGAGCTTGTGGGCCACGTCTGTCCTTCTTGATCTGGGGTGGGCGGGGGAGGGCCCCCGCCCCTTGGTCCCAGCCTAGAAGGCCTCGGCGGCAAGGTCCATCACCGGCTCGGCGCCGCTCTCGATGCGCTTGAGGTGCATCGCGGTCGCCGGAAGACGGCGGGCCATGTAGAAGCGCCCGGTGGCCAGTTTCGTGCGGTGGAAGCCCTCGTCGGAGGTGCCCGCCTCGAGCGCGGCGAGGCTCGCCTTGCTCATATGCGCCCACATCAGGCCGAGGCAGACATGGCCGAAGAGGTGCATGAAGTCGTAGCTGCCCGCGAGCGCGGCATTGGGGTTCTTCATCCCGTTCTGCATGAAGAACATGCCTGCCGCCTGCAGATCCTTCGACGCCTGCTTCAGCGGCTCAAGGAAGCCAGATTTCAGCTCGAGGTTGCCCTCGTTCTCCTTGATGAAGCCCTTCACCATCTCGAAGAAGGCCATCACGTGCTTGCCGCCGTCCTGCGCCAGCTTGCGGCCCACGAGGTCAAGCGCTTGAACGCCATTGGCGCCCTCGTAGATCTGGGTGATCCGGGCGTCGCGGACATACTGGCTCATGCCCCACTCTTCGATGTAGCCGTGCCCGCCATAAACCTGCTGGGCCTGCACCGCCATGTTGAAGCCCTCGTCGGTGAGGAAGCCCTTCAGCACCGGGGTCATCAGCGAAATCAGCCCCTCGGCATCGTCGTCGCCCGCGCGGTGGCTCTTGTCGATCAGATGGGCGCCCCAGAGCAGGAAGGCCCGCGCCCCTTCGACAAAGCTCTTCTGGTCCATCAGGTTGCGGCGGATGTCGGGGTGGACGATCAGCGGATCGGCGGGGCCATCGGGGTTTTGCGCCCCGGTCACGTCGCGGCCCTGGAGCCTGTCCTTGGCGTAGGCCAGCGCGTTCTCATAGGCGATGGCAGCCTGGGCGAGGCCCTGCATGCCCACCCCGAGGCGGGCCTCGTTCATCATGGTGAACATGGCGCGCATGCCCTTGTGCTCGGTGCCGAGCAGGTAGCCCTCCGCCTCGTCGTAGTTCATCACGCAGGTGGCATTGCCGTGGATGCCCATCTTCTCTTCGAGCTTGCCGCAGGTCACGCCGTTGCGCGCGCCCATCTTGCCCTCGTCATCGACGAGGAATTTGGGGACGATGAAGAGCGAGATGCCTTTCACCCCCTCCGGGCCACCCGGGATTTTCGCCAGCACGAGGTGCACGATGTTCTCGGACATGTCGTGCTCGCCGGCGGAGATGAAGATCTTCTGGCCGCTGATCTTGTAGCTGCCATCGTCTTGCGGCTCTGCCTTGGTGCGCAGCAGGCCCAGATCGGTGCCGCAGTGGGGCTCGGTGAGGTTCATTGTGCCGGTCCACTCGCAGCTTACCATCTTGGGCAGCCACTTGTCCTTCTGTGCATCCGTGCCATGGGCCAGAATGGCCGAAGCCGCTCCGTGAGTGAGGCCCTGGTACATGGTGAAAGACTGGTTGGCCGCCGAGAACATCTCGCCCACGGCGGTGCCCATCAGGTAGGGCATGGCCTGCCCGCCATATTGCTCGGGCAGGTCGAGGCCGGTCCAGCCGCCCTCCTTCATCTGCTCGAAGGCCGCCTTGAAGCCCTCGGGGGTGCGCACGACGCCGTTCTCCAGCTTGCAACCCTGCACGTCACCGACAGGGTTGAGCGGCGCAAGCACCTCACTGGCCAGTTTGCCCGCCTCTTCCAGCACGGCACCGGTAAAATCGGCCTCAAGCTCATCATAGCCGGGAATCCCGGTTTCGGTGACCTTGAGCACGTCATGCAAAATGAACTGCATGTCCTTCGTGGGTGCGGTGTAGCTGGGCATCTTGGTCCTCCCTGTAAGGCCGGGTTACTCGGCCGCTTCCTTCACGTTGTTGCCCGCGAGCGTGCCTTTGCCCCAGTCGATCTGGGCCTTCAGCTCGGTGATGGCCACCGCAAGCTCTGCGCGCTGGGCTTCCATCTCGTCCACCCGCTGCTCGGCCATCTGCACCGAGGCCTCAAGCTGGCGGTGCTCGCCGTTCTCCATGTCGTAGAGGTCAAGCAGCTGGCGAATGTCTTCGAGCGAGAACCCGAAGCGCTTGCCGCGCAGGATCAGCGTCAGCCGCGCCTGGTCGCGCTTGGTGAAGAGCCGCTTCTGGCCTTCGCGCACCGGAAACAGCAGCTCCTTGGCCTCGTAAAACCGCAGGGTGCGTGCCGTCACATCGTAGGCGTCACACATCTCGCGGATGGTCAAAAATTTCTCCGTCATGTCATGTCCTCTGAATAGCCCCTCAGGTGTGTCTTTTCCTGAACGAGCTGGGACATGATTAGTTCGGGGCGACCATACAAGCATCGCGTGCGCGGACGCAGTTGGAACGCTACGTCATTTACCAGTTGGTAAAATTTTCGGAAAGTTTCCCCCGCGTCATGCGCAACATTTTATGCCGCCAAATCGCTTTGAGCCGGTATCAAAACGGTTTGGTGGTTATTTATCATGATAATTAAGACGAGCCTATTGCGCCCGCCTCAATACAGCTCTCAGGAGAGTGAGGCGGCGGTTTCGTCGCGCAGCTGGCGCAGCTCGTCGATGGCCGAGTCGAGATCGGCGCGCTGCTTTTCCAGCTCCTCGATCTGGCGGTCGGCGCGCTCGATCCAGACTTCCAGCTGCGGGCGGCTGCCGTCGCTTTCATACATCTCCAGCCACTGCCGGATCTCTTCCAGCGAAAAGCCGAAGCGGCGCCCCCGCAGGATCAGCGTCATCCTGGCAATCTCGCGGCTGCCGTAAAAGCGCGACCGACCCTTCTTCTCAGGGTCGAGCAGCTCGATGTACTCGTAATAGCGCAGCGTCCGTGGCGTCACGTCGAAACGCGCGCACATTTCCTTGAAACTCAGCCGCTGTTCGGCCTTGGCTTCGGCCATGGGCGAAGGCTCCCCGGGTTGAAATCCCCACTCGAGGGCAAGCCTAAATCAGAGGCAGCCGCTTATCAATCATGCAGGGTTGCGGGCCGGGAGGCGGGGGCAGATAGTGGGCCGGGTGACGACAAGGGAAAGGCGGGGCATGAGCGAGTTGAACCTTGAGTGGGTGCAGTCCTTCATCGATGCGCTGCCCTATTCGAAGGCGCTGGGCATGAGGGCCGAGAGCGTGTCGGAAGGGCGGCTCACGATGTCGATGCCCTATGACACGGAGCTGATCGGCGATGTGCAAACCGGGGTGCTGCACGGCGGCGCGATCTCGGCGCTGATGGACAGCACCTGCGGCACGGCGGTGATGAGCCTGCCCGAAGGGTTCGGCACCGCCACGCTCGATCTGCGGATCGACTACATGCGCGCGGCCACGCCGGGCCAGCGGGTCTGGGCCGAGGCGGAGTGCTACCACATCACCCGCGCTGTCGCCTTCGCCCGGGCCACCGCCTGGGATGATGACCGCGAAAACCCCGTGGCCACCGCCACCGGCGCCTTCACCTACGGGCACATGGCCGCGCCGAAGACCCCGGAGCAGATGGAGGCGGCGATGCAGGCGCTGGCCGCGCGGCAGAAGGAGCTGGGCCAATGAAGACACCGGAGCCGGTTCAGGTCATCAAGGAGCGGCGCGACACGGCGTTGCACAGGCTGGTCGACGGCATTTCCTTTGCCCGTTTCCTCGGCATCCGCTTCGACCGGCGGGGTGATGAGCTGACGGCGGTGCTGCCCTTTGATCCCAAACTCATCGGCAACCCGATGCTGCCTGCGCTCCATGGCGGGGCGACGGCGGGCTTTCTGGAGATGGCCGCCGTGGTGCAACTGGCCTGGCAGGAGCTCTGGAGCCAGATCGAGGGCAGCCAGTTCGATATCGAGCGCTTCATCGAGGGGGGCGTGCCACGCTTGCCCAAGACCATTGATTTCTCGGTGGACTACCTGCGTGCCGGCCTGCCGCGCGATGCCTACGCCCGCGCCCGCGTCAACCGCTCGGGGCGGCGCTATGCCTCGGTGCATGTCGAGGCCTGGCAAGACAACGTGAATCGCCCCTTCGCCCAGGCCACCGGCCATTTCCTGATGCCGCAGCCAAGAACTGATGACGACGCGAACGGCGGCTGAAGAGGCCCTGGCGGGAAAGCCCGTCACCCACCGGCGCATCCTTCACATCGCGGTTCCCATCGTGATTTCCAATGCCACCGTGCCGATCCTCGGCGCGGTCGATACCGGCGTCGTCGGCCAGCTCGGTGACCCGGTGCCAATCGGTGCGGTGGGCATCGGCGCGATCATCCTCACCTCGATCTACTGGATCTTCGGATTTTTGCGCATGGGCACGGTGGGGCTCACCAGCCAGGCGGAAGGGGCCGGGGACGCGGCAGAGGTCTCGGCGCTGCTGGTGCGCGCCCTGCTGATCGCGGGCGCGGGCGGGGCGCTGCTCATCCTGGCGCAATGGCCCCTCTTTGCAGCCGCCTTCGCGCTCTCGCCCGCCAGCGCCGAGGTGGAGGCGGCGGCGCGGGGCTACATGGAAATCCGCGTCTGGTCGGCCCCCGGGGCCATCGCCGTCTTCGGCATGACCGGCTGGCTGATCGCCAAAGAGCGCACCCGGGGCGTTCTGGTGATCCAGCTCTGGATGAACCTCACCAACATCGCGCTCGACCTGCTGTTCGTGCTCGGCTTCGACTGGGGGGTGAACGGCGTGGCCTTCGCCACCTTCTTCGCCGAATGGACGGGCGCGGCGCTGGGGCTCTGGCTCTGCCGCGATGCCTTCGCGGGCGGGCACTGGCGCAACAAGGCGCTTGTCTTCGATCCGGCCCGCCTGCTGCACATGGCCAACGTCAACACCAACATCCTGCTGCGCACCCTGATGCTGGAGGTGATCTTCGTCTCCTTCCTCTTCCTCGGCGCCCGCTTCGGCGACGTGAAGCTGGCGGCCAACCAGATCCTGCTGCAATTCCTCTACGTCACGGCCTACGCGCTGGACGGCTTTGCCTTTTCGGCGGAGGTCTTCGTGGGGCAGGCCTACGGGCGCAAGAGCCCGGCGGCGGTGCGGCGCGGGGCGCTGATGACCAGCCTCTGGGGCTTCTGCACCGGCGCAGTGCTGGGGCTCGCCTTTCTGGCGTTCGGCGCGGCCATCATCGACCTGATGACAACCGCGCCCGGCGTGCGCGAGGCCGCGCGGGCACACCTCGGCTGGATGGTGCTGGCCCCCTTCGTTGGCGCGGCGGCCTGGATGTTCGACGGAATCTACATCGGCGCCACCCGCTCACGCGACATGCGCAACCTGATGTTCCTCTCGCTGTTGTGCTACGGCGTGGCGGTGGCCACGCTGATCCCGCTGATGGGCAACCACGGCGTCTGGGCGGCGCTGCTGGTGAGCTTTGCGGCGCGCGGGGTGCTCATGGGCTGGCGCTACCCGGCATTGGAGCGCGACGCGGCGGGCTAGCGGGTCGTCGGGGCAAATCCCGACCTACGGGCGTCTTGCTGCGGGCGTCGGTTTGGGTGGTGAGGGCGGATTGAGTATTTGCAGCAAGAAAATGCAGCAGGTCAGTCGAGGATCCTAAGCACATTCTCCGGCGGGCGACCAATGGCGGCGCGGCCTTTGTAGAACACGATGGGCCGCTCGATGATGATCGGATCGGCCGCCATGGCGGCAAAGAGCATGTCTTCGGGCGTGTCGCCCGAAAGCGCCTTCGCCGGTTCCTCCTTGCGGCGGATCATCTGGAGCGGGCCGAGACCAAGCTCAGCGGCGGCGCGCTCCAGCTCTTCGGCATCTGGCGGGGTGTCGAGGTAGAGCCGCACTTCGGGGGTATAGCCCTTCTCTTCCAGCAGCTTCAGCGTTTCGCGCGACTTGGAGCAGCGCGGGTTGTGCCAGATGACGGGGTTGCTCACAGCCAATCCTCCCTTTTGGTGCCGACTGCCTGGGAGATATGGGTGTAGCCGTGAGAGGCAAGGATCTCATCGAGGCCGTGGGCGATGCGGGCGGCGAGGCTGATGCCGTTATAGACCATCGCAGTGTAGAGCTGCACGGCGCTGGCCCCGGCGGTGATCTTGGCAAATGCCTGCTCGGGCGAGGCGATGCCGCCCACGCCGATGAGCGGAATCTGCCCCTCGGTCGCCTGCGACAGCCGCGCCAGAACGCGCGTGCTCTTCTCGAACAGCGGCGCACCGGAGAGGCCGCCCTTCTCCCCCGCATGGGGCCCGTGCAGCCCCTCGCGGTCCAGCGTGGTGTTCGTGGCAATGATCGCGTCGACGCTGGTGGTGCGTGCGACAATAGCGATATCGTCGATTTCCTGCGCGCTCAGGTCGGGCGCGATCTTGAGAAACACCGGAATGGGCCGCTCAAGCGCATCGCGGGCGGCCATCACCCCGTTCAGCAGGGCGGTGAGTGCGTCGGCGCCCTGCAGGTCGCGCAGCCTTTCGGTGTTCGGGCTGCTCACGTTGACGGTGGCGAAATCGAGCCTCGGGCCGCAGCGGGTGAGCACGGTGGCGAAATCGGCGGCGCGGTCCTCGCTGTCCTTGTTGGCGCCAAGGTTGAGCCCGATGGGGAAGCCCCTTGGCCGGGCCTCCAGCCGGGCGGCCATCGCCTCCATCCCTTCGTTGTTGAAGCCGAAGCGATTGATGGCGGCGCGGTCTTCGCGCAGGCGGAAGAGGCGTGGCTTGGGGTTGCCCGGCTGCGGGCGGGGCGTGATGGCGCCCAACTCGATGAAGCCGAAGCCCGCGCGGGCAAGCGGATGCATCGCGGTGCCATTCTTGTCGAACCCCGCCGCGAGGCCCACCGGGTTGGGCAGGGCGAGGCCCGCGATCTCGTTGGCGAGCCTTGGCGAGGTGACGGGGCCGGGCAGGGGGGCGAAGGGGCTGTTCAGGGCCTTCAGCGCGAGGCCATGGGCGCGCTCCGGGTCGATCCGGCGCAGGGCGAGGAGGCCAAGCTGCTCGACGAGGCTCACAGCATGCCTTCGGGGAAGATATGGCCCGCCTGCCCAAGCGGCAGCGACTTGTCCCAGACCACCTCCGAAAGCGCGAGCCGCCGATAGAGGTGCGGAAACAGCGCGCCACCGCGCGAGGGCTCCCACTTCAACGCCGCGCCAAGGGCATCCGGGTCGAAGGCCACCAGCACGAGGTCGGACTCGTCGGCAAAGTGCTTCGCCGCCGTTTCCACCACCTGAGCTGAGGTCGAGAAATGGATGAACCCGTCGGCCACATCCACCGGCGCACCCTCGGTCAGCCCCGCCTCGCGGAAGGCATCCCACTCGGGGCGGCGGAAAATCTTGTAGATCAGCATGGGCCGGGGATGCCCCGGAACGCGGTGGGGGTCAAGCGCGCGGCGTCACGCCACTGTCACCCAAACGCGCCAGTGACCCAGCGTTCACCCCCTTTGACTCTGCCCGCGCATGGGGCCAACATCACCGCATAATCCAACCGGGAGCTAAAAAAGATGTCCTCCAAGATCCTCTCCTCCGTGGCCGCGCTCGCGCTGAGCGCCGGGGCCGCAAGTGCCGAGTATTCCCTTACGATTCTTCACACCAATGATTTCCACGCCCGCTTCGAGCCGATCTCCAAGTATGACGGCCCCTGTTCCGCCGAAGACAATGACGCCGGCGAATGCTTTGGCGGGTCTGCCCGCCTGACGACGGCGATGCAGGAGGCCAAGGCCCGCTCCAACAACTGGATCCTCGTGGACGGTGGCGACCAGTTTCAGGGCACGCTCTTTTACACCTACTACAAGGGCAAGCTCGCCGCCGAGATGATGAACCAGATGGGCTACACGGCGATGACCGTGGGCAACCACGAGTTCGATGACGGCCCCGAGGTGCTGGCCGGCTTCATCGATGCCGTCGAATTCCCCGTGCTGATGTCGAACGCCGACGTGAGCGGCGAGCCGCTGCTGGCCGATGCGATCATGAAGAGCACCGTGATCGAGCAGGGCGGCGAGAAGATCGGCCTGATCGGCCTCACCCCGCAGGACACCGACGAACTGGCCAGCCCCGGCCCCAACGTGATCTTCACCGCGCCGGTCGATGCGGTGCAGGGTGAGGTCGACAAGCTGACCGAAGCGGGCGTGAACAAGATCATCGTCCTGTCGCACTCGGGCTACGTGGTTGATCAGAAGGTGGCTGAAGGCACCACCGGGGTTGACGTGATCGTGGGGGGGCACTCCAACACCCTGCTGGGCAAGATGGACAATGCCGAAGGCCCCTATCCCACCGTGGTGAACGGCGTGCAGATCGTGCAGGCTTATGCCTACGGCAAGTTCCTCGGCGAGCTGAACGTGACCTTCGATGACGAAGGCGTTGTGACCGAGGCGGTGGGCGCGCCCATCGTGATGAGCGGCGAAGTGGTCGAGGACGAGGCCACCAAGGCGCGTATCGCCGAGGCCGCCGAGCCGCTGGAAGAAATCCGCAACGAGGTGGTCGCTGAGGCTTCCGAGGCCATCGAGGGCAACCGTGATGTCTGCCGCGTGATGGAATGCTCCATGGGCAACCTCGTGGCCGACGCCATGCTCGACCGGGTGAAGGATCAGGGCATCCAGATCTCCATCGCCAACTCGGGCGGCCTGCGCGCCTCCATCGATGCGGGCGAGGTGACGATGGGCGAGGTGCTCACCGTGCTTCCCTTCCAGAACACCCTGTCGACCTTCCAGGTTTCGGGTGCGGTCGTGATGGACGCGCTCGAAAACGGCGTGAGCCAGGTGGAAGAGGGCGCAGGCCGCTTCCCGCAGGTCGCCGGCCTCAAGTTCACCTTCGACGCCGCAGCCGAGCCGGGCAGCCGGGTCAGCGACGTGATGGTGCAGGAAGGCGAAGAATGGCTGCCGCTGGACGCGGAGAAGACCTACGGCCTCGTCTCCAACAACTACGTCCGCAACGGCGGGGATGGCTACTCCATGTTCGTCGACGCTGAGAACGCCTATGACTTCGGGCCCGACCTTGCCGATGTAACCGCCGAATACATCGCAGCAAACGCACCCTACCAGCCCTACACTGACGGGCGCATCACCCAGAAGTAAGGCTGTCAGAACAGGGGGAAAGGGCGCGCTTCGGTGCGCCCTTTTTCGTGGCCCGGGCTCAGAGAGAGCTGCGCAGGTTGCGCTTGCATTCCGCCGGGCCCGCGCTGCGCTGCGAATAGGCGGTGACGCCGCAGCTCTCGCACCGAAATTCCTTCAGCGCACCCGAGCCGCCCGTGGGCCGCCAGCGGCATTTCCGGCGGCGCAGCACCCTGTTGGCCAGAGGGTCAAGCCGCGATGAAAGCTCGCTGCGGGCGCGGGCGCGGCCCCAGTTCCACCAGACGAAAAGGCCGATGACGGCGAGGGCGGTGAGAATAGCAGGCACGGGCAGACAGGCTCCGGTTTTCGCAGTTGGGGCACAAGAGTTGCAGATTGCCCGGCGCCCGGCAAGTCAGGCAGCTACCACCAGAGGTCGGCAACGCAGCGCACATCGCCGGGCACCGGGGCGAACTTGCCCAACCCGTCGAACTTGCGGATCGGGATGGAGGCCACCTCTGCCGGATCGTCGGCCAGCCGCAGGTTCACCGCCATCCGGATACGCCCGTCCGCGCGGGGCGCAAAGGCGCGACCGAACAGGAGGCAGCCGCAGGCGGGGCAATGGTTGAAGCTCATGCTGGCCGCCTCGGGCCGGTGCCATGCCCGGGTGTCGCCCGAGGTAGACAGCCCGGCATCCTCCCAGCCGTAAGCCCAGAGCACGCCGTAGCGGCGGCAGGCGGTGCAGTTGCAGGCCGTCGCCGCCTCGGGCCGGTCCTCCAGCTGCCACCCGGCGGCCCCGCAGAGGCAATGACCGGTCAGCACAGGGTCAGCGCGATGCGGTCAGCCCGGCGGTGCAGCGGGCCGATCCGCCCCGCCCATGGGTGCGCGAGAGCGCCCCGCAAGACTGGCATCGAAGCGCCCCGGGCCCTTCGGCGGCCCAGTGGCAGGGGAGGGTTGCGGCAGATGAAGGCAAGTGAGCGCGTCGCGCGTGGCGGCGTTTCCGGCGCAGGAAGATGAACAACACGGTGCATAGGCTCAGTGCCCCGAGAACATAATAAAACATGACCAGAACCATTCACTCTGTCAAACTCGCCCACAGCCTGAGCCGCCGCCGAACCCGATGCAAGACGCAACGTCAACCAGTTGACTTTGGCCGGTCACTGACGCTCATTCGCAACGAAACCGGGGCAATTCGGAGCCGTGAAACATGGAAGGACGCTGCACCTGCGGAGAGATCCGCTATCGCCTGACCGACAAGCCGCTGTTTACCCATTGCTGCCATTGCACCTGGTGCCAGCGCGAAACCGGCTCGGCCTTCGTGCTGAACGCGCTGATCGAAAGCGCCTGCGTCGATCTGCATCACGGCAAGCCCGAAGAGGTGCTTACCCCCTCGGCGAGTGGCAAGGGCCAGATCATCCACCGCTGCCCGCGCTGCAAGGTGGCGCTCTGGAGCCATTACGCCGGGGCGGGCGAGCTGATGGCCTTCGTCCGCGTCGGCACGCTGGAAGAAGCCGGGGCGCTGCCGCCCGACATTCACATTTTCACCGAAACCAAGTTGCCCTGGGTGGTGCTCCCGGAGGGCGTGCCCGCCATGCCCGGTTTCTACCGCCGCTCCGAGCACTGGCCCGGCTGGGCAATTGCCCGGCGCGAGAAGGCGCTGGCGCACCGGATGTAGCCCTTGCCAACGCGCCGCGCCGGACACATCTTTGGCCCATGGACCACCCGCTGATAGATCTCATCACCGCCAAGATCCGGGCCGCCGAGGCGGAGGGGCAGTTTGACAACCTCCCCGGCGCGGGCAAGCCGCTGCCAAAGGTGGACGACCCTGAGAACGCCGTGATGCACCGCATCCTCAAGGAGAACGGCGCGGTCCCCGAGTTCGTATCGCTCTCCCGCGAGCTGGCAAGGCTGCGCGAGGAACTGCGCGAAACCGGCGACAGGACGCGGCGGGCCGAGATCGTCCGCGAGATGTCGATGACCGAGGTTAAGATCGAGCTTGCCCGCAAGCGCGGCTGACACCCATGTGCGGCCGCTTTGCCATCACCCTGCCCGATGAAGCCGTGGCGCAACTCTTCGATGCGCTGCCCTCCAACGATCTGCCCGAGGTGCCGCGCTATAACGTCTGCCCCACCACGCCCGTCGCCACGGTGACCAGCGCCGAAGGCGCGCGGCGGCTGCGCCCCATGCGCTGGGGCTTCATTCCGCATTGGTACAAGAGCCCAACCGACGGCCCGCTGCTGATCAACGCCCGCGCCGAGACCGTGGCCGAGAAACCGGCCTTCCGCACCGCCTGCCGGGAGCGGCGCTGCATTGTGCCGGCCTCGGGCTTCTATGAATGGACGAAAGACGCCGAGGGCAACCGCCTGCCCTGGTACATCACCCGCGCCGACGGGGCGCCGATGGCCTTCGCCGCGATCTGGCAGGACTGGTCGCGCGAGGGAGAAGACAAGATGGAGGGCCCCACCTGCGCCATCGTCACCTGTGCCGCCACGCACGAGATGGCCGAAATCCATCACCGCACGCCGGTGATCCTGGAGAAAGGCGATTGGGCCAAATGGCTGGGCGAGGAAGGCAAGGGCGCGGCACCCCTGATGCAGCCGCCTGAGCCGGGCACGGTGCGGATGTGGCGGGTGGCGCCCGCCGTCAACTCCAACCGCGCCACCGGCGAAGCGTTGATTGCGCCCATCAAGGGATGACACGGCAAAAGGGCCGCTCCCCGGGGAGCGGCCCTTGCGTTCGCGCGGCTGACGGGTGTCAGTTGTTGGCGTCGGCCTCGAAGTAGATCTCGCCTTCGTCCAACTCGCCGTTGGCGTTGGTGTCGCGGATGTCGATGCCCGCTTCGATCACACCGTCAAACGGGTCGTCGCCGGCCTCCTGGCTGTAGTCGAGGAAGTAGTTTTCATCGAGGGTGTACTCGAGCGACATGGAGTCGGTCACGGTGAACTCCACTGCCACGCCGGCGGGGATTTCGCCGGTGGACCAGCTCATGTCGGTCGACCACACCACATGGGCGCCGCCGTCGTCGTTGGTGAAACGCACGGTGTCGCCCGGCGTGGCATAGACCACGGGCGGCATCAGGTCGTTGTCGAGGATGTTCACCTCATGGGTGGCCGCCGTGGATGCACCGGCGGAGAGCGCCGCTGCGAGGGCGGCGAAAGTCACGGTTTTGCGCAGCATCGGAGCCTCCTTGATCTGCGATTGGGCCCCAACCCAGTGTTCCTGAGATCGTTTAGTGCCGGGTAAATCTGGCGGAAAAGCGGCGCCGATACGACAATTTGAGAATAAAAAGGCCGGTTTCAGGCCTGCGCGGATACCAGCGCCAGCCCCGGGATGTCGCCGCCCGAGCCTTCCGGGCCATGACGCAACGCGGCGTCGAAGTTCTGCCGCGCGAGGCGGGCATGCTCTCGCCCCAGGGCCTCGGCCCGGCTGCCCTCGCGGGCGCTGACCGCGGCCAGCATCGCGCGATGCTGGCTTTGCGCGATGATCAGGGAGCGACGAAACTCAAGCTGCGCGGCTTGGCTGCCGAGAAAGGCCGAGGGCGAGGCAAGCGGCAGGCGATGGGCGCGCAGCGCCTCGCGCTCCAGCAAGGGCGAGGCGGCGAGCCGGGCGAGGGCGGCATGGAAGGCCGCGTTCAACTCGGCATAGCGCTCGAAGTCGAGCGCCTGCGCACCCGTAGAGATGACAGCCTCGATCTCTTCGGCCAGAGCGCCCGCCTCGGCCAGGGCCGCCGGGTCTGGTCCGCGCTCGGCGGCCAGCCGCAGCACGGTGCCCTCAAGCACGCCACGCAGTTCGATCGCATCGGCAACGTCGCCTCGCGTGAGCGCCCGGACGGTGCTGCGCCCGCTGGCCCCCCGCTCCAACAGCCCCTCCTCGATCAGCAGGGCCATTGCCTCGCGTGCAGGCGTGCGCGAGATGCCCAGCATCTCCGCCGCGGCCGTTTCCGAAAGGTGCATCCCGCTGGGCAGCGCGCCCGACAGGATGCGATCTCGCAGGTCGCGCGTGGCATGGTCGATGGTTCTTGTTCTGGACCCGTCAGGCATGCGCGCACTCCCCCACAACCCGCTCATAATGTATACCGTTGGAGCGGTCAGGCCAAGCAAATTCACGAATTATGTGGAATTGTCGCTCCAACGGTATACAGTTTACGGTGAACCGGGCGAGTCGGAGGTGCCGCCTGAGAGGGAGGACAGCATGAGCGAAGCAGTGACCGAGGTCGAGGCAGGCGGAAAGCCGGTGCCTGTGGACGAAACCATCAACCTGGCGGATCTGACACGCGATCCCTACCCGATCTACGCGCGCCTGCGCCGCGAGACGCCGGTTGTCCGGGTGCCGGGGATGAACCGGATCCTGCTGACCAAATGGGCCGATACAAAATATGTGAAGGACAATCCCTCGATCTTTTCCTCGAACGATCCGATCACGCCCATGCACCGGGCCTTCCGCGCCCACACGCTGATGCGCAAGGACGGCGAAGAGCACAAGTGCGAGCGCATGGCGATGCAGGGCGCCTTCAGCCCCAAGGTGATCACCCAGGATTGGGTGCCGCGCTATCAGCAGGTGGCCGAGGACTATCTGGAGAGGCTGCCCCGGGGCGAGGTGGTCGATCTCTTCCCGATGCTGGCCGCGCCCTATGCCGCCCGCGGCCTCGCCGTGCTGCTGGGCACCGAGGAGGCGACGGATGCCGAGATGATCCGCTGGTCGCAGGCGTTGATCGACGGCGCCGGCAACTTCGGTGAGGACGAGGCGATTTTCGCCCGCTCCGAGGCCGCGAATGACGAGATGGACGCGCTCTTTGCCCGGCTCGAACCCTATCACCGTGAAAACCCGAACAACTCGGCCTTCTCGGTGATGCTGAACGCGGAAAACCCGATTCCGCTGAGCCAGATCCACGCCAACATCAAGATCGCCATCGGCGGCGGCATCAATGAGCCGCGTGACGCCCTGCTGACCATTCTCTACGGGCTGCTGACCAACCCGGACCAGCTGGAGCAGGTGAAGGCAGGCGGCGACTGGGTAAAGGCCTTCGAGGAAGGGGTGCGCTGGGTTGCGCCGATCTCCGTCTCGGGGCGCTACGTGCTGGAAGATACCCAGATCCGTGGCTTCCACATCCCGGCCCATTCGACCGTGATGACCTGCCAGGCCTCCGCCAACTGGGATGAAGAGGTGTTTGAAGACGGCCACCTGTTCAAGGTCTACCGCGACAGGAACCCGCACCAGAGCTTCGGCAACGGCCCCCACTTCTGCCAGGGCACCCACGTGGCCCGCCGCGCCGTGGGGCAGGTGATGCTGCCGATGATTTTCGAGAAGTTCCCCAACATCCGACTGGCAGAGCCGGAAGATGTGGCCTGGAGCGGCTGGGGCTTCCGGGGCCCGCTTAACCTGCCGGTGGTGCTGGGCTGATCGGGGCGGCCGGGCCTGGCCCAGCTC
>NZ_QTNQ01000051.1 GCF_018424695.1 Vannielia litorea
GCCTATGACATCGCGCCGTCGCCCCCCGCCCGCGCGATGTCATAGGCCTCCAGCGCCGCCGCGTAGCGCCCCGCTCGCGCCAGCGCATTGCCCTGGTTGAAGGGTTGGCCCGCTGCGTCAAAGGCCTCTGCCGCCGCCTCGAACCGCTCCGCGCGGTAGAGCGCCACGCCCCGCCAACCCGGATCGGAGAAGAGCGCAGGCACCGGCAGGCCCGCCGCCAACAGCACACGACCAACGGGCGCCAGTCCGCCGGTTGCAAGTGCCAGCACAAGGAGCGCCGCCGCGATGAGCGCCACCGCCCTCACGCGGGCCTCCTGCGGAACCCGAGCAGGAGCGGCACCAGCGCCGCCAGCAACAGCATTCGCCCGTGATCTGCCAGAAAGAGCAGCGGATACTCCGCGCGCTCCAGCCGCGCCCGCCCGGCGCCGGCCAGAAATTCCGCCAGCGCAACGCCCTGCACCGGCGAAAACACCTCGCCGCCGCCCTCGCGCGCCAGAACGTCTGCGGCCTGCGTGCCGTCGGGCGCCACAACGGACAGGCGTGCGCCATCTTCCCTGAGGGCCGCCGCGGCTTCCAATGTCTGCGGCCCCAAGCCGCCGCCGTCGGTAAACAGCACCACATCCGCGCTGACCAGCCGCGCCTCGGCCAATACCTCCGCCGCGCGCGCAAGGCCCAGCCACGGACGGCTGCCCGGGTCGGGCACTGTCTCGCCGTCCACGAGCTGCCAGGTCTGCGCCAACTCGCGATGGTCGGCCGAGAGATCGGCGGCGTGATAGGCATCTCCCGCCACCACCACCAATGCCGCAGGCCGCGCGCCAAGGCCCGCCATCGCCGCCCGGCCCGCCGTCAGCACCTGTCCCCAGCCCTCCGCGCCGGTCATTGAGGGCGAGGCATCCAGCACGAAGATCACCCCGTCGAGGTTGCGAAAAGCCGCCGCTTCCCGCCGCGAGGTGGCCGGGCCGCTGAGAGCCAGCACCACCAGCGCCGCCGCCGCGAGCGCGCCCAGCCCCTGCGCGCCCCTGCGGCCCGTCTCCACATGGCCCAGCCGCCGCAGCGCCGCCATCATCTCCGGCCGCACCACCCGCTCCCAGTCGCCCAGCCGCGCCCGCCTGCGCCAGAGCCACAGCGCGAAAGCCGCCAGCACCGGCAGCGCCAGCAGCCACCACGGGCGCAGAAGAACGAGCCCACTCATCCCTGCCCCCGCCACGCCAGCCCGAGGCACAGCACCAGCGCCAGCCCGGCAGGCCATACCCAGAACTCCCGCCAGACCTCGGCAGACAGCCCGTCGCTCTCGGTCGCTTCCAGACGATCCAGCGCCTCGGTCACGGCCACAAGATCATCCGTCGTGCGCACGCGGAAGGTTTCGCCGCCGCTCAGCTCCGACACCGCCCGCAGCGTCGCGGCATCGACAACCCCGCGCTCACCGGCCTCTGCCTCCGCCAGCGCACGCGGCCCCATGGCAATGGTGTGCACCCGCACGCCCATCTCGGCAGCAAGGCTCGCAACGCCGCGCGGGTTGGTGGCCCCGGCGTTGTTCACCCCGTCCGACAGCAAGATCACCACTTTCGTCGCCGCGTCGCTGCGGGCCATCCGCTTCAGCGCCAGCCCCATCGCATCGGCCATGTTGGTCGCGCGCCCCGAGATGCCGATTTCTGCGGTCTCGATCCGCCGCGCCACCGCCTCTGTGTCGAAGGTAAAGGGCGCAGCATAATAGGCGTCCGAGCCGAAGAAGATCAGCGCCACGCGGTCCCCTGCCCTGCGCCGGGCAAACTCGGCCCCCACCCGCTGCACCGCCTCCAGCCGCGAGATCGCGCGGCCATCCAGCGCAAAGTCTTCCCGCACCATCGAGCCCGAAAGGTCGATCGCGATGGCAAGGTCGCGCCCGGTGATCCTGAGCGCCGAGACAGGCGCCAGAACGCGCGGCCCGGCCAGCGCCACCACCAGCAGGGCCCAGGCCAGCGCGGCAAGCCATGGCACCGCCCGCCGCCCGCCGCCTGCCCCGGCCTGCTCGAACCCAGCCGCCACCCGCTCCGGCATCCGCAGGGCCGCGCCGCCCGCAGCGGCGGGCAACAGCGCCCAGGCCAGCAGCGGGAGCGGCAGGAGCAAAAACCAACAGGGCTGGGCAAACTCAGCCATGGGCCCGCAGCCTTTCGACCAGGCAGTCCGGCACGCCGCCCGGGGCATAGAGCGTGCTGCGCTTCGCGGCATAACCCTCAGGGTCGGCTTCGCGCCAGAGACGCAGCAGGGCCAGCTCCCGCTCAGCCTCGGGAAGCGCCTCCGCCGTCGCGAGCCGTGCCGCGAAGCTCGGAGCCTCGGGCGCCCGCACCCGCCGCCGCAGCACAGGCCGCAACAGGAGGGCGAGGCAGAGGCCAAGCGCCAGGCCTAACCCGGCGGCGGCGGAAAGCTCGGCAAAGACGCCGCCCGCGGCCTCGGCAGGCAGGCGCAGCTCGATCAATCCGGTCTGCACCGCCTCCTCGGTCAGGGCCTGCCCCTCCTCGGCCATCTCACCGCCCCCAGGCCGCGTGCAGGCGCTGCGCCGTCTGCGCAAGCGGGCCCGCGGCCTCGATCATCACATGCGGAAAGCCCTCCGGCGCTGCCGCCGCCGGCCCGTGCTCGGTGACGCGCAACATGCGCACCGCGCCGCCCCGCACCCGCACCGGGTAGCGCCCTTCCGGCAGGCCCCCGGGGCCACGGTCGGCCACCTCCAGCAGAAACGGGTGACGCTTCTGCGAAATTTCTCCCAGCCGCCCCAGCAAGCCAGGGCCGCCGCTGTCGAAGCCGCTGGCGATCATCACCTCGGCGCCCCGCGGGGCGATCCGCTCCAACGAGCCAAGCTGCGCGGCCAATTCCGGCTCCGCCTCCTCGGTGCCACTCAGCGCCGCGTCAAGCGCCGCGCGATGGGCCCGCACCATGCCGCCGATCACGCCCAGCATGCCCCTAGTGCGGCCCCGCGCGCCTACAATCTCAGGCCCGCCCGCGCCAAGCGTCATCAGTCCCACGCGCCCGCCCTCCTCCACCGCCCGCCAACCGAGGAGCGCCAACGCCTCGGCCGCGGCCACCGACCGGAAGGCCCGCCCAGTGCCCCAGAGCATCGAGCTGCGCAGATCAAGCACGAGAAAGGTCACCCTGTCCCGCTCTTCCTGAAACCGGCGGATATGGAGCACCCCGGTGCGCGCGGTGCTGCCCTTGTCGAGATGGCGAATGTCATCGCCCGCCACGTATTCCCGCGTGTCGGCAATCTCCTGCCCGCTGCCGCGCCGCTTGCTGAGAAATCCGCCGGGGATGGCGGCGGGCGGTGCGCTGATGTCGCGCTCTACGGCCAGGTCCCGCAGCGCGATGAGCCGCTCGGCCTCAAGCGCAACGCCGGGAATATAGAGCAGCGGCTCCATCGTCGGGCTCACAGGGGCTCGGTGGCGGTCAGCACATCGGCCACCAGCGCCCGCGCGCTGCGCCCCTCAGACTGGGCCTGCCACGTCAGCACCAACCGGTGCGCCAGCGCATCCTCCGCCAGCGCCTCCACATCCTCGGGCAGCACATGGTCCCGCCCCCGCAACCAGGCCCGCGCCTTGGCCGCCGCTGCCAGCGCGAGCGAGCCGCGCGGGCTGGCGGGGTGCGAAAGCTCCTCGGCAAAAGGCGCAGCCCGAGTGGCGGTAACGAGCCGCACGATATAGTCGCGGATCGGGCCGGAAAGATGCGTGCCCATCGCGGACGTGCGCGCCGCGGCGATGTCTTCGACCGAGGGCAAGGGCGCATCGGCCTCACCCTGCCCCTCGGCCTCCACCAGGTCCAGAATGCGCCGCTCGGTGACGGCATCCGGCAGGTCCAGCATCACGTGCAGCAGGAAGCGGTCCAACTGCGCCTCGGGCAGTGGAAAGGTGCCCTCATGCTCGATCGGGTTCTGCGTGGCGACCACGAGGAAGGGATCGGGCAGCGCGTGGGTCGCATTTCCGCTCGTCACCTGCCCTTCGCCCATCGCCTCCAGCAGCGCCGATTGCACCTTGGGCGGCGCGCGGTTGATCTCATCGACCAGAACGAGGTTGTGGAATATCGGTCCGGGGGTGAACTCGAAATCCCCGGTCTGGGGCCGGAAAACCGGGGTGCCGGTCAGGTCAGAGGGCAGCAGGTCGGGCGTGCACTGGATCCGGGCGAAGCTGCCGTCGAGGGCCGAGGCCAGCGCCTTCACCGCCCGGGTTTTGGCAAGGCCCGGCGCGCCCTCCACAAGCAGGTGGCCACCGGCAAGGATCCCGGTCAGCAGCCGTTCGATCAGCCTCTCATGACCGACCAGCACCTTCCCGAGATGCGCAGAGAGCGCGGCCAGCCCCGGGCCGCCCGTTTCCATGTCCATACGCTCCTCCCATGTCGCCCGGCCACAGTAGCGCCGCCCGGCAGCGGGCGGGAACACAGCCCAAAGTCTTGGTTCTCACACTGGCAGGGCAATGCAACTTTGGCTCCATTGAGGCGCGGGAGGTGCCTCCATCTTGGGCAGCGCCTGCCCGAGCTTGCCCGTATGCACGCCAAATTAACGGCGAATTCACCAGGAAGCGGGATTTTATTGGTAGGATCGGGGCATTCAGCCACGATTTGAGCACCCATGACTTAACCGAAAGATCCTCCCATGATCGAACTAGCCTTTGTCACCTGTCTCGCAACCAGCCCGACCGATTGCGAAAACCGGAGCCTCCTGTTTCAGGAGGGCACGCCGATGTCCTGCATGATGATGGCCCAGCCGCAGCTGGCCAAGTGGATCGACGAACACCCGAACTGGACGATTGCGCGCTGGAAGTGCCGCAGCTTCCGCCCCGGCGAAGGCCCGGTCGACATCTGAGCCTCAGGGTCCGGGCGTTTTGGGAGGAGCGCCAGGGCCCGCACGCCGCGACAGCGCAGGACAGTGCGTTACCCGTAGGGTGGGCAATCTGCCCACCTTCCCGAACGCTGTGACTTATCCCAGCGCGTAGCCCGCGCCGCGCACAGTGCGCAGCGGGTCTTCACCGCCATGGGCGCCAAGCGCCTTGCGCAGCCGCCCGATGTGCACGTCCACCGTTCGGGTATCCACGTAAATATCGCGCCCCCAGACCCTGTCGAGCAATTGCTCGCGGCTCCAGACCCGCCCGGGCTTCTCCATGAAGGTCGACAGCAGGCGAAACTCCTTCGGCCCCAGCTTCAATTCCTGCCCGCCGCGCTCCACCTTGTGGGTCTCGGAGTCGAGCATGATGTCTTCATACTCCAGCCGCGCGCCCACCGTCGCGGGGCGGGTGCGGCGCAGCTGGGCGCGGATGCGGGCCATCAGTTCGATCACGCTATAGGGCTTCACCACGTAATCGTCGGCGCCGGTCTCCAACCCGCGCACCCGGTCTACCTCTTCGGCGCGGGCCGAGAGCATGATGATCGGGATCGCGCGGGTGTCATTCTTCAGCTTCAAACGGCGGCACACCTCGATGCCCGAAAGGTTCGGCAACATCCAGTCCAGCACGATCAGGTCCGGCCGCTCTTCCTCGACCAGCAAGATGGCATCCTCGCCATTGTCGGCAGATACAAGGTCAAACCCCTCGGCCTCAAGGTTGTAGCTCAGAACCTCGCGTTGCGCCGGCTCATCCTCGACCACCAGCACCAGGGGTTGCGCTGTCCGACTCATCTCAGTGATCCACCTCATAGGCCGAGGCATTGGCCTTGGGCCGCGCCTCGTCGGGCAACTCGCCGGTGACCAGGTAAATCACCTGCTCCGCAATCGAAGTCACATGGTCGCCCATGCGTTCGGTGTTCTTGGCGATGAAATGCAGATGCATGCAGGCGGTGATGTTGCGCGGATCTTCCATCATGTAGGTCAGGAACTCGCGGAACAACGCGTTGTACATCTGGTCGACCTCGTGGTCGCGGTTGCGCACGTCCTCCGCCAACTCGGCGTCGCGCTGGATATAGGCGTCCAGCGCATCCTTTAGCATGCCCTCCACCGCGCGGCACATCCGGCGGATCGAGGTCGTCGCGCCCTCGATCGGATCAAGCTGCACCAGCACACCGGTGCGCTTGGCCATGTTCTTGGCATAGTCGCCCACGCGCTCGAGATTGCCGGAGATCTTCATCACCGAAAGCGCGGTGCGCAGGTCGGTGCTGACCGGTGCGCGCAGGGCGATGAGGCGCGCAACTTCTTCGCTCACCTGCTCTTCCAGCGCGTCGATCGCCTTGTCGTTCTTGCGCACACGCTCGGCGGTCTCCTCGTCGCGCCCGTCCAGCGAGGCGGCGGCCTCGGTGATGGCGGTCTCCACCATGCCACCCATCTTCATGATCATCGCCTGGATCGCCTCCAGATCACGGTCGAAGGCAGAGGCGATATGCTGTTCGTTCGGGGGAAGTGCAGACATGAGATCAACCAATCTTGCCGGAAATGTAGGATTCGGTGCGCGGGTCTTCGGGCTTGGTGAAGATCTGGCCGGTCTCGCCGAACTCGACGAGATTACCGAGGTGGAAGAAGGCCGTCTTCTGGCTCACCCGGGCGGCCTGCTGCATCGAGTGGGTGACAATCACCACCGAGTATTGTGAGCGCAGCTCGTCGATCAGCTCTTCCACCTGCCCCGTGGCGATGGGGTCCAGCGCCGAACAGGGCTCGTCCATCAGCAGAACCTCCGGCTCCGTCGCCACCGCGCGGGCAATGCACAGCCGCTGCTGCTGGCCACCGGAGAGGCCGGTGCCCGGCGCATCCAGCCGGTCCTTCACCTCGTCCCAGATCGCGCCGCGCCTCAGGCTCTTTTCCACGATCACATCCAGATCGGCCTTGTTCTTCGCCAGCCCGTGTATGCGCGGCCCGTAGGCCACGTTGTCATAGATCGACTTCGGAAAAGGGTTGGGCTTCTGAAAGACCATGCCCACCTTGGCGCGCAACTGCACCGGGTCCACCTTCTTGTCATAGATATTTTCGCCATCCAGCAGGATCTCGCCCTCGATCCGGCAGATGTCGATCGTGTCGTTCATCCGGTTCAGGCAGCGCAGAAAGGTCGACTTGCCGCAGCCCGAGGGGCCGATGAAGGCCGTCACCGTCTTGTCCTCGATCTGCACGTCCACGTCCTTGATCGCGTGGGTATCGCCATAATAGACCTGACAGCCCTTCGCCGAGATCTTGATATTGTCAGTGTCCACTATTCTCTCCAGCGGTCGCATGTCGTTCATGTCTCTTGCTCCCCTTACCAGCGCCGCTCGAACCGGCGACGCAGGACAATGGCAATGGCGTTCATGATCAGAAGGAACACGAGCAGCACGATGATACCGCCCCAGGCCTTCTCGTAGAAGGCCACATCCGAACGGGCGGCCCATGTGTAGATCTGCGCAGGCATCGCCGAGTTCGGCTCCACGAACCCTTCGATAAAGCCGCCCGGATATTCGCGGGCGACAAAGCCCACCATCCCGATCAGCAGCAACGGCGCGGTTTCTCCCAGCGCCTGCGCAAGGCCGATGATCGTTCCGGTCAGAATGCCGGGCGCAGCCAGCGGCAGAACGTGGTGAAACACTGCCTGCATCTTGCTCGCGCCAACTCCCAGCGCCGCATCGCGAATGCTCGGCGGCACCGCCTTCAGGCTCGCGCGGGTCGAGATGATGATGGTCGGCAGGGTCATCAGCGTCAGCACCAGACCGCCCACCAGCGGCGCCGATTGCGGCAGCCCCGCAAACTGGATGAAGACGGCGAGGCCCAGGATACCGAAGACGATGGAGGGCACGGCGGCGAGGTTGGAGATGTTCACCTCGATGATGTCTGTCCAGCGGTTCTTGGGGGCGAACTCCTCAAGGTAGATCGAGGCCGCCACGCCGATAGGCAGCGAGAGCACCAGCACCACCAGCATCATGAAGAACGAGCCGATCACCGAAGCCCCGATGCCCGCGCCCCCGGGGTTGTCCACACCCGCATCCTTGCCGGTCAGGAAGCCCCAGTCAAACTGTCGGGTGATGATCCCGGCCTCGGTCAGCGCATCCACCACGTCGAGGTCCGTCGCCACCAGAAAGCGGCTGTCCACCAGCGTCTCGCGGTTGACCCGGCCCTTGAAGTAGCCATCCACCCGGCTCGATGCGTTGAGCGTGAAGGTCACCGTCTCGCCGATGCTGTCGGGGTTCTCCTGGTAGAAGCTGCGCATGTCGCTGCCCACTTTCCCCATGATCCGCTCGATGGCATCGTCCTGCACATCGTCGCCAATCCCCGCCTCCCGAAGCTGCGCCCCGAGCTTGGTGATGAAAAGCTTGGTATAGGCGGCGGTCTTCAGCATCCCGCTCTCGGCCTCGTCATATTCGGCCTGGCTCACGTTCATCTCCAGGCTCACCACCGTTGTGGTGAAGGCCGGCACGCCGGAGCGGATGATCGAGGTGGCGAGCACCACGAGGAAGAAAAGCCCCAACCCGATGGCGGCAATGCCATAGGCGCGAAACCGGGCCTCGGCGGCATTGCGCCGCTTGGTGCGCGGGTCGGTCGTGGTCAGCGAGCCGTGGCGGCGCGGAGAATTTGCGGTTGCGTCGGCCATCAGTCGTACTGCTCCCGGTATTTGCGCACGATGTAGAGCGCGAAAACATTGAGCCCGAGCGTGATGACGAAAAGCGTCATCCCGAGGGCAAAGGCCACCAGCGCCTCTGGGCTGGCAAAGTCGGCATCCCCGGTGAGCTGGCTCACGATCTTGGCGGTCACCGTGGTCATCGCCTCGAAGGGGTTGAGGCTCAGCCGCGCGGCAGCACCCGCACCCAGCACCACGATCATCGTCTCACCAATGGCGCGGGAGGCCGCGAGCAGCACCGCGCCGACGATTCCGGGCAGCGCGGCGGGCAGCACCACCTGCCGGATCGTCTCCGACTGGGTGGCGCCAAGGCCATAGGAGCCATCGCGCATCGCCTGCGGCACCGCGTTGATGATGTCATCGGAGAGCGAGGAGACGAAGGGAATGAGCATGATCCCCATGACGAGACCGGCAGTCATCACGGCGGTGCCCGACTGCATCCACCCCAGCCCACCGTCGCCGAAGGCCGCCAGCAGCAGGGGGCCGACCGTCAGCAACGCGAAGAGGCCGTAAACGATGGTCGGGATGCCAGCGAGGATCTCCAGCAGCGGTTTGGCCACCGAGCGCACCCGGTTTGAGGCATATTCGCTGAGGTAGATCGCGGCAAAGAGGCCAATCGGCACCGCCACCGCCAGCGCGATCACCGAGATATAGAGCGTGCCCCAGAGCAGCGGCCAGATGCCCAGCTCGGAGCCGCCACCAAAGGAGGGCGACCAGGTGAGAGAGCCGAAAAACTCGCTGGCCGGGTAGATCCGGAAGAACTCGATGGTGTTGAACAGCAGGCTCAGCACGATGCCCACGGTGGTCAGAATGGCAATCGAGGCCGCCCCCACCAGCATCCAGCGCACCCCGCGCTCCACCACGTTGCGCGCGCGATAGTCCCTCTGCGCCCGCATCATTGCTAGCGCGGCTCCCGCGATGGCAACGGCAATCACGGCAATGGTCATCCACAGCCGCGATGAGGCATTGGCCTCGCGCATCATCTGCGCGGCCCGCAGCACCGGCGTGGTCACGTTCTGCGTAATCACCTGCCCGGCTTCCTTCAGCCGCGCGGTCATGTCGGTAAAATCGGCCCGCGCGTTGCTGGCGAGATCCTCATCCATCACCCCGGCGGCCACCGCATTGTCGAGCCCCACGGCGACCCGGCGCACCTCGGCCATCAGCAGGTTCTGCGAGGCCGCCTGCTCCACCACATCCGCCGGCAGCGTCGCTGCCACCCGCTTCTCGATGACGAGGGGCGCGGCGATGAGCCAGACGATCAGCAGCAAGAAGGCCGGAGCCGCGGCGAAGAGGAAGGCCATGTAGCCGTAGTAGCTGGGCAGCGAATGCAGATGGCGGGCGTCGTTGCCCGCGCTGGCCATCGCCCGGGCGCGGGTGGCAACATAGCCCACCGCACCAATGGCGATCACGATCAGGATGATCCACAAAACCGGCATGTGCCGTCCCCCGGGGTCTTGGAATTTGGGCCCCGTTAACTCGGGGCGGATACTCGCAAGGATGAAAACAGGGTCGGGGCGGGGCCGCGCGGGCCCCGCCCCGGGGGAGGCTTACATGCCTTCGCCCATGGTCTGCTCTTCGTTCACCATCTTTTGGGTCGCGGCCAGTTCCGGGTCGGAAACGAGGCCGTAGTTGGCCAGCGGGCCGGAGGGGCCAGCGAGGTCATCGGAGACGAAGAACTGCGCGTACTCCTTAAGGCCGGGGATCACGCCGATGTGGGCCTTCTTGATGTAGAAGTAGAGCGGACGCGACACCGGGTATTCACCCGAAGCGATGGTCTCGGTCTTCGGCTCGATGCCCGACATGGTGGCGACCTTCAGCTTGTCCTGGTTGTTCTCGTAGAACGCCAGGCCGAAGATGCCGATACCGTTGGGGTTGGAGTCGATCCGCGCCAGCGTCTCGGTGTAGTCGCCGTCGATGTCGACCGACTTGCCATCGGTGCGCACCGAGATGCAGGCGTCTTCGGCGTCGTCTTCGGACATGCCGGCAGCGGTCATGGCTTCCAGCGCGCCGGTGGCTTCACAGCCCGCCGCCAGAACCTTCTCTTCGAAGACTTCGCGGGTGCCGTGCTTGGTGCCGGGGATGAACGCGGCGATCTCGGCGTCGGGCAGATCGGCGTTGAAGTCGCTCCACTTGGTGTAGGGGTTGTCGACCAGCTCACCGTCCACGACGACCTTGGGGGCCAGCGCGTTGTAGATGTCGGCGGGCTCGAAGGCGGTGAAGGCCGGGCCGGACTGCTGGCTGGCAAACACGATCCCGTCGTAGCCGATGCGCACTTCGATGATGTCGGTCACACCGGCATCGGCACAGGCCTTGATCTCTTTTTCGCGGATAGCGCGCGAGGCGTTGGCCACGTCGATGGTGTTCTCGCCCACGCCTTCGCAGAAGCGCTTGAGGCCAGCCG
This sequence comes from Vannielia litorea, assembly GCF_018424695.1. Taxonomy (GTDB): domain Bacteria; phylum Pseudomonadota; class Alphaproteobacteria; order Rhodobacterales; family Rhodobacteraceae; genus Vannielia; species Vannielia litorea_A. The sequence goes on from NZ_QTNQ01000051.1 coordinate 10,924, forward strand.
AGGAGCCGCCCGATTCCACGACCGGGGTCGGAAAGTCGGTGTTCTCGCCGAAGGCTTCGGCGACAATGGAGGCATAGGGCAGCACGGTGGACGACCCGGCAACCTGCACCTGGTCACGGGCGGCAGCAGTGCCGGCGGCCAGCGCGGTCAGCGCGAGGGTGGAAACGGTGAGCTTGGTGAAAGACATCTGGAACTCCGTTGCATGTCAGGCTCGCCCCAACTGCTCATGCGGGGCGTTCGCGGTGCCCTTCTCTGCCCCGCGTGTTAGGCTTTTGTGACAGGTGTGTAACAGTTTCATGACATGCCGCGGGGGAAGCCAGATATTGTCAGGAATGATTGTCTCGAGCGGCCAAAAGTTTTGAAAATGTGGGCCCGCGGCCCTTAATGTTGGGGCCGAGGATACAGCTGCAATCGAAGGAAAAGCCATGACCACAGGTGGATGCCAATGCGGAAAAGTGCGTTTCGAATTCGAGGGTGAGCCTATCAATGAGGTCTTCTGCTACTGCACCGAATGTCAGCAACGGACCGGCAGTGACAAGTGGTTCGGCCTATGGGTCGCCAGCCCGAACCTGAGCTTCATCCAAGGGCACGAACCCGCTCAATTTACCCGCAAGGGAGCCTCCGGGCGAGATGTCCATCACCACTTCTGCCCGGAGTGCGGTATTAACGTATGTGCTGACATGACCGCAGGTGGCTTTTACACCGTCGCCGCCACCAGCATCGACGGTGGCTGGCCGCACAAACCCAAAGCCGCGATCTATGCCGCTTCAGCGCCGCACTGGGCCGTCCTGCCCCAAGACATCCCCGTTTATGATGGCCTGCCGCCTATGTGATTGAACAAGCGTCGAAAGTCCGGCCAAGAGACGGTCCTTCACCCCGCCAACGGCAAGAACACCGTAAAACAAGCCCCCTCGCCGAGCTCGCTCTCGATCACAAACCGCCCCCGGTGCCGCGCCACGATATGCTTTGCAATCGCCAGCCCCAGCCCGGTGCCGCCCATCTCGCGGCTGCGGTGCGAATCCACCCGGTAGAACCTCTCCGTCAGGCGCGGAATGTGCCGTGGGTCGATCCCATCACCATAGTCCCGCACCGCGCAACGAAGCGCCGGGCCGCGGAGGGCGATCACGCGCTCCTCCAGCGCGACGGAAATCTCGATCTTTCCGCCCCCACCGCCATATTTCAGCGCGTTCTCTATGAGATTGGTGAACACCTGCGTCAGCTGGTCGGCATCGCCCGGCACCTTCGGCAGATCTTGCGGCAGATTCCGCACCAGCTCCAGACGCGCCTCCTCGGCAAGCGGCTTCAGTGCATTGGCCGCCGAGGCCAGCAGTTGCGGCACATCCACCAGTCCCGAGGGCCGCTGCAGGGCGACCGCCTCGACGCGTGACAGCGACAGCAAATCGTTCACCAGCCGATTCATCCGCGCCGTCTCGCGCTCCATGATGCCCAAAAAGCGCTCCCGCGCCGCCGCGTCGTTCTTCGCAGGCCCCCGCAGCGTTTCAATGAAGCCGGTGAGCGCGGTAAGCGGGGTCTTCAGCTCATGGCTCACATTCGCCACGAAATCCCGCCTGATCTGGTTGGCCGCCTCGGTTTGACTGAGGTCTTCGAAGGCCAGCACCACCCGCCCCTGCACCGGCGTCGCCTTCACCTGAAAGATCTGCTCGCCCTCGCCCTCTACCCGCCGGATGCGCGCCTGCCCGGTGTGGCGGCCCTCCAGCGCGTTCTCGATGAGCTGCGCCACGGCGGGCTGGCGCAATTGCAGGCTGTAATGCCGCCCCTGCCCGACCCGGCCAAAAAGCGCGGCGGCGGGCGCGTTGATCGCCTCGATCCGCGCATCGGCCCCAATGGTGATGAGCGGCATCGGCACCGCGTCGAGAAAACCCTCGATCCCGCCTGGCGTCTCCACCGGCTCAGAGCGCCTTCAGGCCGCTGCGAAAGCGCCGCATGTTCTCCTGGTAGTGCAGCGCCGAGCGGCGCAGCCCCTCGATGGCAGCCTCGTCGAGCTGGCGCACCACCTTGCCCGGCGCGCCCATCACCAGGCTGCCATCTGGAATTTCCTTGCCCTCGGTAATCAGCGCGCCCGCCCCGATCAGGCAGTTCTTCCCGATCACTGCGCGATTCAGCACCGTGGCGCCCATCCCGATCAGGGAGTTCTCTCCGATGGTGCAGCCGTGCAGCATGGCCTTGTGGCCCACCGTAACGCCCGCGCCAATGCTCAGCGGGCAGCCCGGATCGGTATGGCACACGGTGTTTTCCTGCACGTTCGCGCCCGCACCCACACGGATCTCTTCGTTGTCGCCCCGCAGCGTGCAGCCAAACCAGACCGAGGCCCCGCTCTCCAGCACGACGTTACCGATCAGGTTGGCATCCGGGGCCACCCAGTAGTCGCCATCACCCGGAAACTGCGGGGCCACCCCGTCCAACTCATAGATCATCGTTCTTCCTTTACCCGAAACTGCTCATGCAGGGTGCGGACATGGGCAGCGAGATCGGGCTGCTGCGCCCGCCGCAGCCGCTCGGCCGAGACGATGGTGCGCAGCCGCGCCTCCGTCTCATCCAGATCGTCGTTGACGAGAACATAGTCGTAGCTGTCCCAATGGCTGATCTCGTCCCAGCTCTTCTGCATCCGCTTCGAAATCACGCCCTCCTCGTCCTGCCCGCGCTCGATGAGACGGCGGCGCAGCTCGTCGATCGAGGGCGGCAGGATGAAGATCGAAAGCGTGTGCCTTCCAAGCTCGCTGTTGCGGATCTGCTGGGCACCCTGCCAATCGACGTCAAACAGCACGTCACGCCCCGCGTTGATCGCTTCGCGCACCGGACCGGCGGGCGAGCCATAGTGATTGCCGAACACATGGGCGTGCTCGAGCATCTGCTCCTCCGCCACCTGCTGGCGAAATTCCATCTCGCTGAGAAAGTGGTAGTGAACCCCGTCTTCCTCGCCGGGCCTCGGCGCGCGGGTGGTGGCGCTGATCGAAAAGCTGAGGTCGCCGTCCCAGGCCATCAGCCGCCGCGCCAGCGTCGTCTTGCCCGCACCGGAGGGCGACGACAGGATGATGAGCAATCCGCGTCTGGCCAAGGCTCCCCCCTACTCGATGTTCTGAACCTGCTCCCGCATCTGGTCGATGGCGGCCTTGAGGTCAAGCCCGATCCGGGTCAGCTCCACCGCCTGCGCCTTGGAGCACAGCGTGTTGGCCTCGCGGTTGAACTCCTGGCAGAGGAAGTCGAGCTTGCGCCCCACGGCGTCTTCACTGGCCAGCAACTCGCGGCTGGCGGCCACATGCGCCTCCAGCCGGTCGATCTCTTCGGTCACATCCGATTTCAGCGCCAGCAGCGCCACCTCCTGCGCCACCCGGTCCTGATCGAGGCCCTTGGCGTTTTCCAGCACGCGGGTCAGGTTTTCCTTCAGGCTCTCGGCCATCTCTGCCTTGCGCTCTTCGGCGACAGGTCGGGCCTCGGATACCAGTTTGGCCACCTTGTCCAGATGCGCCAGCATCACCGCGTGCAGCGCCGCCCCCTCGGTGGCCCTCATATCGAGAAATTCATCCAGCAGCGGGCGGAAATCGGCCATGAGCTTGCCCCTGAGCGCCGCCATCTCGCCGTCGCTCACCTGCGTCGGGTCATCGGCAATGCCCTTCATCGCCAGAATCTCGGCAGTGGTCGGGGCCTTCAGTTCCACGCCCGCGCGCTCCGCCTCCCGGGTGATCTCGCTCAGCGCCGCCAGCACCTGCGAAAGCTGCGCCCCGTCCAGCTTCATCGCGCCCTGGGTCCGGCTGCGCTGAACCCTGAGCGTGAGCGAGACATTACCCCGCACCAGCGAGCGGCCAAGCTCCGTCCGCAGGCCCTGTTCAAGCCCGCTGATCCAGTCCGGCAGGCGCAGGCGAAGGTCCAGACCCTTGCCGTTCACACCGCGCAGTTCCCAGCTCCAGGTAAAGTCGCTGCCCTGCTGGGAGCGGGCGGCAAACCCGGTCATGGAGTTAACCATTTAAGATTTTTCCCCCCGGAAATACGTCGGGCATTGTGTTATTAACGGATAGGTAATCTTTCTTGTCCATGGGTTAACAGACCCAATGCTCTTGGACAACAAAGCCGGTGGGAATTCAAGCGAGGGCGATGGCGTGGAACATCAAGGGGATAGCGGCCGAGGGGTGGTTTCGCTGATGCAGTACAACAATGACATACGATTCCCCGCCGTTCATGCGCTGCGGCGTTACTGGGACGACCTGCGCGGCCCACGCCAGGTGCCCGCGCGGGCAGAGGTGGACCCGCGTGCCATCGAGGAAACGCTGGAATATGCCTTCATCCTCGAGCGTATCGCGCCCGGTGTCGGGCGCTTCCGGCTGGCGGGGATGCACCTGAACGAACTGATGGGCATGGAGGTGCGCGGCATGCCCTGCACCTCAATGTTCATGCCCGAGCACCGCGCCACCCTGAGCCGCGCGCTCGAAGAGGTCTTCGCCGGCCCCTCCACCGCGCTTCTCACGCTCTCGGGCGAGCGCGGCGTGGGCCGCCCGCCGATGGACGGCCAGATGCTGCTGCTGCCGCTCGCCTCCGACTTCGGCGATGTGACACGGGCACTCGGCTGCCTCTGCACCATCGGCCCCATCGGCCGTGCGCCCCGGCGCTTCACGGTGAAGGACGAGGTGGTGCGCCCCGTCCGCATCGAGGCGGGCGCGCCAGACAGCGCCTCCGCCCTCGGCACGCCGCTCACCCGCGAAGAGCGCCTCCGTCAACGCCGCGAAGCCGAGAAGATCCGCGCCCGTGTCGATGGCGTCAGTGACACACCCGATGGCTTTGCCGAGCCCGCCCCCGGCTTCACCCCGGCCGCACCATCCCGCGCGACCGAGGGCGAAAAGCCCCGGCTCCGGCTGGTGCGCTCCGAGGGGGAAGTGGTCGATCACGACGAGTGAGCAGACACCGGGGCTGAGAATGAAAACGGCGGGCCTCAGAGCCCGCCGTTCCTTGTTTCAGATACCGGTCCCGATCAGACAGCAGCAGCCGCCACATCCCGGCCCCGGTCCGAGAGCTCCTCGGCCACAAGGAAAGCCAGCTCCAGAGATTGCGAGGCGTTGAGGCGCGGATCACAGGCGGTGTGGTACCGCGAGCCGAGGTCTTCGTCCGTCACCGCCCGCACGCCGCCGGTGCATTCGGTCACATCCTGACCGGTCATCTCGAAATGCACGCCACCGGGGATGGTGCCTGCCGCGCGATGGGCGGCGAAAAACTCGCGGACCTCGCCCAGCACCCGCTCGAAGGGCCGGGTCTTGAAGCCCGACTCGCTCTTGATGGTGTTGCCATGCATCGCATCGCAAACCCACACCACGTTGGCACCCTCGCTCTTCACCACGTCGATCAACCGCGGCAAATGCTCTTCCACCTTGCCCGCGCCAAAACGGGTGATCAGCGTCAGCCGGCCCGCTTCGTTCTTCGGGTTCAGCGTGGCCATCAGCCGCTTGAGGTCGTCGTCGCTCATCGTCGGGCCGGCCTTCAGGCCGATCGGGTTGATGATGCCCTTGCAGAACTCCACATGCGCGCCATCAGGCTGGCGGGTGCGGTCGCCGATCCACACCATGTGGCCCGAGCCGGCCACCGTCTGGCCGGTGGTGCTGTCCACGCGGGTCAGCGCCTCCTCGTATTCCAGCAGAAGCGCCTCGTGAGAGGTGTAAAAATCCACCGACTGGATCGCATGAACGCTGTCACCGTCGATTCCGGCGGCAGACATGAAGTCCAGCGCATCCTGAATCCGGTTGCTGAGGTCTCTGTAGCGTGCCGCGCGGTCCTCATCCGCGAAGCCCGTCGTCCAGGCGTGAACCCGGTGAATATCGGCAAAACCGCCTTGGGAGAAAGCCCGCAGCAGGTTCAGCGTCGCCGCCGCCTGAGTATAGGCCTGGAGCATCTTCGTGGGGTCCGGAATCCGGGCTTCGGGGGTGAACTCCAGCTCGTTGATGATGTCGCCCCGATAGCTCGGCAGCTCAACATCCCCCTTCACCTCCACCGGCGCGGAGCGCGGCTTGGCAAACTGCCCGGCCATCCGGCCCACCTTCACCACCGGCACCTTGGCGCCATAGGTCAGCACGATGGCCATCTGGAGCATCACCTTGAAGGTGTCGCGGATGTTGTCGCCGCTGAACTCGGCAAAGCTCTCGGCGCAATCGCCGCCCTGAAGCAGGAAGGCCTCGCCGCGCGCCGCCTTGCCCAACTCCTCGCGCAACCGGCGGGCCTCGCCGGCAAACACCAGCGGTGGGTATTTCGCAAGCTGCGCCTCGACGGCGTTCAGCGCCGCCGCGTCAGGGTAATCGGGCATCTGTACCCGAGGCTTTGCACGCCAGTCGGCTTTGGTCCAGTTGCTCATCGTCTCGCTCCGCAGTCCAGAAATTCGAGGCCCGTCTATAGCCGACGGGCCCCGCGCTGGCCAGAGAGGAGTTTCGACGCTAACGGTGCGGCTCGCACCCCAAGGCACCCGGCCCGAAATCGCCCGGCTTCGCACGCGGCTCACCGCCTGAAGCCCTCGCATCCCGCCCCAACCGCTCGTGCCGGTCCGCCGCCGGTCTCCGTCAGCGCCATTGCACGTCGCTTTTCGGCCCTCGCCATCTTGCGCGATCCGCCATTTCCTGATTGCCTCTCGCGCGGGGGAAACACCTAGCACGGAGCCAGGACCAATGCGGCAGGCGGATACGCAATCACTCAAGGTGGACGTCCCGTCCAAGCCCCGCCGCTTTGCCTTTCTCCTCGTGCCCGATTTCTCGCTGCTCACCTTTGCCGGTGCCGTCGACGCCCTGCGCCTCGCCAACCGCACAGCTGGCGCCCCCCTCTATGAGTGGCACCTGCTGTCCGAGGGCAACGAATCTGTCCACGCCTCCTGCGGGTCGGTCTTTCAGGTCGAAGGTGGCCTCGATGACCTCTCGCGCGACGAGACGATCCTCGTCTGCGCCGGCCTCGACGTGGAAGACAAGACAACGCCCAAGATCCTCGCCTGGCTGCGCAAACAGGCGCGCCGCGGTCTGGCCGTGGGCGGGCTCTGCACCGCGGGTTACATGCTGGCCAAGGCCGGGCTGCTCGATGGCAAGCGCGCCACGATCCACTGGGAAAATTCCGACAGCTTCGCCGAGGCCTTCGAGGACGTGAAGCTGACCAAGACCGTTTTCGTTCATGACGGCAACCGGATGACCACCGCCGGTGGCACCGCCTCCATCGACCTCGCACTTCAGATCATTGCTGAAGACTACGGCGAAGATCTTGCCAATACCGTGGCCGACCAGCTGATCTACAGCTCCATTCGCACCGACCAGGACACCCAGCGCCTCTCGATCCCCACCCGCATCGGCGTACGCCACCCCAAGCTCTCCCGCGTCATCCAGATCATGGAGCAGAATCTCGAAGAGCCGATCAGCCCGGCCAAGCTCGCCGATGAGGTGGTGCTCTCCACACGCCAGCTGGAGCGGCTGTTCCGCCGCTACCTCAACCGCTCGCCCAAGCGTTATTACATGGAATTGCGCCTGCAAAAGGCCCGCAACCTGCTGATGCAAACCGATATGTCGGTGATTAACGTGGCGCTGGCCTGCGGCTTCACCTCGCCCTCGCATTTCTCCAAGTGCTACCGCGCGCAGTATCAAACCACCCCCTACCGTGAGCGCGGCTCCCACGGCGCGCGCCTCTCGGTATGATCCGCACTGCGCGGCTCACCCTGCGCCCCGGTGAGCCCGGCGACCTGCCCACGCTCCACGCGATCTTCTCCGACGCAGAGGTGATGCGCCACTGGTCCACTCCGCCGGATGAAACCATCGACGCCACAGCCGACCGGCTGGAAGGCTTCATGCGCGGCGAGCGCGAGCTGGGGCCGGAGTGGATGATCCTGCACGAGGGCACGCTCATCGGTCGCGTCGGCCTCTGGCGCAAATGGGAAGTCGGCTACATCCTCTCCCGCGCTGCCTGGGGCCGGGGCTTCGCCTCCGAGGCGCTGCAGGCCCTCTGCGCCGAGGCCTTCGCCCGCCATGCCGACTGCGACGCCATCACCGCCGACATCGACCCGCGCAACATCGGCTCGGGCCGGGTGCTGGAGAAGGCAGGCTTCACCGTCACCCACCACGCCAAGAACACCTTCTGTATCAATGGCGAATGGTCCGACAGCACCTATTACCGGCTGGATCGCCCCACCGAATGAAGCGCCTGCCGCTCATCATCGGCCTCGTCCTCGGCCTGTCCGCCATCGGATTTGCCATCTATGGCGCCACCATCCTCTGGGGCGTCGTCGCTGCCTTTCGCGACTGGGGCGCCGAAGACACGTCGAACCTGCCGCAGGCTCCCCTTTCCGAAGTGCTCTCCGAAGATTTGACCACAGTCGATTTTCTCGTCTTCCACGACGGCCCGCGTGGCTGGTATCTCGTCGACGATCCCGCGCCCTTCGGCGACACCGAAATCGGCTTCTACGGCCGCCGCTTCCTCGGCCACCTCACCAACACGGGGCCCTCCCCCAATTACTGCAAGGGCGACACGGACGCCAAGATCATCTGGGCCGTGCGTGACGGGCAGGAAGTGGCCGCCATGGCCTATTGCAATGTCTCGCGGATGGATTTTGCCCCCCTCCAGCCCCACGCCAAGCCCGTCACCCTCACCGATGCCAAGCTGACCGAGGCGGAAATCGCCTCCCTGCGCGCCAAAATTGCCGCCGACCCGGCACGCCGCTTCGTCGATGTGCCGCCAGAACCGCGGCCCTTCACCCACGCTCGCGCCCTGCGCCCGCCGATGCTCTGGGCCGATCCCGCCGAAGCCGATACTGCCATCACCGAGGCCATCCGCACGGCCATGTCCGGTGCGCCGCACGCGACCCGCGTCTTCAACGACCGGGTCAACTACACCTCCTTCGATCACGAAGATCACGCCGAGATGGTCTGGGGCTCCTACATCGTCACCGACTCCGGCACCGCCGCGCTGCCCGGGCTCTACCTCTACGCGCCCTACGTTGAAGTCTCCTGCGCTCCGCAAGACTGTATCCGCCTCGACGGTCTCGACCTCGCGCCAGCCGTCGCGCCCATGCGCCCCGAGGCGCTGCTTTCCGAGGCCGTGGAAGCGCTCATTCCGATGGACACCACGGTTCGCGCAGAGCAAAGCCCGCGCGATCCCGGCACCAAACCCTACGGGCTGTTCATCCCAACCGAGGCAGACCTCGCCGACCGCGAAACTCGCCTGGCCGCAACACAGCCCTACACCACCCGCGTCCGCCACATCGCGCCGCGGAGGGACTGAAGCCCTACCCCGGAACCATCCTGAAAATCGCGCCCTCACCCACCGATATAAACCAGATCGCCCCGTCCGGCCCTTGCCGCAGGTCGCGCACACGGCTCGTCTCCGGCGTCTCGATCCGCTCCAGCTCGGTGCGCCCATCCGCAGACAGCCGCGAGATCATGTCGAACTTCAGCGAGCCGACAAACACCTGCCCCTGCCATTCAGGAAACATCTCGCCCGAGTAGAACATCAGCCCCGAAGGCGCGATGGACGGATCCCAATAGTGCACCGGTTGCTTCATCCCCTCCTTGGCGTTCCCCTCGCCAATCTTCGCCCCCGAGTAGTGCCGCCCGTAAGAGATCACCGGCCAGCCATAGTTCGCGCCCTTCTCGATCAGGTTCAGCTCATCACCGCCCTGCGCGCCATGCTCCACCACCCAGAGTCGGCCCTGCCCGTCCAGCGCGGCGCCCTGCGGGTTGCGGTGGCCATAGCTCCAGATTTCCGGCTGCGCGCCATCCTGCCCGACGAAAGGGTTATCCTCCGGCACGCTGCCATCCCGCGCAATCCGAACCACCGACCCATTCTCACGGCCCAGATCCTGCGCCGAGGGCCGGTCGCCCCGCTCGCCGATTGTGAGGTAGATGAACCCGTCGGCCCCCTCCACGATCCGGCTGCCAAAATGCCGACCGCCAGAGCTGCCCGGCTCCATCTCGAAAATCACCTCGAAGCCTTCCAGCGCGGTGCCATCCTCCGAGAGCCGCCCCTTGCCAAGCGCCGTCCCGGCCCCGCCGCCCTGCGGTTTGGCGAAACTCAGAAAGATCTCCCGGCTCTCGGCAAAATCGCGCGGCACCATCACGTCCAGCAGGCCACCCTGCCCGCTGTCATAAACCTCGGGCACCCCGCCCACCGGGCTTTCTTCACCATTTCTGACCAAGGTCAAATCTCCGCCCCGCTCGGTCACCAGAAACGCGCCATCAGGCAAAAAACCCAGGCCCCAGGGCGCATCCAGCCCCCCCAAGACCCGCTCCATCCTCACATCCTGCGCCCAGGCTCCCGCCCCGGCCAGTGTCATCACCGCCGCCAGCAGCGGCCCCGCAATTCGTCCAGTCATCACATTTCTCTCCTTTGCCCCAAAGCTAGCCCGGCCCCTGGCATCGGCCCATTCAACTTTCCGAAAGAGCGCCGCGTCAGCCCCGCTTTCCAAAGACAAATTCCCGGTCTAGGCTCCCCCGCAGGACATCAGATCCAACAGGGAGACCAACAATGAAAAAACTGATCCTCGCAACCACCGCGCTGGCAGCCCTCGCCGGCCCGGCTCTGGCAGAAAGCCACAGCTCCGAAATCAAGCTGGGTATCATTCTGGGCTTCACCGGCCCGATCGAAAGCCTCACGCCCCACATGCGTGACGCCGCCAAGATGGCGATGGCCGAAGTGACCGACAGCGGCGCGCTGATGGGCGGCGCCACCGTTACCCCCGTCGAGGCCGATTCCACCTGTGTCGACAGCGCTGCGGCAACCGCCGCCGCCGAGCGCCTCATCACCTCCGACGGAATCGCCGGGATCATGGGCGCCGATTGCTCGGGCGTCACCGGTGCCATCCTCACCAACGTCGCCGTCCCGAATGGCATGGTGATGATCTCCCCCTCCGCCACATCGCCGGCCCTCTCGACGACCGAGGACAACGGGCTGTTCTTCCGCACCGCCCCCTCCGACGCCCGCCAGGGCGTGGTGATGACCGAGGTGCTGATGGACAAAGACATCAAGTCCGTCGCCCTCACCTACACCAACAACGACTACGGCAAGGGTCTCGCCGACAGCTTCCAGGCGGCCTTCGAAGAGGCGGGCGGCACCGTCACGATCTCGGCGGCCCATGAAGACGGCAAGGCCGACTACTCCGCCGAAGTCGCCTCGCTGGCTTCCGCCGGGGGCGATCTGCTGGTGGTCGCCGGCTACGTCGACCAGGGCGGCTCCGGCATCGTCCGCGCCGCGCTGGATAGCGGCGCCTTCGATACCTTCCACTTCCCCGACGGCATGATCGGCACCGCGCTCGAAGAGAACTTCGGCTCCGAGATCGACGGCTCCTCCGGCCAGCACCCGGGCACCGACAGCCCCGGCAACGCCATGTTCGCTGAGCTGGGCGAGGCCGCGGGCTTTGATCCCACCTCGCCCTTCGCGCCGGAAAGCTATGACGCCGCAGCGCTCATCATGCTGGCCATGGCCGCCGCCGAATCGACCGATCCGAACGTCTACAAGGACAGCGTGATGGACGTGGCCAACGCCCCCGGCGAACAGATCTTCCCGGGCGAGCTGGCCAAGGCGCTGGAGCTGATCGCCGCCGGCACCGAGATCGACTATGTCGGCGCCTCTGCCGTCGAGCTGATCGAGGGTGGCGAAAGCGCGGGCAACTACCGCGAGATCATGTTCGAAGACGGCAAGATCGCCACGGTCCAGTACCGCTGACCCAGGGCTGACAAGACAGATGCGGCGGGGCCCTCCCCGCCGCATCCTATCGGGGACATCCGCATGATCCAGGTCGAGAACCTGCACAAGCACTTCGGCGGCTTCCATGCCGTCGATGGGGCCACGCTCACCATCCAGCCGGGTTCCATCACCGGGCTCATCGGCCCTAACGGCGCCGGAAAAACCACGCTTTTCAACGTTGTGGCGGGCGTTCTTGAACCCACGTCGGGCCGTGTGACGATGGACGGGGAAGACATCACCGGCCTGCCCCCGCACGCGCTCTTCGGCAAGGGCCTGCTGCGCACCTTCCAGATCGCCCATGAGTTCAGCTCCATGAGCTGCCGCGAAAACCTGATGATGGTCCCCGGCGGCCAGTCGGGCGAAACGCTCTGGAACACCTGGTTCGGCCGCAAACGCATTGCCGATGAAGAGCGCGCGCTGCGGGCCAAGGCCGACGAGGTGCTCGAATTCCTGACCATCGAACATCTGGCCGACCACAAGGCAGGCCAGGTCTCCGGCGGGCAGAAAAAGCTTCTGGAGCTGGGCCGCACCATGATGGTTGACGCCCGCATCGTCTTCCTTGACGAGGTCGGCGCCGGGGTGAACCGCACCCTGCTCAACACCATCGGCGACGCCATCATCCGGCTCAACAAGGAGCGCGGCTATACCTTCGTGGTGATCGAGCACGACATGGACTTCATCGAACGCCTCTGCGACCCGGTCATCTGCATGGCCGAGGGCAAGGTGCTCGCCGAGGGCACGCTGGCCGAGATCAAGGCCAACGAGCAGGTCATCGAGGCCTATCTCGGCACCGGCCTTAAGCACAAAAAGGACGTCCCCGCATGAAACGCGCCCTGCTGATCCCGCTCCTCTCCGCGCTTCTGGCCACGGCCCTTCCCGCCTCCGGGCAAGAGGTGATCGGGCGGGCGCTCGTCGAGGGCAAGATGGTGGAGATCCTCGACAACCAGACATGGCGCTACGCCGGTGCCGAAAGCGATAGCCCGGGATGCAAGCAAATCCATAGCGCCGTCACCTTCTGCGGTGATCCGACCACCTGGACATCAACGCCCCCGTCTGCCCCCGACGTCGCCGCCGCATGGCGCCACGACGACCGCCACTATGCGCAGTTCATCATCGAGGGGCTGGGCACGCAGGACGGCCTGACGCGCGAGCAGATGCGCAAGATCGTCATCGACAACGCCGCCTTTGCCACGAACCAGCCCGCCAGCTCCATTCCAACCCTTCTGGTGGAGCCCGCCACGATCGACGGGGAGGAGGCCGAAACGATCGTCTATCAGGTCGACTTCGACGGGCTGAAGGCGGTGTTCGCCAATACCATCCTGATCCGCGAAGCGCTCGTGGTGCAGGCCCTCACCTACGCCATCGGCCCCACCTACACTGAAGATCACATGGCGCTCCACGCCGACTTCCTGAAGAGCACCCGCCTTGACTGATCCGCGCCCCACGCCACGCCTTTACGGAGGGTGCAGCGTGATCGCCGGCCCTGGCATCGCGCTCGTCCTCACGCTCTTGACCCTGCCCGCCGCCGCGCAGCAGGACGTGCCGTTCCTGACAACCGATTACCGGGGTCACACCATCTTCCTTCATGAAGATGGCACCTGGGCCTTCTCCGATCCATCCACCACCCTGTCCCAGGTCAGCCCTTTCTCCGAGGGCGGCTGCCTGCCCGCCGCCGACGGGCGCATCTCCTATTGCGGCCTCCCCGAGGGCTTTGCCGCCGACATGTCCGTCAGCACCGGCACCTTGGAAGAATACAGCTTCACCGACACCGCCAGTGGCATCGGTTTCACCCTTTCGCTCGACAAGCAGTACGGCCACGCGGGCGATCTCTCCTACTACGAGGACATCGTTCGAAATGGCGGCGAGGGCGACTTCATGCTCGCCATGATCCAATGGTTCACCGGCATGGAAATGGAGGGCGAAACCGCCACCGTCCGCGACGGCATCGTCGTGCTCGAAAACGGCTACCGGTTCGAGGCCGACGAAGGCGCCGGGCTGGCCGACTTTTCCGTTGATATCATGACCGACACACAAACGCTTTCGATCAACACAAATGCCTTCAGCAACCAAAGCACCGGCCCGCTGCCCGACCTGACAGAAACCATCGCCCGCCTCACCGCCAACATCACGATCGACGGCACGCCCCTGCCCGAATGGAAGGCCCGCTGACATGTCCGACTATTCCAGCCGCGGCAACACCGACCGCTCCATCACCAACCCCCGCCCCGCAGGCACGCTCACCGCCTCGCCCGGCACCGGCGAACCCGTGACCAGCGGCAATGCCTTCCTGATCGGCGACTGCATGACAGGCGGCTACGGCAGCGGCCCCGACATCCTGCACGATTGCACAATCGCCGTGGACCCAGGCGAAATCGCCGTCATCGTCGGCCCCAACGGCGCGGGCAAATCCACCGCGATGAAGGCCGTCTTCGGCATGCTCAACATCCATAAGGGTTCCGTGCGCCTGAACGGTGAAGACATCACCGACCTCACGCCCCAGGCCCGGGTGCGCGCCGGCATGGGCTTCGTGCCGCAAACCAACAACATCTTCACCTCCATGACCGTCGAGGAGAACCTCGAGATGGGCGCCTTCATCCGCGAGGATGACATCACCGGCACCATGGAGCAGGTCTATGAGCTCTTCCCGATCCTGAAAGACAAGCGCCGTCAGCCGGCGGGCGAGCTTTCCGGCGGCCAGCGCCAGCAGGTGGCCGTGGGCCGCGCGCTGATGACCCAGCCCAAGGTGCTCATGCTCGACGAACCCACGGCGGGCGTCTCGCCCATCGTGATGGACGAGCTCTTCGACCGCATCATCGAAGTCGCTCGCACCGGCCTGCCAGTGCTAATGGTCGAGCAGAACGCGCGCCAGGCGCTTGAGATCGCCGACAAGGGCTATGTGCTGGTCCAGGGCCGCAATGCCCACACCGGCACCGGGCAAGAGCTGCTGAACGATCCTGAAGTTCGCCAGAGCTTCCTGGGAGGATGAAGATGCTGCGCCAACCCCTTGCCATTGCCCTGTTTCTGGCCCTTCCAGGCGTCGCCACGGCACAATCCGACGAACCGCCGCAGGAGTGGCGTTGCATCTCCGCAAACCACACGCTCGCCGTCTCCGTCATGCCCTCCGATGCCCGCCCGGCCCTCTTCACGCTCGATGAGAAGGTCCAGTCCGATGCCAAGCTGACGCGCCGCAATGGCAATATCCGCCTTTTCGCCGCCGCCACCGCCGACAAGCTGTTTCTCGCGCTCCACCTCCGGGCGGATGGCAGCAGCGAGATCCTGCACCAGCCCATGGGCGGCGAAAGCGTGCTCGAACCCGCCACCTGCGAAGGCCGCGCCGGGCTCATCGCTTATCTGGAGAGCCGCCTGTGACGGGCCGCCATGTTCTCACGGCTGCGGTTGCCCTCCTCTCGATGGCCCTGCCTGCCACGGCGCTCACCTGCACTCCCACCACAAGCTGCACCATCGAGGGCAGCTGCGCGGCAGGCAGCCCCGAGAGCGCGTTCCGGCTGGCCTGGCTGGACAGCGGCCAGCTTTCGCTCGCGCCCCTGGATAGCCCCGCGCCGGGCGAGCCGCCTTTGCACCTTACCGAAGCCCCGGGCGGGGATGCCGCCCTGCGCAGCTTCATCACCGCCACCTCCGGCGCGGGCGACGCGGTGCTGCTCACCCTCATCGATGGCCGCCACTTCACACTGTCCGTCCACGGCCATATCAATCGCACCCCATATGCCTTCCTCTCGGAAGGCTCTTGCGAGGGAACCCTATGAAGACATCTCCCCTGTCCATCGCTGCCGCGCTCTGCCTTCTGGCGTCCACCCCGGCGCTGGCAGATCTTACCTGCACGCCGCAAACGGCCTGCAACTCACGCGGCCATTGCGACCTTGGCCTTGCGGATGGCCCTTTCCAGCTCCAAGCGGAGGGGCGCGATCTCGTGCAGGTCTACGGCAAGGGCCGTGGACGGCCCGGCAAAGCTCAAGGCAACGGCGCGCTGAATGGCAAGCTCAACGAAGTTCTCGGGCTGGGCCGCGCCTACAAGCTCTCCCTGCTGCCGGGCGTACGGGACAGAACGGCCAGCTACGCCCTCGCCGGGTCGGAGCGCGAAGGCACCCGCCTTCTCACGCTCCACCGCCGCGCGTTCGCCCTGACCCTCCACAAGCCTGTCGACGGTCGGGTCGGCACGCTCACGGTCACTGGCACTTGCGAGGGCCAGCTCTGATGCGCGGCCTGCTTCTTTGCCTCCTTCTTCTCCCCGCCCCGGCGCTCGCCGCCGAAGAAGCGCGCTGCCGCTTCGACCTCGCAATGCTCTCCAACGGGCAGTTGCGCGAAGTGCGCCAGTCGGTGCTCGTCACCGCCGAACGCCACCAGGCGCGGGTGCGGGTCACCCGGCAGGGAAGCTGGGGAGCGGTCCGGCGGCAGTTGTCCGACGGCTCCGACCAGATCACCTTCGATACCGACTCGACCGTCGAAACCATCACCATCCGGGGCCGTGGCATCGCACGATGGGATATCCGCTCAAAGGGTGGCCAGCCCGTCCCGAACGGCGTTGCCGGCTACTCCGGAAAGTGCGGCGACTGGAGGCGCAAGAAATGATGGAGCACATCAAGGTCACCCGCTACCTCGTGGCAATCACACTGTTTATTGTGCCAGCTGCGGCAAAGGCCGTAGGCTACGAGTGCAACTTTACCCGCTACTGCGTGGAAGAGCGCAGCTGCCAGCCCTCCGGCCTGACGCTCCACATCCGCCCCCGCGCTGAAGCCAGCGCACCCGACCAGTGGGAGATGGAAACCGGCGGCGCGGCCACCGCCCGCACCATTCCCGTCCGCCAGATCCGCGATCCGCTCGGCGACAGCCACAGCTACGTCTCAGGCATGGAATACGACACCATCCACCTCGTCTCGATCTTCAAGCGCGGCATCACCCGCTACTCGATGCACAACTCGGTGGAAGGCATCCAGAGCCAAAACTTCCACGGCACCTGCAAGGTGGCCCCGTGATCCGGCGCGCCGCCCCGCTCGCCCTCGCGGCGGCCCTGCTCTCGCCCGCCTCGCTTTCCGCCGAAGGCGCGCGGATTACGCTCGACTGCGGCTTCCAGCAGAGCTGCTCCGAAGCCGGTCAGTGCAGCCCCTACGGCGGCTCACAAGTCTTTACCCTCGCGCCAGAGAACACCGACGTCGCGGGTAGCGGCGACTGGACGATCGCGCTCGGCGAAACCGCGCCCCTGCCCGCCCGTGGCCTCTCCCGCACTGGCCCCTGGACATGGCAGCGCCCCGGCGACGGCCACCTGCACAGCCTCGTGCTCACCGGCACCGACAGCGCCATGTGGGTCCGCCAATGGCTGCCCACCGAGCTCTACCCAGAAACCTATGCCGAGGTGGATTTCATGCTTTGCGAGGTTACCGGCTGATGGACATGCTCAACGCCTTCGTGGCCCTGCTCAACTTCGTCATCATCCCGGCGGCCACCTACGGCAGCCAGCTCGCGCTGGGCGCGCTCGGGGTGACGCTGATCTACGGTATCCTGCGGTTTTCCAACTTCGCCCACGGCGACACGATGGCCTTCGGCACCACCATGACCATTCTCGTCACCTGGGGCCTGCAAGCCATGGGCATCACCTTCGGCATCCTGCCCACGGCGCTCCTCGCCCTGCCTTTCGGCATCGCCGCCACCGCCCTGCTCGTGCTGGGCACCGACCGGGCCGTCTACCGCTTTTACCGCCGACAAAAGGCTGCACCGGTGATCCTCGTGATCGTCTCCATAGGCGTGATGTTCATCCTCAACGGCCTGACCCGCTTCATCATCGGCGTTGATGACCAGCGCTTTGCCGATGGGGCGCGCTTCGTCATCTCCGCCCGCGATTTCAAGGAGATGACGGGGCTGGCCGAGGGCCTTGCGCTGCGTTCCACCCAGCTTCTGACGATGGTCGTCGCGGCGATCTGCGTGGTGCTGCTGTTCTGGTTCCTCAACCGCACCCGAACAGGCAAGAGCATGCGCGCCTTCTCCGACAACGAAGACCTCGCCCTGCTCTCTGGCATCAACCCCGAAAAGGTCGTCGCCGTCACCTGGATCATCGTCGCCGCTCTCGCCACCATCGCGGGCGTGCTCTACGGGCTCGACAAATCGTTCAAGCCCTTCACCTACTTCCAGCTCCTGCTGCCCATCTTCGCCGCCGCCATCGTCGGCGGGCTCGGCTCGCCGCTCGGGGCCATTGCGGGTGGCTTCGTCATCGCCTTCTCCGAAGTCACGGTGACATACGCCTTCAAGAAGGTGGCCACCTACGTGCTGCCAGAGGCGCTCGCGCCCGACGGGCTGCTGCAACTGCTGACCACCGAGTACAAATTCGCCGTCAGCTTCGCGATCCTGGTGATCGTCCTGCTCATCAAGCCCACCGGCCTCTTCAAGGGGAAATCCGTATGATCCGCGCCGCCGCCCTCTGCCTCTTCGCAGCCCCCGCCCTGGCCGACACCCGCGCTTCGGTGGATTTCACCTGCACCTCCTCTCAGCGCTGCGAGCCCGGCGCGGGCTGCTCCCCGGTCAAGCGCGCCGTTCAGCTGCACCTCAAGGGCAAGGCGCCCGACATCTTCCTGACCCATAACTTCATGTTCAGCCAGGATCAGGCCCCAGCCCGCGCGATCCCGGTCGAGGCGCAATCAGGGCCCGACCGGCTCACCTTCGTCTTCTCCGATGGCTTCCCACCCGTTCCGTTGCTCACCATCCACGCCGATGGCAGCTTCCGCGCCGATACCGCGCTGGCCACCACCACGCCCTACCTGACAGGCAC
>NZ_QTNQ01000052.1 GCF_018424695.1 Vannielia litorea
TGTCTGCCCCCCGGACCCCCCGAGAGATATTTGCAGCAAGAAAATGAACAGGGCGGTGCGATGAGCGACGCGGTTGCAGAAGCAGGGCCGGAGGCCCCGGCGAAACGGCCCTTCGTGCCCGGGCGCAACCTGCTGGGCTGGCTGCTGGCCTCGCCGCTGACGGTGATCCTCGCCTGCTTCCTGCTCGCGCCCATCGTGATGATCGTGATTGTCAGCTTCTGGGGCGCGACCGAGTTTTCGATCTATCCGGACTTCCAGTTCGACAACTACGAGTTCCTGTTTTCTTCGCCCGTCACCTACCGCGTGTTCGGGGCGACGCTGAAATACGCGCTCATCACATGGGCGCTAACGCTCGCCATCGGCTTCACCGTGGCCTATTTCCTGGCCTTCCACGTGCGCAGCCTGACGGTGCAGATCGCGCTCTTCCTGGTGTGCACCATCCCGTTCTGGACCTCGAACATCATCCGGATGATCTCGTGGATCCCCTTCCTCGGGCGCAACGGGATTGCCAACCAGACACTGATTTCATGGGGCATCATCGACGAGCCGCTGGAGTGGCTGCTCTACTCCGATTTCTCGGTGATCCTCGCCTTCGTCCATCTTTACACGCTGTTCATGGTCGTCCCGATCTTCAACACGATGATGCGGATCGACAAATCGCTGCTGGAAGCGGCGCGCGACAATGGCGCAAGCGGCTTTCAGACGCTGGTGCATGTGATCATCCCGCTGACGAAGCCCGGCATCATGATCGGCACGATCTTCGTGGTGACGCTGGTGATGGGCGATTTCATCACCGTGCGCTTCATGAGCGGGTCGCAGCGGGCCAACGTGGGGCGGCTGATTTCCAACGACATCGGGCTGCTGCAGTACCCTTCGGCCGCCGCGACCGCTGTGGTGCTGCTCTGCACCGTGCTGATCGTCATCGCGATCCTGCTGCGCTTCGTGAACATCCGCAAGGAGCTTTGAGATGGAACGCCGGCCCCGCAGCTTCTATGCCCTCGCCGCCTTCTTCGGCCTTTTCGTGCTCTTCCTCTACGGCCCGATCCTGACCATCGGCATCCTCTCGTTCCAGGGGCCGGGCGGCGGGCTGACCTTTCCGATGCGGGGTGTGTCGCTGCACTGGTTCGCCGATCTCTTCCAGGAGCAGGCGGTGGGCGACATCTGGGGCGCCTTCCGCCGCAGCTTCGGGCTGGGCTTCATGGTGATGGTCACCACCGTCGTCGTTTCGGTCATGGCGGGTCTGGCGTTTCGCAAGCGGTTCTATGGCTCGGGACTGCTGTTTTATGCCGCGATCACCTCGCTGGTGATCCCGTCGATCCTGATCTCGCTCGGGGTTGGCCTGATTTTCAGCCAGCTCGGGCTGAAGATCCATTGGGCCACCTCGGGCTTCGGCAGCCAGCTCACATGGACGCTGCCCTTTGGCCTGCTCATCATGTTCGCCGTCTTCAACCGCTTCGACAAAAGCTATGAGGAAGCCGCCCGCGACCAGGGCGCCACCGCCTGGCAGACCCTGCGGCACGTGGTGCTGCCGATCATCGCGCCCTCGCTCATCGGGGTGGCGCTCTTCGGCTTTACCCTCAGCTATGACGAGTTCGCCCGCACGCTGCTGACGGCTGGCAGCTACAACACGCTGCCGCTGGAGATCTTCGGGATGACGACGAATGTGACCACGCCGGTGATCTACGCGCTGGGCACGCTGACCACGCTGTTCTCCTTCGGGATCATCGCGGTGTTCCTGCTCACGGTCTGGGTGATGGGCCGGCGGCGGGCGCGGCACGGGTCGGACGCGGGCAAGGGCGTATGAAACTCGCCTATATCAACCCCAATGCCACGGCCTCCATGACCGATGGCATCCTCGAGGTTGCCAGCGCAGCCGTGCCGGGGGCCGAGATCTTCGGGCTGACGAATGACGATGGCCCGGCGGCCATCGAGGGGCCGGAGGATGGCGCGGCGGCTGTGCCGGGGCTTTTGGCCCGCATTCCCGTGGCGCGGGACATGGGCGCGGAGGCGGTGGTGATCGCCTGTTTCGACGATACCGGGCTGGAAGAGGCGCAGGCCATGGCGGGCTGCCCCGTGTTGGGCATCGGGCGCTCGGCCTACACCATGGCCTCACTTCTGGGCCTGCGCTTTTCGGTCGTCACCTCCCTGCCGGTGTCGGTGCCGGTGATCGAGGGCAACATCGGCGCGGGTGCGTTCTCGGGGCAATGCGCCTCGGTGCGGGCCAGCGGCTTGCCGGTGCTGACAATCGATGCGGGCGCGCCGGAGACGATTGCGCGCATCGCGGAGGAAATCGAGGCCGCCCGCCGCGAGGACGGGGCGGGCTGCGCCATTCTGGGCTGTGCGGGCATGGCCCCCCTCAGGCCAGCGCTGGCCGCGCGCACAGCCGTGCCGCTGATCGACGGTGTTGCCGCCTCTGCCCATTTCGCCGCCATTGCGCCCGGGTTCTACCACGCGGGCGCTGCCTGATGCGGCCCGGCGGGCCGGGCGGCGCCTCGGCCCTTGAGATTGCCGCCAAGCCGCAGTAAGGCTGCGGCACGGGGAAAGCCCCGGCCAGCAATGTTGTTTGCAAACAGCGCCAGCGACCTTTCGAGAAATCTGCTCAAAGAGGGTCCGTCTCATGGCGACTGCTGCACTTTCCGGCCCGGTCCTGCCCGTCAGGGCGCGACTGGCCAAATTCTTCACCAAGGCTCTTCTCATCACCTGCGCCGCTGCCGCGCTGCCCTTGCCGCTTGCCGCGCAGGAGGCGGGCCAGCGGGTGGCCGCGCTGGGCGGCACGGTGAGCGAGATCGTCTATGCGCTGGGGGAGGAGGACCGGCTGATCGCCCGTGACACCACCTCGACATACCCGCCCGAAGTTCAGGCGCTGCCCGATGTGGGCTACGTGCGCGCACTCTCCGCCGAGGGCGTGCTTTCGGTGAACCCCGACATGATCCTGGCCGAAGAGAACAGCGGGCCGCAGGAAACGCTGGATGTGCTGGCCGAGGCGCAAATCCCCTTCATCGTGGTGCCTGACGGGTATGACGGCCCGGCCATCCTGCGGAAGATCGAGGTGATAGCAGGCGCGCTTGGCGTCGAGGAGAAGGGCGAGGCGTTGGCCGCGCGGGTGGAGGCCGAGCTGGCCGCTGCCGTGGAGGGGGCCGGAACCGAAAAACCGGCGCGCGTGCTCTTCATCCTGTCGATGGCGGGCGGGCGGCTGACCGCAGCGGGCACAGGCACCGCCGCCGACGGCATCATCACTCTGGCGGGGGCGCAGAACGTGTTCGGCGATTTCGCGGGCTACAAGCAGGTCTCGGACGAGGCGGTGCTGGAGGCCGCGCCGGATGTGATCCTGATGATGGAACGGGGCGGCGACCACGGCGGCACGGCTGATGATGTGGCCGCCCACCCCGTGCTGGGCCAGACCCCTGCGGCGGCGCGCGGGGCGATCCTGCGCCAGCCCGGCTTGCTGTTGCTGGGCTTCGGCCCCCGCACGCCCGAGGCGGTCACCGCCCTGAGCGCGGCCATCGCCGAGCTGGGCGCGGAGTGAGCGCGCGATGGTGGCCGTGAGCATGGAGGCCGCGCCCGCGCGGGTGCGCAGGCAGGCGGAGGCGGGCGACAGGCGGGGCCGCGCCCGGCTGGCGATGCTGATGCTGCTGGTGCTGCTCGCCGTCACCTCGGTGGCCAGCCTTGGCACGGGGGCCTCGGGCACCAGCCTGTGGGCGGCGCTCGGGCGCGTGCTGACGGGGCAGGAGATTGGCGCGCGCGAGGCGCTCATCCTCTTTGACATCCGCCTGCCCCGGCTGGTGACGGGCCTGCTCGTGGGCGCCGCGCTGGCGGTGTCGGGGGCGGTGATGCAGGGGCTCTTTCGCAACCCCCTGGCCGACCCGGGGCTGGTGGGCATCAGCTCGGGCGCGGGGCTTGGGGCGATCCTGGCCATCGTGCTGGGCGGCCTGCTGCCGCTGGCGGTACAGCAGGCGCTCTCCTACTGGCTCCTGCCCGCCGCTGCTTTCCTCGGTGGCTGGGTCACCACGCTGCTGCTCTACCGCCTCTCCACCCGCAATGGCCGCACCTCGGTGGCGGTGATGCTGCTGGGCGGCATTGCGCTGGGGGCGCTGGTGGGGGCGGTGCAGGGCATCCTCGTTTACAAGGCCGATGACGCGCAGCTGCGCGACCTCACCTTCTGGGGCCTCGGCTCGGTGGCGGGGGCGACATGGAGCAAGGTGCTGATCGCCGGCCCGCTCATCGTGCTGACGCTGGCGGCAACGCCCTTCCTTGCCCGCGCACTCAACGCGCTGGCGCTGGGAGAGGCCCCGGCGGCGCATCTCGGCATTCCTGTGCAGCGGATGAAGAACATCGCCATCCTCGCCGTGGCCGGGGCCACCGGCGCCTCGGTCGCGATTACCGGGGGCATCGGTTTTATCGGCATCGTGGTGCCGCACCTGCTGCGCCTCGCCATCGGGCCTGACCACCGCTACCTGCTGCCCAATGCCGCCCTGCTGGGGGCCACGCTGCTGATCGTGGCCGACATGATCTCGCGCAGCGTGATCGCCCCGGCAGAGCTGCCCATCGGCATCGTCACCGCCGTGTTGGGCGGCCCGTTCTTTCTTTGGATCCTGCTGCGCAACCGCAGCCTGCTGGACATGTGAGGCCCCGATGCTGCGCGCCACAGACATAGAGGTGAGCCTCTCCCGCAATCGCATCCTGCGCCGCGTCTGCTTCGAGGCGCGCGCGGGGGAGGTTTCGGCCATCGTCGGGCCGAACGGATCGGGCAAGACGACGCTGCTCAGGGCGATGACGCAGGAGGTGCCCTTCACCGGCAGCGTCACGCTGGAGGGGGCCGATATCTCTGCCCTGCCCGGCTGGCAGCTTGCCGCCCGCCGCGCCGTGCTGCCGCAACACAGCCGCATCGCCTTTCCGTTCACGGTGCAGGAGATCGTCCGCCTCGGGATGACGGCCAGCGCCACCCCGCCGCCGCCCACCCGCGCCGCCGAGGCGCTGGAGCGGGTGGGGCTGGGCGGCTTTGCCGGGCGACTTTACAACGAACTTTCGGGCGGCGAGCAACAGCGTGTGCAACTGGCCCGCGTGCTCACCCAGGTCTGGGAGCCGGTGGGGCCGGACGGACCGCGCTGGCTGTTTCTGGATGAGCCGGTCTCGTCGCTCGACATCGGGCACCAGCTTGAGGTGATGGAGATCATGCGCGACTTCGCGGCCCGTGGCGGCGGCGTGGTGGCGGTGATGCATGACCTGAACCTCACCGCAATGTTCGCCGATGCCGTCACCATGCTCGCCGGTGGCGGGCGGCTGGCCCATGGCGCGCCCGCCGATGTTTTCACCGACGCCACCCTGAGCCGGGCCTATGGCTGCGCGCTGCGCGTCAACACCGCGCCGCCCGCGCCGGCCACCTTCCTGCTGCCGCAGAGCGCGGCCCTGCCCGCCGCCACCCCCACACGGATCTGACACCAAAGGAGACCTGACCATGTATCTCGCCATGAACCGCTTCGCCGTGAAGCCCGAAAACGCCGAGGCCTTCGAGGCCATGTGGCTGAACCGCGACTCCCAGCTCAAGGAGATGGAGGGCTTCGTGGAGTTCCACATGCTGAAGGGCCCCGCGCGGGAGGATGGCACCATTCTTTACGCCTCGCACACGGTGTGGGAGAGCGAGGAGACCTTCATCGCCTGGACGAAGTCGGATCAGTTCCGCAAGTCGCACGCCCGCTCTTCGGGCGGCGGGCCACGCGCGGGCAGCCTGATCGAGGGGCACCCCAACTTCGAGGGCTTCTCCACGATCCAGCGCATCGCCTGATCCCGCGCCGGGGCGGCAGGGCTGGCACGCCGCTCTTCAGCTGCGGTGCGCAGGTTTCACCGGCAAACCGGCCTGCATCTCTCCCGCGCGGTCACCTTTGCCGATCGCTTGGCCCTTGCGCGCACCTCGACGAGACTGTTCGAGGTGCGCGCCTCGCAGCGCCGCTCGCCATGCTGTCATGGATGGAGCGGCACCGCCGTCATTGCTCAGGGTTGCCAAGGGCCGTTCTATCGCCCACGCTTGCATAACAGGGCCCGCTGAGGGAGCGTCGGACCAACATCTTGATCGTCATTCTCGTCAGCGACATGAACCAGTGGCCGATTACCCGGCTCATCCGGACGGCCCGGGGGCATTTGCCGCCGATCTCGGTGGTCAGCTACGCCAGCGCCTTTCGCAGGCTCTCGGTGCCTGCTGGCAGCCTCGTCTTCACCGATTTCGACCTGCTCTCCTCCTTCGAGATGGATGCCGCCGGTGCGCTCGCCGTGGCAGCCGAGGCCCAGGGGCTGCCCGTGCTCAACCACCCCGCGCGGGTGATGGAGCGGCATGATCTGCTGGCCTCCCTGCATGATGCGGGCCGGAACCCGGTAGAAGTGACCCGGCTCGACACCGGCGCGCGCCCCAGCCGCTACCCGCTCTTCATCCGGCAGGAAGATGGCTGCCTGCGCCCCGACACCGGCCTGCTCCACGACGAGGCCGCGCTGGATGCCGCGCTTGCCGCGTTGCGGGCGGCGGGCAAGACCCTGAAGCGCCGGATCGCCGTGAGTTTCGAGAACCGGCCCGACGGCGAGGGATATTACCGCAAGTATGGCGCCTTCTGCATCGGCGGGCGGATCGTGCCGCAGCACATCCTGCGCGGGCCGGAGTGGATCGTGAAATCCAACCGCGCCAATGCCAGCGAGGCCTTCGCCGCCGAAGAACTGGCCTGGGTGCAGGATAACCCCCATGCGCCCGAACTGGCCGGGATCTTCGCCCATGCCGGCATCGACTTTGGCCGGATCGATTATGCCATGGTCGAGGGGCGCCTCGTGACCTACGAGATCAACGTGAACCCCACCTTCCCCCGTTTTCGCGGCGGCAACCCGGCGCGGGAGAGCCGCCGCAAGCCGATCCTCGACGCGCTGGCAGAGGCCTTTGCCGCGATCGACACGCCCGGCGCGCGCGGGCGGCTCACCTTCCGCCCCGATCCCGGCGGTGCGCGCTACATCAAGCGCAAACGGTGGAACCGGCTGGAGCGACAGATCTGGAAGATCCGCATGGCGCTGAGGAACAGGCGCGAAGATGGATAAGCGGTTGCCCGGCATCGAGGATCTGCCGCAGATGGCGGCCCTCGCCTTGAAGACGGCACCGGCGTGCTGCGCCGGGGCCTGCCATGATTACCACGCCGTCTGGGGCTTCCTGCGCCTGTTCGGACGCCTGCCCGCCGTCACCGCCGACGATGCCTTTCTCACCTCGGCGCTCGGCGCGGCGGTGGAGGCCGGGGCGCGGCGCGCTCTGGTGTGCGGCTCGGCCGACCACGGGCTTTTGGCCTATGTTCTGGCCGCCTTCGACGCGGCGGGCGCGCGCCCCGATGTTACGGTGATCGACCTCTGCCCCACGCCGCTGGCGCTGTGCCGGAGTTATGCGCAGATACATGGCCACGAGATCACCACCGCTGCAACCGATGCTCTCTCTTTCAGCGCTGATCCGTTCGACCTTGTGGTGGCCCACAACTTTCTGAACTTCTTCGACCCGCAGGCCCGCGCCGCGCTGGTGGCGCTATGGGCGCGGCTGCTCGCACCCGGGGGGCGGATCGTCTCCTGCACCACGGTGAAGCCGGGGGCGCCGGAGCGCTCGCGCCGGTTCGAGCCGCGTGAGGCTGGGGGGCTGGCCGACCGCCTGGTCACCGACCGGGCCGCCAGCCCCCACGCGGGCCTCATCGACGAGTCCCGGCTGCGGGAACTGGCCAATGGCTTCGCCGAGAAGCGGGAGTCCTGGAACGTGACCAGCCTTGAAGCGCTTGAGGGGTATTTCCGTGATGCCAGGCTTCAGACCGAGGCGCAGAGCCGCGAGAACCCCGGCGGGATGACGCAGACCTCGCTCAGAAACAAGCTGCGCGTGGGCCTCGTAGCTCGCCACGCCAGGGCGTCAGCCTCCCAGTAACAGGCCCCGGTAAAGCTCGATCTGGAGCATCCGGCCAAAGAGCTGGGTGACGACGAGGGGCACCACCGCGCCGCAAAGCGCGGCGACGGGCAGGCGGGCGAGGCGCGGGTGCGCCGCGAGGGAATGGGCGAATACATAGAGGCCACCGCCAAGGGCAAAGCCCAGCAGAAGCACTGCGCCCAGTGCCAGCGCGAACCACAGCAGCGTGCGCAGGTCATCCGTGCCCCAGCGTGCCTCCGGCGCGGCGTGCCGCCTCCGGATCGCCGCCAATCCAACCAGCCCGGCCAGCGCCAGCCCGATGCCCGCCGCAAGCCCCGGCGCAAGGGCCACCTGCCAGCGATAGGCCGGCAGTTCGATGAGCGCCGCGGCGAACACCAGCGCGAAGGTTGCAGCAAGGGCGAGGTCAACCCGCATGGGCACGCCCCCGCTTCGCCGCCTTCGAGCCGCGCTTGAGCCGGAGAGAAAGCTGCCAGAGCGAAAGGAAGAGCGTTGCAATCAGCAGCAGTGACACCGGCCGGAACAGGAAGCCCGGGCCCCAGAGGCTCAGCGACTTGATCAGCGCTTCCTCGGCCTCCGCGCCGAGGATCAGCCCGATCACGAAGGGCGCGCGCGGCCAGTTCCGGCGCAGCAGCGCGTAGCCCAGCAAAGACAACACCGCCAGCGTCAGTAGCGACCGCCATTCTGTGGTGCTGATGTAAACGCTCGCCATGGCCAGCAGGTAGATGTAGGGCACCAGCATCGAGGACTTCAGCCGCGCGATCCGGTTCAGCGGGCGGGCCAGCAGGATGAGCGCCCCTGCTGCCACGATGTTGGACAGCGCCAGCGCCCAGACCATCGCCCAGACCAGCTCGCTGTTGGCGCTGACCAGCCCGGGCCCGGGCGAAATACCCAGCGGGACGAGCGCCACCAGCAGGATCGCCATGCCGGAACTGCCGGGAATGCCCAGGAAGAGCGTGGGCACCAGCGCCCCGCCCTCCTTGGAGTTGTTCGCCGCCTCCGGCCCGATCACCCCCTCCACCGCGCCCTTGCCGAAGCGCTCGGGCGTGCGGGAGCTTTGCGCCGCATGGCCGTAGCAGAGCCAGGCCGCCACGTCGCCACCGAGGCCCGGGATGATACCGACCAGCGCGCCCATCACGGAACACCTCAGGGTGAGCCAGCGATGGCGGACGACATCTGCCAGCCCGCCGGCGAGTTGCCCGGCGCCCCGCCCCCTCCGGGTGCCTGTGGGCGCCCCGGCAGCGGCGCTGCCCTTGCCCGCTATCAGCATCTCGGGGATGGCATAGAGCGCAAGAACCGCCGTCACCAGATGGATGCCGTCGCCCAGCACATCGCTGCCGAGGGTGAAGCGGGGCGTGCCATAGACCGGCTCGATGCCGATGAAGGCGATGAGCAGGCCGAAGGCACCAACGGTGAGCCCCTTCGCCATGCTGTCGCCGCTCAGCACCGCGCTGAACCCGATGCCGAAGAGCGTGAGCAGGAAGATCTCGGGGTAGCTGACAAGCTGCATCAGCCCCAGGGCGAACGGCACGATCAGCGCCAGCACGAGGGTGCCGATGAGCCCGCCGATACCGCTGGCGATGGCCGCCGCTGACAAAGCACGCACGCCCTGCCCCTGCCTGGCCAACGCGTGCCCATCGGCCACCACGGCGGTGCTCGGCCCGGTGCCGGGTATGCCCAGCATGATCGTGGGGGCCGCCGCGCCGGTGTGGACGACGGCGTGCAGGCTGATGAGAAAGACGCAGCCGGCCAGCATGTCCATCCCGGCGATGAAGGGCATCACCGCGATCAGGGCAATCTTGCCGCCCAGCCCCGGCACCGCCCCGAAGGCCATGCCCACGGGGATCGCGATGAAGAGCCATGCCAGCGCCGCCGGGTCTGCCAGCAGCGCGCTCAGCCCGCCCAGCATGTCAGCGGTCGAGCACGATCTTGATCATCTCTTCGAGGCGTGCGGAGTCGGCCAGCACGTCTTCGGCCAGCTTGTCCACCGCGGGGCCGGGCAGAGGGTCCAGCGGCATGCCCTGCGCCTCCGCCTCTGCGCGCAACTCCAGATCGGCCAGCGCAGCCTGATAGGCCTCGCGCAGCGCAGTCAGCGCTGCCTCGTCGATCTCGGGTGCGGCCACGGTGATCCGGCCCAGTTGGGTCAGGGCGCTGATGGCGCGCGCGACGATCAGCGCATCGCCCTCGAGCGCAAGGCTGCGCGCTCGGGGCACGTCGGCAAGCACCGGATCGCTGCTTTCACCGAAGACAAGAAGTGGCACAACCACGCCCGCCTCCACCAGTGGTGCAACGTTGCTCTCCGAGACCAGCCCGCCCTGAACCTCCCCCTTCATAAGTGCCGCCTCGGCCTCGCTGCCACCGAACCCCGGCACCACCTTGAGCCCGAGACCGAAGGAGAGATTGATAAGGCTGGTCTGGATGAAGGCCGAGCTGCCGTGCGAGGCGGTGACGAAGATCAGGCCCGCGCCCTCCGCCTGCAACCCCTCAAAACTGTTGATCCCGGTGTCGGTGGCCACCAAGAGCACCCGTGCCTCGGAAGAGGCCTTGCCGATCCAACGGTAGCTTTGCAGCCCCAGCCCCAGCCCGCCCAGTTCGTTCATCAGGATCCCGGTGTTGAAGATCATGATGCGGCTGCCGTCGGTGGCCTCTTTCAGATCGCGCAGCGCGGGCACCCCGCCGGCGCTGCCCCGGTTCACCGGCACCACCGTCACCCCGTCGAGGTGCTTTTCAAGGTGTTTTGCAACGAGGCGACCATAGCGGTCATACCCGCCGCCGGGCTTGGAGCCGATGATGTAATCAATGCGGTCGGGCAAGGCCGGGCTGTCCTGCGCGACCGCGGGGAGGGCGCAAAGGAGGGCGAGGGTCAGGGCGATGAGGCGTGCAGCGGAAGGCAGGGGCACGGCGGACTCCAGTATAAATGGCTTTTTCGATATTCACGTTTCATCTTTGACGCGGAATCCCCTTGTTTCAAGTCTCCTGACCCGCTGCGCAGGCGGGGCGCACCCGCTGCTTGGAGTGACCGATGCCGGGACCGGTCCTAGGCCCGGTCAGCCAGCATCATCTCGGCGGCCTTTTCGGCGATCATCGTGACCGGCGCGTGCGTATTGCCCGAGGGGATCGTGGGCATGATCGAGGCGTCGGCGATGCGCAGGTTGCTGAGGCCGTTCAGGCGCAGCTGCGGATCCACCACAGCGCCCGGGTCGCTGCCCATGCGGGCGGTGCCGACCGGGTGGAAGATGGTCGTGCCGAGGTCGCCTGCGGCTTTCAGCAGGTCTTCCTCCGTCTGCACCTCTGCACCCGGTTTGACCTCTTTCGGCTGGAGTCCCTGAAGGCCGGCGGTGGCCATCAGGCGGCGGGCGTGTCGGAGGCTGTCGACGGCGACGATCTGGTCGGCGCGGGCGGAAAGGTAGTTTGCACGGATCTCGGGGGCCACGTCTGCGGAAGGCGCGGTGGCGTGAATGCTGCCCCGGCTCTCGGGGCGCAGGTTACAGACCGAGATGGTGACGCCCGGGTCACGGTCCAGCGGCTGGCCGAAGGCTTCGAGCGTGAGCGGCTGGATGTGATACTCGATGTTGGCGCGGTCGAACTCGGGCGCGGAGCGGGTGAAGATGCCAAGCTGGCTGGGGGCCATCGACATCGGGCCGGAGCGGCGCAGCGCGTATTCTAGCGCGATCTGCGCCTTGCCGAACAGCGTGCGCATCCGGTCGTTCAGGGTGAGCGCGCCGGTGATGCGGTAGACGGTTCTGATCTGCAGGTGGTCTTGCAGGTTCTCCCCCACGCCGGGCGCCTCCAACGCCACGGGGATGCCGAGGCTGCCAAGCCGCTCGGGCTGGCCGATGCCGGAGAGTTCCAGCAGTTGGGGCGTGTTCACGGCGCCTGCGGCCAGCACGATCTCGCCCCGGCAGCGGGCCTGCATCAGCCGCCCGTTCTGGCGGTAGAGCACGCCATCGGCCCGGCCCTCCGAAAGCGAAAGGCGCTGGGCGTGGGCGTGGGTCTCGATGCGCAGGTTGGGGCGGCCTCGGACCGGCTTGAGGAAGGCCTTGCGGGCGTTCCACCTGAGCCCGCCCCGCTGGTTGACCGGAAAATAACCCACGCCCTCGTTGTCACCGCCGTTGAAATCATCTGTCGGCGGAATGCCCATCTCCTGTGCCGCCTTGGCGACGGCATCCAGCACCGGCCAATGGAGGCGCTGTTCGGTCACGTCCAACTCACCGCCCACGCCATGCACCTCGCTCGCCCCGGCCAAGTGGTTCTCGGACTTGCGGAACAGCGGCAGCACGTCATCCCAACCCCAGCCGGTGCAGCCCGCCTGGCGCCACTGGTCATAGTCGGCGGCCTGCCCGCGCATGTAGATCATGCCGTTGATCGAGGAGCAGCCGCCCAGCACCTTGCCGCGCGGATAGGCGAGGGAGCGGCCGTTGAGGCCCGGCTCTTCCGCCGTGCGGTAACACCAGTCGAGCCGGGGGTTGCCCATGGCGTAGAGGTAGCCCACCGGAATGTGCACCCAATGGTGGTGGTCTGACCCGCCAGCCTCGAGAAGGAGCACCTTGTTGGACGGGTTGGCGGAAAGGCGGTTGGCAAGCACGCAGCCCGCGGAGCCTGCACCGACCACGATGTAATCGAACGCGCCCACATCCGCTGCCTGATCGTCCGGCATCTCGCTCTCCTCCCCTCCCGTGTCGTCACAGGGTGACAGACCCCGGGGCCGGGAGCCAGCTTAAGATGGGCTGTTGAAAGCGCGCGCCTCAGTCAACCCGGGCCGGGGCCTTGGGTGCGTCAGCGGTCTTCTTCGGGGCGGATGTTTCCTTGGGCGCCATCTGCTCTTCGAGCATGATGAGGCCCTTGGGCTTCTTCTCGCGGTAGCGAATGATCTTTTTCAGCTCGGGAAAATACGTCCAGTCCCAGGATGAATAGCTGCCGCCCACCACCTGGGTGATCGTGCGCATGGCGAAGCCGAAGCGGTCTTCGCAGACAACCTCGACGACGGTGCCAGCCTGAACAGGGCAGCCCTTGCCGTCATGCAGAATCCAGGGGCCCCATTGTTCGCCACCTTCCTGCTTCCACGAGGTTGCCATGCCAATGCCCTTTTTCTGCCACGATTGAGTACCGATGACAGTAGGCCACAGGCGGCCACAGGCAAGCCGGGATCGGGTGACAATCCGGGGGCAGATTGGAAACAATGGCGCCGTCGCCCCGCCTAAAGGGCGGGGCCGGAGGGCTTTGGAGAGGGGTCAGGCCTCGGCCGCGAGCTTGCGGCAGAGCCTTGTAAAGAAGGAGGATGCCATGCCCTGGCTCATCAACGCACCGTCGGCCATGAGGTAAAGCAGGCCGACGCCCGGGATATCTTCGAACAGCACCCGGCGACCGGTGGTGGAAAGGGTAAAGGCAGAGATACCATCCTCTCCATCCATGATTTTCAGCGTGTCGCCAAGGTTCATCTGGAGCTCGACGCAGAAGCGGCCCAGCTCCTGGGCCTTGGCCTCGTCGCCGAAGGTCACCTCGATGGCGTTGGGTGCATTGTGGGGGCGCAGGGCCAGCACCATCACGCCCTTCATCGCCTCGGCCATCTGCCGCAGACCCGGGCTTTCCTCGGCCTCGTCGGCCACGGCGCTGCGCGCTGCGGCGGTCCGCGAGGGGGCGGCGGAGGCTTCTGGTGCAGGCGCGACTTCGGCGGTCCGGGAGGCGGCGCGGTAGGAGGTGAAATCCACCACGTCCGAGCGGTCTTTCTCGGTGGTTGTCTCCTCGGTGTCCTCCACCTCGGGAGATGCCTCGGCCTCCGATGCTTCGGCACTTTCGGGGACCACTTGGGACTGGGCGTCTGCCTCGTCCTCCATCAGATCCGCCTCATCGGCCTGCGGTTCCGGCTCCGGCTCGGGCTCGCGCGAAACACGCGGCGCGCTGCGCACGCGCTCGGCCATGGAAGCAATTGCCGCCATCAGTTCGGCGCCGCCGGTTTCGTCAAAAGCCTTGTCGCACTTGGCCGACTTGTCCAGCTTGCGCCGCGCGCCCTTGATGAAGATGCAATCCTGGAAGAAGTGTTCGGTCTCGCGCACCATCCGCTCGCGCAGGCGGGTGCGATCACGGTCGTTGCGCAGCTTGTCGCCCCGGGTGACGGCCAGAATGGCGTGGGGCGGCCGGGCGTTGCCCAGCTTCTCGACGATGGTCTTCTCGGTCAGGCGCCAGGCCTGCGAGGCGATCGTCACCCAGATCATCACATCCGCCGAAGTGATCAGCGCAACCTGCTCATCGGTCAGCTCCTCGGCCTTGGTCAGCGGCACCTCGACGATCTCGAGGCCCATCAGGTGATCATGGTCGGACCAGAGCCGCACCTCGGCCGCTTCCTGGAAGATCCGGGTGCCGCCGTTCAGCTCCGCCTCACGCGGCTCGCCCTCGTGGCCCACGGCCTCGACGCCGGGCTCGGAACGGTGGCTCACGGTGAC
Organism: Vannielia litorea; assembly: GCF_018424695.1. Lineage (GTDB taxonomy): Bacteria > Pseudomonadota > Alphaproteobacteria > Rhodobacterales > Rhodobacteraceae > Vannielia > Vannielia litorea_A. The sequence goes on from NZ_QTNQ01000052.1 coordinate 14,359, forward strand.
CACGGGGCGCACCGTCTGCCCGATGTTGTCGGGCAGCACCCGCGCCCGCAGCAGGGCGTTCAGCACGGTGGACTTGCCCGCGCTCACCTCGCCGCAGACGACCACCCGGACGGGGGCAGATTCGGCATCGGACGCGTTATCGGTTTCGACTTTCTGGACCAGCACCAATTATTCCTCAGGCGGCTTGGGGCAGCTCGGAGCGCTGGAGGGCGCTGTCGAGTGCGGACAGGTTGAGCAGGCGACGTTCGAGCACTTCCATCTTGCTTTGCAGGCGATGGATCAGGTTGCTGCGCAGCTGCGGGTCGCGCGCCAGCTTCTCCATCTCGGTCTTGTCCTGCTTCAGGCGGTGCGTGTGCTCGGAGATCGTCACGTCGATCATCCGCTGCATCACCTGGATGCGCGACATGCCGGCAGAGGCCCGCTCCACCTGCGCCTCGTTGAAGGCGGCAAGGATCTTCTCGACCGAGGGCCGCAGATCTTCGGCGGCGATGGTGCGCAGCGCGGCGATGGATTTGTCGATGTTCACGCTCGGGCGGCGCCAGAAGGCCCAGCCACGTTCGGCGATCATCGTCGCCTTCAGTGTCGATTTGGCCAGCGTCAGCGTCGAGGCGAACTCGTCATAGGGCAGATCGTCGAGCGAGATCTTCTCGGTCGGATCTTCGAACCTGTCCTTGATCGCCTGACGACAGGAGCTCATGCAGTTGTTGAGCGCCACATCCGTCCCCGCGCGGGACTTGGCGTAGCTGGCGGCCACCTTCTTCTCCATCTCGGCCTGGAGCGGCGTGAGATCGATCTCGAAGCTGTTGTTCGAGTTGCCGGTCACGCCCTTGCGCAAAAGCTGGGCCTCGAACACGGGCTTCTGCCCGTCAACGAAGCTTTCGATGCTGGAGATCAGGCCCTGTTCGAGCGTGGTCCAGTACTTCGAAACCACCTTTTCAATCTGGCCATCGGCCAGCTCGGCGTGTTCCTCCAGCTTGCCCTGCACGGCGCGATATTGCTCGATTTCCCCGGCCAGTTCCTCGGCGGCGGCCTCGGCCACGTCGGAGCGGGTGCTTTCCACCTGCATCTGGATCGAGTCGCGCTCGCGCTTGGTGACAAAGAGCGTGCCGGTGATCTCGGCGCGGATGTCGCCCAGAAGCTGGCCCAGCTGGCTGGTGCCCACGCCATTGTCGATCACCGAGGAGAGCGTTTCCTTCACCTCGTCGAGGCCCGAGGCCAGCATCAGCCGGTCGAACTGGTCTTCCGGCACCTTGCCGTGCTTGGAGCGGATGTAATCGGCCAGTTCCTCGGTATCCACCGCATCGCGGGCCTCTTCGGCCTCCTCGTCGGTGCGCAGGGCGATGTCGGCCATATAGGCGGAGCCCGCCACGATCTCGAACTCGATGTCCGGGATCGCCTCGCGCAGCCGCTTGGAGACGTCTTCCATCACGCGCGGAACCTCGGTGGAGTAGTCGTCCAACTCGTCGATGCGGTTGACGAAGATCATCACGTCCTTGCTGTCCTGCTTGGCCAGGATGCGTATGAGCGCGATGTCCACGTCGGTCAGCGGCTGGTGGGCCGAGAGCACCACCACGAAGCAGTCGGACTTGTCGAGGCTGCGGCAGGTGAACTCGTCGCGCACCAGGAAGGGGTCGTTCACGCCGGGCGTGTCGGTGATGATCGTCGGCACCTGAAACTCGGGCAGGCGCATGTAGACGTTGGCCACCTTGGTCAGCGCGGCGTAGCGACCCAGCGACTGGCGCTCCAGCCCGTCATCCGAGCCGGGGCCGGCGCAGACGTAGCGCTGCAGCAGGTCGGACGACAGGAAATCGTAGTCGTGGTGGCTGCCGAGCAGGGTGCGATAGTGCTTGCCAAGGCGCTTCTGGGCCCGGTCGCGCATCTCTTCGCTCTGCTTCTTCAGAATCTCGGTGTCGAAACCAGGCAGAAGCTGCTCAGTCAGCTTGCGGATCTTGGAGCCGCCGTTGACGATTTCTTCCCAGTCGTTCTCCGAGAAGAACTCGAAGCGCGCGCCGGAGACCGGATCATTGGGCATGTTGACCCGGATGTTGGTGACAACCGAAGTCCATGGGTTCACATCCGACGGCAGAAAATCATGCTGGTGCAGGAAGGCGTTGAGGAAGGTGGACTTGCCCGCCTTCACCTGGCCGATGACGGCCACCTTGGCGGCCCAGTTGTCGAGCCGCTCACGCAGGTCGCGATAGCTCTGACGCTGCTTGCGATCGACGGTCTTTTCCAGGCTGTCGAGCGTTTCGCGCAGGAAGTCGAGTTCCTGGCGTTGTTGGGGAGCGATCTTCACGACTTTCTCCTACTCATGGCACTATGGCTCGGCCCGGCAGAGGCCTTGCTGTTCTCTCTGGCATCGAGAATGGGGGTGTTCGGGGCGTCGCCCCCGAGATCGAGGGCCTCCAGCAACTGGTCAACGCAGGCCAGCACGGCCTTTGCGTCGGTTTCGTCGACATCTGCCGACAGGCGCTCCCAGAGCGCGCGGGCGGTGCCCTCCTCGGAAGGCGCCCCGCTGGTGGGCGGCACGAAGAGGTGGACCTCGGCGCTCGGCGCGGCATCGGCGGCATGTGCAGCCGTGTCATCGGTGTCCGGTGCGGCCTTGCCACCGGTGGCCTCTGTGGCCTTGTCGTCGCTGTTCGTTTCAACGTTGTCAGCGCGGGCCTTGCGGGGCTCGGCGGCGCGCGCAGCCTTTTGCGACTTGGTGCCCTTGGCCCGGCCAACGCGCTTGGGCGTCACCACCTCCTTGGCGTCGGCTTCCGGCACATCCGTTCCTTCTGCGGTGGCCGCAGCGGTGCTGGCGGTGTCGGCTTCGGCTTTCTCGGGCGCAGGCGTCTTGCCATCTGCCACCCGCAGCGCGGCCTTGACCTGGGCTTCCTTGCGCGCCGCAAATTCCTTCAACGCGGCCTGCTCTTCCTCGGCGGTCATCACGTGATCGCTGGCAAAGCGGGCCACGAGGCCGCACACCGCGCCGGAACGGGCTTCCATCTCGTCGGTCAGCTCTTCGAGGTGCTCCCGGATACGGGTTACGTCGGCGTCCTTCAGCAGCGAGGCCATCAGGAAGGTGTCGAAGTACTTTCCAGCCTCGCGCTTGACGCGGCGCTGCACCCGGTCAGCCGAGCGGGCATCGGTCATGCGGTCGGCATGGGTGATGACGATAGTGGCCTTTTCGAGCAGCCGCGCTGGCATTTCATTCCACACCGACTTCTCGCTCTGGCGCCAGGCCTGGGTGGCGTTGGTGCACCAGACGACGCCATCGGCGAACTCCAGCATCCGCTCCCAGCTCTCGGAGGGGATGTTCGGGTCGGAGTTGCCGGGGGTGTCGATGATCGAGAAATCCTTGAGCAGAGGCGCAGGATGCGACAGCACCACGTAGTGGGTGTCATCCACGCCAACCTCCTCAAGCGTGTCCAGCGGGCGGGTATTGCCCTCGAGATCCACCGCCATCATCGCCTTGCGGCCCCAGACCAGCCAGATCGGCGGCAGGGCGGTGGCCGTCACGTTGGAGGGCAGCACCTTGTCGCCCAGCAAACCGTTGATGAGATGCGTCTTGCCGGCGCTGAACTCGCCCGCGATCATGATCCGCGGCTTGCGCGCGTCCTTCGGGCTGGTCTTGGCGGCATCGCGGACGGCGCTGAGAATCTTCTCCTCATCCGCCGATTTCTCGGCAGCGGCGCGTTCGCGGGCCTCGGTCTCGGCCCGGGCGGCCTCGAAGGCCTCTTTCTGTGCCGCCGCCTCGCGGGCTTCGCGGGCCTGGCGTTCCTCGTCGGTTTCCACGTCGAGCACATCGTCAAAGGAAACGTCGCCGGATGTGTCGGGCGCGGCCTTCTCGGCAGCCGCCGCAGCAGACTTGTTGCCCGACTTGAAGCGTTTGAAGACACGTTTCATGCCGAAAGCCTCCTGAGTTCATCAACCTCGGCCTGGCTGCTCTCGCCGCCGTCCCCTTCGAGGAACCGTTCGAGGATGGCTTTGCAGAAGTTGCCCTGTTTCATGGCGAAGTCCTCAACCACGTCGCGCGTCCGGGTGACGGCGGGATCGAAGAAATCGTTGATCAGGTCTTCGATGAGCGGCGTGGTCTCGGAGAGGATCACACCGGCATAGCGCTTCTCCGCGGCCTTGGAGCCGCCGAAGCGCCAGTATTTGCGCCACCACGGGCCCTGCAAGTCGAGCGAGAGCGTGCGCGCCAGGACCGTGGGCGATTTGTGCTGCGGCTGCGACGGAAACTCGATGGAGCTGCCCTCGCGGAACACGCCCATGTCGTTCTCCAGCAGATCCTGGATGCCGTCGAGCACCACATCGAAGGCGCTTTCGCCCTCGCGGCGCAGCTTGGCGATGGAGGAGGTGAAGGCTGCCTTCATCATCATCCGAAGGCCCGTCGGGTCATGGTTCCACGAGCCGACCTCGCCGAAGGCCTCGATGTGGCTTTGCAGCGCGGTGATGGCCGACGACAGGAAGGTTTCCTGCGCCCGCTCGAGCCGGGTGCGCAGGGCCGCGCGCAGCGCCGCGGCCTTCTCGTCGAAATCCTTCAGCGACTCGTCCCGCACATCTGCGAGCTTCATCGCCAGGTCCATCTCGCTCATGTCGATGCTGACGGGCCCGCCCGCGTTGCGATCGGCCACCTGCTCGACCGTCTCGCTCATCTCGATGATGGTTTTCAGGTCGTTGTCGACATCCTTGATGATCGCCTTGCCCGGGCCCTCCACCACGCGGGTGGCGATGGCCTGCACCAGCTCGGCCAGGCCCGAGGCCGCCATCGCGCGGCGGCGAAGCTCTTCCAGATCGTCGGTGTCCTGGCCATCATGCAGGCTTGCCAGCGCGGCGCGGCTGGCGGGCGCCATGTCATCCCCGCCCCGCAGGGCGCAGTTGGCCCAGTAGCCGGAGCCGAAGAGGATTTCGATGTCATTCCCGACACCAAGACGCTTCAGCGTCTTGTTGATCGACGAACGGATGCGCTCCTTCTCCCCTTCCGGATCTTCCAGCTCGTCGATCCGGTTGACGAAAATCAGCACCTCGCGGGCCTCGACCGAGCAGATGATGCGCAGCAGCGCGAGGTCCATGGTGCTCAGCGCCTGGTGGGCGGAGAGCACCACCACGCAGACGCGGCTGTCGGAGATGGCGTTCAGCGTGATCTGCTCGCGCATCATGAAGGTGTCGTTCACACCCGGCGTGTCGCGCAGGCACAGGCCCTTGGGCAGGTGCGGCAGATCAATGTAGAGGTCGGCCGACTTGGTGAGGTCGGCGTAAACGCCTTCGGTCGCGCCGTCCTCAAGGTCGTCAGGGTCGCCGTAACAGATGTAACGGTCGATAGTGTCCTTATCGAGGTCGGGGAACGAGTGGCTCGACCCGATCAGCTCGGAGAACTCGGCACCGAGGCGGTCCTCGGTGGATTGGCGCATTTCGGTGACCTGGGCCTTCACCTCGTCGGCCTCGGTCTCGAAACCGGCACGGTCGGCCATTTCGCCAAGGCGACCACCGGTGGCCACGAGGCGATCCCACTCGTGCTGATCGAAGAAGCGGAACAGCGCGCGGGTGTTCACAGGCCGGTGGCGGCTGTTGAAGTGCAGCGCGGTGATAACGGATGTCCAGGGGTTCACGTCGGAGGGCAGCAGATCGGTCTCGCCGATCAGCGCGTTCAGCAACGTGCTCTTGCCGGCCTTGATCTGGCCGATGACGGAAACGGAAGGCTCGAACGAGCGGATCTTCTCGAGCACAAGCTCGATCGGCTCCTCGACGAAGCTCAGGGCGGTTTCAGAAAACTTCTCGACCGCTTCCTCGAGGTTGTCGAGACGGTCCCAGAGCTTGTTCAGCTCCTTGAAGCTCTCGCGATGCCGTTCATGGATGTCGTCGGCCTCGGACATGAAAAAAACCTCTCTGCCGGAGTTGGGGGCAGCTTTACAGAGACGCGCGGTAAAGGCGCGTTAACGGAGGACAGCAGTCTGGTGCGCGACCCGCCGGGACGTGCCCGGCAGGCCGCAGTGCAAGCGGGGTCGATCAGACCTTCAGCTTGCCTTCGACGTTCTTCACGGTCAGGCGCGCCATGCCGAGGTTGGCCGACTTGCGGTCAACGGCAACGTTCACGAACACGGCCGGGTTGGATTCCAGCGGGCGGATCAGGTGGTACTGGGTGCCGAGGGTGATGAGGATGTCTTCGATGTGGTCATCGAGGCCGAGCGCCTGCATGGCAGCGTTCTTGGCACGCACCACTTCGGTGTTGGCGGCGCCAGCAGCTTAGAGGTCGAACTTGGTGCCCGAGGATTCGGAAGCGAGCATCAGGCCAGTGTCGGAGTCGACGAGGCAGGCACCGATGAAGCCGGCGATGTTCTTGAGGTCGGAGATATTCGTGGACATTTTTTTGATCCTGTGTGGTTTGGCGTTGACTTGTTATTTGCGTTGACTGGAACAGCCATCCGGTGGTGCCGTTATGAAAGTAACATTTGTTCTAAAATGGTCGCAAAAACGGTGATTTGGGGAATAAGAGCACCGGGAATCGGGCAAGAATGTGTTTTCCAAATTGAGAACAATAATCGCAGGAAACCCGGAATACCTTTATTTCCAAGGAGAAATCGCCCACACTCGCGCCAAGGTAGATTCAACGATCCAATTCTCTCCTTTAATTCGTTTCTAAAGTTGAAAATTAGATCCATAAATTGCTGGATTGTTTCCCCTTCGCGGCCAAACCGCATGGGAAACGCCGAAATACTGTCGCGGAATCCACCATAGGTTGCGCTCCAAGCAACCAGTACGAGACTCACGCCGGAATCACCACGCCAACGCCTTCTGCGCGGGTCACCTTCAGACCGGTGCCATAGAGGTCGCTCAGCAGTTCGCTGGTCATGGCAAGGGCGCGTGGCCCGGTCCGGATCACCCGGCCCTGCTTCAGGGCCACGATTCGGTCAGCGTAATGCGCAGCCGTGCTCAGATCGTGCAGCACCAGAACGATGCTGCGTTGGTCCGGGCCGGGGCGTGACAGGGCATGCAACCGTTCCATCAGGTCGCGGGCGTGGCGCGGGTCGAGCGCCGCGAGCGGCTCGTCCAGCAGCATCCACGGGGTCTCCTGTGCCCAGGCCATGGCGGTGAAGGCCCGCTGGCGCTGGCCGCCGGAGAGCGTGTCGATCTGCCGCCTCGCCAGATCCTCAAGCTCGAAGAGCGCCAGCGCGCGCGTCACCTGCGCCTTGTCCTCGGCGCGCGGGCGGCCCCGGTGGAAGGGCCAGCGCCCGAAGGTCACCAGGTCGGCCACGGTGAGCCGCGCCGTCACCTGGTTGGACTGCGCCAGAAGGGCCACGCGGCGGGCACGCTCCATCGGCGCGGCAGCGGCCATGTCGAGCCCATCGACCTCCACCTGCCCCGCGCCGGCGGGCAAAAGCCCGGCGATGGCATGGAGCAGGGTGGATTTGCCCGCGCCGTTGGGCCCGATCAGCGCGGTGATGCCGCCCTCGCCAAAGGCCAGGGATACGTCGGAGAGCACGGTGGCCTCGCCGCGCGTGATCGTCAGGTTGCGGGTGCGGATCATGGGCGCGACCTCCGAAGCAGGAGAATGAGAAAGAGCAGGCCGCCGAGGAACTCGACCACCACCGCGAGGGTCGATTGCAGGCCCAGCAGCCGCTCGAAGATGAACTGTCCGCCCACCAGAATCGCCGCCCCGATCAATGCAGCGGCGGGAATGAGCACCACGTGCCGCCACGCTCCGGTCGCGCGGTAAGCGAGGCTGGCGGCGATCAGCCCGAGGAAGGTGACAGGCCCGACAAGCGCGGTGGAAAGCGCCACCAGCAGCGCCACCAGCGCCAGAGCGGCCAGCACCACGCGGTCATGGTGCAGCCCGATGCTGCGTGCCGTCTGCCGCCCCAGGGCCACCGCATCGAGCCGGGGCGCGAGCGCCAGCGCGGCGGCGAGGGCAAGGCCGAGGAGTACAGTGGCGATGGCAAGCGTGGCCCGGTCGACGGCGTTGAAGCTGGCGAAGGTCAGTTGCTGGACGATGGCAAACTCCGACGGGTCGAGCAGCCTCTGGGCAAACGCCGTCAACCCGCGCAGGAAGATGCCGAGGATCACGCCGGTCAGCACCACCCGCAGGATATCGCCCGCGCCGCGCCGGAGCAGCAGGCCAAAGAGCGCCAGCGCCGCCAGCACAAGGCACCCCGCCTCAAGGCCGAAGCGCAGCGTGGTGGGCAGGGTGGAGGTTTCGGCCGAGCCGAAGAACAGCACCGCGCCGGTTTGCAGGAAGACGAAGAGCGCATCGAAGCCGACGATGCCCGGCGTGAGCAGGCGGTTGGCGGTGATCGTCTGAAAGATCACCGTCGCCGCCCCGATGGCCGCGCCGACCACAACGAGGGCGGCGAGCTTGGTGGCGCGTAGCGTGAGGATGAACTCCACCGGCGCACGCAGGCTCCAGCCGAGGAACAGCGCCGAAAGCGCGGCCAGCCCCAGCGCCAGTGGCAGGAGGCGGCGGGCGTCAGCCATGGGCGGCCCGGCGCGGGGCGGCATTGAGCAGCCACAGGAACAGGCCCGCGCCAAGCACTGCAAAGATGGTGCCCGCCGGGATCTCGTATGGCCAGCGCACCACGCGGCCCAGAATATCACATCCAAGCACCGCGCAGCCCCCCAGCCACGCGGTGAGCGGCAGGTTGCGGCGCAGGTTGTCGCCCCGCCAGCGGGAGATGATGTTGGGCACCACCAGCCCGATGAAGGGGATTGCCCCCACCGTCACCACCACGGCGGCGGTGATGACGGCCACCAGAGTGAGCCCGGCCAGCAGCGTCTGGCGATAATTGAGGCCGAGCGAGCGAGCAGCATCTTCGCCGAGGCCCAGCAGGGTGATCCGGTCGGCGGCGAGGTAGAGCGCGGGGGCGAGCACCGCCACGATCCAGAGCAGCTCGTAGCGCCCCGCCAGCACGCCCGAGAACTCCCCCGACATCCAGGCGCCGAGGTATTGCATCAGGTCGGTCGTCCACGCGAGCCAGAGCGCCGCCGCACCGAGGATGCCGCCGTAGATCAGGCCCACGAGCGGCAGCAGCACCGGGTCGCGCCGGGGCACGTGGCGGGCGAGCAGCAGAAAGACGAGCGTGCCCGCCAGCGCGGCGGCGGCGGCGACCGACATCTTCACCATCAGCGCCGCGCCGGGCGCGAAGAGCGTGATGGCGAGCAGCCCAAGCATCGCCGCCTCTGGCGTGCCCACCAGCCCCGGCTCCACCAGCCGGTTCCGCACCGCCATCTGCACCACCACCCCGGCCAGCGCCAGCCCCGCACCTGCCAGAAGCGCGGCAAGCGTGCGCGGCAGGCGGCTGACGGCAATCAGCAGCCCGCTGTCCACGTCACCCGCAAAGAGGCTCGCCGCCCCGATGAGCACCGAGGCGCAGATCAGGGCGGCGAGAATCAATCCGGCGGTGAGCCAGAGTGTGGCCGGTTTCAATTGCTGGCGCCTGCACCTTCCAGCGCGCGGGTCACCTCGCCGATGGTGCCCAGCATCGAGGTGATGCCCCCGCCCGCCAGGTAGAGCGGCGCCGGATCGAGGTAGACGATCTGCCCCGCCTCGCCCGCCCTGGTGCCCGCGACCAGCGGCGTATCCAGCACGGCAGCGGCGGCCTCGCCCTCCTGGCCGATGGCGGCACCGCGGTCGATGACGAAGATCCAGTCGGGGTTGGTCTCGGCCACAAACTCGAAGCTCACGGCCTCGCCGTGGCTTTCGGCCTTGATTTCGGGGTAGGCTTCCGGAAGGCCCAGCGCGGTGTGCAGCCAGCCGAAGCGGCTGTCATCGCCATAGGCTGAAAGCTTGCCGCCATTCACAAGCAGGATCAGCGCCGCGCCCTTGCCCCCGGCAGCAGCCTGCGCGCTCGCGATGGCGGCGTCCAACTCGGCTTCCAGCGCGGAGGCCTTCTCCTCGGCCCCGAAGAGCTTGCCATAGGCCGCGAGCCGCGCCTTGCCATCGGCCACCACATCGGTGCCCACCGTCATGTCGAGCGTGGGGGCGATCTGGCCGAGCGGCTCCACCTGCGCCTGGCTGCGACCGCCGGCCACGATCAGATCGGGCGCAAGGCTGGCCAGCGCTTCGAAGTCCGGCTCGAAGAGGCTGCCCACCGGCTGCGCGGAGGCGAAGACATCCGAAAGGTAGGCGGGCGGGTTGAAGGCAGGCGCGGCGGCGATGGCAACACCGAGGGCCGTCAGCGTGTCGATCGCGGCGATGTCGAGCGCCACCACCGTCTCTGGCGCCGTGGGCGCGGCCACGGGCCCCGCGGCGGTGTCGATCTCAACTGTCTGGGCCGCAGCGGCTGCCGGAGCGAGTGCAAGCGCAGCAAGGATTGCGAAGGGTTTCATGAGGAGCCTCTCGGGGTTCGGAATCGGGGTGGACAATCCCGATTCATTTCATCAGGATTATTTCCGACAGAAAAACTCAGAGATTCAGAAGATGCAAGAGCAACTCCACGACACCGGCAGGTTTGCCACCCCGCACGCCAGCAAGTACCTGCAACAGCTGTGCAAACACTTCGGCCACAAGATCGAGGTGCGCTTCGATGAAACCTCGGGCGAATGCGCGCTGCCGCCCGGCCCGGCCACGCTGAAGGCCGAGCCCGAAGCGCTTGTCGTCGACGTGACCGCCCCGGATGAAGAGGGCCTCACCCGCGCCCGCGCCGTGATCGACAACCACCTCGTGCGCTTCGCCTTCCGCGAAGGTTTCGAAACCATGACATGGGACAGGCTGGCCACCGCCTCCTGACCCGCCCGCCGGCCTCGCAGCCCGGCAACATCAAAGCCAAAGCCAGCCCGACGCCCTCTTCGGCGTTCTCGTGCCAGCCGTGACATCAGCAACAAGACCCTGGGACACCTGGACATGAGAACAGACCTGAAGGCCATCCTCCTGGCCTCCGCCTCCGCGCTGGCCACCACTTCCGCCATGGCGCAGCAAGTGATCGACCTCGACACCATCCGCGTCGAAGCCGACGCCGCGCAGGACGCGCTCGGTAACGTCGAGATCTCCGCCGAAGAGATCGAAGAGCGCAACGCGGCCAATACCGACGAGCTCTTTGCCGGGCAATCCGAGATCCTCGCCACCGGCGGCTCGGTGATTGCGCAGAAGGTGCTGGTGCACGGGCTGGAAGAGAGCAACCTTGCCGTCACCATCGACGGTGCACGGCAGAACAAGGGCGCCTTCCACCACACCGGCAACGTGCCGCTCGATCCATTCCTGCTGAAGAGCGTCAATGTCAGCTCGGGCCTTGCCCCCGCCGATGCGGGCCCCGGCGCGCTGGCGGGCATCATCGCCTACGAGACCAAGGACGCGCGTGACCTACTGGACCCCGGCGCAACCATTGGCGGCTTCACCCGCCTCACCTTCGGCACAGGCAGCGGCAGCAGCTTCCGTCGCTCGGCGGCGCTCTACGGGGAGCGGGATGGTTTTGAATACCTGCTGGCCTACTCCCGCCAGACCGGGGATGACTACGAGAACGGTGATGGCGACGTGATCGGCGGTACCGAGCCGGACCTCGAGAACGCCTTCGCCAAACTCGCCTACACCACCGACAGCGGCAAGCGCTTCGAGTTCTCCGCCGAGCAGATCTCCGACCAGGGCCTGCGCCCGTTCCAGGGCGGCTTCCCCCGACCCGACTTCGAGGATGTGCCGGGCCGTGGCACCACCTACCAAGTCGCCCTGACCGAGCGGACAAGCTACAGCTTCACCTATACCGACGAGAACCCACAAGGCATCTGGGCCCCGACCATCCAGCTTGCCTGGAACGAGCAGCTGGTGGATGCCCAAAGTGCACAGGGCCGCAACCGCAGCCTCTCGGGCAAGGCCGAAAACGCCTTCGCACTGGGCAACGGCGTGCTGACGGCGGGCGTGGACTTCTTCCATGAAACCGCCACCAACACGGGCACCGCCGCCAATGCGGGCGAGGAAGAGCTTTCAAACATCGGTGTCTACGCCCAGATGCGGCAGGACGTTGGCGCTCGGGTCTCCCTTTCCTACGGGATGCGCGTCGACAGCCAGACCTTCACCGGCGCGACCGGCGAAGAATGGTCCTCCTCGGGTGTCAGCGTCAATGCCGCCGCCGACGTGCTGCTGACCGACACGCTCACGCTCAACATCGGCGCGGCCTCGGTCTGGGGCGGGTACGAGTTGAACGAAGCAGCCCTGATCGGGCTTCGCAGCGCGCCGGTCTACGGCGATCAGATCACCAGCCGCTCGATGAACTACCGCATCGGCCTGCGCTACGATCAGGGGCCGTGGCAGGCGGGCTTCGCGCTGTTCCATACCGAGATCAACGACGCCAACGACCCCTTCACCACCACCGGCGAGGCGGCGGCCTATGATGTCACGTCGCAAGGCTTCGACGCCAAGCTGCGCTACACCGGAGCGCGCGGCTACATCGAGGGCAACTGGACCTTCGCCGACGTGAAGATCGACGAGGGCCCCGCCTCGACAACCTCCTATTACGTCGGCCGCCCCGTGGGGCACATCATCGGCCTCTCCGGCGCCTACGAGCTGACCGACCAGTGGAAGATCGGCGGCACCGCCGAGATTGCGCTGGAGGTGGACGACGTGCCAGATGGCTTCGATCCGCTGGACAGCTACGAGGTGGTCAACCTCTGGACAACATGGACACCGCGCGACTACGACAACCTGACGATGCGGCTTGATGTGAAGAACGTCTTCGACAAGACCTACTCGGGGCGCGGCAACGATGGTGTCGGCTTCTCCGCCGTCGAGCCGCTGACCGAGCCGGGGCGGACGATCTTTCTGTCTGCCAACATGACGTTCTGATATCGAACCATGCGGGGGGCGCCCTGTGGTGCCCTTCGCCAACCTGCCAGGAGCCTGCATGATGGACATCCGCCCCGCCATATCCCGGCACGCCGCAGCCGCCTCCGTCGCCATCGCGCTCTCGCTTCTGGCCGCGCCGCTGGCTGCGCAGCAGCAGCAGCCCACCCCGCCTGACGCGGGCACCGAGCCCCCGGCCATGACCACCCCCGCGCCGGAACCCGGCAGCGATGCGGGCACCGCCCTGCCCGCCACCGATCCGGCGGTGGGCACCAGCGCACCCGAAGCCGCCACCCCCGCCGATGCCGGACCCGATACGCAAGCGGCCCCCGATGTGGGCGACAGCGCCGCCGAGGCGGCCCCGGGCCTTTCGGCTGACAGTTTTGCGGGCACCACCGCCGAAAGCCCCATCGAGGCCGCAGAAGAGGCCACGCCCGCCGACCCTGTCGCGCGGCTCACCCGCTTCCTCGTCGACGGCGGCCCGGCGATCTGGGCCATTGCCGCGCTCGCCGTGCTGACGCTCGCGCTGATCCTGTGGAAGATCTGGCGTTTCTTCCTCGCCGGTGTCTGGTCACGCGGGGCCGCCTTCCGCGCCGCCGAGGCGTGGCAGGCGGGCGATGCGGACAAGGCTTTGGCCCTGGTCGCGGGCCGCAAGGGCACCCGCAGCCGCCTGACACGCGCGGCCATCGAGGCGCGGCTATCGCTGGGCGAAGACGCCGCGCGCGAAGAGGTCACCCGCGCCGCGCGCCGCCGCCTCGCCGAACTCTCGACCGGGCTGCGCGCACTTGAGCTCATCGCCACCATCGCGCCCCTTCTGGGCCTGCTCGGCACCGTGCTGGGCATGATCGAGGCCTTCCAGACCCTTCAGAACGCGGGCAGCCGCGCCGACCCGTCACAGCTTGCGGGCGGCATCTGGGAGGCGCTGCTGACCACCGCCGCAGGCATGGCGGTGGCCATCCCCGCCTCTGCCGCCCTGACCTGGTTTGAAAGCGTGCGCGATTCAATCCGGGGCGACATGGAAGATATCGCCGCCCGCATCTTCATCGGCGCGCCGCCGCGCCCCAAGAGCGCCCCGGCCATGGCGAGGGCCGCCGAATGACCCTCTTCGAGCCGCCCCGCAAGGCCAGAAGGCCCAGCCTGACACCGCTCATCGACGTGGTGTTCCTGCTGCTGGTGTTCTTCATGCTGGCCTCGCGGTTCGGCACCGAGGTGATGCTGCCGATGCCGCTGGCCGGCAGCGGGGGCGGCGCGGAGGCCTATTCCGGCCCGCCCCGGCTGGTGGATATCACGCCCGGCCAAACGCTGCTCAACGGCCTGGGCACCGAGGAAGCCGGTCTCGCCGCCGCGCTGGCCGCGCTGATGGACGGGCCCGGCGACACCGTCATCCTGCGCGGGCGTGATGGCGCCAGCCTGCAACGGGTGGTTTCCGTGGCCGATACCCTGCGTGCAGAGGGCTTCACCGGGCTGGTGCTGGTCGAATGATGGATTTCTCCGACCCTCCGCGCCGCAACGCCACAGAATCGGTGGTGCCGATGATCAACGTGGTCTTCCTGCTGCTGATCTTCTTCCTGATGACCTCCAGCCTCACCCCGCCCGAGCCGATCGAGGTGGCGCCGCCTCGCGCAAGCGGTGAGGCGGCGGAGCGCCGGGACGCCGTGCTCTACGTCGGGGCCGATGGCACGCTGGCCTTCGATGACGCGCGCGGCGAGGCGGCGCTGGCCGCTTTCGCCGCCGTTGCCGGTGACACCGCGCAGCTCAGGGCCGATGGCGCGGCAGAGGCCGCCACGGTGGCCCGCGTTCTCAAGCAGCTCGCAGCGGCAGGCGTGCCGCGCGTCGAGCTGGTGGCGGTGCCGCAATGAGGGCAGATTTTCCGGTTTTCGTGGGCATCGCCGCCCTGCTGCATATCGCCGTCGCCTTCGCGATCCCGATGACCGACAGCGGCACCACCACCGGCGGCGAAGGTGGCGAGAGCGAGGTGTCGGTCACCGCCGCAAGCCAGGCTGTCGCCGCCATGGTGGAAGACTGGGAAACGCCGCCGGAGCTGGAAGAGCCCGTAGCGCAGAGCCAACCCGAACCGGAGGCCGAAGACCCGCCGGAGCTGGACACGCGCGCCGAAGCGCCGCCACCCATGGCTCAGCCCTCCCGGCCCACGCCCGACACCGCCGAAGCCACGCCGAAGCTTGAAACCGCGCCCGTGCTCCAGC
>NZ_QTNQ01000053.1 GCF_018424695.1 Vannielia litorea
ATCTTCTACCGCGCCTCCCGCCTCACGCCCGTCGATGAAGGCTGGTTTTTCTTCTCCACCACGCCCGACGTGATCTACTCGCGCACCTTCAACGGCTCCTGGCCCGCCTTCGCCTCCTGGGCCGAATTTGCCACGCCCGACGGCCAGCGCCTGCGCGTCGTCAACGTCCACTTCGAATACAAAAGCCGCTCCAACCGCCGCCTCTCCGCCGCCCTCACCCGCGACCGCCTCGCCCCCGTCATCGCTGCCGGCACGCCCACGATCCTGCTCGGCGACCTGAACGCCATGCATGGTGCCTACACCTTGCGCACCCTCGAAGAGGCCGGCCTCACCTTCGCCCCCACACGCGGCGCCACCTACCACCTGAATGCCGGCATAAACATCCTCGGCGCGATCGACCATATCGCCGCCAGCCGCGGCATCACCGTCAGCAAACCCTTGGTCCTTAGGAAAAAATTCCTCGGCGAATGGCCGTCAGACCATTACCCCGTCTACGCCGACATCAAACTGTAGGGTGGGCAATCTGCCCACCACTCACCCAAACCGCGCCACGAAATTCCGCAAGATCTTCTCCGGCTCGGTCACCTCTGCCGCCCGGCACATGGCAATCAGCCCGTCGGCCTCGCCCGGGTCAAAATACCCCTTGTGCCGGTAAATCCTGATCCGCGTTTCAAACCCCGCCGCATCCGCCTCGGGGTGAAACTGTGTCGCATAAACGTTCTGACGAAATCGCACCATCTGAAACGGGCAGGGCCCGCTCTCCACCAACTGCACGCAGCCCCCGGGCAGCGCCTCCATCGCTTCCTTGTGGCCGACGAAAGCATCAAATCGCTCCGCCACGCCCTCCAGCAGCGGATCGCCCTCCACCACCCGGCAGGCACTCGTCCCCACGGGTTCGCCAAAGCGCCCCTTGCCAACCGGCCCACCCAGCGCCTTGCCCAAAATCCCGATCCCGTAGCAACAGCCCAGAAAGGGAAAATCCCGCGCCGTGATCTCCGGCATCAGCCCCAGCACAGCGGCCTCGATCTTCGCTTCCACTGGGCTTTTCTCCTCGGGCGGGTCACTCACGCAACCCGGCCCGCCGCCGACTATCACGCCGGAATAGTCATCCAGCCGTACCGTGCCCAGCTCTTCGCAATCCAGCCGCACCCGGCGCGTATCGGCCTCCGCCAGGCCGCCCTTGGCGCAAATCGCCGCAAACTCGTCATCCGAGGCCTCCGCCTCGGGCCGCAACTGCAAAATCAGAAAAGGCTTCATGTCATCCCCGCAGGGCGGGACGTGTCCCGCTGTCCTTCATCGCGGCGCCCCGCCTTCAAAGGCATTCGGCGCATCATAACGGCACGGCCCGTCCTGCATCTCCAGATGCAGCCCCTTGCCCTGCCACGGATGCGCCCGCGCCAGTTCTTCATCCACCTCGATCCCCAGCCCTGGCCCCTCGGGCGGCACCACATGGCCCTCCTCAACCCGGATCGCACCCTTCACCAAATCGCGGTGAAAGGCAGTCTCGATGCACTCCACCATCAGCAAGTTCGGGATCGCCACGCCAAGCGCCACATTGGCCGCAAACTCCACCGGCCCGGCATACAAGTGCGGCGCGACCTGCACGTTATACACCTCCGCCATCGCCGCCACCTTCCGGGCTTCGCCAATCCCGCCAACCCGGCCAAGCGCCGGTTGCAGGATATGCGCCGCGTCAGCACGCAACACTGGCGCAAACTCTGCCTTGGTCGTCAGCCGCTCACCCGTGGCAACCGGCACCGGCTGCCCGCCGGCCACCCGCGCCATCGCGCCAACATTGTCCGGCGGCACCGGCTCCTCGAACCAGAGCGGCCCGGTATGCGCAATCGCCTGCCCCATCCTGAGCGCGCCCGAAACGGAAAACTGCCCGTGGGTGCCAAAAAGCAAATCCGCGCGGTCGCCCACCGCCGCCCGGATCTGCTCGCAGAAGGCCACCGAGCGGGAGATGTCCGAAGCCGAAGGCTCATGCCCGCCCCGCACGGTGTAAGGCCCCGCCGGGTCAAACTTCACCGCCGTCCAGCCCTCGGCCACCCGCCGGGCGGCCACCTCTGCCGCCATCTCCGCGCTGCTCCAGAACTCCGGTAGCGCCATCCCCTCTTCGGGGTAAAGATAGGTGTAAGCCCGCAGCCTCTCGTTCGTCCGCCCCCCGATCAGCGCCCAAACCGGCCGCTCCCGCGCCTTGCCGACAATGTCCCAACAGGCCATCTCGAGCCCGCTGAAGGCCCCCATCACCGTCAGGTCTGGCCGCTGGGTGAAGCCCGCCGAATAGGCGCGGCGAAACATCAGTTCGATGTTCTCCGGGCTCTCGCCTTCCATGTGCCGTGCGAAGACATCGCCGATCACCGCCCGCATCGCTTCCGGCCCCACCGAGGCGGCATACACCTCGCCCCAGCCCACGATCCCGCAGGCCGTGGTGAGCTTCACCAATATCCAATAGCGCCCGCCCCATCCCGGCGCGGGCGGCGAGGTTACGATGACATCGAGATCGGCAAGTTTCATCGCGCTACCCCATCACGTTGCGGCCCGGCTCATCAAGACCCTAGGGCCTTTCTTCGCCCCCGCGAGGACGCCCCGAAGGGCGGACGAGCAAAAGCGCCAGAGCGAGGACGTCTCGAAGGGCGGAAGAGCAAAAGCGCCAGAGCGAGGACGCCTCGAAGGGCGGACGAGCGCACTCGGCTCAAAATACGATCACATTCCGTCGTGCCCCACCGCCCTTGGTGTCCGCAATCGCCTCGTTGATCTGCTCCAGCGTCCACGTCCCGCTCACCAGTTCATCCAGTTTCAGCCGCCCCTGCCGGTACAGCTCCACCATCCACGGAATATCCCGCTTCAGCACCACCTCGCCCAGCAGCGAGCCTTCAATCTTCTGCCCCAGCGCCGCCACCATGAGCGGCTCCCAGGCCGCCTCCTCGCCGGAATGGGGCATCCCCACCGCAAAGACCCGGCCCCGGCTTCCGGCATAGTTCAGCGCCGTCTCATACACCCGCACCGCCCCGACCGTCACAAAAACCGCATCCGCCCCCTTGGGCGCGATCCGCCGCAGCGCCGTCCACGGCTCCGCGTCGCTGGCCAGTATCCCGTCCGTCGCGCCAAATTCCTTCGCGGCGTCCAGCTTCTCCGGGCTCATGTCCACCGCCACGATCCGCGCCGCGCCCGCGATCCGGGCACCCTGAATCGCGTTCAGCCCCACGCCGCCCGCGCCGATCACCACCACCGTCTCACCGGGGCGCACCCGCGCCGTGTTCACCACCGCGCCCACGCCGGTGATCACGCCGCAGGCGAGCAGGCAGGCCGATGTGGCGGGGATATCCTCGGGCAGGGGGGCAAGCTGGCTCTGGTCCACCACCACCCGCTCCGCGAAGGCGCCCGTGCCCAGCCCGTGGCTCAGCCCTTCGCCCTCGCAGCTAAGCGGGCTCTGAGCTTCGCGGTCATAGCCGGTTTCGCAGTAAACCGGCGCGCCGCCGACACAGCAGCCACAATGCCCGCAGGCCCGCAGCATCGTCACCAGCACCCGGTCGTCCTCTGCCAGCCCGCGCACGCCAGGCCCTGTCGCGGCCACCCGGCCCACGGCTTCATGTCCATAGACAGCAGGCAGCGCGCCGCCCCAGGCGCCCTCCGCGAAATGGATGTCCGAATGGCAGATCGCCACGGCCTCCAGCACCACCTCCACCTCGCCCTCTCGCGGGGCTGCCAGATCGACCTGTTCGATCGACAGGGGCGCGCCGAAACTCCGTGCCACAGCCGCTTTCACCCTCGCCATTCACGCCTCCTGTTCATTTTTGAATATGCATGGGTTGTGCATCGGATGTGTATGGGTTCTGCATGTGCGCTTTCCCGCACACTGGGCCGGATCACGGTTAAGGTTCCGCTAATCCATGCATATTTGAATGGGTCACTCGGCAAAGCGGAGGTGCGCCATGATCTGCCCATGGTCCGAGGCCAGCTTGTTATAGGGGGCCTCCGGGTGTGAGCCATCGGTAAGGTGGTCATTGAAGACGCTGAAATACTCCATGCTTCCAACGGCTTGCTCGAAGTCGGGGTGGAAGTGGCGGCTCAGCAGGATCTGGTCGATGCTCTCGTAGACCCCACCGAATGCCGCCGTATACACCATGTCTCGCAGGCTCTTTCGCACAAACAGCTTCTCCGCCGAATGCAGCCGCATGGAATCCACGCTTTCGGTAATTTGTGCCGCTTCTTCAACACTGTAGCGGTCGCCGCGGTGCTCCGCATCATGCCGCCGCATCCAGGCGTAATTCTTGAACGGCGCTTCCCCGGTGATGATCTCGCTGCTCACCGCATGTTCGCCATCGTTCAGATCGCCTAACACAATGACAGGGTTGCCTTTTTTCAGCTCTGCCACCACCTCGCGCCGCAGCACCCATGCCTCCGCCATCCGCCGCAGTGCCGAGCGCAGCGAGCCCATGGCACGGCCCACGGCATCATAGTCCAGAAGGTTGGATTCCGGTGCGAATTCAGCGCCTTGCGGGGTGATGAACTCGCCCAGCTTGCTCTTCAGGTGGCAGTTGAACACCGTCACCACATGGTCCCCCACGGGGACCTTCACCTTCAGAACGGGCCGCGAGGTGCGCTTCAGGGTAAAGCTCCCGGCCCCCTCTCCACCGAGGTCGCGCAGCGGAATTTCCAGCGGTGTATCAAGCTCTTGCACGATCTCTGGCGTGCCGACAAACCCGTTGCGCGAGAGCACCGCAACCCCCGGTCGCCGTTCTCCCGGCCCGCCGTCATTGAGGTTGGCTGCAAAGGCCAGCGCCGCATCGCCATAGGGCTCATAGGCCAGTTTGCGAAAAATCGCCTTGCGGTGATAGGGCTTGGAGCGATCCGGCACCGAAACCGCGTTGGAGGCTTCGCCCATCCTATCGGCCTGCGCCACCACGTCTCGCAGCGCGTCCTCCTCGAAAATCTCTTGAAATCCAATGAGATCGGCGTTCAGGGACGCCACCTGATCGGCAAGCCAATTGGCCTTCCAGGCGTATTCCTCGGGGGTGTACTGCTCGAAGCGGTAGTATTCCTTCTCCGCCCCGATCAGGTTCTTCACGTTGAAGCTGGCGACTGTCCAATCACTCATGCTGCATCTCCGTAAGTGCTTATCGCGCGGGCAAAAACCACCGGGTCCACGTTGCCACCCGAGGCCACCACCACCACGTCGTCCCCCTCGATCTCACCGGGGCGGAACAGCGCCGAGGCCAGCGCCACCGCGCCGCCCGGTTCCAGCACGATCTTCAGCCGCAGGAAGGCCAGCGCCATGGCGCGCAGGGCTTCTTCGTCGCTCACGGCAAAGCCGGGCCCGGCCAGCCGTTTGAGGATCGGGAAGGTCAGTTCGCCCGGCGTCGGGGTGACGATGGCATCGCAGATGGAGCCAGAAAGGGCTTCATTTTCAACGCGTTCTCCGGCCTCCAGGGAACGTGCGACATCGTCAAACCGCTCCGGCTCCGCCGTCCGCACCCGGAAGCTCGGCGCGGCTTCCTCCAGCGCCAGCGCGATCCCGGATGACAAGCCGCCGCCGCCACAGCAGGCAATCACGTCGCCCCCGTCCACGCCCACTTCGGCGGTCTGGCGGGCAATCTCCAGCCCGCAGGTGCCTTGCCCAGCAATCACCTGTGGCTCATCATATGGCCGGATCAGCGTCAGCCCGCGTGCCTCGGCAAGCTTTGCACCAATCTCTTCCCGGCTCTCGGTCGCCCGGTCGTAATGCACAACCTGTGCGCCGTAAGCCTTTGTATTCGCAACCTTGATTGCCGGTGCGTCGGCGGGCATCACGATCACCGCCTCGCGCCCATGGGCCTGCGCCGCAGCCGCAATGCCCTGCGCGTGGTTGCCCGAGGAATAGGCCAACACCCCGCCCTCACCTTCAAGCGCCGACACGGCCGACCAGCCGCCGCGAAACTTGAAGCTGCCGGTCACTTGAAGGCATTCGGCTTTCACCCACACCCGCCGCCCTGCGATCTCGTCGAGGAAGGGCGAACTCAATAGGGGGGTCACCCGCGCGTGGCCTCTCAACCGTGCGGCGGCGGCTTCTATCATCCCGAAATTCAACGCATTTTCTCCAGCCACTGGTCCAGCGCCTTCAAGGCCTCCGGCTCGTCCAGAAACGGAATGTGGGCGCGGTCTGGCACCTCGGCGTAGATCATCTCGGGGATCATCTCGCGCATCTTGCGCGCCGCCTCCTGCGTCAGCAGGTCCGAGTTCGCACCCCTGATCAGCGCCAGCGGCAGGCCCTTCAGCTTCTCGAACAGCGGCCAGGCCTCGGGGATGTCGCCCTCGAAGGCGGCGAGGAAAGACTGCCGCAGGGCGGGATCGTAATTGATTTTCAACCCTTCGGGCGTTTCATCGTAGTGTTTCCGCGCTTCCTCGAGCCAGCGCTCTGTTGGCACCTTGGCAAAGCCGGGCATCGCGCCGGGGAGGGCGTTGGCAAGGTCAACATGCGTCTTGGCCGCCGGGTTGCGGCCCACGTAATCGAAGATCCGCTCCAGCCCATCGCGGTTCAGCGCCGGGCCGACATCGTTGAGGCACAGGCCCATGATCCTGTCGCGGTGCATCGCCGCAAGGCCCATACCGATCAGCCCGCCGCGCGAGGTGCCGAGGATGGCCACGCGCTCCAGCGCGAGGTGGTCGAGCAGTTCAAGCTGGTCCTTCGCCTCGACAGGCACTGTATAGGTCTCCGCGCCCGACCAGCCCGAGCCGCCGCGCCCCCGGTAGTCGGGGCAGATCATGCGGCAACCGGTCAGATGCGGTGCAACGTAGTCGAAGTCGCTGGCAATTCGGGTCAGCCCGGCAAGACAGAGCAGCGGCAGCCCCTCGCCTTCGTCGCGGAAATGAATACGGGTGCCGTCCGAGGCGGTGTAGCTGGGCATCAGAGCTGTCCTGCAAGATCCGGGATTGTTGTGAGGTCGGTGAGTTCATGCACAGGTTGCCAAGGCAGCCGGTCCATCGGAAGGCCCGCCCGGTTGACCCAGGCGGTCTGAAAGCCGTAGCCGGCGGCAGAGGCGGCATCCCAACCGTTGGACGACACGAACAGCACCTCGTTCGGGGCCACGTCGAGCGCGGTTCCTACCAAATCGTAAACGCGGCGGTCGGGCTTGAACACGCCCACATCCTCGACGGAAATGACCTCATCCAGAAGGGCGCCGATATCGGCGGAGGTCACGGCCCCCATGAGCATGTCGGGCGAGCCGTTTGACAGGATGGCGGTGCTGTAGCCGGCGTTCTTCAGTGCCGCGAGCATCTCGGGCACCTCGGGGTAGGCCGAAAGCTCGAAGTAAAGCGCCATCAGTCGTTCGCGCAACTCGGGATTGGTGAGCTTCTGCTCGGCCATCGCGTAGTCCAGAGCGTCGCCGGTCACCTGCCAGAAATCGGTGTGCGCCTGGTTGATCGCGCGCAGCCAGCTGTAGGCCAGCTGCTTTTGGCGCCAGGTCTCGGCCAGCGCCTGCCAGCAGCCTGCCAACGCCTCCCGCCCAGGTTCCGAGGCAGCCTCGCGTGCGGCGGCCGCCACGTCGAACAACGTGCCGTAGGCGTCGAAAACACATGCCTTGATCGTCATGCCACCCCCCTTTCCCGCGGCAGACTGGCACAGGGGCGTCCGGGGCGGAAGAGGCTGTGCTAGGCTGATCGCGGGAATCGCGCAGACCATGGAGGCAAGGCGCATGTCGCTGAATCACGGCAAGGTCTGGTGGAGTGAGTTGATGACGGGTGACCCGGAGGCCGCCCGAGCTTTTTACGAGGGTGTCTGCGGCTGGCGTTTCGAGAGCGTTGACATGCCCGATGGCACCTATCACGTGGCCCATGCCCACGGTGGGCCGGTGGCAGGCATCATGGCGCTCCCAGATGATATGGCAGGCGAGACACCCTATTGGCTTACCTATGTCGCGGTGGGGGATGTCGATGCATCGCTGCGTGAGGTCGAGGCTGCTGGCGGCAAGGTGCTCCGCGCAGCCTTCGATGTGCCCGACACGGGCCGCATTGCCCTTGTGCAGGATCCAACCGGCGCGATGCTGGGCCTCATGACCCCGTCTGTCGACCAAGCCAAACCTGCTGGCGGGGAAGACCCCGAGCTAGAGAATATACCTGTCTAGCAGCGCCCATCCGCCCCACAGATGCGCGGCGGTGGTGAAGAGGTAGGCCGCTGCCGCAAGGGCGCCCTGCGCCCGCGTCATGGGGCGCTGGTAGTTGGCTTCGTCATGCTCGCTGAAAAGCGACTGGGCCGACATCAGGGCGAAGAAGAAGAGCACCGTCGATTGCATCCAGAGCGCGGTTGCCGCGAAGGCAGCGCTCATCCCCATCGCCACCACCCGGCCCAGCGGGGGCCAGAAGGTTTGTGCGAGGATCTTCACGCAGCGCCCGCCGTCGAGCGGCCAGAACGGCAGCAGGTTGAAGAAGTTGAGCGCGCCGGTGACGATGGCGAAGACCCAGGCGGCATGAGCGATTTCGGGCGCGCGCCAGGCGAAGACCTCGGAGATGGCAAAGCCCAGCACCATTGGCGCA
This sequence comes from Vannielia litorea, assembly GCF_018424695.1. Taxonomy (GTDB): domain Bacteria; phylum Pseudomonadota; class Alphaproteobacteria; order Rhodobacterales; family Rhodobacteraceae; genus Vannielia; species Vannielia litorea_A. The sequence goes on from NZ_QTNQ01000053.1 coordinate 8,515, forward strand.
ATGCAGATGCCCGGTCCCATCAGCGTGATGAAGAAGCTCTCCGCCTGCGTGTCGGGCAGCCGGTTGGAAATGGCGACACCGCCCATGAGCGGCACCAGCCGGAAGCGAGCGTCGGCATGTCCGGCGACCCGGTAGGCCGCGACATGGCCAAATTCGTGCACGACAACCGAAAGGGTCAGCGCGATGCCATAGAGCGGGCCGAAGAACCAGGCTGCGAGGCCGAAGGCGGCGAGCCCCATGAGAATGCCGTTGGTGTCTAGGCTGTGCACCACCATGCCACGCGGGGCCACGAGGCCGCCACGAAGCGAAAACGCGGTGAACGCACAGAGCGCAAGGGCAAAAAGCAACAGTGTCATATGGCCGGAGTTTGCATTGGATTCAGGCGCTAATTTGGCACAGCGCAGGTTATTCGCAGTCATCCTCGGGCTTGACCCGAGGATCTCGCGCTCCAAGAGACCCTTGGGTCAAGCCCGAGGGTGACATGAGGCGGGAACGAATATTGTCAGAGGTTTTCCGGCTGTGGCATGGACAGCACATGAAAGCCACCATCCACGCGGACAATCTCGCCGGTGGTGCAGGCGCCATAGTCGGAGGCGAGGTAGACGGCAGTGCCGCCCACAGCCTCCAGCGTCGCGTTCTCACGCAGCGGCGCGTTGGCCCCGGTGAAGCGGAAGGTCTTGCGCGCGCCGCCAATGGCCGCACCCGCGAGGGTTTTCATCGGGCCGGGCGAGATTGCGTTCACCCGGATGCCGTCGGGGCCGAGATCGTCGGCGAGGTAGCGCACAGAGCTCTCCAGCGCAGCCTTGGCCACGCCCATCACGTTGTAAAAAGGCGTTACCCGGTTGGAGCCCTGGTAGGTGAGGGTGAGCAGAGTGCCGCCGTTGCTCATCAACGGAGCTGCCCGGCGGGCGACGTCGATGAAGGAAAAACAGGAGATGGTCATCGAGTTGCGAAAGTTCTCGCGGGTGGTGTTGATGAACCGCCCCGCCAGCTCATTCTTGTCGGAATAGGCGATGGCGTGCACCACGAAATCGAGGCTGCCCCAACGCGCCCCGATCTGGCTGAAGGCCGCATCCATGCTCTCGTCGTTCATCACGTCGACATCCAGCAGGAAATCAGAGCCGAGGCTTTCGGCCAGAGGCTCCACCCGTTTGCCGAAGGCGTCGCCCTGGTAGCTGAAGGCCAGCTCTGCGCCCTCTGATGCCATGGCTTTCGCGATGCCCCAGGCAATCGAGCGGTCGTTTGCCACGCCCATGATGAGGCCGCGCTTGCCCCGCATCAAATCAGCCATCGTAACTATCCGTGATACTTGCTCAAAATAAGAGATCCATTGGTGCCGCCAAAACCGAAGCTGTTGGACAGAACGGAATCGAGATCGACGTCCAGCCGAGTTTCTGTGACGATCTCGCCCGGGTTCAGGGCAGGATCGAGCTCGGTGACATTGGCAGACGCCTGTATGAAACGGTTTTCCATCATCAGGATGGAGTAAATGATTTCCAGCACGCCCGTGGCGCCCTGGCTGTGCCCCGCAAGCGACTTGGAAGAAGAGATTGGCGGCGTGCTGCCTTCGCCGAAGACACGGCGAATGGCCTCCACTTCCACAACGTCGCCAACAGGCGTCGCTGTGCCGTGGGCATTGACGTAATCCACCTTGCGATCTTCCCCAAGGGTGGACAGTGCCAGCCGCATCGCCCGCTCGCCCCCCTCTCCGGAGGGCGCCACCATGTCTTCGCCGTCCGAGGTGGCCCCATAGCCAGTGACTTCGGCGTAAATCTTCGCGCCGCGCGCCTTGGCGTGCTCCAGTTCCTCGACAACCACAACGCCGCCGCCGCCGGAAATCACGAAGCCGTCGCGGGTGGCGTCATAGGGGCGTGAGGCCTTGGTGGGGGTGTCGTTGTACTTGCTGCTCATCGCGCCCATCGCGTCGAAGAGGCAAGACAGCGTCCAATCCACCTCCTCGCCGCCGCCGGCGAAGACCACGTCCTGCTTGCCCATCTGGATCTGCTCCACCGCGTTGCCCACGCAGTGCAGCGAGGTCGAGCAGGCCGAGGTGATGGAGTAGTTGATGCCCTTGATCCCGAAGGGCGTGGCAAGGCAGGCAGAGTTTGTGGAGCTCATGCAGCGGGTGACCATGAAGGGGCCCATCCGCTTGGGGCTGCCCTTTTCCTTCACGATCGAATGTGCGGTGAAGAAGTTGGAGGTTGAGGGCCCACCGGAGCCCATGATGAGCCCGGTCCTCACGTTCGACACATCGGAAGGCTCAAGCCCGCTGTCCTTCACCGCCTGTTCCATCGCGATGAAGTTATAGGCCGCTCCAAACCCCATGAAGCGCAGGTTGCGCTTGTCGATGTGCTCGGTGACGTCGATATCGGGTTTGCCGTGGATGCAGGAACGGAACCCGTGCTCTACGTATTCCGGCGCGGCTGTAATGCCCGACCGACCCGTTTTCAGGCTTTCGGTCACTTCTTCGGCGGAGATCCCGATGGGGGAGACGATGCCGATCCCGGTGATGACGACGCGACGCATGAAACCTCGTGTTTTGCGGGGGGTGGCCCCTGTTACTCGTCGGAGAAAAGCCCGACCTTCATGCCCTCGGCAGTGAAGACGTGCTTCCCGTCGGCGAATATCTTGCCGTTGGCGATGCCGAGTTTCAACTTCCGGTCCATGACCCGGGTGAAATCGACGTGATAGGTGATCTGCTTGGTGGCGGGCGTAATCATGTCGGTGAACTTCACCTCACCCACGCCCAGGGCACGGCCCCGGCCAAGCATGCCGCGCCAGCCGAGGTTGAAGCCGGTCAGCTGCCAGAGGCCATCGAGGCCAAGGCAGCCGGGCATTACCGGATCGCCCGGGAAGTGGCAGGCAAAGAACCAGAGATCGGGGTGGATGTCGAACTCGGCCACCACGTGGCCCTTGCCGTTCTCGCCGCCATCGGCCGAAATGTCGGTGATCCGGTCCATCATCAGCATCGGCGGCTCGGGAAGCTGCGGATTGCCCGGCCCGAACAGCTCGCCCCGGGCGCACTTCAGCAGCCCTTCCTTGTCGAATGTGTTCGGATGGTCCGCCATTCGGCCCTGCCTCCCAGTCATTTCATGCCCGTTCAGCGCCCCCTCTACCACCCGGCGCCGCGCAGGCGCAATAGTGGTGGCAGCGCGACAGGGCGGCGCAGTTGCGACCGGTTTTCATTTGAAATCGGGCGGGATGGGCAGATATAGTTGTCACAGGCAGGAGAGTGGACCCGACCTGATGCAAGACGTGGCGCAATCGCGTGGATCGAAATGGCTCGAAGAGGGCGGCTTGCGCCCGACGCGGCAGCGGCTTGCGCTGGCGGCTCTGCTGGTCGGTGATGGCTGCAATCGCCACGTGACCGCCGAGAGCCTCTTCGAGGCGTCCCGTGCCGCGGGAGAGCGGGTGTCGCTGGCCACGGTCTACAACACGCTGCGTGCTTTCTGTGACGTCGGATTGATGCAGGAAATCACGGTGGACGGTTCGAAGAGCTACTTCGACACGCGCACCGACGATCACCCTCACTTCTACTGGGAAGACAGCCAGAGCCTGACGGACGCGCCCACCGAGCAATTGCGCCTCGCCAGCATTCCGGAGGCCCCCGAGGGCACCGAGATTGCCAAGGTCGACGTGGTCATCCGCCTGCGCCGGGTCTGACAGGCGCGTCCGGGACAACGAATTTTCGTACGAAAATTCGGGCCTTCAGAACCACTGGCCCGGTTCCATCAGCCCGAGGTCGAGCAGTTGCTGGGAATGCCACTCGAACTTCGTCGAATTGTGCCATTTGAAGGTGTCGATGTCGTACCGGCTGCCGGGGTTCGATTTCAGGGCCTTGGCCGTGCGAAACGAGCAGACCGTGGCCGTCAGGTTGTGATGCCAGGGGCAGGCGTAGGTGTTGTACTCCTCTTCCGAGAAGGTGTGATTGGGCAGCAGCCGAAGCCCCGGTTTGGCCCGGAACAGCGATATCCGGTCGATCCGGCGGCGCGCCTTGTCGACGTGCTCCTCGAAGCGCCACCTGAGCCCGCCGAAGAAATCCAGCTGCCGCTCCTTGGGGTAGTTGTGGTTGGCCGGGTCTGGCCGTGCGAGCGCGTAGTAGCCTGACTTGTCGAGATGTGCGTTTTCGATCGAGACGGCATCGGGAAAGCGGTCGAGGTCGTCGGCGTAAAGGTCGACCACGTAGGTCAGCATCGCGTCCCGGCGCTCTTCGACGTGAAAGGCCAGCATCTCGCCCACGTTGCGATTTTCGCAGAAGGGAAAGAAGAGGTACTCGGCGTTGTAACAGTAATAGAGCCACTCGCCGGGGGCGGTGGCCGCGATGATCGGGTTCATGGCAGCCACCAGCGCGTCATCGGCGTGCATGTCGTAGCGCACCCGGTGCACCTGATCTTCCAGCGCGGCGGGCAGTTCCAGCGCGTCGGGCGCCAGCAGAACGATCTCGCGAAACCCGGCCATCCGGTGGTGCCGGATCGTGGTCGCCACCTCTTGCAGGTCTTCAACGCAGATCACGGCGATCGGCCCCTTGGCCAGCACCGCCTTTCCCTGATCGAGGAAGTCATTGAGAGAGCTGTATTTCATGTCACCGTCGGACCCATCGCGAGGTTGTGCCATTTGTGGGTTAATGAAGCTTCAAGCGCAACCGTTGCGGGGCAGGGGGCCATGCGATAGACACCGCCCCGACCTTGCCCGGAAAGCGCGCGATGACCAAGAAGCTCTACATCAAGACCTATGGCTGTCAGATGAACGTCTACGACAGCGAGCGCATGGCGGAGGCGCTGGAGGGCTATAAGCAGGTGGGAAGCCCTGACGGGGCCGACATGATCCTGCTCAACACCTGCCACATCCGGGAGAAGGCGGCCGAGAAGGTCTATTCCGAGTTGGGCCGTTACAAGGATCTGAAGGCCGCCAAGCCCGACCTCAAGATCGGCGTGGCGGGCTGCGTGGCCCAGGCCGAGGGCGAAGAGATCATGCGCCGCCAGCCGCTGGTCGACCTGGTGGTGGGGCCACAAAGCTACCACCGCCTGCCCGAGTTGGAGGCGAAGGCCGGGCGCGGAGAGAAGGCGCTGGATACGGACTTCCCCGAGGAGGACAAGTTCGAGAAGTTGAAGGGCCGGCCCAAGGCACAGCGTGGTCCGACGGCGTTTCTGACGGTACAGGAAGGCTGCGACAAGTTTTGCGCCTTCTGCGTTGTGCCCTATACCCGCGGCGCCGAGGTATCGCGCCCCGTGGCCCGGGTGCTGGCAGAGGCAGAAGAGCTGGTGTCGCGCGGGGTGCGCGAGATCACCCTGCTCGGCCAGAACGTGAACGCCTACCACGGCGAAGATGGTGGTGAGACATGGGGCCTGGCCCGGCTGATCCGTCGGCTCGCCGAGATTGATGAGTTGAAGCGCATCCGCTTTACCACCTCGCACCCAAACGACATGGAAGACGACCTGATTGCCGCCCATGGCGATTGCGAGAAGCTGATGCCCTACCTGCACTTGCCGGTGCAATCGGGCTCCGACCGCATCTTGAAACGGATGAACCGCAAGCACACGGCGGCAAGCTACATCGCGCTGATCGACCGCATCCGCGCCGCCCGGCCGGACCTGCTGCTGTCGGGCGACTTTATTGTCGGCTTCCCCGAGGAGACCGAAGAGGATTTTCAGGCCACGCTCGACCTGATCGAGAAGGTGCAATATGGCGCGGCCTACTCATTCAAGTATTCCTCCCGCCCCGGAACGCCCGCAGCGGAGCGGCCCGAGGTGGAGGCAGCCGTGGCCGATGACCGGCTTCAGCGGCTTCAGGCCCTGATCACCCGGCAGCAACGCGCGGCGCAGGACGCCATGGTGGGCCGCGAGGTGCATGTGCTGATCGAAAAGTCGGGGCGCCTGCCGGGCCAGATGGTGGGCAAATCCGACCATCTGCATGCCGTGCATGTGGTCAGTGAAGGGCTTTCGGTGGGCGATCTCGTGCGCGTCCGGATCACCGAGTCGGGCCCGAATTCGCTCGCAGGAACGCTCGTCTGACGTCCCTGGCGCGAGCCCGGCGGGCGAGCTTTTGCCGATATCCGGTTTTGTTCTCCGACGTTTGCTTTCTGTTAACCATCTCCGAATAGCCTCGGGCGTATGGGCCCCGAGGGTTGTTGACGCATGCAGGCGTGGTCTCACGCCCGCAACGGGATCGCTTGGTTGAAACGGGGTCGCTTGGTTAAATCGAAAGAGGACAGTCGCTCTTGGTCCAGATCGTTCGTAGTCCATTCCGGTGTTTTTTCCTGGCGGCGGCAGCACTCTTGACGTTGAGCAGCCCCTTCTCCCAGAGCGCCGGGGCACAAACGACGCCGGGCAAATCGCAGCGCTACGTGCCCACCATCTGGGTGGATCCTGACGGCTGTGAGCACTGGGTGATGGATGACGGTGTGGAAGGTTACATGACCCCCCATGTCACCCGCGAGGGCATTCCCGTCTGTCGGCGCGGCAACGTCTGCGGGGTGATGAAATCGGACCAGCTCTTCGCGACGGACAGTGCCGCGATTTCGGCTGCGGGGCAGAAACGACTTGCCGGATTCTTCCGCGCCAACAGGGCGCGCGGCTACATCATCGCCGGCCATACCGACTCGCGGGCGAGCGATGCTTACAACATGAAACTCAGCGAACGGCGTGCGGCCTCTGTGGCGCGGGTCGGCAAGGCGGCGGGTGCAAAGATCATTGATGTGCGCGGCTACGGTGAACGCAAGCCGGTCGCCTCGAACCGGACGGCAGCTGGGATGCAGCAGAACCGCCGGGTCGAGATCATCTGCATCCGGTAAACGGGAGACGCCCATGCCCATTTTCAGGACCACCGCGGTTGTTTCAGCTGCCCTTTCGCTCGGGGCCTGTTCCGACAAGCTCGACAAGACGGTTGATCGTGGTTTCGACAGCAAGGATCTTACACAGCTGGAGGCCGGGATCTGGATTGATCCAAATGGCTGCGATCACTGGATCATCGACGATGGCGTGGAAGGCTACCTGAGCCAGCGGCTCGATCCCCGTGGAAAACCCGTTTGCTCCGGGGCCGGCCCTTCCGGAACGGCGCAGGGTGGCTACAAGTCGGGCTCGGATTTCCCGGACCCGATCTGAGTGCCGCGCGGGTTTTGCCGCTGCTGCAGATCACGGCCATTGCCCTTGGGTGGGGGTGCTGCAGCCTCTTTTTGTATCATTTGCGTGAAAACACTGCGCATGCGGCTTGCGCGATGGCTCGGCTCTTGGCAACCTGACTTTGTGAACCACTATATCTAGCGTATCGCTAGCCAGCCGATGGAGACGCAGTTTTTGGGAATCAGTGCCCTGACCGCCCCGCCCAACCCCAAGGATATTCTGGAAACACCGCTGGAATTCCCTGACAACCTCCTCTTGATCGAGCTTTGCGGCGAGTTTGACCGCAACCTGGCGCAGGTCGAACATGCGGTGGGTGTGCAGATCCTGCGGCGGGGCAACCAGCTGGCGATCATCGGGGAGGCCGGGCCGCGCAGCGAGGCGGCGGTGATTCTTCAGGAACTCTACGCCAAACTGGAAGCCGGGCGCTCGATCGAGCCGGGCGATGTGGACGGCGCGATCCGCCTGGGGCGACAGGTGCGCGAGGATGGCGGAGCGCGGGAAGCCGACCAGTTGGAGATGTTCCAGGGCGGGCGCGTCGAGATCAAGACACGCAAGAAGATCGTGGAGCCGCGCACCGAAGCGCAGAAGGCCTATGTGCGGGCCCTCTTCGAGAATGAACTGGGCTTCGGAATCGGCCCCGCGGGCACCGGCAAGACCTATCTCGCCGTGGCGGTGGGCGTGAACATGTTCCTCGCTGGCCATGTCGACAGGATCATCCTCAGCCGTCCCGCCGTGGAGGCGGGCGAGAAGCTCGGCTACCTGCCCGGCGACATGAAGGACAAGGTCGACCCCTACATGCAGCCGCTCTATGACGCGCTGAACGACTTCCTGCCCGCCAAGCAGGTGCAGAAGCTGATCGAGGAAAAACGCATCGAGATCGCGCCGCTCGCCTTCATGCGCGGGCGCACCCTGGCCAACGCCTTCGTGGTGCTCGACGAGGCGCAGAACGCGACCACGATGCAGATGAAGATGTTCCTCACCCGCCTGGGCGAGGGCAGCCGCATGGTGATTACGGGCGACCGTAGCCAGGTGGACCTGCCGCGCGGCGTGCAGTCGGGCCTGCGCGAGGCTGAAAACCTGCTGGACGGGGTGAAGGGGATCACGTTCAACTATTTCACGGCCAAGGACGTGGTGCGGCACCCCCTGGTGGCCCGGATCATCGAGGCCTACGACAAGGCAGAGGCTCAGGGCTGAGCCCGAAGCCAATTGAGCGCCTGCGGCGCCTTCGATTCATCAGTGATTGGGGGCGCTGCCCCCAAACCCCCGGAGATATTTGAAGCAAGAAAATGGAGCTGGACGTCGTTTTCGAGGACGACCGCTGGGAGGCGGTAGGGCTTGAGGGGTTGGCTTCACGGGCCCTGCACGCGGTGTTGGCCTGGCATGAACTGGGCGAGGCCGAGGTTTCGGTGCTGGCGGCGGGCGACACACGGGTTGCCGAGTTGAACGGGGCCTATCGCGGCAAGCCGAAACCGACCAACGTGTTGAGTTGGCCCGCGCAGGAATTGGCGCCCGAAGCGCCGGGCGGTGAGCCTCTCACGCCGGAAGCCGATCCGGACGGGACACTGCCTCTTGGAGACATCGCCCTGGCCTGGGAGACCTGCACCCGGGAGGCGGAGGCCGGCGGGATTTTGCTGGAGGACCATCTGACGCATCTCGTCGTTCACGGACTGATGCATCTTCTGGGGTATGATCACGTGAACGATGCAGACGCGGAGCTGATGGAGGCGCGGGAGGCGGAAGTACTTGCCAAGTTGGGGGTGAAGAACCCATATGAGTGACAGCCCCGGCGATGGGGTGCCTGATGGAAAGGAACGATGGGCGACAGTTCGGACGGGTCTTCTAGCGCCGCGCAGGGTGCGCAGGAGGCTGAGAGTATTGAGGGCAAGGGCCTTTGGGGCCGGCTTGCGGATGCAATTTTTTCTGGTGAAGAAGACGCGGAGGACGAGGCCGAAGAGCCACGGGGCCGCAATGGCGGACGCGAGTCCGTTGCGATGCTGGGCATGGGCAACCTGCACCGCATGCGCGTGGAAGACGTCGTCATCCCGAAAGTGGAAATCGTCGCCGTGCCGCTCGATATCGGCAAGGACGATCTGGTGGCGGTGTTTCGTGACAGTGGCATGAGCCGCCTGCCGGTCTACGAGGGCACGCTCGACAGCCCTGTGGGCATGGTGCACCTCAAGGATTTTGCTCTGAAATACGGGTTCAACGGCCATGGTGAGGCGTTTGACCTAAAGCCCATGCTGCGCCCGCTGCTCTATGCGCCGCCCTCGATGCCGATCGGGGTGCTGTTGCAGAAAATGCAGAACGACCGCATGCACATGGCGTTGGTGATCGACGAATACGGCGGCACGGACGGGCTGGTGACGATCGAAGATCTCATCGAGCAGGTGATCGGCGAGATCGAGGATGAGCACGACATCGAAGAGGGCGAGCTCTGGACCGAAGAGAAGCCAGGGCAATTTCTTGCCATGGCGCGTACGCCGCTGGAGGACTTCGAGGAGGAAACCGGGGTTGCGCTCGCCGATGCCGAGGATCTCGAAGAGGTCGACACGCTGGGCGGGCTTGTCTTCATGCTCACGGGCCGTGTGCCGATCCGGGGCGAGGTCGTGCCTCACCCCACGGGCGCCGAGTTCGAAGTGATCGATGCGGATGCGCGCCGGGTAAAGCGGCTGCGCGTGCGGCTTCCCGGGACGGCGGAGCAACGGGTGGCCGGTGGCGCCGAAGGCTGAACTTCCAGAGCATATGGCCGGTTGGCTGACGGGACGGTGGAAGAGTTTTGCGCTCTTCGCCGTGCTTGGGGCCCTCGTGGGCACCGGGCAGGCGCCGCTGAGTCTGCCCTGGGTTTCGGTCGCGGCGCTCGGCCTGGGCTTTGCGCTGTTTGCCCTCGTTCCGGCGCCAAAAGCCGCCGCCTGGCGCGGCTGGGCCATGGGTGTCGGCTACGTGGTGGCGACCATGTTCTGGATCGTCGAGCCGTTTTTCGTCGATCCGTGGCGCCACGGCTGGCTGGCCCCGGCGGCGCTTCTGGCCCATGCTGGGGGTTTTGCGCTGTTTTGGGCTCTCGCGTTCGGCTGTGCGGCTTGGCTAGGCCGCCTGCGGTGGCAGCGAGCGCTTTGGGGTGCGGTCTTGCTGGCGGCGGTCGAGATGCTGCGATCCCATCTCTGGACGGGCTTTCCCTGGGCGCTCATCGGCCATGTCTGGGTGGGCCAGCCCCAAATGCACCTGGTGGCGCTGGGCGGGCCGCACCTGCTGACGCTGTTCACCACGCTGGCCGCCGCGATCCCGGCGGCGCTCGGCATCCGGCGCGCGGCGCTGGGCGTGCTGGCGGCCCTGGCCTTCCTCGCGCTGCCGGTGCCCTACGGCCTGTGGCGGCTTGGGCAAGAGGTGGAGCCGCGAGCGCCGCAGACCATCCGGCTGGTGCAGCCCAACGCGGCGCAGCACCTGAAGTGGACGGAAGAGATGATCCCGGTCTTCTTCGAGCGGCTGATTTCGCTGAGTGCGCAGGCGCCCGAGGGGCCGAAGCCCGATCTTGTCGTCTGGCCGGAAACCTCGCTGGCCTACCTGTTGGCGCCGGGCAACGGAACGGCCCAGGTAGTGGCCGATGCCGCGCAGGGTGCGCCCGTTGTGGTCGGCGTGCAGCGCCGTGACGGGGATTTCGCCCGAAATTCGCTGGCTGTCATCACCCCGGGCGCCGACGTGACCGAGTACTATGACAAGTCTCACCTCGTTCCCTTCGGCGAGTATATGCCCGGGGCGAGCTGGCTTGGAAGCTGGGCGCCGGGCGGCCTGGCCGAAGCGGTGATGCAGGGTTTCGCGCCCGGCGACGGGCTGCGGCTTATACGCCTCGGTGAGGGGTTTGAGGGCGTTCTGCCGCTGATCTGCTACGAGGCGATCTTTGCCGAAGAGATCATTGCCGCCCCCCGGCCAGAGTGGATCATTCACATCACCAATGATGCCTGGTTCGGTCGGCTTTCGGGGCCCTACCAGCACCTTGCGCAGGCCCGTCTTCGGGCCGTTGAGCAGGGTGTGCCGGTGCTGCGGGCGGCCAACACCGGCATCTCGGCGGTGATCGACGCGCAGGGCCGCGTGCTGGGCAGCCTGCCGCTCGGGGAAGCGGGTGTTCTCGACGTGACCCTGCCGCCGCGCCTCGCCACCGCACCGCCCTATCGTGTCTGGGGAGACTGGGGTGTGCTTGTGCTGCTGGTCCTCGGCGGCGTGGTGCTGGGTGTTGCGCGTTCTCGGGTCAAGCCGGTTGACCCTCTGGCCTCAAGCGACTAGCAGAGAGCGCATCTGCTGCCACAACGGCTTCCTGGCGTGGCGGTGAAAACACCAATGGAGCACTACCCCAAAATGTCTCGTACCGAATATACGTTCACCTCGGAGTCTGTGTCCGAGGGCCACCCGGACAAGGTCTGCGACCGCATCTCCGACGCCGTTCTCGACGCCTTTCTCGCAGAAGACCCTCAGGCGCGTGTGGCTTGCGAAACCTTTGCCACCACCGACCGCGTCGTCATTGGTGGCGAGGTGCGGGGCCCCGGCTCTGTCATTGGTCGGGTGGAAGAGATCGCGCGCGAGTGCGTGAAAGATATCGGCTACGAGCAAAAGGGCTTTCACTGGGCCAACATGACGGTGGACAACTTTCTGCACGCCCAGTCTGCCGATATCGCGCAGGGCGTCGATGCCTCGGGCAACAAGGACGAAGGCGCGGGCGACCAGGGCATCATGTTCGGTTTTGCCTGCGACGAAACCGATGATCTGATGCCGGCACCGATCCACTTTGCCCATCGGATTCTGAAGAAGCTGGCGGAAGTGCGCAAGAACGGCACCGAGCCCGCCCTTGGCCCAGACATGAAGAGCCAGCTCTCCCTGCGCTACGAGGGCGGCAAGCCGGTGGAGGCAACTTCTCTCGTTCTTTCGACCCAGCATATGGATCCGTCCCTCACGTCGGAAGATGTGCGCGCCATCGTCGAGCCCTATATCCGCGATATCCTGCCCGAAGGCTGGCTGACAGGTGCTACCGAATGGTGGATCAACCCCACCGGCAAGTTCGTGATCGGCGGGCCGGACGGGGATGCCGGGCTGACGGGCCGCAAGATCATTGTGGATACCTATGGCGGTGCCGCGCCCCATGGCGGCGGGGCCTTCTCGGGGAAGGATCCGACCAAGGTGGACCGTTCCGCCGCCTATGCCGCGCGCTATCTCGCCAAGAACGTCGTGGCCGCCGGTATGGCCAGCAAGTGTACCTTGCAGTTGTCCTATGCCATCGGCGTCAGCAAGCCGCTGTCGATCTACGTGGATACCCACGGCACCGGCGAGGTGCCGGAAGCGCAGATCGAGCAGGCGGTGGCCAAGGCGATGGACCTCACCCCGCGCGGTATCCGCACCCACCTTGAGCTGAACAAGCCGATCTTCCAGCGCACCGCGGCCTACGGCCACTTCGGGCGCGCGCCTGAGAGCGATGGCGGGTTTTCTTGGGAAAAGACCGACCTGGCGGAGGCGCTCAAGGCCGCGATCTGAAATTTGGCAAGCCGCAAGCAAAGTCCCGCCTGAGCGTCTCCGGCGGGACTTCTCGTTTCTGCTGCATGCGCTACACTCGGCCCATGACCCGGATTGAAGTGGACCTGAGCGACATCACCCTGCTTGAGGTGGATGCGATCGTGAACGCCGCCAATGAAACCCTTTTGGGCGGTGGCGGGGTGGATGGTGCGATCCATGCGGCAGCCGGGCCGGGCCTGCTGGAAGAGTGCCGCGCGCTTGGCGGGTGCGAGACCGGGCAGGCCAAGGTGACCGGCGGTCATGATCTGAAGGCCCGGTGGATCATTCATACTGTTGGCCCGGTGTGGCAGGGCGGCGGAGCAGGCGAGGCTGCGCTGCTGGCCTCCTGCTATCGAGAGAGCCTTGCGCGGGCTGTCGAGGTGGGGGCCAGTTCCATCGCCTTTCCCGGCATTTCCACTGGGGTTTATGGCTACCCGAAGGATGAGGCGGCACAGATCGCCGTGACCACGCTGCGCGAAGGCCTTGCGGCGTTGGACGCCGCGCCGCGCGTGATCTTGTGTGCCTTTTCGCGCGCAGATGCCGCCAAATTGCGCGAGCTTGTGGAAAACGCCGCAAATTAGCCGGATTTTCATGCTTCTCTGTTAGCCAGAAGGGCATGGAGGGCTTGGCATGACGATCAAGTCGGTCGAAGTCTATTACAACGTCAACCGCATCCCCGGTCTCTATCCCGGCGACTGGGACGCTGCCCTCGACTTTCGCAACGCCGCCATGGAGTTGATCGAGAACGCGCTGATCGAGGCACGGGCTGGCGAGTGGGCAGGGGCCGAGATCGGCTCCTGCGCGGCAACGGGTGAGCCGGAGGTGAACTTCGGCTTCGACGTCGCCGATTTCGACATGGCCGAGGAGATCATCCGCAGTGCCGTCGCCGGAACGCCCTACGAGGGTATCCGAGAGATCACCCGACGGGAGATCGACGAAGGCGAGTTGCACTAAGCGCGGTTGCGCCGGGGCGGGGGGGCGGCTACATCGCCGGCCCATGACAGACAAGCATTCCTCGGGCGCCCCGTGGCGCAACTTCTATGGCCGCCTGAAGGGCAAGGGTCTGCGCGCGAGCCAGGAAGCCTACCTGGATGAAGACCTCGCCGCGCTGTCGCCCGGCAAGGTCGGCTGGGACGAAAACCCCGACCGCCTTCCGCTTGACCTTGAGGCGCTGTTTCCGGGCAAGGACCTTTGGCTTGAAGTCGGCTTTGGCGGCGGCGAGCACATGGTGCACCAGGCCGTGAGCAACCCCGACGTGGGGATCATCGGAGCCGAACCCTACATCAACGGCGTGGCGATGCTGCTGGGCAAGATCCGCAAAGCGGGGGTGGAGAACCTTGCCGTGCATCCGGGCGACGTGCGCGACCTCTTCGATGTGCTGCCTGAGGGCTCCGTGTCCAAGGCCTTCCTGCTCTACCCCGACCCCTGGCCCAAGAAACGCCACCACCGCCGCCGCTTCGTGACGCCGGACTACCTGGAGGCCTTGGCCAAGGTGCTGAAACCGGGGGCAGAATTCCGGGTGGCGACCGACATCCCTGATTACGTGCGCCAGACGCTGGAGCAGGTTCCGCGCCATGGGTTCGCCTGGCTGGCGGAAGGGCCTTCCGATTGGCGCGAGCCGTGGCGAGACTGGATCAGCACCCGGTATGAGCAGAAGGCGCTCCGCGAAGGCCGCACGCCGCATTATCTGACCTTCCGCAGGGTTTAAGCCGTCCCGGAAAGCGGCTATTCGGAGCGGGCAATTCAGAGGAGCCCCGCCCATGTCGTCTCACGGCACCCCCATCCCGATGACCTCTCGCAAGGCCGCGCCGCTCAAGGGCGTGGCGGAGGTGCCCGGCGACAAGTCTATCTCGCATCGCTCGCTGATCCTTGGCGCGATGGCCGTTGGGGAGACAAAGATCACCGGCCTCCTGGAAGGCGAGGATGTGCTGGACACCGCGAAAGCGATGCGGGCCCTGGGCGCGGAGGTGGTGCAGCACGGGCCGGGGGACTGGTCGGTGCATGGCGTGGGCGTCGGCGGATTTGCCGAGCCGGAGGATGTGATCGACTGCGGCAACTCGGGCACCGGGGTGCGGCTCATCATGGGCGCGGTGGCGACCCATCCTTTCGCCGTGACCTTCACCGGTGACGCCAGCTTGCGTTCGCGCCCGATGGGGCGGGTGACGGAGCCGCTTTCGCTATTTGGCACAGTGTCTTACGGGCGCACGGGCGGGCGGTTGCCGCTGACGATGGTGGGCGCGGAAAGCCCTGTGCCAGTGAGCTATGCCACGCCGGTGCCTTCCGCCCAGGTGAAATCTGCGGTGCTCCTCGCCGGGCTGAACGCGCCGGGCATCACGGTGGTGACGGAGAAGGAAGCCACGCGCGATCATACCGAGCGCATGCTGGCCGGGTTCGGGGCAGAGGTGACTGTGGAAGATACCGAGGAGGGGCGGGTTATCTCCCTGAAAGGGCAACCGGAATTGACTCCTCAGGTGGTTGCGGTGCCGCGTGACCCTTCGTCCGCGGCCTTCCCGGTCTGCGCGGCGCTGATCGTGCCGGGCAGCGATGTGCTGGTGCCGGGCATCGGGCTGAACCCGACGCGCGCGGGGCTCTTCACCACGCTTCGGGAGATGGGGGCCGACCTGACCTATGAGAACGAACGCGAAGAGGGCGGCGAGCCTGTGGCCGACCTTCGGGCGAAATTCTCGCCAGATATGAAGGGTATAGAGGTGCCGGCAGAGCGGGCGGCCTCGATGATTGACGAGTATCCGGTGCTTTCGGTCGTTGCTGCCTTTGCGGAGGGCACCACGATGTGCCCCGGGGTGAAGGAACTGCGGGTGAAGGAATCGGACCGCATCGACGCCATGGCAGTGGGGCTCCGGGCCTGCGGTGTGGAGATTGATGAGGGCGAAGACTGGTTTGCGATCAAGGGCTTGGGGGCAGAGGGTGTGCCGGGCGGAGCGCGAGCCGAAGCGCGGCTCGACCACCGGATCGCGATGAGCTTCCTGATCTGCGGGATGGCGGCGAAAGAGCCGGTGAGCGTGGATGACGCCGGGCCGATTGCCACCTCCTTCCCGATCTTCATGGAACTCATGGGCGGGCTGGGCGCACAGCTCGACAGGGTCAACGCTTGAGGCTGACGGGCGGGTGCAACTGCGGCGCGGTGCGGTATGCCTCCGAAGGGCCCTGGCGGCCGGTGATTGCCTGCCATTGCAGCCAGTGCCGCAAGACCACCGGGCACCATGTTGCCGCCACCTCAGTTCCGCGAGAAGCCCTTGAAATCACAGGAGAACCGCGCTGGTTTGCCTCCTCCAAAAACGCCCGGCGCGGGTTTTGCCCGAGCTGCGGAAGCCAGCTTTTCTGGGATGGGCCGGGGGTGAATATCTCGGTGATGGCGGGCACTCTGGATGGGCCGACGGGGCTTGTCGTGAAGGGGCATATCTTTTGTGCCGACAAGGGCGATTACTACGAGATCGGCGAGGGTCAGCGGCAGGCGCCGAGGGCTGACCCGGAGCTGACGACGCAGGTGGTATGATCCGGCCCGTTCAGGCAGGGTAAAGGAAGCGTTAAGCCGACGCGCGTATGCATCGAAGAGGGGCGCATGAAACTCACCGTAGCGATTGATGGGCCGGCGGCGGCGGGGAAGGGGACGATCTCGAAGGCGGTCGCCCGTGAGTTTGGCCTCGCCCACCTTGATACCGGCCTGCTCTACCGTGCGGTGGGGGCCAAGGTGCTGGCCGGGGCCGCGCCGGTGGAGGCCGCAGAGGCGCTTGTGCCGGCAGACCTTGCCCCGGAGGACGCGCTCAGGACCCCCGATGTGGCCCAGGCCGCGAGCCGTGTGGCCGCCGACCCGGAGGTGCGGGCGAAGTTGTTGGAATTTCAGCGCAATTTCGCCCGCCGAGAGGGCGGGGCGGTGTTGGACGGGCGCGATATTGGCACCGTGATCTGCCCCGATGCGGAGGTGAAGCTCTTTGTCACCGCCAGCGCCGAGGCCCGCGCGGAGCGGCGTTACAAGGAGCTTATCGGCAACGGTCACGAGGTGACGCCTGAGCAGGTCTTGGCAGATGTGAAAGCCCGCGACGCCCGCGATGCAGGCCGCGATGCGGCGCCGATGGTGGCGGCAGAGGATGCCGTGATGCTGGATACGACCGAGTTGAGCATCGCAGAGGCGCTTGACCGGGCGCGTGAGTGTATCCGACTGAAAATAAAGTAAAAAATCAGGGTTAACAGCGGTGTTGCGGAAATCTTGTCGGCGAAAAGTTGCCGTGCAGAACCCATGCACAGGCAATGCACAACCCATGCACATGTCATAAGACATCGCGGATGTGGAATTAACCAATATAGAGGAAATCGCTTGCCTGGGGCGAGCCGACAGGCGCCAGCCGTTAACCCTTTTGCAACAGGGCAATTGTCGAATACACGGCGCGTGATAAATCTGTTGATCGATTCCCCCGCGGGCATTGAAGCAAGACTACCCGGGCCGGGACTGAGACCGAGGCCCGGGACGTAAGAAACTGACAGGACTGGAATGCACCAACTCGTTTATCGCTCCCTCGCGCTGGATGAAGACTTCGGCGACAGCGACCTCGACATCCTCTTGAAGGCCCTCACCTTCAACCGGGAAAACCAAATCACCGGGTTTCTGCTGCGCGGGCGCGAACAGTTTTTCCAGGCGCTACACGGGCCGCGCGAAGTTGTGCTGGCCCTCATGCAACGCATTCACCACGATACCCGGCACCGGGAGGTGGAAGTGCTGCTTTCGGAAGATACCGATGAGCCGACGCCGTTCAGGGATTGGGCGATGGGCTATAATTACGTGGCAGAGGATGAGCTGGGGCTTGCGCTTTCGGCCGAGGGCATACGCCCCGAGGTGAGTCCGGCCAAGGCGCGTGAGCTTTGGCTGGAGATGGTGGAGCAGGCGCAAAGCGAATCCGAGTGGGGCGGCGGCTCACCTTACAGCCGCAAGCCTGCTGAAAGCGTGGATGCCTGGATCCAGCGGCTCTCGGCGGCGCGGAGCCACTAGGGCGCTGCTTCGACGAATCGCAGCACATGGGCGAAGAGGCTTTTGCGGGTGAGCAGAAGCAGGTGCCCGTCATCCGCAAAGCCGATGAGCCGCCCGCCGCCTGCGCGCTGGCGCAGGCCGTCGGTTTGGCGGGTGGAGAAGACCGGGTCTTCCATGCCGATGAAGAAGCCGATGCGGGCATGGCTGAGGTCGGCCTCCTCCGAAAGCGACCAGTTGCGCAGGCTGGCGGAGTGGGCGCGCACGAGCGCCGGGCTGGGATCGGCGATGCGGGGGGCGTGTTCTGCAGAGAGGGTTTCGATCCGGTCGGCGAAGGCGGGGTTGCTCAGGTTGTCGCGCCCGTAGAGCAGGGTTTTCCAGTATTCGTCCCAGATGTCCTTGCGGGTGAAGGCCTCGGCGCGGGTGGCGGCCGAGATCACATCGCCCGCGCCGCGCAGGATGGTTTGCAGCCCGCCCGCGTGCTCGGGCGAAGGCGAGATGGCGGCGACGGTGACGGTCCGGGGCGCGAGCAGGGCGGCGGCTTGCAGCGCGATGGCACCGCCGGCGGAGTAGCCAACGAGGGTGAGCTGCTTGTCGGGGTAGCGGCGAGCGAAGCGGGCGATCTCAGCTGCCGCCGCCTCGATGGAAAGCACATGGTCAAGCGGCAGCCCGTCCATCCCCGGGAAGCGGTAGTAGGCCAGACCATGGCCCCGCGCCGCCCAGTGGTTGGTGGGCGCGAAGATATCGACGGAGGCCAGCGCGCCGGGGATCATCACGGTCAGGCGCGGCGCGGCCTCGATCTCAGCCGCGCGGGCCGGGTTGATGGCAATCGGGCTTTCGCCTGTGGGCAAGGGCGGCGGCGCGGCGCAGGCGGCGAGGAGGAGGGTGAGGGCGAGGAGGGTGCGCATGGGCGGACCTTAGGGCCGCGCGCTGCCGCCGAAAAGCGGTGAAACCCCTTGCCATACGGCGTTTCACGGGCTAAACGCCCCCTCGTCAAGCCGCCGTGAGAGCTGCTGGCGGAAAACTCGGGCAGGGTCGGAGCCTTCCGGCCCTGTGTTGTTTTCCGGGCCAGCCCCTTGCGGCAGAGACCAAACCCCAAGACCGGCGGAGACAACCGCGCGGCCAGAAACCGAAACGTAAGGAAAAAAGCGCCACATGGCTCAAAACGCATCCATGGAGGAATTCGAAGCCCTCCTGTCTGAAAGCTTCGAGATCGACACGCCCGACGAGGGCTCTGTTGTCAAAGGCAAGGTCATCGCCATCGAGGCGGGCCAGGCCATCATCGACGTCGGCTACAAGATGGAAGGCCGCGTTGATCTGAAAGAATTCGCCAACCCCGGCGAGGCCCCCGAACTGGCCGTTGGTGACGAGGTCGAGGTGTTTCTCGATCGCGTCGAGAACGCCCGGGGCGAGGCCAGCATCTCCCGTGACAAGGCCCGCCGTGAAGAGGCCTGGGACCGTCTGGAGAAGGCATATGCTGACGAAGAGCGCGTTGAAGGCGCCATCTTCGGCCGCGTGAAGGGTGGCTTTACCGTCGATCTCGGCGGCGCCGTGGCCTTCCTGCCCGGCTCCCAGGTTGATGTGCGCCCCGTGCGCGACGCCGGCCCGCTGATGGGCCTCAAGCAGCCGTTCCAGATTCTGAAGATGGATCGTCGCCGCGGCAACATCGTCGTCTCGCGCCGCGCGATCCTCGAAGAGTCCCGCGCCGAGCAGCGCGCCGAAGTCATCGGCAAGCTGACCGAGGGCGACACCGTGGACGGCGTGGTGAAGAACATCACCGAATACGGTGCGTTTGTTGACCTCGGCGGCGTTGACGGCCTGCTGCACGTGACCGACATGGCCTGGCGCCGTGTGAACCACCCGAGCGAGATCCTCTCGATCGGTGAGACGATCAAGGTGCAGGTCATCAAGATCAACAAGGAAACCCACCGCATCAGCCTCGGCATGAAGCAGCTGCAGGACGATCCGTGGGATGCCGTGGAAGCCAAGTTCCCGCTCGACTCCGTGCACACCGGCCGCGTGACCAACATCACCGACTATGGTGCGTTCGTCGAGCTGGAGCCGGGTGTGGAAGGTCTTGTCCACGTCTCCGAGATGAGCTGGACCAAGAAGAACGTGCACCCTGGCAAGATCGTCTCCACCTCGCAGGAAGTGGAAGTGATGGTGCTGGAGATCGACACCGCGAAGCGTCGCGTGTCGCTCGGCCTCAAGCAGACCATGCGCAACCCCTGGGAAGTCTTTGCCGAGACCCATCCCGAGGGCACCGAGGTGGAAGGCGAGGTCAAGAACATCACCGAGTTCGGTCTGTTCATCGGCCTGCCCGGCGACATCGACGGCATGGTGCACCTTTCCGACATCAGCTGGGACGAGCGTGGCGAGGATGCCATCCAGTCCTACCGGAAGGGCGACATGGTCAAGGCCGTTGTCACCGAGACCGACGTCGACAAGGAGCGCATCTCGCTCTCCATCAAGGCGCTGGGCGGTGACAAGTTTGCCGAGGCCGTTGGCGGCGTGAAGCGTGGCCAGATCATCACCGTGGAAGTCACCGCGATCGAGGATGGCGGCATTGAGGTGGAATACGAGGGCATGAAGTCCTTCATCCGCCGCTCCGACCTTTCCCGCGACCGGGCCGAGCAGCGCCCCGAGCGCTTCGGCGTGGGAGACAAGGTGGATGTGCGCGTGACCAACGTGGACAGCAAGACCCGCCGTCTGGGCCTGTCGATCAAGGCGCGCGAGATCGCCGAGGAGAAGGAAGCCGTGGAGCAGTATGGCTCGTCGGACTCCGGCGCCTCGCTGGGCGATATCCTGGGGGCCGCGCTGAACAAGGACGACTGATCCTTCAGCCGGGCGTAAAGCCTGAGAGATATGGGGCCTCCGCTGCTGGCGGGGGCCCTTTTTTGTTGGGCCGGTCTTGTGTTGGAACGGTCGCGGGGGCGCCACCCTCCTGCATTTTCTTGCTGAAAATACTCCAAACCGCCCTCGCCACCCATACACCGCCCGAAAGCCGGGCATCACGGTGCCAGTGTGCGCGGGGGCGGCGCGGGGTG
>NZ_QTNQ01000054.1 GCF_018424695.1 Vannielia litorea
GCCCCGGCCCCCGCCATGAAACCGCGCCAGCCCGCCATCGGCGTGGCGCAGCGCGCGCAGGGTAGGCGTGATCCGGGCAATCGCGCCGGTCAGCGCGCGCGGCACCGGGTGGTCGGCCTCCACCAGCGCATGCACCGCCCATGTGAGCAGCGTCAGCACCTCCATCAGCTCTTCGGGGTTGCGCGTGGGAATGCCGCCCTCGGCATCCACCTGGCGATCGCACTCGCGCGACAGCGCCTTCAGCGCAGGCCCCACGTGGCCCTCCATGCCCTTCAGGCTGAGCCCGGCATAGATCAGCCCGGTCAGCGCCTCGAAGCGCGGCAACCCCGGCGCCGCCGAGCGCCAGCGGCGTGACAGGAAGCGGGTCTGCCCGGCCAGTGCCTTGAAATAGGCCTGGCTCTGTTCCGGTGTGCGCCCGTTGAGCAGGAAGAGCGCGTGGTTGATCCAGCGGATCAGCCGCCGCCCTGTCAGGTCCGGCGTCCAGCCCGCACCGCGACCCTGCCCGAAGCGCTCGATCCACACCCATGTCCACTCCTGCGCCCGTTTTCGCGCGCGCAGGTCGCCCACCGCGGCCAGGTCATCGAGCCAGGTGAAGCCCATCAGCGCCTCGGTGAACTCCGGCGCGGGGGCGGGCATGTCCCAGATCGGGCGGTCGTCGCCCTGCGCCTCGACGAGGTAACCGGCAAAGAGATAGGTGCCCGCCACCAGTTGCCGCCCCCGGGCGAAGCTGCCGATGGTGCGCGGCTCGGGCTGGCTGGTGAAGGCCGTGGCCGGGCGCGAAAACGTCGCAAGCCGGGCCTGAAGCCGGTTGGCCATGCGCGTCCACTTCGCGGACGGATGCTTTGCGAGGGTGCCTGCCATCTTGCTCTCGGGTCGCCAGTTTTGGGCGGATTGTTGGTTGGGCAGCAGAATAGGGCCAAGGGCGGCGGGTGTCACCGCCCAATTGGCGCGAGGGGTAAACGGATGAAGGCCGGCGCCCCGCCGGATCACTCCTCGCAGCTGCGAAGAGGACCGCAAGGGCCGATGAGCTGCCGCCGTGCAAAGGCCGCGTTGGCAGGCGCGCCCTTGCCCAGCTCACGCCTTCTGCAGCGCCGCCATGAAGAACCCGTCCATCCCGCCATGCTCCGCCCAGAAGTCGGGCCGCAGCCGTAGCCCACCCTGCGCGCGCCAGCCCGCCTCGATCCAGCCCGCCTCGGAGTGCACCACCTCATACCCGGCCACCTGCGCCTCGCCTTCCTCCGGCAACAGGCTACAGGTGCAATACACCAGCCGCCCGCCCGGTTTCAGCCAGCCCATCGCCCGCTCCAGCATCGCCGCCTGCAGCGCGAAGAGCTCTTTCAGCCCCTTGCCGTCCTTCACATGCGGCAGGTCCGGGTGGCGGCGGATGGTGCCGGTGGCCGAGCAGGGCGCATCGAGCAGGATCGCGTCGAACGGCTCCTCCGGCACCCAGGCCAGCACATCCGCCGCCACCAGCTCCGCCGTCAGCCCGGTGCGGGCCAGGTTCTCCTCCACCCGCTTCAGCCGCCGCTCCGAAAGATCGACAGCCACCACCTCGGCCCCCGCCGCCGCCAGCTGCATCGTCTTGCCGCCCGGTGCGGCGCAGAGGTCCAGCACCCGTTCGCCGGCCCGCGCGCCCAGCAGTTTCGCGGGCAGCGCAGCGGCGGCATCCTGCACCCAGAACGCGCCCGCCTCGAACCCCGGCAGCGCGGTCACCTGCACCGGCCCGGTGATCCGCACCGAGCCGCTCGGCAAAAGCGTGCCGCCGACCGCCTCCGCCAGCGCTGCCGGATCGCCCTTCGCCGTCAGGTCCAGCGGCGCGCCCGCGCCGTGCGCCGCCTCGATCTGCGCCACCACAGCGTTGCCATAAGCAGCCCCCAGCCGCCCACGCAGCCAGTTGGGCAGGCGCGTCGGCGGGGCCGCGTCAAAGACTGCCTGTCCTTCCTCCGCCACCTTGCGCAGCACCGCGTTCGCCATGCCCGTCGCCCGCGGGGAGGCCTGCCGCGTCAGGCTCACCGCCTCGCTGACAACCCCATGCGCGGCCTCGCCCAGCGCCAGCAGCTCCACGGTCGCCAGCCGCAGCACATCGCGCACCGGGGCAGGGGGGGCCTTCTTGAGCCAGGGCTTCAAGGCCGCATCCGCCGGCCCGATCCGGCGCAGCACCTCATTTGCCAACCGCTGCGCCCGCGCCATCACCTCGGGCGGCGCCTGCGTGGCGGCCACCAGATCCTGCATCATGATCCGCTGCGCCAGCACGCCCTTGATGAATGAAAGCGCCAGCTCCCGCGCCGCATCGGCCATCGGCCTTCCCCTTTTCCGGTTGCGCCTCGCGGGCTATATCACAGGCCAGGCCCTGACAAGGAGCGCCGAGATGACCGACCGTAAAGACCTGCCCCCCGAAGCCCAACGCGCGCTGGCCGAAGCCGAAGCGCGCCGCAAGGCCGCAACGGCGGAAGAACTGCCCAAGGAGCTGGGCGGTCGCGACGGCCCCGAGCCGGTGCGCTACGGCGACTGGGAGAAGAAGGGCCTGGCGGTGGATTTCTGAGGCAGCGTCGATGGAGATCGCGGCCCTCAGACAGTCTCTCGGGCAGACCTTCGCGGCCCTCCTGTCGGGCACGTTGAAGCGGGAAGAAGCGGAGCGTTGGGCGGAAGGTCTGATCGCCAAGAGCGAGTCCGTCGTCGCTGCGGAAACGTGGCGCAACGTCGATCCCGATCTCTGGGAAACGATCATCTTCCTGTCCGGCTGCGCCCAGCGTGATCTGTCCGAGTCCGACTGCGGCTACCTCGTAACCGATGAGGACATAGCCGATCAGGCCCGCGCCTTGTGACAGATTGAGCCACCCCTGCACGGAATCAAGCCGAAGGCGCCGTGCAGCGCCGACCCGCCCCCCGAGGCGGCGCTTTGGTGAGGGAAGCGCAGACCTCGAAGGTCAAGCTACCACGGCACCATAAAGTGCCACGAACAACCATCAGAAGCGCCACCCCGCGGGTCGGCGCTGCCCGTCTCACCCCTCGCTCAGCCCCAGCACATCCAGCATCGAATAATGCCCCGGCTTGCGCCCTTGGCCCCAGAGCGCCGCCTTCAGCGCCCCCTTGGCAAACAGGCTCCGGTCGGTCGCCGAATGCGACAGCGTCAGCCGCTCGCCCGGCCCGGCGAAAATCACGTCATGCTCGCCGATGATGTCGCCGCCGCGAATTACCGAAAACCCGATCTGCCCGCGCTTCCGCGCCCCGGTGATCCCGTCGCGCGCCGCCTCATACACGTCCTTCAGCCCGTGCCCGCGCCCCTCGGCGGCGGCCTCGCCGAGCATCAGCGCCGTGCCCGAGGGCGCATCCACCTTGTGCCGGTGATGGCTCTCCACCACCTCGATGTCGAAATCCTCGTCGAGCGCCTTGGCCACCTGCCGCACAAGCACCGTCAGCAGGTTCACCCCGAGTGACATGTTCCCGGCCCGCACAACCACTGCATGGCGCGCCGCGAGGTCGATCTTCGCAATATCGTCCTCGCTCAACCCGGTGGTGCCGATCACATGCACCGCCCGCGCCTGTGCCGCCAGCGCGGCCATCTCCACCGTCGCCGACGGCGCGGTGAAGTCGATTACCGCCTGCGCCTTCGCCATCGCCTCCAGCGGGTCCGCCGTCACTTCCACGCCCAGCGCCGCGCCGCCCATGGCCTCACCGACGTCACGGCCCACCCACTCATGGCCTTCGCGCTCCAGCGCGCCCGCAAGCCGCATCACAGGGCTCTCCTGCACCGTCTGCACCAGCATCCGCCCCATCCGGCCGGAAGCCCCCATCACCACGATCCCGGGCACGTCCATCATTGTCTCATGTCCTTCTCAAACTCGGCCCCGTTTAGCTGACGCCGCGCCCCCGCGCAAAGCCCCGCTTGCGTGGTCGCCTCACGCGCCCTATGTCCGGCCCATGGCAAAGAACAAGTTTCATGACGGTCAAGGCCCCTCGCAGCGTCAGCTCCGCGTGGGCGAAACCATCCGGCGCGCGCTGGCCCAGGTGCTTCAGCGCGGCGATGTGCACGACGACGAACTCGGGCGCATGTCGATCACCGTGTCCGAGGTGCGCTGCTCTCCCGATCTGAAGGTGGCCACCGCCTATGTGATGCCGCTCGGCGGTTTCCACGCCGAAGAGGGGCTCGACGCGCTGCGGCGCAACCGCTCCGAGCTGCGCCGCGCGGTCAACAAGTCTCTCGCGCTGAAATTCTCGCCCGAACTGCGCTTCAAGCTCGATGAAACCTTCGACAGGATGGATGACACCCGCCGCATGTTCTCCGAAGAGCGGGTGCGGCGCGATGTCGAGGCCGATGACGATGATGACGCCGAGGATTAAGCGCCTCCTCGCCCCGCTGCTCGCGTTGCTCACCGCCGCGCCGCTCTCCGCCGCGCCCGCGTGCCGTGACATCGCCCACGAAGGCCGCGCCTACACGCTCTGCACCCTCGATGCGGCAGCGGACGATATCCGCCTCTTCCACGCCAACGGGGGCAAGGTCATCGGCAGCTTCGCCCGGCTGGAAGACATGCTGGAGGCCGAGGGCCTCGAGCTGACCTTCGCCATGAACGCGGGCATGTATCACGAAAACCGCAGCCCCGTGGGCCTCTACCTTGAAGAGGGCAGGCAGACGGCCCCGCTCGTCAGCAACCCCGGGCCGGGCAACTTCGGCCTGGTGCCGAACGGCGTCTTCTGCCTGATGGCGGGCCGCGCTGCGGTGGTCGAAACCCTCGCCTACAAGGCCAACCCGCCCGCCTGCCGCTACGCCTCCCAATCCGGCCCGATGCTGGTGATCGATGGCAAGCTGCACCCCCGCTTCCTGCGTGACAGCACCTCGCGCCACTTCCGCAACGGCGTCGGGGTGGCGGCGGACGGGCATACGGTGCATTTCGTCATCTCCGACGAGCCGGTGACCTTCTGGGAGTTCGGCTCGCTCTTCCGCGATGCCCTCGGCACCCCCAACGCGCTCTATTTCGACGGCTCGGTGTCGCGGCTCTTCGCCCCCTCGGTGGGGCGGCATGACACCGGCTTCCCCCTCGGCCCGCTGGTGGGCGCGGTGAAGCCGAAGGGCTGAGGCAGCCCGCATGGCACCTTCGGCTTTATTCCGTGTGAGCCGCGCCGAGCAGCCGTTAATCAACGATAAATCCCCTCGCAGAATCGCCGCGCTCCATGCTACCCCTAGTGGCATGAATGCCCCGCAGCCCAAGATAAGCCCCGACCTGCCACAAATCCGGCAACTCGACGAGACGGTGATCAACCGCATCGCCGCCGGCGAGGTGGTCGAGCGCCCGGCCTCCGCCGTGAAGGAGCTGATCGAAAACGCCATCGACGCGGGCGCCACGCGGATCGACGTCACCATTTCCCATGGTGGCAAAACCCTGATCCGCGTCACCGACGACGGCTGCGGCATCCCCGGCCCCGACCTGCCGCTCGCGCTCTCCCGCCACGCCACCTCCAAGATCGACGGCTCCGACCTGCTCGATATCCGCTCCTTCGGCTTCCGGGGCGAGGCGCTGCCCTCGCTCGGCGCAGTCGGCCGCCTCACCATCACTTCCCGCCCCTCGGGCGCAGAGGCCCACACAATCGCCTGCGTCGGCGGCACCCTCGGCGCAGTGAAACCGGCGGCGCTTACCTCGGGCACCACGGTCGAGCTGCGCGACCTCTTCTATGCCACCCCGGCCCGCCTCAAGTTCCTCCGCTCCGACCGGGCGGAAACCCAGGCCATCTCCGAGGTCGTCAAACGCCTCGCCATGGCCGAGCCCTTCATCGGTTTCACCCTGCGCGATGAAACCGGCGGCGAGCCCCGTGTGACCTTCCGCGCCGATGCGCAATCGGGCGATCTCTTCGACGCGCTTGCAGGCCGCCTCGCCACCGTGCTGGGCCGCGACTTCGCCGAAAACGCGATCCCACTCGACGCCGAGCGTGAGGGCCTCCACCTCACCGGCTACGCGGCGCTGCCGACCTATTCGCGCGGCTCCTCGGTGGCACAATTCCTCTTCGTCAACGGCAGGCCGGTGAAGGACAAGCTCCTGATCGGCGCCCTGCGCGGCGCTTATGCCGATTACCTCTCCCGCGACCGTCACCCGGCCGCCGTGCTCTTCCTCGACGTGGACCCACAGCGGGTGGACGTGAACGTGCACCCCGCCAAATCCGAGGTCCGCTTCCGCGAGCCGGGGCTGGCGCGTGGCCTCATCGTCTCCGGCATACGCCACGCCCTCGCCGAGGCCGGCCACCGCGCCTCCACCACCGTGGCCGGGGAAGTGCTGGGTGCGATGAGGGCCGAACGGACCGAAGAGCAGCCTCCGCGCATCTACCAGATGGACCGCCCGGCGCAGGAACGCCCCCAGAGCTACCGTTTCCCCACGCCCGCCCCGGAGCCGATGGGCTTTGCCGAAGCGCCGACGGGCCGGGTCGAGGACACGCCGCAAGGCGTGGAGGAGACCCTAACCCACCATCCCCTCGGCGCGGCGCGCGGGCAGGTGCACGAGAACTACATCATCGCGCAAACCGAGAGCGGCATGGTCATCGTCGACCAGCACGCCGCCCACGAGCGCCTCGTCTACGAAAAGCTGAAGCGCCAGATGGCCGAGAACGGCGTGGCGGCCCAGGCCCTGCTGATCCCCGAGATCGTGGAGCTTTCGGAGCAGGACGCCGCAACCCTGCTGGCCCATGCCGAAACCTTCGCCCGCATGGGCCTCACGCTGGAACCCTTCGGCCCCGGCACCATCGCCGTGCGCGAAACCCCCGCGATCCTCGGCGAAATCAACGCCGAGGCCCTGCTGCGCGATGTGCTGGATGAACTCGACGACATCGGCCAAAGCCAGCTCGTCGAGGCCCGCATCGAGGCGATCCTCTCCCGCGTCGCCTGCCATGGCTCCATCCGCTCCGGCCGCCGGATGCGTGCCGAAGAGATGAACGCCCTGCTGCGCGAAATGGAAGCCACGCCCCACTCCGGCCAGTGCAACCACGGGCGGCCCACCTATGTGGAACTCAAACTCCACGACATCGAGCGGCTCTTCGGGCGGCGATGAACGAAACGCAGCCCTTCACCCTCAGGCTCGACGATCCGGCCACGCTGGCGCTCATCGTTGGGGCCCTCATCGCCCTTGTGCTGTTGGCGCTCCTCATTGCCACCGTCCGCCGCGCGGGCCGGGCCGCCGAGGCCGCCGGGCAGATCGGCACCGTCTCGAAGGCGGTCGAGGCGCTGGCGCAGGGCCAGCACGAACTGGGCGGGCGCATCGCCTCGGTCTCCGAGAGTCAGCAAACCGGCCAGGCCCAGATCGTCGCCGCCATGGAGGCCCGACTTGCCGAGGTGCAATCCCAGGTCGCCGACCGGCTGCACCAGACGGCGCTGCACTCCGCCCGCACGCTGAACGACATGCAGGAAAAGGTGAACGAGACGCTGGCGGGCAGCTCCAAGCAAACCGCCACCTCCCTCACCCAGCTCACCGAGCGCCTCGCCCAGATCGACAAGGCCCAGGCCAATATAGAAAAGCTCTCAGGCGATGTGCTGGGCCTTCAGGATATTCTCTCCAACAAGCAGACCCGTGGCGCCTTTGGCGAGATCCAGCTGAACGACATCGTCTCCAAGGCTCTCCCGCGCGACAGCTACACGCTGCAAGCCACGCTCTCCAACGGCAAGCGGGCCGATTGCCTGATCCACCTGCCCAACCCGCCAGGCCCCATCGTGATCGACGCGAAATTCCCGCTGGAGGCCTACGAGCAACTCCGCGCCGCCTCCACCGAGGCCGAGAAGACGCAGGCCGCCCGCGCCCTGCGCACGGCTGTGAAAACTCACATCTCCGCCATCTCCGAGCGTTACATCATCGAAGGCGAAACGGCGGATGGCGCGCTCATGTTCCTGCCCTCCGAGGCGGTCTACGCCGAGCTGCACGCCAACTTTGCCGAGGTGGTGCGCGAAGGTTTCGCCGCCCGGGTGTGGATCGTCTCACCCACCACCTGCATGGCCACGCTCAACACCATGCGTGCGGTGCTGAAGGATGCCCGGATGCGCGAGCAGGCCGGGGCGATCCGCAAGGAGCTGGCGCTGCTGCACGCGGACGTCGACAGGCTCGGCACCCGCGTCGGCAACCTCGACCGCCACTTCGGCCAGGCCGCCAAGGACATCGAGGAAATCAAGATCTCAGCCGAGAAGGCCGGCAAGCGGGCGCACCGGCTCGATGCCTTCGACTTCGAGGAACTTGCCCCGGAGGACGAGTCTCAGGTTGTCCCGCTCACCGGCCCCGCCCGCTGAAACCTGCCCAAATCTCGGGCAATGGCGTGAATTTGAACATCTTCCTCCCGCCTGTTTGAACCCTCCGGCCCGCAAGACGTTATACTTTTGGTGAGGGCGCGCAGAATCACTGCGAGCCCTGAAAGCATTTGAGAACGCGGCGTTTCGACGGAGGAGAGAGATTTCATGATCGAATGGCAGGGTAAAAAGTACTGGATCATCGGTGCAGGCTCCGCGCTCGGGCGGGCGCTGGCCGACCAACTCAGCCGCGTGGGCGCCGAGCTGGTGCTGACGAGCGCCGAGCCCGAGGCCATGCAGAAACTGGCCGAGATGCTGCCCGGCCGCGCCGAGGCGCTGGAGGCCGATGTGTCGGACGCCGCCGCGATGAAAGCCGCCGCAGATGGCGTCGGCACCGTCGACGGGGTGATCTACCTGCCAGACGCCCAAGGCGGCCACGGCGCGAAGGATTGGGACACCGCCGCGATCAAACAGGTGATCGACCGCAATCTCGACGGCGCGCTCAATACCGTCGGCGCGGTGCTGCCCGGCATGGTGAAAGCCGACAAGGGCCACCTGCTGCTGGTGGCGGGCCTGTCCGCCTACCGTGGCCTGCCCGGCGAAATCGGCTACGGCACGTCGATGGCGGCAGTGATGCACCTCGCAGAAGAGCTCTACGCCGATCTGCGCAACACCGGGGTGCAGGTGCAACTTGCCTGCCCCGGGCACGTGATCGAACCCGAGCCCACCGCCGAAGGCGATACCCCCGCCGCCCTGCCGCCCTCGGTCATGACCTCCGAGGCCGCCGCGCGCGAACTCTTCGAACACATGAACGACGACGTGTTTCAAAAGAGCTTCCCCACCATGCGCGGCTGGCTTGTGCGCATGGCGCAGCTTATGCCCAACTGGATGTATTACCGCCTGTTCCGCTCCCAGCTCTGAGGGGGGTGGAAAGCCCCGGCGCATGGTGGCACTCTGCCCGCAGGAGGTGCTGCCATGCTCGACATATCGCTCTCGAAGATCGTGCGCGTCATCGCGCTGGCCCGTGAATACGGGTCCGATGGCGTCTCGACCCGCCGCTACATCTCCGACCTGAACGAGGATGAGCAGGCCAGCCTCGTCGCGCTGATGTGGGTGGGACGCGACAGCTTCGATGCCGACGATATCGAGGAGGCCAAGCGCATGGCCCAGGCCGAGAAGACCTCCCCAACCGAAGATTACTTAGGCGGCGAGCCGCAGCTTGCCGACCTTCTGGAAGACGGGCTGGACGCGCTGGACATCAACGTGGCCGACGCCGAAGACCACCTGCGCGAGCGGCCCTGAAGCGATCCAGCGGCGCGGCCTTGCGGCCGCAATCCATTTCTTGTTCGGCACCCGGCCCCAACCGTGGCGTGCCGTGTCCGGCGTCAGCCCTTCTTCGGCCGTTCCGCCACCGGCCCGCCCGCCTTCTTCCAGCCCGCGAAGCCGTCGGTG
The DNA here is from genome assembly GCF_018424695.1 of Vannielia litorea. Classification (GTDB taxonomy): domain Bacteria; phylum Pseudomonadota; class Alphaproteobacteria; order Rhodobacterales; family Rhodobacteraceae; genus Vannielia; species Vannielia litorea_A. The sequence goes on from NZ_QTNQ01000054.1 coordinate 9,704, forward strand.
ATGTGGCTCACGCCTTCCAGCCCCATCTCCTGCGCCACCCGCGCCGAAAGCGCCGAGCGCCAGCCCGACGCGCAGTAGAACACGAACTGCCCGCCGCTCTGGAACTGTTCCTTGGCATAGGGGCTCTCCGGGTCGATCCAGAACTCCAGCATCCCGCGCGGGCAGTGGAAGGCGCCGGGGATCATCCCCTCCCGATCCAGCTCGCGCGGATCACGCAGATCGACGAAGGTGACCCCCTCCTGGCCATGAGACCCCAGCATTTCCGCTGCCGGGGCGTGCGACACCACCGCGTTGGCCTCGGCCACCATGTCTTTCACCCGTTTCATCGCGTCCTCCCCTTTGTCCGGCTTGACTTCATGCGCCTGCCGGAACACCTAGCTTTCACAGGAGGATATGCCATGGCACCCCGCAAGGAAAAGAAGCCGCAGGCGGTTTATACGCTGCTGGTGGACGTGGGCCGCAAGCCCGGTGACGGCCTGCCCGACGGGGCAGTGGGGGCGGCGCTGATGTGCTTTGCGGCCGGTGTCGACGAGGCCGAGGCGGTGCGCGAGACGGTCGCAATCCTCAAGCAGGCCGAGATGGCCCCGCTCGATGTCACCGGCTACGGCACCCTTGAGGAGCGCGAGGCCCAGGGCCACGAGATCGGCGAGGACGAGCGCGCGCTTATGGCCCGCGCCGCCGCCGAGAACGCCGTGATCGTCGCGCAGATGGCCCCCTTCTTCGACGAGGGCACCCATGAAGGCGGGCATGCCTGATGGCAGACCGCCTGCTTCAGGTCATCGCGACAACCGGGCAGATCGACAAGGTGGTGGATTGCCTCGAAGAGCTGCCGCCCGATCACTGGTGGCGCCTGCCTGCCGACAAGGACGAAGGCCGCCAGATGCTCTGCGTCGCACTTTTCAAGGGCGACACGCAGGAGGTGATGGATGCCATCAGCGCGGCTCTGGAAGGCGAGGAAGACTGGCGCCTCTTCTCGGTGCCCACCGAGGCCAGCCTGCCCGAGCTCGACGACGAAGATGAGGTCGACCGCCGCGCCGAGAAGGAAAGCGTCAGCGCCCGCGAGGAGATCTACCGCGAGGTGCGCCAGGGCACGGCCCTGACGGTGGATTACCTGGTGATGACGGCGCTGGCCGCGATGGTGGCGGCGATCGGGCTGAGCCAGGGGCAGGTGGCGGTGGTGATCGGCGCCATGGTGATCGCGCCGCTGCTGGGGCCGATCATGGCCTTCGCATTCGGCACCGCGCTGGGCAACTTCGCGCTGCTCGGCGTGGCGGCCCGCGCGTTGGGGGCGGGGCTGGCAGTGGCAACGGCGGTGGGCATTGCGCTCGGGCTGGTCCTGCCCGGCTCCTACCCCGACACCTCGATGATGGATTTCTCCGGCGCGCTGTCGCTGCGGACGGTCGCGCTGCCCCTGGCGGGCGGGGCGGTGGCCGCGCTGATGCTCTCGGGCGGGCAGACCACCGGGCTGGTGGGCGTGATGGTCGCCGCCGCGCTGCTGCCACCGCTTGCCGCCATGGGCCTCTTCATCGGCATCTGGGACATTCCCAACGCGCTCCGGGCACTGGCCACCGTGGTGACCAATGTGGTCGCCATCAACCTCGCCGCGCAGGTGGTCTTCCTGCTCAAGGGCATCCGCCCGCGCCGTTGGGAAGGCTCCGACCACAAAACCAGCGTCCGCGTCGCCATCGGGGCCTCCGGCGCGCTGGTGCTGGCCATGGCTCTGGCGCTCTGGGCCGCGGGCCATGGCTACGTGCCGGGGATCTGAGCCACAGGCCCCAAACGCCTGATTTGCCCCGGAATCCCCACCAAAACCCCAAGCCCGCCGCATTTGTGCCTCGCTTTCCCGCCTAGATGGAACGCGAGTTAAGTGAGGCGGGCGCAAACCCATGAAAGAGTCGATCTCCGCCCTCAAGGGGGTGCTCAACGCGGTGATGATCGCGGTCATGCTGGGCGCAGGCTGGCTTGGCTACAAGTTCGTGACCGAGCCGGGCTACCTCGCAGAGCTGGCCATGGGCATCGACCGCGAAGAGCTCGCCCCCTGGGGCGCCACACTTCCGGACACCGGCGGCGGCATGCAGACAGCCCCGTCCGACCGCGTAGTAACGTCGCGGCTGCCCCAGGCCAGCGGTACGCCACAGGCGAGCGGGGGCACCACCCAGCGCCGCCAGAGCACCGGCTCGGGCAGCGGCGCAACAACAAGCGCGGGCACCTATGCCCCGCGCACCACGGCCACAGGCGGGCTTCGCACCGTCAGCCGCAAAAAGAACGCTCCGGCAGAGGCTTATGTGCCGCCGGTGGCGCAAAGAAAGGTGATCCGGGTCGACGAGTGAGGCACCGGACGGACCAACACAGAGAGATAGGCAGAGGCCGGGCGCGGTGCGCGGCCACATCGAAGGAAGAGTTGCCGGGCGGAGGGCCCGGATGATTGGAAAGGCAGGCAACAGATGGCAACAGTCCGTATCATCCTGATCGTGGCCGTTCTCGCAGTGATGGGCGGGATCGGTTACATGCAATACGCCGCCGTCGGCACGGCAGCCGGTGCGCTCGGCCCGGCGAGCGACGACTACGCCGCGCTCGACGAGGCCGAAGAGCCCGCGCGCTCCACCGCCTCCAGCAGCGGCAGCTACTCCGGCGGCAACCTCATCAAGTCCACCAAGACGTCGAGCCGCGTCGGCGGTGACAAGACGATCACCATCCAGCGCAAGAAGCCCGGCCTGTGGATGCGCATCCGAATGTGGTTCGGCTACGAGCCCGAAGATGCCCACCGCCGCGACATGGCCCGCCTGAAGGCCCAGCGCGAGGCCGAGGCCCGCCGCAGCAAGGGCGTGAACACCGTGACGGGACGCAAGGAAAGCACCGCAAAGGCCGCCTCCTCCGGCCCCTCCCGCCAGCGCAAGGCCGCGCCCAACAAGTCGGTGGCCAGCGCCCTCGGCGGCGGCTGAGGTGGGCACCAAAGCGCAACGAAAAGAAAAGGGGCGTCCCGAGGGGCACCCCTTTTGCGTCATCAGCCGATTTTCCTGCAAAGGTTGTGCCCTGATTGTGCTAAACCCTGATTGATCCTCCTATTGGATGATCGCGTATTTGGTATTCCACTGGGGTGCGCCATGACGCGGGTTGAAGCCGCAGAAGATAGCTTTTCAAGGGCAAACACCTACTTCCTTCTGAGTTGGGTAGTCACCGCGCTGATCCTTGTGACTGCACTGGTCGATTACCGCGCCCTGCGCCGCGAGGTGGCGGTGACGGAGGAACGGATCACCACTTACACCGGGCTGGAGCGGCTGTCTTCCATGGTCGCGACCGACCTGCGCAGCGCAATCTATGTCGCTCCGGGCTATGCGGGCATTGAAGAGGGGATCGAAGAAATCCGCCGCCTGCGCAGCGATCTTCTGGCCCAGATTGTGTGGATGGAGGACAACTACGCGCGCTTGTCCCCGCAACTCACCACGGACGACCGGAAAATCATCCAACCCGCGCTCACCTACATGAAATCCATGCTGCTGCTAAATGCACCATGGGAGGGCGTGAGCGTGCCCGACCCGGACGAGCCCCACATGCTTCTGGCCGATCATGTTGCGGGCTCATACTTGACGTCCGAAACTGTTGCCGGGCTGCGTATGGAGGATGCTGCGCGATATCTCTGGTTGGCGAGCCTCGATCTGCGGCACTGGAGCACCCTGCTGAAAACCCATCGGAACGCCCTCGTTGCTGGAACGCCGCGCTCCACCATGGCGGATGACTTCGCCCCGATCATCGCGGCTTCCAAAGCACCTGCCCGCAAGGCGCGTCGCGCACAAGCCGCGTCAGCGTGGAGCGATTGGCTTACCTCGAGCTTCGGCTCCGGGACCGGCACTCCAGACACTCAGATCAGCGAGGCCGAGCGCCGCCGCCGACAAAAACTGACGCTGGCAAATAGCAGCCAGTATCTCGACGAGGCCATCGCCCGCCGCGCCGAGCTGGACCTGATTCAGCAAGGTGAGGCAACGACCGTGGAGGTGCCTGTGTTCTCCACCCCGCTCCAGTTGCGCGATGCCGTCGTGCTCGCACCTTGGTTCCTCGCGTTCTCTAGCCTTGCCATAATGATCTACACGCGCCGTGGCATGAGGTATGCACCGAAGATCGCCGACGCCGATACGGTCGTCGGAAAGGTGCCCTCATTCTACGCGGTCTACGGCGCAAACCGGGTTGTTGGTACAGGGGTGGCAATCGTGCTGCTCTGGCTTCCCTCTGTGCTGCTTCCGGCCTTCATGTGGGTTGTTCAGCCCGTTCTCGCACGTGGGGGCGATGCGATGTCGGTGATCTTCTACCTTGGTGTTGCCCTTTCTCTCGCTCTTGGCCTGCTGACCTTCATTCAGATCCCGAAGGTCTTGCGCGCCATAGACCTCGGCATATTGGTCAGGGTCGCTGGCGATTGAGCATGCCAAGAGGTGCCCGAGTAGGCGGTGCCGTTGCCCGAGGGGCAGCAGGTTTCGTCATTGGGGCTGTCCTTGGTCGCCCCCGCACACGCCGCGCCCGCTACGCCGCTCGCAGCGCCTCGGCGGCCCAGAGCCGCGCCTCGTAGCCCGCGAGCATCCTTCGCGCGGCGGGGCCGTAGCCCTTGCCCGTGGCCGGGTCCAGCTCGGGGAAGAGCGTGCAGATCTCCTCCACGATCTCCGCCTCGAAGCTGTGCTGCATCTGCCCGCCCGGCAGGTAGCTCTCGGTGGGCAGCCCCTCTGAAAACACCACCTGGTGCCGGTCGAACAGCAGGTGAACGTAGTCCACCTCGCCGCCCTCCAGCCGGGTGACCGACGTGCCGTTCACCAGCTCCTTCGCCGCCACCAGCACCTCCCCGTCGCCAAACATCAGCTCGGCCAGCGGATCGCGGATCATCAGCCGATGCAGCGGTGAGATGGTCAGCGCGCGATGCGGTCCGAAGGTGCCGGCGCGGATGTGCACGGGCGCCATCGCCCCCTCGGCGGCCACCGTCCGGCGCCCGATCCAGCGCAGCGGCTGCGGGCCGTCGTCATGGGTCAGCACCATGTCACCGGGCGAGAGCCGCTCCACCGGCACCTCGCCTTCCGGCGTGGCAATCATCGTGCCGGCCACAAAACACGGCGCCTGGTCGAGCTTGACGAAGCCGGTGTCGTTATGGCCCTGCCCGTCGCTGATGGCGTAGGTGAAATTCACCTCCTCGTCGTCGCCGTCGCTGTCGATGGTCACCGTGCCATCGGCATTCAGCGTCACCACCTGCCCGGTGCCCAGCGTCACGCTGTCACCTGCGCTCACCGCGACCCCGTTGATATGGGTGATCGTCATGGTGGCACCGGTCGAGCTGAGATCATTGCCGACCAGGTCGAAGTCCTTCGAGTAGTTGGTGCCCATCGTCAGCTCGTCGGTCACCGCAACCAGATCGGTCTGGATCGAATCCGCTGCGATCAGCAGGTTGGAATCGTAGGAGCTGTCGGAGGTGTCGGCGATGCCGATCCGGATGCTGTTCACCTCACCCGCATTCACCGGCATGGTGAGCGTCATCGTCACGGTGAAGCCGTCCATCTCGGTGTTGTAATCGCTGCCGGTGTTGTCGATGTAGAGGTTGGAGTTGTCCTCGTCATTGACGTTGGTCACCGAGGTCGTGCCGGTGCCGATGTCGAGCTCCACATATTCGCCATTCACCCAGACGGCGACCACGTCGTTGTAGATCGAATCCGCATACTCCGGGTACTCGTCCGACGAGAAGACGAACTGCATCGTCATCACGTCGCCGTCGGGGATGAATTCCACATCCATGTAGGAAGCGTCATAGGTCCGGGTGCCCGCCACCTCCTCGAAGTCACTGTCCGGCGGGTCGTATTGGCCCCAGCCGTAGTTTGTGTTGGTCGAGGTGTTGGTGTCCTGGTTGGCATCACCCCAGCTGTTGGTGAAGTCCGTCGCCCGCCCGGTCGAAAGGATCACCCCGCTGTCGCTCGGCACCACGCCCGGCGATGTGCTGTCGCCCCCGGTGAAGATCCCCGACGAGCGGTAATCACCGCTGTAGCTGGCCGAAATCACCTGCACGCTGTCCCCGAAAATGGCATTCGCCATATCGGTCGCGCTGGCACTTGTGTTGATCGAGAGTTCCGATGCCGCAACCATGCTCTGTCCTCAAGGGGCCGTCGGCATGGCACGCCGGCACGGCGCGGGGCCGGTCCGTCGCTGGGGGCGCCGGCTGCGGGTTATCCCGTCTGTCCGGCCTCTGCTCTTCGCCCTGCCTCGGGTCGATGTTCTCATTTTCGCGAAAATTGTCACGATTTCGGCACGTTGTCAGCAAATTTGCCCGGCCCCGGCGCGGCCTGTGGGCGCAGCGCAACAGCGGGGCAGGGTGGCAGGCCCTGCCCGAAGCCGCTATTCCGGTGCCAAAAGGAGCCCCGCCATGCCCACCGATCCCGTCGCGCTCACCCGTGCCCTCGTGCAATGCCCCTCCGTGACCCCCGAGGAGGGCGGCGCGCTGGTGCTTCTGGAAGAGCGGCTCACAGCCGCGGGCTTTTCCTGCACCCGCGTCGACCGTGGCGGCATCTCCAACCTCTTCGCCCGCTGGGGCCGCAATGGCAACGGCAAAACCTTCGGTTTCAACGGCCATACCGATGTGGTGCCCGTGGGCGACGAGGCGGCCTGGACGCACCCGCCCTTCGCCGCCGAGGAGGCTGACGGCTGGCTCTATGGCCGCGGCGCGACCGACATGAAGTCGGGTGTCGCCGCCTTCGTGGCCGCCGCCATCGACTTCGTGACCGAGACGCCCCCCGATGGCTCGGTGGTGCTCGCCATCACCGGCGACGAGGAGGCCGACGCGCTTGATGGCACCACCGCCCTGCTCGACTGGATGGGCGAGAACGGCGAGCGCATGGATGTCTGCATCGTCGGCGAGCCCACCTCGCTGGAGCAGATGGGCGATATGATGAAGATTGGCCGCCGCGGCTCGATGACGGCCTTCTACACTCTGCGCGGCAAACAGGGCCACTCCGCCTATCCCCACCGCGCCGTCAACCCGGTGACGGCCATCGCCCGCCTGGCCGACAGGCTGGCCAGCCGCGAGCTCGACATGGGCACCGAACACTTCGATGCCTCCACCCTCGCGCTCACCACCATCGACGTCGGCAATCCGGCCACCAATGTCATCCCTGCACAGGCCCGCTGCACCGCCAACATCCGCTTCAACGACGAGCATACCGGCGAAAGCCTGACGGAGTGGCTGAAGGCCGAGGGCGACCGCGTGGCCGAAGAGTTCTGCGTTGACGTGGGCCTGACGGTCAAGGTGAGCGGCGAGGCCTTCCTCACGCCGCCGGGGGCGCTCTCCGAGCTGGTCAGCGGCGCGGTGGAGGCCGTGACAGGCCGCCGCCCGGAGCCTTCCACCACTGGCGGCACCTCCGACGCCCGCTTCGTCAAATCCCATTGCCCGGTCGTCGAGTTCGGCCTCGTCGGCCACCGGATGCACCAGGTCGACGAGCGCGTGCGGGTCGAGCAGATCGGCGAGCTGAAAGAGATCTACACCCGAATGCTCACGGATTACTTCGCGCAGCCCTGAGCCACATTTCCACAAATGTTGTTTTGTGGGTCCACCCGCGCTACAGTCCAGACATGCCCAGACTATCCATCGACATCACCGCCGAAGAACACCGCAAACTGAAGGCCATCGCGGCCCTGCGGGGCCAGACGATCAAGGCCTATGTGATGAGCCGTGCCATGCCCGAAACGCCCGACGACACCAGCGACTGGAGCGATGACGAGAAGGCCGCGCTGGAAGAGCTGCGGGCAATCCTTCTGCCAAGGATCGAGGCCGTGCGGCGAGGGGAAACTTACGAAATCTCGATGGATGAGATCATTCGCAAGGCGAAGGCACGTCGCGCGGGCTGATGGCGAAATGGCGGCTACATGAGGACGCCGAGGCAGACCTTCTGGCAATCTTCGACTACAGCGCGGATACTTGGGGCGAGGCGCGGGCGGAAGCCTACATCGAAAGTCTGGTGAGCCGGTTCAATCGGCTGAAGGTTCTGCCTTTTCGGGATGTGTCAGACATTGCGGACGGCCTGCGCTCGACCAGGGCAGAGCGCCATGTGGTCTTCTGGCTACTGCAGCGCGAAGAGCCGCCGGAGATTATCGCTGTCCTGCATGAAAGAATGGATGTTTTGCACCATCTCCGCAACCGCCTGGGACCCGCCCCTGAATGACCGTCACAATCACCCCCACCCGCGATCTCGATGCCTGCTTCGCGCTGCGCCGCGAGGTCTTCATGCGTGAGCAGGGCTTCTCTCAGGCCGAGGAATTCGACGGCAAGGACGGCGACGCCATCCACCTTCTGGCCACCGAGCGCGGCGAGCCCGTCGGCACCGCCCGCGTCTTCCCCGCGGAGGGCCGCATCGGGCGCATCTGCGTGCTGGCCCGCGCCCGGGGCACCGGCCTTGGCGCCAAGCTCGTCCGCGCCGGGATGGACCTGCTGCGCGAACGCGGCGCGCCCCGCGCCGTGCTCGACGCTCAAACCCGCGCCATGGGCTTCTACGAAAAGCTCGGCTTCACCGCCGAAGGCGCGGATTTCGACGATGGCGGCGTGCCCCACCGCCGCATGACCTGCCCCCTCTGATTCTGGCTGTTGCCTTCCCTCGCAGCCTGCTACCTCTTCCCCATGGCCGAGCTACCCACCAAATCCGAGATCCTCGACTGGATCGCCGCCCACCCCGAGGCCGCCTCCAAACGTGACATCGCCAAGGCGTTCCACATCAAGGGCGCCGCCCGGATCGACCTCAAGCGCATGCTTCGCGAGTTGGAGGACGAGGGCCACCTCGCCAAGAAGAAGCGCTCCTACCGCGACCCCGAGAAGCTGCCGCCCGTCGGCGTGCTCACCGTGACCGGCCCCGATGCCGACGGCGACCTGATGGCCAAGCCCATGGAATGGCACGGCGAGGGGCCGGAGCCGAAGGTGCTGATGATCCTGCGCAGCGCCGATGGCGCGCTGGGGGCCGGCGACCGCATCCTTGCCAAGCTGCGCGAGGTGAAGGGCGAGGAGCACCACTACGAGGGCCGCCTGATCCGCAAGATCGGCACCAACCCCAAGCGCATCCTCGGCATCTACCGCAAGAGCGCCGAGGGCGGCCGCATCCTGCCCATCGACAAGGGCGCAGACCGTGAATGGACGGTGGCTAAGGACGCCACCGCAGGTGCCAAGGACGGCGAGCTTGTTGAGGCCGAGCAGGCCGGGCCCAAGGGCCGCATGGGCCTGCCCAAGGCTCGCGTGGTCGAGCGGCTGGGCGATCCCTCCAGGCCCAAGGCGGTGTCGCTCATCGCCATCCACCAGCACGGCATCCCCGACAGCTTCGAGGACGCCACGATTGCCGAGGCCGACAGGATGAAGCCCGCCGGCCTCAAGGGCCGGGAAGACCTCCGCGATCTGCCTCTCATCACCATCGATCCCTGGGATGCCCGCGACCACGACGATGCCTGCTACGCCCATGCCGATGACGACCCGAAGAACGACGGCGGACACGTCATCTGGGTCGCCATCGCCGATGTGGCGCACTACGTCACCCCCGGCTCGGCGCTCGACCGCGAGGCGAAGGCGCGTGGCAACTCCACCTACTTCCCCGACCGCGTCGTGCCGATGCTGCCAGACCGTCTGTCGGGCGATCTGTGCAGCCTCCATGAAGGCGTCCCCCGCGCCTGTATCGCCGTCAAGATGCGCGTCGATGCCCACGGCGAGCTTGTCGATTGGTCCTTCCATCGCGGCCTGATGAAATCCCCCGCCTCGCTGAACTACGAGGAGGTGCAGCAGGCGATGGATGGCGAGGCAAACGACAAGGTCGCGCCCCTTCTCGACGATGTCATCAAGCCCCTCTACGCCGCCTACCACGCCCTCGTCGATGCCCGAAACCGCCGCCAGCCGCTCGATCTCGATCTGCCCGAGCGCCAGATCGTGCTGGCCGAGGACGGTACCGTGCAGTCGGTCCAGTTCAAGGACCGGCTCGATGCCCACCGGCTGATCGAAGAGTTCATGGTGCTGGCCAATGTCTGCGCGGGCAAGGAACTGGTCAAAAAGCGCCAGCCCCTGCTGTTCCGCGTCCACGAAGAGCCCTCGCCCGAAAAGCTCGATGCCCTGCGCGAAACCGCTCAGGCGTCCGGCCTCTCCCTCGCCAAGGGCCAGGTGCTGAAAACCGAGCACCTCAACCGCCTCCTCGCGCAGGCCGCCGGCACCGACCAGGCCGAGCTGATAAACCTCTCCACCCTGCGCTCGATGACCCAGGCCTACTACTCGCCCGAGCACATCGGCCACTTCGGCCTCGCGCTGGGCACCTACGCCCACTTCACCTCGCCCATCCGCCGCTACTCCGACCTCATCGTGCACCGCGCCCTCATCACCGCCAACCGCTGGGGCGATGACGGGCTGACAGAGGCCGATATCGAAGCGCTTGAGCAGACGGCGGCGCATATCTCCGAAACCGAGCGCCGCTCGATGACCGCCGAGCGCGACACGACAGACCGTTACCTCGCCTCCTACCTCTCCGAGCGCGTGGGCAACGAGTTTGGCGGGCGCATCTCCGGCATCGCCCGCTTCGGCGCCTTCGTGCGGCTCGACGAGACCGGGGCCGACGGCCTCATCCCGATCCGCAGCCTCGGGCAGGAGTACTTCCATTTCGACCGCGAAGCGCAGGAGCTGATGGGCGCCGACACCGGCCGCGTCATCGGCATCGGCCAGCGCGTGCTTGTGCGCCTCGCCGAGGCGGTGCCCGTCACCGGCGGCCTCCTGCTCGACCTGCTTGAAATCGAAGGCGCGGCGGTGAAGCCCGGCGCCTCGGCCAAGCGCGGCCGCCCGACGCGGCGCAAGGAGGGCAGGGCGAAGGCCAAGGCCTCCAAGTCCCGCAAAGTCGCCCGCCGCCGCCGTAACTGACCCGTGCTTTGGCGGCGCGCCGATTTCCGCTATCATGCCGCCAAAGATCTGGCAGCAGACGAGCAGAATCATGAAGCCCCTTTTCACCGCCCTCGCCACGGCGCTCCTCGCGGGCACGGCCCATGCCAGCCCCGCCGTCGTCGAAACCTCCATCCGCCCGCTCGCCCGCCCCGCGCAGGGAGGCCTGCCCGTGGTTGAAGTCGCAAACCAGGCCTTCGAGCGCTGGATCTCCGATTTCAAGGCCAAGGCCCGCGCCGAGGGCATCGACGCCGCCCTGCTGGAGCGCGCCTTCGCGGGTGTCACCTACAACACCACCGTCATCCAGAGGGACCGCAACCAGAACGAATTCACCAAGACGATCTGGGATTACCTCGATACCGCCGCCTCCGACCTGCGCCGTGACAACGGCCAGAAGGCGCTGGCCCGCGAGCTGCAAACGCTCACCGCCATCGAGGCCAAGTATGGCGTCCCGAAAGAGATCGTCACCGCCATCTGGGGGCTCGAAAGCGCCTATGGCACCTTCAAGGGCGATACAGATATCGTCGAAGCGCTCGCCACCCTCGGCTTCGACGGCCGGCGCGGCCCGTTCTTCGAGGCCCAGCTCATGGCCGCCTTCCAGATCCTGCAAGCAGGCGATACCGACCCGCGCGGCATGACCGGCAGCTGGGCCGGGGCCATGGGCCACACCCAGTTCATCCCCACCAGCTACCTCGCCCATGCCGTCGATTTCACCGGCGACGGCAAGCGCGACATCTGGGGCGATGACCCGACCGACGCGCTCGCCTCCACCGCCGCCTACCTCGCCGACGCAGGCTGGGTCACTGGCATGCCCTGGGGCATGGAAGTGGTGCTGCCCGAGGGCTTCGACTACGAGATCGCGGGCGAACACGTCGAGAAATTCGCCGCCGAGTGGAATGCGCTGGGCGTGCGCGACATCGAGGGCAACGAGCTGCCCGACCACGGCCCCGCCTCCATCCGTCTCCCCGGCGGCGCACAGGGCGCGGCCTTCCTCACCTACGGCAACTTCATGGTGCTGGAGCGCTACAACACCGCAGACGCTTACGTCATCGCCGTCGGCCACCTCGCCGACCTCATCGGTGGCGGCAAGCGCATCCAGTCCGGCTGGCCCCGCGAAGACCGCGCCCTGACCCTGCCCGAACGCGAAGAACTGCAAACCCGACTGGAGGCCGCAGGCTTCGACCCGGGCGGCGTAGACGGCAAGATCGGCCCGAAAACCCTGGCAGCGGTACGCGCCTACCAAAAACACATCGGCGTCACCCCCGACGGCTACGCCTCGCTGCATATCCTTCAGAAATTGCGGTAGGGCGGGACTTGTCCCGCCAACCCCGCCGCGCCCGTAGGGTGGGCAATCCTGCCCACCACCACGCTTACCCCCGCCCCTTGAAATCCGCGCTTACCGTGCCGCGAAAGCAGCGCGGGAAGAAGGGGAAGGTCTGGGTGGCGAAATACACGTAACGCCCGTTCACCTTGCCGCCGTTGCACTGGTCGAGGTTGCCGCTGCCGGGCACGAACTCCCAGTCTTCCACATAGGTCCCGTCATAGCGCCCGCCGGGGCCGGAGGGCCGGGTGCCGCTCTTCAGCCGCCACGAGCTGCGCGCGCCCTTGCCGCCGTAGTGAATCTCGAAGCCGTCGGCCGCATAGCCAATCAAGGTGCCCGACGACGCCTTCAGCACGCCGTTCTTCGTCACCCCGTGGTAGTGGTAGAGCCCGCGCTCATCCACATGGGCAAAGGCCTTGTCCATGCCCAGCATATCGGCGGCGCCCATGCCTTCGAGGTTCCAGCCCGAGGAGCGGTCGCGCGAGTGGCCGCGCGGGCTGGACCGATCGTAGTAATCCGCCGTCCCGGGCCGGATCGGGATGCCGGTGAGCGTCACCCCCGAGGTTGGCGCGGTGGTGATCCGTCCGCTGTCCTTCGGCGTCGCATCCACGCAAAGCCGCACTGTCTGTGCCCTGAAGCTGTGCGGGTTGCCCCGGTTCGGGAAGCTCCCGATGGAATGGTTTGGGCTGCCGTTTGAGGTGAAGCAAAGCTGGTCGCCCCGCTTTTCCATGCTGACCTTGTTGGAATGCGCCGTCGCGGGGCTGGCAAGGGCGAGGGCGGCAATGGTAAAAATGACTTTCATCGTGATCTCCAAAAAATCGGTGGCTAATGGAGGGTCAAACGCACCCCGCCGCCCGTTCCGTCGTAGGAAAACAGGGTGGGCAGTCTGCCCACCGCCCGGCGCTCGAGAATGGGCGCCCTGCCGCCCCCTCACGCCCCCAGCACCTCCACCGCCACGGCGGTCCCGTAGATCCCCATCATCAGCACGCTCTCGATCCCGATGCGCCCCGGCCCCTCGCGCTGGCGCAGGATCAGCCCGGCCATCAGCACCGCCGTCATCAAAAGGCCCGTCGCCAGCCAGTAGAGGTCGGCCATCCCCACCGCGTGGTAGAGCGAGCCGTCGCGGTAGGCCACGTCGGAGAAAACGAGAAACAGCGTGTCGAAGGTGTTGCCCCCGATGATCCCGCCCACCGCCAGTTGCAGCGCCCCGCGCCGCACCGCCACCAGCGTCGTCACCAACTCGGGCAGAGAGGTGACCACCGCCGTCACGAGCGTGCCCACGAGGCTGGAGGCCAGCCCGAAGCGCGTCACAAACTCCTGCCCCGCCTGCCCGATCACCCAGCCACACACCGCCATGGCCCCTGCCAGCGCCACGAACACCATCACCGGGCCGCGCGCACTCTCATGCGCGTCCTCCGCCTCTTCCGGGTCGTCGCGCCGGGTCTCGCCGGTCTCCACCGGCTGCCACATCGGCTCTTCGCGCACCGAAGCCGCCAGCCGCACCCCGGCGGCATAGGCGATGAACAGCACCACCGAGACCGGGTGAATGCCGAAATAGGCCACATCCGGCCCCGCCATCGCCGCCACCGGCAGGCTGAGCAGGATCAGCAGCATCACGCATTGAAACAGGTTCGCAGGCTCGGCGGCCGCATGTTCAAGGTTGGCCCGCCGGTGCAGCGTGTCGGCAATCGCCAAGAACAGCGTCTGCGCCGCAATGCCCCCCACCGCGTTGGAAAACGCAAAGGAGGCATCTCCCTGCGCCGCCACGCTCACGCTGACGACCACGCCCGAGAGCGAGGTCGCCCCGCCCAGCAACACGCCGCCCACCAGCGCCTCGCCCATCGCCGTGCGGTCAGCGATGATATCGGCCAGCGCCGTGGCCCGGATCGAGGCCACCACAACAATGCTCCCCGCCACCGCAAAGGCGACGAGGAGCCATGTCAGCGATAGGTCTGAGAGCACGCCGTCAGGAGCGGCGTGCGATGGCCCGGAAACCGAAGATCAGCAGGCAGGCACCCGCGATCCCCACGATCAGCTGCGGCACAACCCGTTCGGCGGCATAGATGCCCAGCAGTTGCAGCAGCAGGTTCAGCACCAGCGCGCCGACGATGCCGAGCACGATATTGGTGATGAGGCCGGTGTCGGCCTTCATGATCATCGAGGCGATCCAGCCCGCGAGGCCCCCGATGATGATCGAGAGAATAAGTCCAAGTCCCATTGTTCCGTCCTTTCCGGTCAACAGCGTGTTACCGCTTTAACCGGGCAGAACGGCCTCCGGTTCCCGCCTTTAGGGTGCGCAATCTGGCCACCACACCCGCCGTCAGGCCACATCCTCCCAAGGCACCATCACCGCGCTCTCCGCGATCTTCCGTGGCATCCACTCAAAGTAGGGGTCCCAGTAGCCCGGCACCTCGCGCTCCATCACGTGGCGGATACCTCTCAGGATCGGCCCCCGCATTCGCTCCGGCGCCTCCAGCAGGCGCGCGGCCTGCTTCATCCATCGAAACGTCATCTGGTCAAAGTCGCCGCCGTAGTGGATGTCATCCAGCACCAGCAGCGCGATACAGGGCAGCCATGTGGCGCCAGTGTCCGGGTCATGCCCCGTGAGCTCCACCACCTCCGCCGGATACCATCGCTCCCCCTTCGGAAAGCGGCAGTCCTCCGTGTCCAGCACCGCCCTGAGCGCCTCGGCGTGGCGCGCCGCATCCATCCCGTAATCCGCATGGGCCACCGCATCGACCATACCGCGCAACTCCTGTGCGATCTGCACCAGCGGCGGGATGACCTGCTCTTTAGGCAGGCTCGTCACCAGCTCCGGCAGCGCCACGCCCAGATCATGCGCCTCATCCGCCGCATGAAGCCCCCGCGCCAGCGCCGCCCGCCGCGCGCCCGGCTGGCTGTCGACAGGCAGGCCCTCCGGCGCAAATCCGATCTGCCCATGCACCGCATCCCCAATGAGCAGCGCCATCGCATAGCCCGCCAGCTCCGCGTCCGCCCCCCGCGCCACCGCGTCCAACGCGATGACATGATCCAGGTAATCCCCATCGCAGGCGAGCTGAAGGTCCGCCTCCAGCGGCACCGCCTTCAGCGCCTCCCCGCCCCGCGCCGCCACCGCAGGCCGCGCAGCCTCCGCCACGCAGCGCAGGTCATGCAACACCTGCCGCTTCGGCCAGTCAGAAAAGCCGATCATGCTGTAGGGTGGGTGAAACCCACCTCCACGATCAGTCCCGCAGCAACTCGTTGATCCCGGTCTTCGAGCGGGTCTTCTCGTCCACCCGCTTCACGATCACGGCGCAATAGAGGTTCAGGTTGTTCTTCGTCGGCATCGAGCCCGAGACCACCACCGAATAGGGTGGCACCTCGCCATACATCACCTCGCCGGTCTCCCGGTCCACGATCTTGGTGCTCTGGCCGATGTACACGCCCATCCCCAGCACCGAGCCTTCACGAATGATGCAGCCTTCCACCACCTCCGAGCGCGCCCCGATGAAGCAGTTGTCCTCGATGATCGTCGGCCCCGCCTGCATCGGCTCCAGCACGCCGCCGATCCCCACGCCGCCGCTCAGATGCACGCCCTTGCCGATCTGCGCGCAGGAGCCGACCGTGGCCCAGGTGTCCACCATCGTGCCCTCGTCCACATAGGCGCCGAGGTTCACGAAGGAGGGCATCAGCACCACGCCCGGCGCGATATAGGCGCTCTTGCGCACCACAGCGTTGGGCACCGCGCGGAAGCCTGCAGCCTTCCACTGGTTGTCGCCCCAGCCCTTGAACTTGCTGTCCACCTTGTCCCACCAGCCGCCACCCTGCGGCCCGCCGTCCTGCTGCTCCATGTCCTTGATCCTGAAGCCCAGCAGCACCGCCTTCTTGGCCCACTGGTTCACATGCCAGTCGCCGTTCTCGCGCCGCTCGGCCACCCGCAGGCTGCCGCCGTCCAGCGCGTTCAGCGTGTCCTCGATCGCCTCCCGCGTCTCGCCCGTGGTGGCGGGGGTGATCGTGTCACGCGCCTCCCAGGCGGCTTCGATGGCGGCTTCAAGCTGGGCGTTCGACATGGGGTGTCCTCCGAAAAATGGTCGCGCCCGTCTTAGCCTCGCCCCCCGCCATGAGCAACGCCTCAGCCACGCACCCGCCCGGAATCAAGCCGAAGGCGCCGGGCAGCGCCGTCCCGCCCGTCGCACCAGAGGTGCGCCGATAATTTGGCGGCCCGCCTGCGGCGGGACGGGGCGGCGCTTGGGTAACGTTCAGGGCAACCTCGCAGGTCGGATGACCACGGCACCATAAAGCGCACCCGATCGAGGGTTGCGTGCGCCACCCCGCGGGACGGCGCTGCCCGGCTTCCCTCTCTCCACCGCCCGCGATACCGTTCCACCAACGAACAGGAAGGACGACCCATGAACGACGCAAGCCGCTTCCGCGACGCCGGCACCGACAAGCGCACCGCCCACGAGGTGCCCGACACGCCGCAAACCCGCGCCCCGGCCTATACCCTCGCCTTCGCCGATGAAGACTTCCTCTGCCGCGACGAGCTTCGCCCCGTCCGCCTCCAGCTCGAACTGCTCAAGCCCGAACTGCTGATGGAGGAGCACGGCATCCGCTCCACCGTCGTCCTCTTCGGCGGCGCCCGCATCCCCGAACCGGCCAAGAAGGACACCGCCCGCACCCAGACCCTCGCCGAGCTCTCCGCCTTCTATGACGAGGCCCGCAGCTTCGCCCGGCTGATGACAGAGCGCTCCCTCGCCTCCGGCGGCACCGAGGATGTCATCGTCACCGGCGGCGGGCCGGGCGTGATGGAGGCCGGCAACCGCGGCGCGGCAGACGCCGGCGGCCACTCCATCGGCCTCAACATCGTGCTGCCCCACGAGCAGGCGCCCAACGAATACGTCACGCCCGACCTCTGCTTCAACTTTCACTACTTCGCCATCCGCAAGATGCACTTCCTGATGCGCGCCCGCGCCATCGCCGTCTTCCCCGGCGGCTTCGGCACGCTGGACGAGATGTTCGAGAGCCTCACCCTCATCCAGACCGGCCGGATGCAAAAGGTGCCCTTCCTGCTGTTCGGAAAGGCCTTCTGGGAAAAAATCATCAACTGGGAGGCGCTGAAAGACGCCGGAACGATCAGCCCCGAAGACATCGAGCTGTTCAAATTCGTGGATTCGGCGGAAGAAGCCATCGCCGCCATCGACAGCTGGGAAGGCGCGGGCGAAAAACGAGGCGCCATCCCCGGCCGTTAGGCCGGGACTGGTCCCGACTCTCCGCGAGCCACCCCGCACCAGTAGGTCGGGACTTGTCCCGACTCACTAAACGCCACCCCGCACCCCCGCAAGCCGGGCGCGCGCCTGCCCGTGGGATGGCGCCGCAACACCGACGCGGGTGCGCTTAATGGCCGAGTGGTCATCCTAGCCCCGAGGTCATCGCAAACGTCAATGAAGCGCCAGCCCGCCCGAACGGGCAGGCGCTCGCCCGGCGCCTTCGGCTTGACTCCGGGCGGGGTGCGGAGCGGATCTATCGTGAAGCAATTTGCCACTTGTGGCTGAGGTTCGGGTCTCGAAGCTGGCACGAGATCTGCTTGCCTAGAAACTTCCAATTCGGCGCCTCTAAAAAGCGCCCAATTCAACTATTTGCTACCTGGATGAACCATTCACGCTTAAAAACTGACATGCCGCCTTGGTCAGGCCTCGAATTGATGGACAGAACCGCTACGCGATCGGTGCTGAAGTCCATAACGGGCAAATTCTACGTCTATGTCCTGGCGCGGCCGGAAGGCACACCTTTCTATGTCGGTAAGGGCAAGGGAGACCGAATTTTCCAGCATGAAGCGGAGGCCCTGAATCCAACTAAATGCAGTCACAAGCTCAACCTGATACGTTCCATTCACCAACGCGGTGAGGGCCTTCGCTACTCGATTGCAGGCCACTTCTCTTGCGAAGAGGCCTGCCTCAAGGAGGAGGAGAGACTGGTGTCATTATATGGCCGCCACGATCTTGGACTTGGGCCCCTGACAAACCAAATCGACGGTGGGGCGGGCGGCAATCCATCGGCTGAGGTCATGATCCGACGTGCAGCTTCCCTCGGTGGAGCGGCGGCCGATCCTGAATGCCGAGCGGGCAATGCGTTTCTAGCTAGTATAGCCGGATCCCAAGACTCGGTCCCAGTGAAAGCATGGAGTCGGTTCAGACGTACAGCGCACCTGCTGCGACCTAGTCCGAACAAGCCCACACCCAAACCAAAGCTAAGAATGGCCAAAGCAATTGCGGCTACAGCCTTGGCCAATAACATACTGCTCGGATCAGGTGTTGTATTGCCACGTCGGTTTACAATCGACGAAGTGGACTACTTAATTGAGAATGGTTGCGGTGGAGATATGATTCATTCGGGTATGGTTGAATCGGTCGAGCCGCGCTTGAGCCCATTCGACGAAAGTCTGCGGCTTACTGAAGTAGGATTTTCGGCTACTTGTGAATTGCTTTCGCGCGAACGACTGGTGGACTTGGGCATATTGCTGCCGGATTGAATCCCCCGCTCAACCCTCTTACCCCGCGTCCACGTCAGCTTCATCCCCGGCGCGTTCAGCTTCTCCTCCGGCCCGATCCACGCATAGGCCAGCAGGCACGGCTCTGTCTCGTCCGTCGTGATCCGGTGCTCATGCCCCGACCCGTTCAAGATCAGCGAGCCCGGCGCATGCACCGCCGCGTCGTTCTCCGACCAGGCGCCAGACACCGACACATAGCTCTCCTCGATCTCCGCATGGGAATGCTGCGGATAGGTCGTCTTCGGCGCGAACAGCACGAAGCCCAAAATCAGCCGCTCGCTCACCACCGGCCCGCGTGGCCCGAGCACCTCGCAATAGGCATACTTCCTCGCCAGCGCGGGTGGCACCTTCTCGTAGCCGTATTCCCACGTCAGCGCGCCCGCCACCCGGCCCAGCGCCATCGCCAGCCCGGCCACCGCGCCGCGCTCTCCCCGGTCCAGCGCCCGGCCCAGATGCGCCACCACCGGCTTCTCCTCCGGCGCCCGCATCCGCAGCTCCGGCCCGGCGTCGATCACCTTCGACAGCATGTCGCGCACCCGCTTGCGGTGCCCCCGGATCAGGCGGCTGCCGCCCGAGGAGCCGTGGCGGTAGAGCGTGTCGAACTCGCGCAGCAGGTAAAGCCAGTCGGGCCGGTCGGTGAGCCGCAGGG
>NZ_QTNQ01000055.1 GCF_018424695.1 Vannielia litorea
CGCAAGCAGTCACCTGCAAAAAGGGCGGCGAGGCACCTGGGAATGGGGTGGTTTGCCCCGCCGCCAGCCCCGGCCTTAGCCGGAGGTCAGAAGGCCCGCCCCCACGGCGGCCTCCCATTCGGCGGTGTCCACCTCACCATCCGCCGAGGTGTCGATCTCGGTGAAGATCTCCTCGGTGATGTCCGGGTAGGCCACCTGCATTTCTTCCATCGAGAAAGTGCCGTTGCCATCGGTGTCTTCCACCATCGGCGCATCCTGAGCGGCCAGCGGCGCGGCCAGAAGCGCGGCGAGGGCGGCGGCGGTCATGGTAATCTTGGTCATTGCTCTTGGTATCCTCTTACTGGGTTGAGCGGCCCCGGCTGTCATCGCACCGCGGCCTGCGGGAGAGAGGTAAGTCCCACCCCCGCCCCGTTTCCATGCCCGTCGCGCGCTCCGGCCAAACCCCGGCGCTGCGCCGCCAAATCCCGCGCGCAGCGCCCGCGCCTTCCCGCCTGAGCCGCCCGCTGATCCTTTTGCCGCCGGGCCAAATCACCCCTCCACGCGGGCTTCCGCCCAGAAAGCCCGGCCCCGCCCGCTCGGCCACAAACCGCCCGCTCCGGGCAGGAACCCCAGCGCCTCCCGCCCGTTGAGTCGCCAAGCGAAACAACAGCGAAAGGAGCACCAGATGCCCCGCATTGAAGAAGCCAAGATCCTCATCATCGCCACCCACGGCTTCGAGCAATCCGAGCTCGAATTCCCCCGTGACCAGCTCCGCGCCAAGGGCGCCACCGTCCATGTCGCCACGCTCGACGGCAAGGCAATCAAGGGCTGGGAAGGCTCTGACTGGGGCCGCGAGGCCGAGGCCGACACCCAGATTTCCCGCGTCGGCGCGGGTGAATATGACGCCCTCGTCATCCCCGGCGGCCAGATCAACCCCGACCTGCTCCGCGTGGAGCCCGATGTGCTGAAACTGGTGCGCGACTTCCACGACACCGGCAAAACCATCGCCGCTGTCTGTCACGCGCCTTGGGTTCTGGTCGAGGCCGGCATCGTGAAGGGCCGGGAGATGACCTCCTACACCTCCATCAAGACCGACGTGAAGAACGCCGGGGCCCATTGGGTCGACCGTGAGGTGGTGGCCGACAACGGCCTCGTCACCTCGCGCAAGCCCGACGATCTCAAGGCCTTCGTCAGCAAGATCGTGGAGGAAATCGAGGAAGGCACCCACACCCGGCAGGCCGCCTGACTCGGGCCTGACTCGGCAGAAATCCGGCGGCAGGGTTAACTGCCTGCCGCCGGTTTTTCAGGTGGTCCCGGCACCACCCGGCTCACGCGTGGATTGTGCACGCCTTGCATATCAATCACTTGCAAACCGCCCCACACGTGCTTCCCCAGCGTCATTGCGTTTCCGCAAGCCTTACGATTGCCCGGATTTCCCCGTTATTGTCTGGCTCCGGTCCCAATTGCGCCCGAATTGATCGGCATACCCAAACTCGGAAATAAAACGAGAAGGTAGTGCGGTATGGATCGTCTGACGGAAATGGAAGCTTTCGCCACGGTCGTAGACCAGGGCGGCTTCACGGATGCGGCCAAGAAGATGGGGATCTCCAAATCCGCCGTCTCCAAACACGTCTCCTCGCTCGAAGCCCGTCTCGGCGCCCGCCTCCTCAACCGCACCACCCGCCGCGTCTCCCCCACCGAGATCGGCCTGGCCTACTATGACCGCGCCCGCCGCGTTCTGAACGACGCCGGCGAGGCCGACGCGCTGGTCACGTCGATGCAATCGGCCCCCTCAGGCCTGCTGCGGATTTCCGTCGCCACCGACTTCGGGGTCAATCACCTGAGCCCGGTGCTGGGCGAATTTCTCCGTGAGTTCCCCGACATCACCGTCAACATGGTCCTCAACAACCGCTACGTCGAGCTGATCTCCGAGGGCTTTGACATGGCGATCCGTATCGGCGAGCTCGAAGACAGCACCCTGCGCGCCCGCAAACTGGCCGACACCACCAAGCGCATGATTGCCTCGCCTGCCTACTTCGAAAAGTACGGCCGCCCCGAAAAGATCGACGACCTGAACGAGCACAAGCTGCTGCACTATTCCAACCAGTCCTCCGGCAACGTCTGGAAGCTCACCGCCCCCTCGGGCGAAAAGCGCCAGGTCCGCACCGCCGGCTGGCTCACAGTCAACGACGGCCAGTCGCTGCTCAACGCCGCCATCTCCGGCCTCGGCATCGCCTACCTGCCCAACTTCCTCTACTGCGAGGCCGAGAAGGAAGGGCTGGTGCAAGAGGCCATCCCCGGTCTTCCGGTCGAGATGCTGGGTATCTACGCCGTCTACCCGCCCGGTCGCTTCACCCAGCCGAAGGTCCGCGCGTTCATCGATTTCCTGGTCCAGAGCTTCGCCGCGAAGGGCCCGGATACCTGGTAAGCCGCCGGCTTGCCGATGTTTCCCCTGAAGTCACACTTGGCCGGGCCCGCTTGCCCGGCCTTTTCTTTTTGGCCCGCGCCAATCGTGGCGATTTTGTGGCACGGTCCGCCAGATCGGCACATTCTCGCCTAAATGTCTGAAAATATATCACAAATTCGTTGGCTTTGTTGATTACCCACGTCCTCGAGGCACCTTTGTGCGATATACTCGACGAGTAGAAGTTAATTCTCCGCAGGCGCCGAAAAGCGCCGCACAGGACACCAGAATGGCAGGCGAAGCCTATCTCATCTCCGGCGACCAGATCGCCACCTACGGCGCGGTGAACATCACCTATCCGGGCGGGGTGACGCATGTTCGGCTGACCAATGTCCGAACCCTCGGCGATGCCGACAGTCGGTTTTTCCTTGTCCGCACGCAGGGCGAGGGCGACGAGGTGACAAACGGCCAGTTCTTCGAGGTCTACCCGGCGGTAGATGACGGCAACGGCAATCTCGTGCCCGGCCCGACGCCCGTGATCGGCGCCAACTTCAGCACGCCCGACGCCTACGGCGGCACCGGCGCGGGGGATGATTACATCATGTTCGGCCTGTTCGGCGGCCCGCGCTTCGTGATCGACATCAACGGCATCGGCAATGGAAACTATACCGCCGTGCAGGGCCAGGACATCGGCGGGGGCAACATGGACGGCGAGTTCAACCTCTCCGACCTCGCCGCCGCCAATCCCGACGGGGCCATCTGCTTCACCTCCGGCACCCCGATCGACACGCCGCGTGGCCCGGTGCCCGTGGAGCAACTGCGCGTTGGCGACCTGGTCACCACCCTCGATGACGGCCCCCGTCCGATCCGCTGGATCGGATGCAGCATTGTCGAGATGACCCCGGAGAACCACGATCTCGCCCCTGTCGAAATCGACGCCGGGGCCTTCGGGCACAACCTCCCGAACCGCACGATTGCCGTCTCCCCCGCGCACCGGCTCTTGGTGGCAGATTCCGGCGCGCAGCTCATCCTCGGCGAAGATGAAGTGCTGGCCCCCGCCAATGCGCTGATCAACGGCACCACGGTGCGTCGGCGTGCGGCAGCGGGCGGAACGGTCACCTATTGGCACCTCATGTTCGACCGTCACCAGATCATCACCAGCGCCGGGCTCGCCTCCGAAAGTTTCCACCCCGGTGCCTATGCGCTCGACACGCTGTCGCGCGCCACCCGCGCCGAGGTGCTGCGGCTTTTCCCCGCGCTTGCGGACTGCGACCCGGCCGATGGCTATGGCCCCACCGCCCGCCCCATCGCGCGCGGCTTCGAGGCCCGCCTGCTCGCCCTGCCCGACCGCGCCGCCTGAGGCCGCCTACCCCGGCAGGGCGCTGGCGTCGAACTGTGCGGCAAACTCCGGCGACGGCGGGATCGGGGTGATCACGTCGATCATTACGCCGCCCGGATCGGCGGTGATGAAGTGGCGCTGGCCAAACGCCTCTGACCGCAGGTCGAGCAGCATCGGCAGCCCCGCCGCGCTCAGCCGTGCATGCACCGCGTCCACATCCTCCACCTCGAGGTTCAGCAGCAGCCCGCCCGCAGTCTGCCCCCGTTTGCTTTCCGGAATCGTGGCATGATCGCGCTGGAGGAGCGCGAGGTTCACGCCTGCCTCGGCCTCGCATTGCAAATGAACGTACCAGTCGGCCTCGAACAGGGCGCGAAAGCCGAAGTGCCGGATGTAGAAGGCGGCGCGCGGCGCCACGTCTTCGCACATGAGCACCGGGTAATACTGCGTGCACTTCATGGGTTTTCTCCCTTCAGGAATTTACATACATTCTGCATGTATATTTCGAAATAAACATACAGGCTGTATGTATGCAAGAAGAAACCACGCGCCGCTCCAACGCCGACCGCCGCCGGGAAACCCGTTCAGCGCTGCTCGCGGCGGCCAGGGAATGCTTCGTTTCCAAAGGGTTCGCAGGCACAGGCACGCCCGAGCTTGTGGCCGCGGCGGGCATGACGCGGGGCGCGCTCTATCACCACTTCGCCGACAAGACAGATCTCTTCCGCGCCGTCCTGCGCGCCGAGGCCGAGGCCGTGGCTGCAGCGATTCGCGCCGCCGCGCCCCCCGGCTCCGACATCGTCGAGGCCCTGCTCTCAGGGGCCGACGCGTATTTTGCCGCGATGAAGGCCCCGGGCCGCGCCCGTCTGCTGCTGGTCGAAGGCCCCGCCGTGCTTGGCCCGTCCGAGATCGCCGTCCTCGATGACGAGACCGGCGGCGCAACCCTGCGCGAGGCGCTCACGGCGCTCAACATCGCCGCCCCAGTGCCAGAAACCGCGCGGATGCTCTCCGCCATGTTCGACAGCGCCGCCCTCGCCATCGCCGATGGCGCCGACCCTGCGCTCTACCGCACCGCGCTCGGCCATCTGCTCACGGCCCTGGCGCGGCAATAGCAGAAGGTCGCGCCCCCGCGAGGACGCCTTGAAAGGCGGACGAGCAAACGCGCCAGAGCGAGGACGCCTCGAAGGGCGGACGAGCGGCCCGCTTACTCGGTCGAGGAAAGAATAGCCTCCACCCGCCGGTTGGCCTGACGGCCCTCCTCGGTCAGGTTGGAGGTGATGGGAGAGAGAAAGCCAACCCCCTCCGCCTTGATCTGGCTTGCCGGTACGCCCAGCGCCGTCAGGCGCTGCTCCACCGCCCCGGCGCGTTTTTTCGACAGGGCAATATTGCCCGCCAGCGAGCCCTCGGCATCGGTATGGCCCACCAGCACCACCGAGCGCTCCGGATGCGTTTTCAGGTAACCGGCCAGCAGGTCCAGCGAGGTGTAGTCGCCATCTTCCAGCCGCGAGGAGCCGGTCGGAAAGTCGAGGTCTTCCAGCACCGCGCGCCCGTGGATTTCAAGCTGCTGGGTCAGCGGCATCACCGTGACCGACGGCGTCGCAAAGCCCTGCACGCCACCGGCCACCTCTTCGTCGCCCACATCCTCCGACACGCCCGCCGTGTCGTCCACCTCCAGCGCGCCGGCCGCATCGGGATTCTTGGTCGAGGCCACCAGCACATCGGCCTCCGCCTCCTGCGGGCCGATGCGGGTGATCTGCACAAACCCCCGCCCCGAGGAGCGGCTGACGAGGAAGGCCACGTATTCCGGCTTCTCCTCGCCCATCCGATGGGCGGCCATGAAGCGGTAATCGCCGAGGTCCACATGCATGTCCGGCTCGGGGATGTTCTCCGTTGCATAGCGGAAGTCGAAACCCCCGCACTCCCGCGCCTCGCATTCGAAGATCACCTCAAAGCCCGCGGCCTCCACCTGGTCGCGCAGCGGCGCCAGAAGTTGCAGCGTGGTCATCCCGCGCGCCTGCACCTGCCACGCCTGTTGGCGCACCTGCCCCTCGGCCCAGATGCTCTGGATATCGCCATTGCGGAACGGGCTGATCGGCAGCTTGTAGCTGCCAAATGTCTCCACCTGCTCCGCCGTCTGGCGGGCGCCGGATGGAAACTCCAGCTTGAGGGCATCGGCAACCCCCGCCTGCGGGGCAAGGAGGGCTGCGGCCAGAAAGGCCAGTCGAAGGCTCATCGGTTTTGGCCGTGATACTCCGGGTTCGGTTGCATTTCCGTTGCCGTCGCCACCCGGTTGGTCATGTTGAAGAAGCCGGCCACCGAGGCGATATCCCAGATGTCCCGGTCGCTCCAACCGACAGCGCGCAGCGCGGCGCGGTCTTCATCATCCACCTTTTCGCAGGATTCTGTCAATTTTGCAGCGAAATCGAGCATTTTGCGCTGCTTCTCGGGCAGGTCGGCCACCCGGTAATTCATCACCATCTGCTCGCCGAAGCTCGGGTCACCGCTGAGGGCGCGCACCGCCTGCCCGTGCGCCACGAGGCAGTAGAAGCAATGGTTGATCGAGCTGACGACCACCGCGATCATCTCGCGCTCCAGCTTGGTCAGCCCGGAGTCGGCCAGCATCAGGTCATTGTAGAGGGCGGTGAAGGCGTTGAGCTTGTCGATGTCGAAGGCATAGGCCTTCAGGACGTTGGGCACGAGGCCCAGCTTTTCCTCGCAGATCGCAAAATACTTTGCCGTTTCCTCGGGGAGCGGGTCGACCATGGGAAGGTCGAGCGCCGTCACGCTCTCTGTCTTTGCCAAATCTCTGCCTCTCATCCGGCCTCTTGTCGGGCCTGCGCCTGACGATACAGGTAGTGGCCCACCAAATCCATTTCTAACCGTTCATATAACGCATTTGCCGCGGCATTCTGTTGCGTCACGAGAACTGTGATCCATCGTGCGCCGTGATCTTGTGCCCAAAGCGCGGCGCCACGCATCATGTTGACGGCAACGCCCTGCCGACGCATCACGCTGCGCACCTCCAGCGCGTGCAACATGGCGATCTCACCGTGAATTGAAATGAAGCCGGTGCCCGCAGGCGTGTCGTTCGACCGCCCAAGCAGGGCCGTCTTCGGCCCTTTCGCCCGCTCCATCACCGCCACCCGCTCCGGCCCGATGCCGCCCTCGGCCCACATCTCCCGCTGGATCGTCAGCGGCGGGAACTCCACCGCGAAGACCCGCACGCGCGGCGGCTTTTCGGCCGTCAGCCGCGCGACCGGGGCAAGGCGAATGTTGGTCGGGTCTTTCTCTGCATAGCCCGCCGCCGCAAGTCGCGCATCCAGCCGGGCCTGCCCGCCGCGCAGACGCACCAGCGGGGACTGACCCAGCGCCGCCTGCGCCGCCTCCATCGGGGCCATCTCGGCCTCCTCGTCTTCGGTGGTGGCCGAAGACACCCGGCTGCCCGCGCCGCCGCCTGCCCGCACCGTCCAGGGCCCAGCATCCACCGTCCGAAGCGCAGGCCACGTTGCGTCGATTGTGGCGAAAAGGTCATCCAGGCCGGGGGTCACGTGCCGAACAGCTCCACCAGCCGCATCATCGCCGCATCCACCCGCGCCGCTTCCTGCCCGCGCACCACGATGTTGGTGCCATAGACGCCGTCCTGCTGAAACGGGTAGGAGCCGAACGACAGGTCGGCGAATTCCTCGGCCAGCGCGCCCAACGGGTCGGCCACCACGCCCTCGCCCTGCATCACCCGTAGGTTCTGGCTCAACAGCGGCGCGCCCCCGACCAGCGTCGCCAGCACGCCTGCCACCATCGCCTCGAAGACGTTGGGCACCCCTGCCATCACATGCACGTTCTCGATGGTGAACCCCGGCGCCACGCTCACGGGGTTCTCGATCAGCGTAGCGCCTTCCGGCACCCGCGCCATCCGCTTGCGCGCCTCGGTAAACTCGATGCCGCGCGCGGCATAGCTGTCGCCAAGCAGCTTCAGCGCATCCGCCCGCTGCGGCGCGGTGGTGCCGAAGGCCGCCGCCACGGCCTCTGCGGTGATGTCATCATGGGTGGGGCCGATGCCGCCGGAGGTGAAGACATGGTCGAAATGGATCGCAAGATGCTTCACCGACTCGACGATCGCCGCGCGCTCGTCGCTCACCACCCGCACTTCCTTCAGGTCGATGCCCCGCTTGGTCAGCTCGCCCGCCAGGTGATGCATGTTGCTGTCGCGCGTCCGCCCCGAAAGGATCTCGTCACCAATCACCAGCATCGCCGCCGTCGGGTTGCCCATGCTCCACCTCTCCTTGAGCCTCACCGCCTGCCGGTATAGGCCCGCCCCATGCGCTTCGCCACCCCCCTCGTCCCGGCCCGCCTGACCCGCCGCTACAAGCGGTTCCTCGCAGATGCCGTGCTGGAGGACGGGAGCGAGGTGGTGGCCCACTGCCCCAATCCCGGCGCGATGACCGGGCTGGCCGAGCCGGGCACCCGGATCTGGCTGGAGCCCAATGATGACCCCCGGAAGAAGCTGAAATACGGCTGGCGGCTGGTCGAGCACGAGAACGGCCATTTCACTGGCATCGACACCGCCCTGCCCAACCGCGCCCTCGCCGAGGCCCTGCGCGCAGGCGCGGTGCCGGGGCTCAGCGGCTACGAGACCATCCGCGCCGAGGTGCCCTACGGCGAGAAGAGCCGGGTTGATTTCCTGCTCACCGGCAAAGGGCCGGAGTGCTACGTCGAGGTCAAAAGCGTCACGCTCATGCGCCAGCCCGGCCTCGCCGAGTTCCCCGATACCACCACCGCGCGAGGTGCCCGCCACATGGCCGAACTTGCGGCAATGGCGCGAGACGGCCACCGCGCCGTAGTGCTCTTCCTCGTGCAGCGCACCGATGCCGCGCAGGTGGGCGTGGCGGCAGATATCGACCCGGCCTACGCCAAGGCCTTCGCCGAAGCCCGCGCCGCCGGGGTCGAGGCCATGGCGCTCTCCTGCAGCATAACACCGGAGGCAATCACCCCGGGCGCACCGCTGCCGCTGCTGTAACCACGCAGCTCTTCGGCCCTTGCGGTCCTCATCGCAGCTGCGAGGAGGGGCTGAAGGCCCCGAGGAGCTGCCCCTACTCCGCCGCCACCGTGTAAACCGTCCGGCAGGGGAAGGGGATGTCGATGTCGGCATCGTCCAGCGCCTCCTTCACCTTGCGCGTCATGTCGGCCTTGTAGGCAAAGAACTCCGACGCATCGACCCAGACCCGCACCAGGAAATCCACCGAGCTGTCGCCAAGGTTCGTCACCTGGAAGAACGGCTCCGGATCGGTCTTGCTGCGTTCGTCGGCCATGATCGTATCACGGATCACCTGCTCCGCCTGCGCAAGGTTCACCCCGTAGCCCACGCCAAACGTCCATTCCGCGCGACGGGTCTTGTTGGTGGTGTAATTCTTGATCGTGCTGCCCCAGACATCGCTGTTGGGCACGATCACCTGCACGTTGCTGAGGTCCGCAAGCTCGGTGGTGTTGAGGCTGATGTCCTTCACCGTGCCCATCTGGCCGCCCACCTCCACGAAATCGCCCATCTTGAACGGGCGGAACACGATGATCATCACGCCCCCCGCCACGTTCGAGAGCGTGCCCTGCAAGGCAAGGCCCACCGCAAGGCCCGCCGCACCGATGGCGGCGATGATCGAGGTGGTCTGCACCCCGAAGGTGTTGAGCACGATCAGGAAGGCGAAGCCGAGGATCACCCAACGCACGATGTTGCCGAGAAAATGGAACAGCGTCTCGTCGAGCTTCGGGTTCCGCTCGGCGATTGCCACGATCCGCCGCTTGACCCAACCCGCGATGATGAAGCCCGCGATCAGGATGAGAATCGCCGTCACCACGCTGCCGAGGATCGAAGCGAGAAACTCGATTGTCAGGTAGTCGCCCAGCACCTTGTCGCCCCCCAGAGGGGTGTTCATCAGATTGTTCAGAAAATCCATGCCTGTCTGTCCCGTTCTTTTCCTTGCGTCCCACAGCGCTTCAGGCGCAAAACACGCCCTGTTCACACGCGGTCAACGCCGGCATGTCAAAAAACGTTCCCGCCGGAAAGGGGCTGCGACCGAGGCTGACCTAGCGTTTCGCGGGCAAAGCCCCTATTTGAAAGAGAACACTCCAAGAGACGAAGACCATGATGGATGAAACGCGCGAGCGGCTAACACGAGACGGGATCCGCATCCACGGCAAGGAGGACTTTGCCGGGATGCACGCAGCCGGCAAGCTGGCCGCCGAAATCCTCGATGCCTGCATCCCCCTCGTCGTGCCCGGTGCCTCCACCGGCGAGATCGACGCCGAGATCGAGCGGCGGGTCAACGAGGCCGGGGCGAAATCGGCCACCATCGGCTACAAGGGCTACAAGCACGCCTCCTGCATCTCGGTGAACCACGTGGTCTGCCACGGGATTCCCGGCGAGAAAAAGCTGAAGGAAGGCGACATCCTCAACATCGACGTGACCGTGATCGTCGATGGCTGGTTCGGTGATACCTCGCGGATGTTCGTCGCCGGCAAGCTGCCCCGAAAGGCCGAGCGGCTGATCGAGGTGACCCATGATGCGCTGATGCGCGGGATCGAGGCGGCAAAGCCCGGGCAAACCTTCGGTGACATTGGTCATGCCATCCAGAGCTATGTCGAAAGCCACCGCATGTCGGTGGTGCGCGATTTCTGCGGCCACGGGCTGGGCCGGGTGTTTCACGCGCCGCCCAACGTGCTGCACTATGGCCGTCCGGGCACCGGGCCGGTGCTGGAAGAGGGCATGTTCTTCACCATCGAGCCGATGGTGAACCTCGGTCGCCCCGAAACCAAGGTGCTCTCGGATGATTGGACGGCGGTGACCCGCGACAAGTCGCTCTCCGCGCAGTTCGAGCATTCCGTCGGAATCACCGCGCAGGGCGCCGAGATTTTCACCCTGTCGCCCGCGGACTGCTTCCACCCAACCTATGGCTAGGTGGCTCGCCGCCTTTGCCCTGCTCCTGGCCTTCGCGGGCCAGGCGCTGGCGCAGGGCAAGGCAGCCGCCGTCGAGCAGGTCTGGCGTGACTGGGCAGCGCAGCAGCGCCTGCCGTCTTCCACCCTCGCCGTCGCCGAAAACGGGCGCATCGTGGCCCGGCGCGGCCTCGGTGCCGATCCCGACCAGCCGTTTGACCTCGCCTCGCTCTCCAAAGGCATCACCGGCGCCTGCATGGCGGCACTGGTGCGCGAAGACAGGCTGCGGCTCGACACGCCCCTTGGCCTGATCCTTGGGCGCGACGCGGCGCGCCACGCCAACACACCGCTCTCCGCCTTCCTCACCCATTCCGCAGGCCTCTGGCCCGATGCCACCCAGCGCATGGACCTGCGGCAATGGGCGCGCAAATCGGCCCTGCACCTGCCCGTGGCCCGCCCCGCCCTCGCCCGCCGCCCGCGTGGCGCAGGCAAGACCCGTTACAACAACGAGAATTACGCCGTCCTCGGCGCGGTGATCGAGGCCGTTACCGGCCAGAGCTATTACACCG
This sequence comes from Vannielia litorea, assembly GCF_018424695.1. Taxonomy (GTDB): domain Bacteria; phylum Pseudomonadota; class Alphaproteobacteria; order Rhodobacterales; family Rhodobacteraceae; genus Vannielia; species Vannielia litorea_A. The sequence continues at coordinate 11,208 of NZ_QTNQ01000055.1, forward strand.
CCTGCGCCCGTCGCCTCGGCCTTTCCGGTATTTCCCCCAGCCCGCGCTGGGGCGGGACCGGGGCCTTCGGTGGCTGGCGCGGCTCGGCGGCGTCCTACACCGCCGTGCTCACCCGCCACTTCGGCCCCCGCTCGCCCGTTGGCGCCGCCCCGCGCCGCTGGGCGCTCAACCGGATCGACGGCAATTCCAGCTATTCCATGGGCATGCTCACCCGCTCCAGCCGTCTCGGCCAGGTGTTCTGGCACGCGGGCCTGCTCTGTTCTTCGCGCAAACGCGGCTCCGGCGGCTATGCGGTGAACTTCGGAAATCGGCTGACCGTCACCGTGCTCTTCACCGGCTGCGTCAGCGAAAACGACCTGCGCGATCTGGGGAAAAGGCTGACGCAGGTCGCCGTGCGTTAGCACGGTGCGCTCCAATAGACGCTGGACCACTGCGTCACGCAACGATTGAGCCGCCTCCCCGCACGGAATCAAGGCGAAGCCGCCGGGCAGCGCCGTCCCGCCCCCCGGGGCGGCGCTTTGGTGAAGTTGGTGCGGATCTCTTAGGTCAGATGACCACTGCACCATAAAGCGCACCCGAACCACCCTTGCATGCGCCACCCCACGGGACGGCGCTACACGGCTCACCCCTCACCCACGCTTCCCCCGTAGGGCGCGCATTCATGGCGCACCATACCCCTCTTCACCGCCCCTCCGGCTCCACCGGAAACCGCCCGTCGATCCGCCAAACGCCGCGCCGGTCAAACCGCGCGCTCTCCGCCATCGGCTCCGCCACAACCCCGCCAAACCGCGCCTCGTGCAAATACACCGGCCGCCCGCGAATAACTGCGATGACCCCGAAACACTCGCGCGAGGCCTCCTCCGGCTCATCCACATAACGCCATGCAAAACCGCCACCGATGCTGGTGTTGAAACACTCAATTCGCCGCCCGTCCTTGTCACAGGCCAGCGCACGGCAGTCGTTGCAGAAGTGCCAGGGATACCGCAGAAACGCCTTCCGCTTCGCCCCGCAGCCGGGGCAGAAGTGTTCGGGCAGCTCATCCATCGAGCAGCGCCTCCAACCCGGCCTGCAACTCCGCCATCGAGTGCACCGTGGCCACGCCCTCGGCTTCCATCTTGGCCGCGTTGCCATGCTCGACGTAGCCGAAAAACTGCATCCCGGCGTCCCGCGCGGCCCAATGGCCCACCGGGCTGTCATCCACCATCACCGCCCGCGCCGGGTCCACCCCCGCCGCCTCCGCCGCGATCAGCAAAAGGCCCGGTTCCGGCTTGGCGGTGCCGTGGTCATGGGCCGAGAACACCCGCGCACCCAGCCGCTCCAGCAGCCCGCTCGGCCCCAGCGAGCCGCGCATCTTTTCCATCGGCCCGTTCGAGGCCACGGCCACCGCCACGCCCCGCGCCTCCAGCCAGTCGATCAGCGCGACCGCGCCCTCCGTCATCTCCACGCCCTCGGCCATCCGGGCAAAGATGCGCTGGTAGATGAAGGCGATCCAGTCCTCCGGCAGATCGGCCCCCGCCTCGCGCAGCCGCCGGTCCACATCCTTCATCGTCCCGCCGGTGAACCGGTCATGAAAATCGGCGGCGCTCACCTCAAAGCCCCGCGTCGCCAGATCGGCCACCACCAGTTCCGAGAGCGGCCCCTCGCTGTCCACCAGCACGCCGTCGCAATCGAATATGACCAGTTCGGGTCTCATGACTTCTCCATCAGGGTGATATGCGTGTCGCCATAGGCGCGGTGCTCGATCAACTCGAAGCCCTCCGGCGCTTCCATCGGCGCCGACTCCTCCCAGACGATCAGCGCCTCCGGCACAATCCAGCCGCCCTCCACCGCGCTGGCCAGCGCCCGCTGCCCCAACCCCTTGCCGTAAGGCGGATCGAGGAAGATCAGGTCAAACGCTGCGCCCCGGTTCTCGCCGAGCCGCACTGCGTCGCGGCGATAAAGCTTCACCTCGCCCATCGCCCTCAGCTTCTCCACGTTCTCCCGGATCAGCGCCCGCGCCTTGTGCCCGTCATCCACGGCGGTCACATGCACCGCGCCCCGGCTCAGGGCCTCCAGCCCCAGCGCCCCGGTGCCGGCGAAGAGATCCAGCACCCGCGCGCCCTCCACGCCGCCCCGGCTCATCAGCACGTTGAACAGCGCCTCCCGCACCCGGTCCGACGTGGGCCGCAAATGCGCCCCCGCATCCCCCTTGCCCAGCGCCGCCAGCGCCGTGCCGCGGAATTTTCCGCCAACGATTCTCACGCCTTGAGCAGCGCCTTCAACTCGGTGGCCGGGTCCGCCACCGCAGCCTTGTCGGGGCTTTTGCCGCCCTCGATCAGCCGCTTGCCCACCATGTAGGCCCGGCTGTCGTTCATCGCGTCCACTGCCAGCAGCTTGCCGCCGCCGTAGTACCAAAAGCTCACCGTCTCGCCCTCGCCCCGGGTGACGATCTCATCGTATCCGCTGTTCAGCCCGGCGATCTGCAACTTGGTGTCATACTGGTCACTCCAGAACCACGGCTTGGCCACGTAGTCCTTCTCCGCGCCCAGCATGTTCTCGGCCACCAGCTCCGCCTGGTCGATGGCATTGCCCACCGACTCCAGCCTGATCCGTCCTCCCCCATGCGGGAAAGAGGCGCAATCGCCCGCCGCATAGATCGAAGGGTCAGAGGTGCGCCCCTGCGCATCGGTCTTGATCCCGTTCTCGATCATCAGCCCGCCCAGCTCGGCAATCTGCGTGCAGGGGGTAATGCCCACGCCGACGATCACCACATCCGCCGCCAGCTCCTCGCCATCGGTGAGCAGAGCGCCCGTCACCCGGCCTTCGCCCAGCAGCTTCTCCAGCCCGATACCCTCGCGGATATCGACACCGTGATCCTCATGCAGCGCGCGGAAGTAATCCGAGGTCTGCGGCGCCGCGACCCGCTGCAGGATCCGGTCGGCCATCTCCACCAGCGTCACATCCAGCCCCAGCTTGGCGCAGACCGCCGCCGCCTCCAGCCCGATGTAGCCGCCACCGATGATCAGCGCCTTCTTTCCCGCGCCCAGCTCCGGCTGCATCCGGTCGATATCGGCCAGCGTCCGCACGGTGAACACCCCGCCCAGATCACCGCCAATCGCCGCCGGCAGGCGGCGCGGCGCGGAGCCGGTGGTCAGCGCCAGCAGGTCGTACTTCAACCGCTCCTCGCCGAGGTGCAACTCCTTGTGCTCCCGGTCGATCCCGGTCACCGGGGCGCCCAGCTTCAGCGTGATGTTCTGCTCGGCGTAATACTCCTCGGAGCGCAGGTAGAGCCGCTCAAGCTCCATGTCGCCCAGCAAATAGGCCTTGGAGAGCGGCGGGCGCTGATAGGGCACCACCGGCTCTTCGCCGATCAGGGTAATCCCACCCTCGTGGCCCAGCGCCCTCAGCTTGCTCACCAGCGACGATCCCGCCTGCCCAGCCCCGACAACCACGATATCCATGCCCGACCTCCCTTGCCTTTCCGCACGTTCGCGGCATTTCATGAAGCGAACCACGCGAACAGCAAATAGATAAAGGGAGAAGATCATGCAAATCTCGGTGGGAGACACGATCCCTTCGGCAACTTTCGTGCGGATGGGCGCCGAAGGGCCGGAGCAAATCGCGCTGAAAGACATCACCACCGGCAAGAAGGTGATCATCTTCGGCCTGCCCGGCGCCTATACCGGCGTCTGCTCCACCCAGCACGTGCCGAGCTACATCGAGAACATGGACACCCTGAAGGAAAAGGGCGTGGCCGAGGTGATCTGCGTCACCGTCAACGATCCCTTCGTGCTCGACGCCTGGGGCAAGGAGACCGGCGCAACCGAGGCCGGCATTCATATGCTGGGCGACCCGGAAGGCACCTTCACCAAGGAAATCGGCATGAGCTTCACCGCCCCGCCCGCCGGGCTGATCAACCGCTCGCTGCGCTACGCCATGGTGCTGCACGACAACGTCGTGACCACCTTCAACCTCGAAGGCGGCCCCGGCGAATGCTCCGTCTCGGCGGCGCCTGCGCTCTTCGACGAGCTCTGAGACTCTCTGTCGAATTGTGGTCGTCGTTAGTTGACTATTAACCGACACCTTCGGTTTCTCGTTGACTTATTGCGACCAGAAACCTACTTCATAAGCAACAACACCCCCCAGGCGACCGGTCGCAAGACCGAGCTCAACACCGGGGGGTTACTTATTTTTATGGGTCCGAAGTTAGAGATTGCAGTTCTCAAAACTCCCCACCAGCATCGAGCAGCAGCTTAGCCTACTCACTCAACGAGGAATGGTCGTTGAAAGCGCTGAGGAGACCAAACAATGGTTAGAAACTGTCGGTTACTACAGGCTTAGTGCTTACTGGCTGCCGTTTGAGGCACCTCCAAAGCCGGGTTATGCAAGAAGCAAGGCTTTCGTTGAGGGAACAACATTCGCTCAGGTCGCTGAATTGTATGTGTTTGATAGAAGGCTGAGAGTGCTTACCCTCGAAACCATCGAGCGCATTGAGGTCCATGTGAGATCACGATGGACCTATTATATGTCTCATGCACATGGCTCCCACGCTCACCTGGATCACAAGCTATATGAAGGGGGCCTGAACCACGCCGAGCAACTCGTACGTTTGGCCCGGTCAGTGGAGAAGTCCGAAGAGACCTTCATCCTGCACTATAAGGCCAAGTATTCTCAGCCCTATTCACCGCCACTGTGGGCTGCCACTGAACTCATGACCTTCGGCGAGCTGTCCAAGTGGGTCCAAGCGACCAAGGACAATTCCATTAAGTCCAAGTTAGGCCACGATCTCGGGCTCCCCACCAAGGAGATCGTAGAGAGCGTACTTCAGGTATTGGCCTACGTGCGAAACATCTGCGCACATCACGGCAGACTGTGGAACAGACGAACTGTCAAACGGCTTCCCAAGATCAAGCGTTTCAAGTCCGATCTATTGTACGCACAGGATGCTCGAGGCCGGCAGGTGAGTGACAACAAGATCTACAATGTGCTCGTTGTGCTGTTGCACTTGATGGAGCGGCAGCGCACGGACAGCAGTTTCCGTGATAGATTATTGGACCTGCTCCACACTCAACCGCCTGAGAACTTGCATTCTATGGGTTTCCCGAAGGACTGGGCAAACAGACCGGTCTGGAAAACTTAAGGGTTACCTCAGTCCGCCAACCGCTCCATCACAGACGCCAGCTTCATATCCTTCTCTGTCAGCGCCTTCTCAGAATGCGTCGTCAGCCGCACGTCCACCCGGTTCCACGAGTTCGACCAATCCGGATGATGGTCCGCCTTCTCAGCCGCCAGCGCCACCCGCGTCATCCAGCCGAAGGCCTCCGAGAAATTCTTGAACTTGAAGGTCTTTGCCAGAACCTCCCCGTCCTTCTCCCAGCCCGCAGCCTGCAACTCTTCCAGCGTCAATCCTGCTCCTCCCGATGCTCGCGCTTGAACGGCCCGTAGCCCGTCAGCACCTCGATCTCGTAATCCACCGCACGCGCCTCCTCGTCCAGAAACTGCGCGATCGCCCGGCGAAAGCCCTCGTCGGCCACCCAATGCAGCGAATGCGTCTCTTTCGGCAGGTAGCCCCGCGCCAGCTTGTGCTCGCCCTGCGCCCCGGCCTCCACGCGCGAGAGCCCCCGCGCAATCGCCTCCTCGATGGCCACATAGTAGCACAGCTCGAAATGCAGGCAGGGGTGGTGTTCGGAGCAGCCCCAATAGCGTCCAAAAAGCGCGTCGCGCCCGATGAAGTTCAGCGCGCCCGCAACCCATTCGCCCTCGCGCTCGGCCAGCACCAGCAGCACGTCGTCGCGCATATGCGCCTGCACCTCGTCAAAGAACGCCCGCGTCAGGTAGGGCGAGCCCCATTTGCGCGCCCCGGTGTCCTGGTAAAACCGCCAGAAGGCATCCCAATGCTCGGGCTGAATGTCCTCTCCCGTCAGTCGCAGGATCCGCCCGCCAAACCCCTGCGCCTGCCGCCGTTCCTTGCGGATCATCTTGCGTTTGCGGCTGCTCAGATCGGCCAGAAAGCCTTCGAAGTCGGCATATCCCCGGTTCTCCCAATGAAACTGCTGCCCCCTCCGGTGCATCAGCCCCATCTGCGCCCCCGCCTCGGCCTCCGCCTCGGTGCAAAACGTCGCGTGCACGCCCGAAAGCCCGGCCTGCGCCGCCACCTGCACCGCGCCCTGCACCAGCGCGCTCATCCCGATCCGTTCCCAACCGGGCTTCACCAGAAAGCGCCGTCCAGGCACCGGCGTGAACGGCGCCGCGATCTGCAATTTCGGGTAATACTCGCCTCCGGCCCGCTCATAGGCATGGGCCCATGAGTGGTCGAACACGTATTCGCCCTGGCTGTGAAACTTGGCATACATCGGCGCGGTCGCGATCAGTTCTTCGCCCGCCCGCGCCAGCAGATAGGTCGGCTGCCAGCCAGACCGCCCGCCCACCGAGCCGCTGTCTTCCAACGCCTTCAAAAACCGATAGGTCACGAACGGGTCTCCCGGCCGCCCCTCTCCCGGCGCGGCACAGGCATCCCAGGCCTCCGGCGTCACCGCGCCGAGGCTGTCCACCGTTTCAATGGAAATTTCCGAGCTGCCATCCATAGCCACGCCAGACTTGGCCCGCCGCGCCGCGGCGTCAAGCGACGGCGTAGCCCTCAAAGGTCACATTGGCGGCAACCTCGCGGGCCTTCGCCTCTTCCGCCTCGGAGCGGATCGTCCAGCACAGAATTTCGGCACCCTGCGCCTTCAACTCCGCCACCCGCGCATCGCCCAGCGCGCCGTGCCGGTGGCTGATGAAGCAGGCCCCCACCCGGTCGTAATCGGGTATCGCCCGCAACTCGGCCCGCCGCGCTTCGGGCACCAGCTCCCAATCCTCGGGGCGGTAATCATCCGTCACCAGCCCGCGTGGCACATCGGGCATCAGCCCCGCCATCGCAGCCACGGAATGCGGGTTGAAGCTCATCACCGCCACCGGCCCGCCGTAGCCCGCCATCACCTCCGCCACAGCCTGTTCGAGCGTCCCCACATCCGGGCCAAGCGCCCCGTCCTGGTCCTTTATCTCGATGAGCAGCGGCACCTGCCCGTCCACCAGCCGAAGCACCTCCGCCAGCGTCGGAACCCCCTCACCGCCACCGGTGAGCATGATCTGCCCCAGTTCTTCCGCCGTCCGCTGCGCCACCGGCCCGGTCTCACCCGTCAGGCGGCTGAGCGCGTAATCGTGGAACACCATCGGCACGCCATCCTTGGACGGCTGCACATCCAGCTCGATCCCGTAGCCCGCCGCAATCGCCGCCTCGAAAGCGGCGCGCGAGTTTTCCACCCGCCCGGCGGCGCGATCATGGTAACCGCGATGCGCAAGCGGGCGGACGAGGAAGGCCGGGTCGAGCCTCATTTCAGCTTGAATATCCCCTCGATCTCCACCGCCACGCCAAAGGGCAAGGAGGCCGCGCTGACGGCCGAGCGCGCATGGCGGCCCGCGTCACCCAGTGCTTCCACGAGGAAGTCGGAGGCGCCGTTCACCACCTTCGGCTGCTCGCCGAAATTGGCCGTGGAGTTCACGAAGGCCGTCAGCTTCACCACGCGCTCCAGCTTGTCGAGATCGCCGCCGCAGGCCGCCTTCACCTGCGCCAGCAGGTTCACCGCGCAGACCTTGGCCGCCGCGACACCCGCCGCCACATCCATGTCGTCACCCAGCTTGCCCTTGATCATCTCGCCATTTTCCATCGAGATCTGGCCGCTGACATAAAGCAGCCCGCCCTCTTCGACGTAGGGCACGTAATTGGCCGCCGGGGCGCTGGCTTCGGGCAGGGTAACGCCAAGCTCTGCAAGGCGGGTCTCATAGGGTCCGGGCATGGGCAAATCTCCTTTTCGCGCGGACCATGGCCCCGCCCCAGCGCGCGGTCAAGTCACCGTCGCCGCAGCCGCGCGATCAGCCGCTGCCAGCCCCCCGGCGCCAGCGGCACACTCAGGAACAGCCCGGCCAGAAACCCGCCGATATCCCCGATCCAGTCGTTCCCCGCGCCAAAAAGCACCCCGAACACGAGCTGAAACACCAGCAGCACCCCGATGAGCGCAAAGGCCCGATACTGGCTCTCCCCCATGTGCCCGTAGTGCACCCACATGATATAGGTATAGCCGCCAATCAGCGCATAAGCCCCCGGAAACGCGCCAAAAAGCGCCCCGCCGGGCGCGAGCATCCAAAACGCCAGCGCCCCCGCCACCGTCCCGGCAAAGAACAGCACGGCCACCGCCACCTGCCCCAGAATGTCGCCCACCATCTTGCCCAGCGCCAGCGTGAACACCGCGGCAAACAGCATATGCGTGAACCCGCCATGCACGAACGGATAGGTCACGATCCGCATCAGCTGGCTTGCCGGATACTCCCCCCGCTCCACTATCAGGCTCATGATCTCGCCCGAAAACGCAAACCGCTGCAACGCGAAGATCCGCGCATCGTCGCCCCCCCGCGTGTTGCCCACGATACCCGCCTGGCTAATCATGAACCACAGCTCCACCGCCCCCATCAGCCCGACAAGCGCCAGCACCACCGGCGGCACGGCGTTGAAGGGCGATGCATTGTGATCCCAGTCCATATCAGGCTCTCTGTTGATGTTTCCCGCCCCCGTGGGTAAGCGAGCAGGGCAGATTTGACCAGACGAGGCATCCATGGCCGACACCACCTTCACCCCCCGCGTCTTCTCCGGCATCAAGCCCTCCGGCGGGCTGACGCTCGGCAACTACCTCGGCGCCATCAAGCGCTGGGTCGAGATGCAGGAGGAGGGGACCGAGAGCATCTACTGCGTCGTCGACCTCCACGCCATCACCGTCTGGCAAGACCCGGCAGAGCTGCGCAAGGCCACCCATGAGGTCGCCGCCGGCATGCTCGCCTCGGGCATCGACCCCTCCAAGTCCATCCTCTTCAACCAGAGCCAGGTGCCCGAGCACGCCGAGCTGGCCTGGATCTTCAACTGCGTCGCCCGCGTCGGCTGGATGAACCGGATGACCCAGTTCAAGGAGAAGGCCGGGAGCAACGCCGAGAAGGTCTCCCTCGGCCTCTACGCCTACCCCTCGCTGATGGCCGCCGACATCCTGCTCTACCACGCCACCCACGTCCCTGTGGGCGAGGACCAGAAGCAGCACGTCGAGCTGACCCGCGACATCGCCGCCAAGTTCAACCACGACTACAAGGTGGATTTCTTCCCGATGACCGAACCGGTGATCGAAGGCCCCGGCATGCGGGTGATGAACCTGCGCGACGGCTCCAAGAAGATGTCCAAGTCCGGCGAAAGCGACATGGAACGCATCAACATGCTCGACGACGCCGACACCATCGCCAAGAAGTTCAAAAAGGCCCGCACCGACCCGGCCCCCCTGCCCGAGAGCCCCGACGGCCTGAAGGACCGCCCCGAAGCCAAAAACCTCGTCGACATCTACGCCTCTCTGTCAGGCGGCACCCAGGAGTCGGTGATCGCCGAATACGCCGGCGCAGGCTGGGGCCAGTTCAAACCGGCACTGGCCGACCTCGCCGTGGAGAAACTCGCGCCGATCAGCGACGAAATGCGCCGCCTGATGGCCGACCCGGCAGAGATCGACCGGCTATTGGGCGTTGGCCGCGACCGCGCACGGGAGATCGCCGCCCCGGTGCTGGAGCGGACCTATGAGATTGTGGGGCTGGTGCGGAGTTGAGGGGTCGCGGGTGAACTCCCCACAAACGCAATACTAGTGATGCGATTGGAGCAGTTGACACCGCAGCGTGACGCTGACCCTTGGACACCGTGCCGAGTGATCTTAATCACAAATCAAAGGCGATCTCACAGCCTGCGTCAAAATCACTGTAGATATTCAGCTTGCCGTCTTATAAGGACTAAACAAACAGTTAGTGACTATTTATGACCTACCAAGAAGACCTTCCTGACCAGTGTCCACCAGATGACGCCGCCGACCGTCAATTGAAGAGTGTCTGTCGGTTTTTTCAGTTCCCGGATGGCGATCCCAAGAATTTCTTTTCACACCACAAGTTAGGAAAGCCAACTGGAAATGCCGGTGAGTGCCGAGCGAAGAGCGTTTCACTGTTTAAAGCCGGCGCCGTGCCCGATGTATTGGCGGCAAAACGCACAGCCTTCTTTAAGAAATTCAAGATAAGCCTACTTGAAATACCTCCAGGCGCAGGGCCGAGCAAAGAGGTCGGTACTGGCCATATCGACTGGTGGCCCTACGCTGATTTTGACCCGTACACGTCAGTCTTGTCGCTTCACGATAATGCCGAAGACCTGAAACAGGCTTTGAATGATGCCCACTAAGTCCAAAGCGAAGAAATCAAAGACAAAGAACCTTTCCTTTGAAACGGTGCTCTTTGAGTTCATTGAGCCGATCGTTATTCTATATAAGAGCGGAAGGACGTATTTTGTAGCCTCAGCACTTCCATCCGAAGTTGGATACGTTGAAGGCTATCTTCTGGTTAGCGTCACCCCGAAGCTTTTAAAGCGATACTTTCGGGAGGAAAATGATCTTAGGTTTCTTTTCGTCTCAGCGCCCAACAGAAACTTCTGGTGGATGCCGGCAGACGAGATAGGCAATAGCACGGTTAAGGTAAGGGAGTTCCGCAGCGAGATAACGGACGACATGCTGCCAGACGCTCAGTTTTTCTCATCAAGCCATACTCACTCTTACCGAGAAATGGAGACAACCTATTCCGCCTTGGAAACGCTCTTCATTGATGGCAACTGGGAGATGGAGGATTTTGGTAGCTTCTCCAGAAAGTACCGCGACCTTTATGCCTTTGAAGAGTCTATCAACAAGCTAAGTTCATCGACTATTTCTGAAGGCGAAAAAGACAAAATTGGCAAAGCTTTCAAGGGCCAGACTTTGCAGGGAGGAGGAAGTTATGTGAAGTTGTTCAGTGAGTTACTCGAAAACCTGCCCAAAGCCGAACGCTACGACTTGAAGAGGGTCGAGTATGCGTCCCCAGGAAGGATTGAATTGCAAGGGAAGGGTGAGGTCTTCGATGCGCTGGAGGAACGCATCAAGAATATGGTTTTTAATAGCCAAGCCCTTCACAATGCCTATTGGAAATTGAGGCAGTTTATGTCTGAGGCTAAGTTGCTGGACATATCCTCCCCTGAAACCACGCTCAACCAAGAAGCAAGGATTCGGGTTGAGACAGACACTAAATCATTGTTTCATGAGCTGGGATTGGATCTCTATCGTACAGTGTTTGACCTAACGGGCAGCAACGTCGTAAGTACCGCCAAGATATCAATGGCGATCTATAGAAGGACGAAACAGGCCGCTGCTTACTTTGCCGAGGGACGTGTGGCCTATGAGAGGTAAAACCTTTCGGTGTTTTGGTGCTCAAGAGTATGTCCTTCGGATCGCGGCGGTCGGCCATGGGTGCGATGAAAATTCAAGTTAAGTACTTAAGTTCAGCGGTGGCAACAGGATGCCATCATTCAAAAGAGAAATAGGTCAGCCCGCGCATTGTCGCTGAGCGCTTTGGTGTGGCACAACACCCCACCGCCCCGCACCATTAACCACCCTACACCCCTCTTCTGTGCAAAAACCGAGTATGCATAGGTTGTGCATGGGTTGTGCATCACTTGTGCCCCCCTGCTTTTTCACCCCTTTCCCCCTTCCGGGCAAACTCCTTAACGCCCCGTCCACCCCGCCGACGAACGGCCGGAAGATCGCCCGGCGGGTCTTCCCCCGCCGGGCGCCGTGCCGTCAGGCGGTTTCGCCCAGCGCCTTGATGTGCTCCGGCAGCCGCGCGTTGGAGCCATACATGAAGTGGTTTTCCATCCGCTCCGAGTAGCGGCTCGCCTCCGTGGAAAGCCCCACGTTTTCAGCCACTTCCCGGATGTGCATCGGGCTCGCGCCGCAGCAGACGCCTAGGTAGTTCACCCCCATCTCATGGGCCTCCCGCGCGAACGCCCCGATCTCGTAGCGGTTGCAGAACATCGGGTCGAGCGCCGTCGGAAACGCCCGCCCATGCGGCGCCGGGCAGGTGCAGCCGTTATTATCCTTCAAATTGAAGAACGTAGGCTCACCCTCCGTCGTCCGAAACGGCACCGGCAAAGCCCCCACATGACAAGAAACCGCCCCCCGAATCTCTCGCAGCCAAGGCATCATCGTGTCCGGCCCGCGGAAGCAGTTCAGCCCCACCACGTCGGCGCCGCCCTGTTCAAGTGCCTGACACGTCTCCACAATTCCGCGCCCGTCGCGCATCTCCTCGCCCGCCATCGGCGCCAGCGTCACCACCACCGGCAGGCCCGAGGCTTTGGCCACCTCCAGCGCGCAGAGCGCCTCGCCGGCGTAGTAGAAGGTCTCGCAAACGATCATGTCCGCCCCTTCCTCCACGGCCCAGCCGACCATTTCCTCGAACATGCCGCGCACCTCGGCCTGCTTCGCCGCGTCATCGGGCGCCCAGATGTTGGTGTTCGAGATGTTGCCGGCCATCAGGTTGCCCCGCTTCCGGTTGGCCACCTCGCGGGCAATCCGCAGCGCCGCACGGTTCAGCGGCTCCAGCAGGTCTTCCTTGCCGATCACCCGCATCTTCTCGCGGTGCCCGTTGTAGGTGAAGGCCTCGACGATATCGCTGCCCGCGCGCTGAAAATCGATGTGCAGCGCGCCCAGCGCCTCCGGGTGGTCCAGCGCCACCTCGGGCACAAACTCGCCCGCCGTCAGGTAGCCGCGCCGCTCCAGCTCGAAGAGAAAGCCCTCGGCGCAAATCACCGGCCCCGCATCGAGCCGCTTCGTCAGTTGGTTCTCACTCATGGATCAGTCCTTTCCTGCGATCCGTCCACGACCATCGTTGGAAAACGCCGAGCCTCACGGGCCGCGCGCGGCGGCCCGTTGCAATGGTCCTCGGCCTGGCCGCGCGCTGCGCGACCGTAGAGACATGTCAGAGAGGCAGGCGCCGGGCCCGACGCGCGGCCGCGCCGCCGCGCCGCCGGTTCGGTGGCAGGGCAAGCGGAAGCAGCGTCAGCGGATTATCCGCAGAGGCCTGAAGCAGGCTGCAAAAAGCCTCCACCGCGAGCGAATGCCCGGAAAACGGCAGGGCGCGCGCATAGGCCTCCAGCGCGGCATGGCGATAATCCACGCCACCAGGCAGACCGGCGAGCCATTGCATGTAGCCTAGCTGGCCAAGCTGCCACGCCTCATCGGGTGGCATCGGGCCTGTATCGAGTTGGGATATCGTGCGTTCCAGAAGCATCGCGCCCTCCGCGCAAGGGGGCGGGCGCTGGCGGCGGTCGGCGATGTATCAGGGCCTTGGCGGTCCATCTCGTCTCTCCGTCCCAGGGCACCCCGCCCAGGTCTTAGGGTGACTGCGGTGCGTGGGCCACGCACCGGAGATGGCAGGTCTCCTGACTTGCGGGTCATCGCTTCCCCGAACCTTCCCGGACATCTCGTCCAGTGGCGTTCGTCGGGGTCGCTCACCGCTCACAGTTGCGGGGGCAGTCGCGGAGTTGGGCTTGTCGCCCGCACCGCGTTCCCTTTTCAGCCGGCCTGTTGGGGCCGGGCACCATCGCGCTTGAAAATGGCCGAGAGGCGGGCCCGTGTCCAGTTGGAATCACCACCCAAGCGGCACATCATGCCGTTGCGGCAAGCCGCGCTACTCCGCCGCCTCAGTCGCGACCCAGGGCGCAATGTAGAACGGCCCCACCGCGCGCTCCTTTTCGCAGCTGTCATCCAGCTGCCGGGTGGGGTCGTTGATGAAGGCCGCGGTCATGTCGCCCACGCAATCGGCATAGGCCAATGCGCCGTGCCCGGCCTCGGCGATGAAGAAATGCTGCGCGTTGGTCAGCCCCCGCACCGCCTCTTCGGCCCAGCTCGCCGCCGTCTGAATATCCCAACCCGAGCCGATCGAGACGGTCGGAATGTCGCTCTCCACCACCTCGTGCCAGCCCTCCCGCGGCACCGGCTCGAAGGCCTGGCAGGTGCCGTAAACCAGCAGCGCCGAGTCGTCGTAAAAGCCAGAGGTATCGTAGGGGAGGGCGGCGGTGGTCGCGTCGTAGCCCTCGCGGCTGTTAAACGGCATGTCCTCCTGGCAGGCGTAAAGCATCAGGTCGATGGAGTTCTGCTGAAACTCCAGCGTATGGGTCTGCACCTCCTCGGCCACGAAGGCAAAGACCGCCGCCACCTCCGCCTCCGTCATCGCATCGACGATCGCCAGGAGCCGCGCCAGCACCGGCCCGTCGAAGTGGGCGCGCACGAAGTCGGAGAGCCGCCCACGTGAGGGCGTGCCGCTCCGCAGGGCAGCGTAGTCGCGCAGCAGTGCCCGGCCTTCCTCCTGCGTCGTCACCCGGCCCGGCAGCGCCGCCGAGAGCTCGGCATCGAAGAGCCCCGGCATCGGCCCCAACGCCTTGTCGCGGTGGAGCTGGCCGCGCAGCTCTGCCACCGCCACGCCCAGGGAGGACTCCGCCGCGGCAATAATCTCGGCATCCTTCAGCGCAAGGCCGAGCAGCTTGTGCTGCGTCTCGGTCAGCGCATCCTTGCGCGCCGCCAACACATCTGCCGCGGTCTGGCCGGGCCGGTTGAAGCCCCAGTCCCCGGCGACCATCTCCAGCGTTGGGGCTTCGCCGCCCCGGTGCAGCTCATAGATAATCGCGGGAAAGTAGGCGGTGATGCTGTTGGGGTGGTGGAAGGTGTTGCGCTCGTTGAACAGTCCGCCGACAAAATTGGCCGGAATGGTGGTGCCATCCATCACCAGCTCCCCGGCCTTCGTCTTGGCCAGCACCTCCGCCAGCACCCTGCCAAGCTCGGGGTAAGCCTCGGCGCAGGCGGGCTCGGCGGCGCAGTCCTGCACCAGCCGCTCCATCGATTCCGCCATCGGCAGGCCCAGAGTGTCATAAAGCTTGATCCACGGTGGCGCGACCCCGTCGATCACTGCGGCTCGCGTGCCCTCGGGCGCGCTGCGCATCACCTCCATGGTCAGCTTGGTGCCATAGGAGATTCCGTAGAGGTTCCAGCTTTCGTAGCCCAGAGCGGTGAGCACATAGGGCACGTCAAGCGCGTTTTGGCGACTGTTGTACTTGCTCAGGTCAGTGCCATCGGCCTGGATCTCCTCCAGGCAGTTTTCGAGGAAAGGCGTCACCACCGGGTTGCCGTCGGCATCGAGGTCGAGCCCGATGATCTCGCGCATGGCAACGCCTGCAACGTTCATGTTGATCTGCTCCCGGCAGGCCACGCTCCCCGAAGAGATCCCCGCCGCCCGCTGGTCAAACAGCACCACGTCGCGGGTGGCCCGGAACGGGCCGAACTTGTCAGCCATGAAGCCAAGCCCCCCGCCGACTGCGCCAATCCCCGGCCCGCCATGGAGGTAAACCACAGGGTCTGCGGCGGGGTAGCTGGTGTCGGCCCGCAGAATGGCGAAGGCCAGATCCACCACCTGTCCGTTGTCCGGCGCGTCGTGGTCTTCGGGCACGGTCACGGTGCCACAAAGCACCGTCTCGCCCACGATCTCCGTCATGGCCAGCGGATCGCGGCAGTGGGTGACCTCAACCTGTGCGCCTTGGCCATTGGCAAGCAGCGCGTCAAAATACGCCCCGTCCGGCTCGGTCGCCGTCAACGCCATCAATGTCGCCAGGATTTCGTCCATGGTGGTCTCCTCTCACTGTCTTGGCACAGGCCGGTTCAACTCAGGGTGAAGTTTGCTCCGATTCGGTGAGATCCTTGAGGATTAATGCTCTTTCGCGCGCTTCACGCCTCTCAGGCAGCTTCTGGGCTCGGCTTGTGATGCGATCTTGCACATTCAATCCAGCATCGTGATGAATTGCGCAAATTTGCGCATTTCCCCATATCGGCTCCAAGCAACAAATGGAGCATCCCATGTCCGAACCCATCCACTCGGCCACCCGCATCGGCCATATCCACCTGAAGGTGGCCGACCTCGAGCGCGCCATCGGCTTCTATTCCGGCGTACTCGGCTTCGAGGTCACCCAGCGCTACGGGACCGAGGCCGCCTTCCTTTCGGCGGGTGGCTACCACCACCACATCGGCCTGAACACCTGGGCCAGCAAGGGCAGCACCCCGCCGCCGCCGCATCACACTGGCCTGTTCCACACCGCCATCCTCTATCCCGACCGCACCGCGCTCGCCGATGCCCTGCGCCGCGTGACCGAGGCAGGCATCCGGCTGGATGGTGCCTCCGACCATGGCGTCTCCGAGGCGCTCTACCTGCGCGACCCCGACGAGAACGGCGTCGAGCTCTACCGGGACCACCCCGAGGCAGAGTGGCCGCGCGATGCGGGCGGCGGCCTCAAAATGGTAACCCGCCCGCTCGACGTGGAGGCGCTTCTTGCCGAGGCCCGCGCAACGGGCTGAGCGGCGGTGCGGCTGTCATGCAACCGTCACACCCCTGTCATCCGATGGAGTCAATCCGCCCCTAGGGTCTCACCCGAGGGTTGAAGGCCTGCCCCTCTGGCCGCAGCCCACGCCCCGAGGCGGCCCCTCGTACCGGTCGCGGCACCCCGCCGCCTGCCGGCACCGCCCCGGGATAGAGCGACCGCACTCCTGTCCCCCGGAGCCATTCCGCTCATTGCCCCCCGGTCCATCCCCGGCCCGGGGGGCCTCTTCTTTCCGCCCCCTCTGGACCTCCCCGCGCGCCGCCCCTAGGGTCGCGCCGCAAGAGGGAGGCCCGCCATGGCAACCGGAACCAACATCCGCACCTATTACAACGGCACCTGGAACGAAGGCGACGTGATGATCATGCGCGCCGCTGATCATGGCGCATGGCTCGGGACAACGGTGTTTGACGGCGCCCGCTACGTCGACGGCATTGCGCCCGACCTGGTGGCGCACCTCGCCCGCGTGAACCGCTCGGCAGAGGCGCTGATGATCCGCCCCACGCTGACGACCGAGGAGATGCTCGAGATCGCCTGGGAGGGGCTGAAGCTCTACCCCAAGGAGGCCGCCGTCTACATCCGCCCGATGTATTGGGGCATCGAGAGCGGCCACATGGGCATCCTCCCCGCCGAGGCCGACGCGGGCTTTGCGCTGTGCCTCGAAGAGGTGCCCATGGCCCCGCCCGAGGCCACCGTCCGGCTCACAACCACCCAGTTCCGCCGGCCGGTGATCGAAAGCGCGGTGTGCAACGCCAAGGCAGGCTGCCTCTACCCCAACAACGCGCGGATGCTGGCCGAGGCCAAGCGCAAAGGCTACGACAACGCGCTGGTGGCCGATGTCATGGGCAACGTGGCCGAAAGCGCCACCGCCAATGCCTTCATGGTCAAGGATGGCGAGGTGTTCACCCCCATCGCCAACGGCACCTTCCTGTCGGGCATCACCCGGGCGCGGCACATCTCCAACCTCCGCGCAGATGGGGTGGAGGTGCATGAATGCGTGCTCAGTTTCGATGACTTCCGCGCGGCGGACGAGGTGTTCCTGTCAGGCAACCTGATGAAGATCACACCGGTCACCGAATTCGATGGCACCCACTACCAGCACGGGCCCGTCACCCGCCGCGCCCGCGAACTCTACTGGGATTGGGCCTTGTCCGCCTGACCGTGCGGCTCCAAGCAAGGAGGCATCATGTGACCCGTCGCCAGAACCGTCGCTACCTCGCCATCGGCCTCGTCTGCGTCGGGCTCGCGGCCGCTACCGTCGTGGCGATGCCCCATGGGCACATCATCCCGCTCGGCCTCGCGCCCCTGGTTGTGCTCCTCACCTTCGCCCTGTCTCTCGCGGCGCTGTGGTTTCTCTTCTATCTGGGCCTCAGCCCCAGACTGAAACAGGTGATTTCCGGGGGGCGCGACGACCTTCCCGGCCTCGAAGGGCTCGCCCTCTTCCCCTCCCTCGAAGACTGAGGGCACCACGCCTCCCCCACAC
>NZ_QTNQ01000056.1 GCF_018424695.1 Vannielia litorea
CCGCCCTGCACCGAGGAGGAGCTGCTGGGCATTCACCGCGAGCTGATTGCGAAGAACGGTCTGGAAGAGGGGATGATCTACCTCCAGGTGACGCGCGGCGCTTGCCCGGCAGGGGCCCTGGGGCCAGCCCGGCGTGGGCTTTGGCCTTGCACTCGGGGGCGGCCATCGGGCACCATGCGGCCACGCCGAGGCGTAGATTTGAGAACCGGGAGATTTTGAAACGTGCGCAGGCTCTTGGGCGGAGCAATTCTGGTAGGCGGCGTGCTCGTGCTGGGGCTCTATGCCGGGGCACGTCCGGCCCATTCCATCGAAGACCGTGTAAACGAACAGGCGGCTGCCGCCGTGCAAGGCTCTGTCCACGGGCTTGAGGCCCGGGCCCGGGGCCGCGACATCGTGCTCTCCGGCATTGCCGATGGCGAGGCGGAGCATGCCCGGGTCATGGCCGCGCTCGACAGGGTGCCCGGCCGCCGCGTGGTGCGCTCCGAGGCCCGGATACTGCCGGTTGCCGCCCCCTTCACCCTGCGCGGCGCCAAGGGCCCCGGCGGGCCGGTCTGGGAGGGCAACGTGCCCACGGAGACGCTGCGCGAGGCCCTCGCCGAGGACATCGGCGCCGAGGCGGCGGGCGGGCTTACGCTGGCCGCAGGCGCGCCGGAAGGTTGGGGCGAGGCCGCCCTTGCCGCCCCGGCAGCCCTGGCCCCGCTGCTGCGCGGCGAGGTTGCGCTGGAGGGGCAGGTGATCCGCCTGAGCGGCGAGGCCGAGGCGCCCGATGCCCAGGCCGCCGCGGAGGCGCCACTCTTTGCCCTGCCCGAGGGCTGGACGGCGGAGGTGGAGATCACCACGCTCGACGATGGCAAGCCCTTCGCACTCGACATCGAGGCCGAGGATGGCAACGCGACATGGCAGGGTGGCAAGCTGCCGCTCGCGGTCGACCCGCTGGATCTCGACACCGCCTTTGGCGCGCCGGTGGCGGGCGATATCACCGTGGCCCGGATCGGCCAGGGCGAGGCGGATTTTGCCGGCATGGCCCAAGCGGGCATGGCGGCGCTGGCGCAGCTGATGCGCGGGCGCCTGCGGATCGAGGGCCAGACGCTGGCGCTGACCGGCCTTGCGGCCAACCCAGACGCCGCCGCCGCGGCCCGGGCCGAGCTGGACGGGCTGCCGGAGGGCGTAACCCCGCTGGTGGAGCTGGAGCTGAACGACGATGGCAAGCCCTTCTCGCTCAGCCTGCGCAAGTCTACGAGCGGGCTTCAGGCCTCCGGCAAGCTGCCCGCCGCCATGGCCGAGGATGACCTCGCCGCGCTCGCCGGGCAGGCCCCGCGGGGCGAACTGGCCGTGGCCCGGATCGGCGGGGAGGAAGAGGGCTTCACCCTCGCCGCCCGCGCCGCCTTGCGCGCCGTGGCCCCGATGAAGACCGCGGAGGTGGAGCTGGGGGCCGAGGGCCTGTCCTTCGTGGCGCTCGCACCGACGCCCGAGGAGGCCGCCGAGGCCGAGGCAGCCCTGGCCCCGGTGACCGGAAGCCTGCCCTTGTCGGTGCAAATTGACGTGGAAGACGACGGCGCGCCCTTCGCGCTGGAAGTGCAGAAAACGGTGGAGGGCGCCTGGCGCGCGTCGGGCAAGGTGCCCGCGGTGCTGGAAGGCTTCGACTATGCCGCCGCCGCAGGGGTTGAGGCGCTGGAGACGGGCGAGATTGCCGTTGCCCGGATCGGCGGCGAGGCCCATGGCTTTGCCGATGCGGTGCCCCCCGGCCTCGCCGCGCTTTCGGTGCTGAACACCGGGCGCGTCACGATCCGCACGGGCGTGGTGGAGCTGGAAGGCGAGGCCGATGACCCGGAGGCCGCCGCCGAGGCCGAGGCCGCGCTCACTGCCCTGCCAGACGGCTTTTCGCCCATGCTGGCACTCGACCTCGTGGATGACGGCACGCCGCCCGCCTTCACCTTTTCCTACAGCGTGGCCGGGGGCGGCGCGCTGAGTGGCAAGCTTCCCGCCGGGTTGACCCCGCCCGAGATTGCCGGACTGGTGGGGCTGGACAGGCTGGAGGGCACGCCCGGCCAGAGCCGCGAGGACGACAGCGGCGCCGAGGCGATGCAGGCGGCGCTCGCCGCACTGGCGCCTTGGATGGCTGACCTTGAGGCCGCAGAGCTGCGGCTCGACGAGGGCGGAGAGGTGAGCGCCAATATCACCGCCAGCCCGGGCGTGGACGGCGACCTGCTGGAGGCGCGGCTGGCCGAGGCGCTGGGCGGCGCGGTCACGCTCGCCGTGGCCACGCCCGAGGGCGTAGAGGGCGACCGGCGGGCAAACCCCGCGCTGGGCACCGATCAGCGGCTGTCCGGCGGGGTATGGCTGCCGGTGGTGGAGGGGATCGAGACAACGGTGGACGGCTGCAACGCCGCCACCACCGAGGCGCTGGCCCAAGGCGGCATCGGCTTCGTGACCGGCGCGTTCCGGCTCGATGCGGCCTCGTTCCGCGCGGTCAACCGGGTGGCCGCTGTGGCGCTGGCCTGCGCCGAAGCCGGGCTGGAGCTGGAGCTGGGCGGGCACACCGATGCCACCGGCAACCCCGAGAGCAACAGGGCGCTGAGCCAGCGAAGGGCCGAGGTTGTGGCCGCGGCGCTGGCGGCGCGCGGCGTGCCGAACGCGGCGCTGGACTCCGTGGGCTACGGCGCCGACCGGCCTCTGGCCGGGAATGACACCGCCGAGGGCCGTGCGCAGAACCGGCGCACCACCCTCGAATGGCGAGAGTAGAGAAGGACGCGAGATGTTTCAGAACTGGGGCTTTCTGCTCACCGAAATCTGGCTGCTGCTGATCCTGGCCGCGCTGGTGGGGCTGGTGGCCGGCTGGGTCTTCTGGGGCAAATCCGAGCCGGTGGCGGAGGCCTCGGGCGAGGAGGTCGACAAGGTGGCCTTCGACCAGGCCCGCGCCAATGAGCACCGGCTGCGCGGCGAGCGCGACGAGCTGATCACCCGGCTGGACCGCTGCCGCTCGGACGGCGAGAAGAAGGACGCCCGGATGAAGGAGATGGAGGCCGAGCTGGACGAGTTGCGCGGCGAGGCCGCCTTCACCGCCCCGCTGCCCGCCTTCGAGGCCGAGGATGACGAGATTCGCGCCTTCGATGAAACCTCAGGCACCCCCGCCGAGCCGGTGGAAGAGACCACGCCCGACTTCGACGGCGACGGGGTGCGCGAAGGCACCGAAGAGGGCACTGCCCCCGCCACGCTGGATGAACCGCGCGAGGGCGGGCCGGACGACCTGAAGAAGATCAAGGGCATCGGCAAGAAGCTGGAGAGCCTGCTGCACGGCATGGGCTTCTATCACTATGATCAGATCGCCAGTTGGACCGCAGACGAGGTGGCCTGGGTGAACGCCAATCTCGAAGGTTTCAAGGGCCGCGTCACCCGCGACAACTGGGTCGAGCAGGCCAGGACGCTGGCCGAGGGCGGAGAGACCGCGTTTTCCAAGCGGGTCGACCGGGGCGGCGTTTACGACTGACCGCCCTGCCCTGCTGCACGAGGAGCATGGGGAAGCCGTGCAACGGCACGCCATCAGGATCAGGCAAGCAACAGCACGGTTGAGGCGCCTCCCTGACTGACCGCCCTGCCCCTTTGCACGAGGGTGCACAAATCAAGCAGAACCAGATCAGGATTGTCCCGGCGGGCGCGGCTTCCTGCGGTCTGGCCGCATCCTATCCGGTCTGTCGAAGCGCTGATTGAGCCACGCGGCGGGAGCTGAATGAGGTCCGGCCCGTGCGCGCCGTTCGGGAAGCGGCTCAGAACCGCTCCAGCAGGCGGCGCAGGTATTCCAGTTCCACGTCCGGACGGCCCTGTTCGGAGGAGCGGCGGCGGATCTCATCGAGCAGGTCGCGGGCGCGGCGGTAGACGTCATCGCCCTGCAACATGTGCTCCTCGGTGCCGAGCGGGCCCTCGGAGCCACGGTCGCGGCCAAGCGGATCGCGGCGGCCGTTCGGGTCGGCCCTCCCGACGTTCTCGCCCTGCCCGCCCTGCTGCTGGCGGCGCTCTTCGGCCATCGCCTCGCCGAGCGAGCGCATGCCCTCGCGGAGCCGTTCCATCGCCTGGGACTGGTTGTCGATCGCCTCGGCGAGATCGCCCTGCTCGAGGCTCTCCTCGGCGCGGTCCATCGCGCGGCCCGCCTCGTCGAGCGAGCGGCGGGCGGCGTCGCCCTGCTCGGTGCCCGCACCGGGCAGCTGGCCGCGCTGGCGCTCCAGCTCGCGGCGCAGCTCGCGCTGACGCTGGGCCAGGCTGCGCTGGTCGGGCTCGCCGCCCTCGCCGGGGCGGCCCTCGGGGTTGTCGCCCTGCCCGCCCTGCTGGTTCTGGCCCTGCTCATGGCTCTCGCCACGGCCCTGGTTGCCGTTGCGGCCCTGGTTCTGCCCGCTCTCGCCCTGCTGGGCGTTGGGATTGAACTGCTCCTGCAGATCGCGGAACGCCTCGTCGGACAGGCCCTGCTGGTCGCGCAGCGTTTCGGCCAGCCCTTCCATGGCCTGCTCGCCGGGGCTCTGCTGCCCCTGCCCGCCCTGGCCCTGGGTGACCTGCATGTTCTGCATCATCTCCATGAGCTGGTTCAGCAGCTCCTGCGCCTCGGCGGTGCGGCCCTGCTGCATCAGCTCTTCGAGCTTGTCGAGCATGTCCTGCAAATCCTGCTGCGAGAGCTCCATCGTCTCGCCCTGCTGCCCCTGCTGCTGCTGGCCCGGGTTCTGCTGTTGCTGCTGGGCCAGCTGGCGCATGTAATCCTGCATCGCCTGGCGCATCTCTTCCATCAGCTGGGCGATTTCCTCGTCGGAGGCGCCGTTGCGAATGGCCTCGTTCAGCCGCTCCTGCGCCTGCCGCAGCCGCTCGAGCGCGTTAGAGAGCGTGCCCTCCTCGATCCGCACGGCGATTTCCCAGAGCGCCTCGGCCAGCTCGTCGCGGGTGGCTTCGGTGAGGCTGGCGCCCTCGGCCTCAAGCCGCCGCAGCACCATGCGCACCTGAAGGTAGGTGCGCGGCTGGGCGAGGGCCGAGGCGGGCTTCCAGGTGAGGGTCCGCAGGATCTGCGCGGTGCGATGCGCATTGTCGCGGCTCCAGAGCAGATCCCGGCGCAGCTCGACCAGTGCCGCCGCCGCCGGGTCGAAGAAACGGCGACCGGGCAACAGCATAGCGCGCGTTTCGCTGCGCCCCTGCTGGCCATTGGCATCTTCGACGGTCATCTGCATCACCACGGGCAGGTTGGCCCAGGGATGCTTGGAGAGATCGTCGATCAGGGTTTCCTCGAAGCTCGCGCGGTTGCCCGAAATGGTCATCGGCAGATCGAGCACCACGGGCTCGCGCGGCTCGGGATCGGCCACGAGGCCATAGCGACGATCCAGCGCGCCCTCATCCAGCGTGATGCGGGCCGAGCCGGCCACCACGCCGTAATCGTCCTCTGCCCGGAAGCGCTGTTGCAACTCGCCCATGGCGGACTTGTCCACGTTGCCCACCAGCTCGACGCGCGGCGCGGTATCGGGCGAAATCAGCACCGTCCAGCTGCGCCCGCCAGAGCCGTCGATCTCGATTTGGCCGGAGCCGTTGACGGCAAAGCTGCGCACGCCGTCGTCCACAGCTTCGGGCGTCGCCTCATCGCCCGCCTGTGCGGAGGCCTCTTCGGCTGGAGCGGGTTCTTCCGCAGCGGGCGCGGTGCCCGACACCGTTTCTGTCACCGAAAGCGCGCCGACCTCGCCGTAGAGGCGTATCGTCACCTCAGAGCCCTCGGGCACGGTGAACTCGGCCTGTTCGATATCGTTGAGGTAAAGCGAAGGCTTGCCGGTATAGGCGGGCGGCTCGATCCAGCCTTCCCAGCTTGGCCCGGCGGCCAGTGCGGCGCCCGGCCCGGCCCCGGCGGCATCGTCGAGCGAGGTGATCCGCCAGAGCGAGCCGAAGAGCAGCGCCGTCACCAACGCGCCGAGCGCGGCGTAGCGCAGGGCATAAGGGTCACGGTCGGCAATGCGCAGGTCGGGGCGCACGGCCCGCGCGCCTTCGATCCGCGCGGCCATCCGCTCGACATGGGCGTTCCACACCGCCTCGGAGCCGAAATCGCCCGCGCCGATGGCCTGCTTGTCCGACAGCGCCTTGATCGGGCGGCCCGGCATGGTGGCATCGAGCCGCGCGACGACCTCCTTGCCCGAAGGCCGGTGATAGGCGCGAAAGCCGAGGCCGATGGCGGAGACGAAAGCGATGATCCAGATACCGCCGACAATCCACACGCCCTCGGGCGGCAGCGCATCATGCGCGCCGAAGGCGAGCGCGGCGGCGGCGGCAAAGAGCAACGTCCAGACACGCCAGAAGCTGCGCACCGCGCGTTCGGCAATCATCCCCATCCGCGTCAGCTGAAGGGGCTTCATCAGGCGCTTCAGGGCGCGGGAGCGGACGGCATTCGGGTCCATGACCCTCCGTTGCGGTCAGGAGTCGGCGTCAGGCGCGGCCAGCATGGCCTACACCCATGAAGGAACCTTATCGCGCGCAATCATTTCGTCAAAGGTCGGTCTCTCGCGAATGACGGCAAAGTTATCGCCGCTCACGAGCACCTCGGGGATGAGCGGCCTGCCGTTGTATTCGCTCGACATCACCGCGCCATAGGCCCCGGCAGAGCGGAAGCCCACAAGGTCGCCCGCCTTCAGCGGCGGCAGGCTGCGGCGCTTGGCGAAGGTATCGCCGGATTCGCAGACCGGCCCGACCACGTCATAGCTGCGTTGCTCCACGCCCGGCGCGGGTTCGATCACCGGCACGATATCGTGATGCGCGCCATACATGGCAGGCCGCAGCAGATCGTTCATCGCCGCATCTAGGATGAGAAAATCGGTGCCGTCGCCGTCCTTCTCGTAGATCACGCTCGACACCAGCATGCCCGCGTTGCCCGAAATCAGCCGACCCGGCTCGATTTCCACCTCAACGCCCAGCCCTTCGGTGACGCGCTTGATCATCGCGCCGTACTCGATGGGCAGGGGCGGGCCGGAGTTGTTCCGCTCGTAGGGAATGCCGAGGCCGCCGCCCAGATCGAGCCGTTCGATGGTGTGGCCCTCGGCCCGCAGGGCGTGTGTGAGCTCCACCACCTTTTCGAAGGCCGCCTCGAAGGGGGCGAGGTCGGTCAGCTGGGAGCCGATATGCACGTCGATCCCCACCACCCGCAGGCCGGGCAGCGCGGCGGCGCGGGCATAGGCCTCTTTCGCACGGGAAATCGGGATGCCGAACTTGTCTCCCTTCTTGCCGGTCGAGATTTTCTCGTGGGTCTTGGCATCCACATCCGGGTTCACCCGGATCGTCACCGGGGCCTCGGCCCCCATCGCACAGGCCACCTCGGACAGCGCCTCCATCTCCGGCTCGCTCTCGATGTTGAACTGGCGAATGCCGCTTTCCAGCGCCGTGGCCATTTCGGCCCGGGTCTTACCGACGCCCGAAAACACGATGCGCTCCCCCGGAATGCCCGCCGCGATGGCACGGGCATATTCGCCGCCCGACACCACATCCATCCCGGCGCCAAGCTTGCCAAGCAGCGTCAGCACCGCCTGGTTGGCGAGGGACTTCATGGCAAAGCAGATGCAATGCGGCACGCCTTCGAGCGCCTCGGCGAAGAGAGTGTAGTGCCGCGTCAGCGTGGCGGTGGAATAGACGTAAAACGGTGTGCCCACCTGCGCGGCGATCTCGGGGATCGGCACGTCTTCGGCATGGAGCACGCCGCCCCTGTAGAGAAAATGGTCCATCGCAGCCTCGCTCGCTTCCGCGCGTTGCTACTTCAGGGCGGCGGGCAGATCAACGTGCAGATCAATCGGTGAGCAGCCCAGCCGCCTCCAGTTCGGCGCGGGTGGGGTGCCAGAGCGCTTCGGGCGGGGTTTCATAGGCCCGTTCGAGGAAGGCGGGCGCCACGCCGCGACGGGTGAAATAGGCCCGGTCGCGGGCCTCTTCTTCACCGGCATTCACGTGGCGCACGGGGCCGTAGTTGGCGCTGGCGCCAAGGAAGTAGCGGTGGAAGCCCAAGGCCCCCTCTTCGCCCATCGTCCGCAGCCGGCCCGCCGCGAAGACGAGGGTGCAGGCCGAATAGCAGCGGCGCTCGGCGTGGGTCGCCAGCCCCGCCTCTTCGATCAGCCGCACCAGCGCGCGGGCGGCGTAGATGTTTCCGCCGGGGCTGTCGAGCTCCACCACCTCCACCCCGCCCCGGGGCAGGCGGGCCTCCAGCGCGTTGAAATGGGCAAAGGTGATGTTTCCAGCGATGCGCAGGCGCCCTTCCTGCTCGGGCAGCTCGGCCATGGGGCGGCCCGACGGCGCGGCTTGGCGGCTGAGACTCTCGCCGGTGATGGTGCGCACGGGCGTCTGCCGGGCAATCAGCGTGGTGCCCGCGGCCAGCAGCACCGCGCCCGCCCCGGCGTAGCAGGCGAACCCGGCGATGAAGCCGCCGCCCTCACGCAGCGCCCTGTCGGCGGTGCGAAACGCGCCCACCACGGCCCAGATCGCCAGCGGCGCATCCACCAGCGCCAGCGCGGGCAGCGGCCAGTCGGCCAGCGCCCGGTTCATCGCCCAGAGGAGAAGTGCGGCCCCGGCCACGGGCCCGGCCAGCGCCTGCCACAGCGGCAACTCGCCGCGCCAGTGCAGTTTGAGAAATCTCGCAACCCTCATGCCCGCAGCCTTGCACGGCGCGGGCCCGGTGCAAACCGGCTCAGCCGGTGATCCGCGTCACGGTGCGAACATTCCCATCGGCATCCTTGGCCACGCCCATCTGCACCTTGCCGTGGAAATGCACCCCCGGCTCCGGGCGGTTGGGGTTGGGCTCGCCGCTGCACCCGGCCAGCAAGAGCGCCAGCACACCGGCAACAAGGATCTTCCTAGAAGCGCCGTTCATCGGTTTCGTCTCCGTTGATCACATAGGGTTCCCAGTCGGTCACCCGGACAACGCCACGCGTCGGGGCATGGCTGCCTCCGGCGACGCCGCTCTGCACCTTGGTCGGCAGCGCCACGGCCACCTTCAGCCCGTCGCCCTGCGGCCCGGCGCATCCGGCCAGACCGACGAGGGCGAGAAGGGCCAGCACGCGCATCAGCCGCTGCCGCCGGTGATGCCCACCTTCACCGTGCCGCCCACCGTGATTCCAGGCTCGGCCGGGGTTTCGGGCGCGCCATCGACGCCGCAGGCGGCAAGGGTGCTCAGGGCGATGAGGGCCATCAGTTTCTTCATGCCAGTGTCTCCTTCCAGCGGGCGATCTGGGCGCGCACGTTGTCGGGCGCCGTCCCGCCGTAGGATGTGCGCGAGGCCACCGAGTTGTCTACCGACAATACGGTGAAGACATCTTCGGTGATCTCGGGCTTCACGCTCTGCATCTCCTCCAGCGTCAGCTCGGGCAGGTCGCGCCCGGTCTTCTCGGCCAGCGCCACCAAGGCGCCGGTGACGTGGTGGGCATCGCGGAACGGCAGGTTCAGCACCCGCACGCACCAGTCGGCCAGATCGGTGGCGGTGGAAAAGCCCGTGCCCGCCGCTTCGGCGAGTTTCTCGCGGTTGGGCTGCATCGTCTCGACCATTCCGGCCATGGCAGCAAGGGCCAGCATCAGCGTGTCGGCGGCGTCGAACACGCCTTCCTTGTCTTCCTGCATGTCCTTGGAATAGGTCAGCGGCAGCCCCTTCATCACCGTCAGCAGCCCGAGGTTGGCCCCGAGGATGCGCCCGATCTTGCCCCGGATCAGCTCGGCGGCATCGGGGTTCTTCTTCTGCGGCATGATCGAGGAGCCGGTGGACCATGTGTCGCTCATGGTGACAAAGCGGAATTGCGCCGATGACCAGATCACCAGCTCTTCGGCGAGTCGGCTCAGATGCATCGCGCAGATGCTCGCCGCGGCCAGAAACTCCAGCGCAAAGTCCCGGTCGGCCACCGCATCGAGGCTGTTGGCCATCGGCCTGTCGAACCCGAGCGCCGCCGCCGTCGCCTCCCGGTCGATCGGAAAGGAGGTGCCCGCCAGCGCCGCCGCGCCGAGGGGCGATTCGTTCATCCGGGCGCGGGCGTCCTGAAAGCGGGTCACGTCGCGGCCCAGCATCTCGACATAGGCCAGCATGTGGTGGCCCCAAGTCACCGGCTGGGCGACCTGTAGGTGGGTATAGCCCGGCATCACCCAATCCGCACCGGTCTCAGCCTGCGCCAGCAGAGCGCGCTGCACCTCGCGGATCGCAGGCACGGCGGCATCGCACTGGTCGCGCACCCACATCCGGAAATCGAGCGCCACCTGATCGTTGCGGCTACGCCCCGTATGCAGGCGCTTGCCCGCGTCGCCGATCAGCTCCACCAGCCGCGCCTCGACGTTCATGTGAATGTCTTCCAGCGCCGCAGAAAACTGAAATGTCCCGCCTTCGATCTCTGACAAGACCGTGAGCAGCCCTTCCCGGATCGCCTCGGCATCGCTATCCGAGATGATGCCGGCCTCGGCCAGCATGGCGGCATGGGCGCGGCTGCCCGCGATGTCCTGCTTCGCCATCCGCTGGTCAAACCCGATCGAGGCGTTTATCGCCTCCATGATCGCGTCCACACCGGCGGAAAACCGCCCGCCCCACATGGCATTGGCGGCTTTGTTCTGGGGTTCTGTCATGTCAGGCCTGAAGGAGTTGGGAATGAAACGTCTGATTGCCGCGGTTCTCTACACGGCGCTGGCCATCACTGCAAACACGGGCAGCGCCATGGCGGGCGACGTGGCCGCAATCGAAGCGCTGCGCGACGGCACGATGAAAAAGCTGGCCGTGCATACCGAGCCGCGCGCGGTGCCGACCGAGGCCTTCGACGGCCCCGATGGCCCGGTGACACTGGCCGACTTCAAGGGTGAGGTGGTGGTGCTGAACTTCTGGGCCACCTGGTGCGCCCCCTGCCGCAAGGAAATGCCTGCGCTGGCCGAACTGGGGGAGGCCTTCGTGGGCAAGGGCGCGCGGGTTGTCACCGTGGCCACGGGCCGCAACCCCGAAGGCGCGGTGACCCGCTTCCTCACCGAAATCGGCCTCTCCGACCTGCCGGTCTACCGCGACCCGCGCCAGCAGCTTGCCCGCAACATGGGGGTGCTGGGCCTGCCGGTGACGGTGATCCTCGATGCCGAGGGTCAGGAAGTCGCCCGGCTCACCGGCGATGCGGAATGGAACAGCGACAGCGCGCGCGCAATCATCGCAGCGCTGGTGGAATAGCGCGCAACCCGTTCATTTTCTTGCTGAAAATACTCACCGAATCTCTTTTGGCCCGCCCTCACCCAAGGGCGGCGCAGTCGGCGTGGCGCGGGCAGCCCACCACATGGTCGTTCACCATGCCGACCGCCTGCATGAAGGCATAAACGATGGTCGGCCCGACAAAGCGGAAGCCCTGTTTTTTCAGGTCTTTCGAGATCGCCTCTGAAACCGGGGTCTTTGCTGGCACCTCCGCCAGCGAGGCCCAGCGATTCTGCACCGGGCTGCCGTCGACGTAGTTCCAGAGGTAGGTCGAAAACCCCTCCCGCGCCTCGATCTCCAGCCAGCCCCGGGCGTTGCCGATCGCCGCCTCGATCTTGCCCCGGTGCCGCACGATGCCCGGATCGGCGAGGCAGCGGGCAATCTCGGCCTCGCCCCATTCGGCAATCCGCGCTGGCTCGAACCCCTCGAAGGCGGCGCGGAAATTCTCCCGCTTTTTCAGGATGGTGATCCATGAAAGCCCGGCCTGAAACCCATCGAGCATGAGCTTTTCGTAGAGCGCGCGGCCATCGTATTCGGGCACGCCCCACTCCTCGTCATGGTAGTCGATGTAGATCTGGTCCTGCCCGACCCATCCGCAGCGCTCACCCATCCTGCACACCTTTCCTAAAATGAGAACAAAATACGAATATTCAGCATTTGTTAGCAGAGCAAGGTGCATCCTGACCGCACCTGTCAGAACGGAGCATGCAATGGCCGGAGCAGAACCGCGGCGGCACACCTTCAAGGTGAATGACAAATCCCCGCTTGGGGCAGCCGTGCGCCAGCGCGATGCCGATATCCTGAAGATGGTGCGCGCCGCGCTTGAACGGCGCGACGTGATGCTGGCCTACCAGCCCATCGTGCGCGCCAGCGATCCGGGCAAGACGGCCTTCTACGAGGGGCTCATCCGGGTGCTGGACGACACTGGCCGGGTGATTCCCGCGCGGGAGTTCATCGGCGCCTGCGAAACCAACGAGATCGGCCGGATCATCGACTGCCTCGCGCTGGAGATGGGGCTGACCGCGCTGCACCAGGCCCCGGCCCTGCGACTCGCCATCAACATGTCGGCCCGTTCCATCGGCTACCCCCGCTGGATGCAGACGCTGGAACGCGGCCTTTCGATGGACCCGACGCTGGCCGAGCGGCTGATCATCGAGATCACCGAGGCTTCGGCCATGGTGATGCCCGATATCACCTCTGTCTTCATGCTCGATCTGCAAACCCGGGGCGTGGCCTTCGCGCTGGATGATTTCGGCGCGGGCTACACGGCCTTCCGTTACTTCAAGGATTTCTTTTTCGACGTGCTCAAGATCGACGGGCAGTTCATCCGTGGCATCGCCCATGACCCCGACAACCGGATGCTGGTGGAGGCGATGGTCTCCATCGCGCGGCACTTCGACATGTTCACCGTGGCCGAATACGTGGAAACCGCCGAGGATGCCGCCGCGCTCACGGCCCTGGGTGTCGACTGTCTTCAAGGCTACCATTTCGGCGCCCCCACCACCTCGCCGGGGTGGAAGGAGTTTCCGCAGGGGATGCGCCGGGCCGGGTAGCGGCCCCGCGCAGCTACGCCATGAATGCGTACCCTACACTCCATATGTAGGATACGCATTCTTCGTGCACCTGGCGCAATGCCCCGCGTCGCAAAGCGCACGTCGGGCGCCCTTCCATCGCTCTCGACCCGAAGGCGGCGCGCCACACGTAGGGTGCGCATTCATGGCGCACCCCCAAGTGCGGCCTTTGCCGCATCGCAGCATTTTGCCGCACCGCAGCAAAGCCGCCCTTGCGTCACCCCCGCCAAAGCTCTACCCATGGCTGTGATCCGGGCGGGGTGGAGTCGGATCGAAACTTCGTGCAGTCTCGGACACCTCGCCCAAGCCATCGGGAAAGGATGTCTCATGACCAATGTCGTAATCGCCTCAGCCGCGCGGACCCCTGTGGGCTCCTTCCTCGGCTCCTTCGCCAACACCCCCGCCCATGATCTCGGCAGGGTCGTTCTGGAAGCCATCGTCGAGCGGGCCGGCATCGACAAGGCCGACGTTTCGGAAACGATCCTCGGCCAGGTGCTGACCGCCGGTCAGGGCCAGAACCCCGCGCGGCAGGCCCATATCAACGCCGGCCTTCCCACCGAGGCGGCTGCCTGGGGCATCAACCAGGTGTGCGGCTCCGGCCTGCGCGCCGTGGCGCTCGGCGCCCAGCACATCCAGCTCGGCGATGCCGCCATCGTCGCCGCCGGCGGGCAGGAAAACATGTCGATGTCTCCCCATTGCGCCAGCCTGCGCCAGGGCCAGAAAATGGGCGACATGAAGTACATCGACACCATGATCCGCGATGGCCTCTGGGATGCCTTCAACGGCTACCACATGGGCCAGACCGCCGAGAACGTAGCCGAGCAGTGGCAGATCAGCCGCGATCAGCAGGACGAGTTTGCCGTGGCCTCCCAGAACAAGGCCGAGGCCGCGCAGAAGGCCGGCAAGTTCGACGACGAGATCGCCGCCTTCACCATCTCCACCCGCAAGGGCGACATCGTCGTCGACAAGGATGAATACATCCGCCACGGCGCGACCATGGAAGCGATGCAAAAGCTGCGCCCCGCCTTCACCAAGGACGGCTCGGTGACCGCCGCCAACGCGAGCGGCCTCAACGACGGCGCCGCCGCCGTGCTGCTGATGACCGCCGACGAAGCCGAGAAGCGCGGCATCGAGCCGCTGGCCCGCATCGCCTCCTACGCCACCGCCGGGCTCGACCCCTCGATCATGGGCACCGGCCCCATCCCCGCCTCCCGCAAGGCGCTGGAAAAGGCCGGGTGGAACGTGTCCGACCTCGACCTGGTGGAAGCCAACGAGGCCTTCGCCGCACAGGCCTGCGCGGTGAACAAGGACATGGGCTGGGATCCCTCGATCGTGAACGTGAACGGCGGCGCCATCGCCATCGGCCACCCCATCGGCGCCTCGGGCTGCCGGGTACTCAACACCCTGCTCTTCGAGATGAAGCGCCGCGACGCCAAGAAGGGCCTCGCCACCCTCTGCATTGGCGGCGGCATGGGCGTGGCCATGTGCCTCGAGCGTCCGTAACGCATTAACGGCAAATGGTCGCGCAATATAGTTGCGCGACCAATTTCATGTGCGTAACAAGATTTCGAATACCTAGGAGGAGAATCAAATGTCCCGCGTCGCACTCGTCACCGGCGGCTCCCGAGGAATCGGGGAAGCCATTTCCAAGAAGCTCAAGTCCGAGGGTTACGAGGTGGCTGCCACCTATGCCGGCAACGATGAGAAGGCCAAGGCCTTCACCGAGGCCACGGGCATCAAGACCTACAAGTGGAACGTGGCCGATTACGAGGCCTCCAAGGCAGGCATCGAACAGGTCGAGGCCGACCTCGGCCCGATCGACGTGGTGGTGGCCAATGCCGGCATCACCCGTGACGCCCCCTTCCACAAGATGACGCCCGAGCAGTGGAAAGAGGTGATCGACACCAACCTGACCGGCGTGTTCAACACCGTCCACCCGGTCTGGCCCGGCATGCGCGAGCGCAAGTTCGGCCGGGTGATCGTGATTTCCTCGATCAACGGCCAGAAGGGCCAGTTTGCCCAGGTCAACTACGCTGCCACCAAGGCGGGCGACCTTGGGATCATCAAGAGCCTCGCTCAGGAAGGCGCCCGCGCCGGGATCACCGCCAACGCGGTCTGCCCCGGCTACATCGCCACCGAGATGGTGATGGCCGTGCCGGAAAAGGTGCGCGAGAGCATCATCGGCCAGATCCCCGCAGGCCGCCTTGGCGAGCCCGAGGAAATCGCCCGCTGCGTGGCCTTCCTCGCCTCCGACGACGCGGGCTTCATCAACGGCTCCACGATCTCGGCCAACGGCGCGCAGTTCTTCGTTTAAGCCGCAGAAACACCGCATCGAGGGGCCGTGGAGCGATCCGCGGCCCTTTTTCTTTGGCCGAAGAGGCGTCGGAACAGGCCGCTGAAGGCCTCGGCCCTCAGCTGGTGGGCACGGGCCATGGCGGCTTCATGGGTGGGGGAGATGGCATAGGGAAGCATGGGAGGCACTCCTTTGAGCAAGACTTTCTGATCTGCTTTCACTATGCTCGTAAGCATTGAGCCGGACAAACGAGTTCTCTTCGCCATTCAGACAAGTTTTTCTTACCCTATGCCAGCCCACCTCCCGCCACTCAACGCCCTGCGCGCCTTCGAGGCCGCCGCCCGCCACATGTCCTTCGCCCGCGCGGCGGACGAGCTTCACGTGACCCCGCAGGCGCTGTCGCTCCAGATCAAATCGCTAGAGGCGCATCTCGGCGCGCCCCTGTTTCACCGGCTCAACCGCGCGGTCGAGCTGACAGAGGCCGGGCGGGCGCTGGTACCCGGCGCGCGCGAGGGCTTCACCGCCCTCACCCGGGGGTGGGCCGCCGCGCGCCGCGCCACCGACCCGTCGCGCCTCACCGTCACCGCCGGGCCCGCCTTCACCGCCCGCTGGCTGGCGCCCCGGTTGCCAGACTTCGCACGTGCCCATCCCGAAATCGAGCTGAGCTTTTCGGCCTCGCTCCGGCGGATGGACATGGCCACCGATGCCGTCGATGTGGCCGTGCGCTTCTCGGATCATGACGAGCCCGGCCTCTACAACGGCGCGCTTATCGAAGAATGGGTGATGCCGATGATGAGCCCGGCGCTGGCCCGCGCGCACCCCACGCCCGAGCGCCTCGCAACCGCGACGCTGATCCACACCGAAAGCTACCCCTTCGGCCCCGACACAATGGATTGGCCGCGCATGTTCGCCGCGCTCGGTCTTCCGCCCCCGGATGGCCACGGCCCGAGCTTTTCGCATGCCGACCATGCCAACGACGCCGCTGTTTCGGGCACCGGCGTGGTGCTTGGCCGCTGGTCCCTTGCCCATGCCGAGCTGGCAACCGGCGCGCTCGTGGCGCCCTATCCGCTGGCCGTGCGCCTGCCCCACCAGTACCGCCTCCTGTGCCGGGATGGCGAGCAGAGCCGCCCTCAGGTGGCGGCCTTTCTTGGCTGGATGGAGGCCCGGATCGCCGAGATGCCCCGGCCCGGGCCGGAGTTCAGGGTGGTGGAACTGGAGGATTTGGCCTGACAGTGCAGCCCCACGCGCCCGACGCGGCAAGACCTGTAGCGCCGCACACTCCTGCGAGGCAATCATGGCCCCATTGGTGTGGCGAAGCCGGCCGAGTGGCTGGCCGCCTCCGCCTGTATGGTTTTGAAAGACGCAGTGCTGACCGCGCGGCCAGCCTGCACGCAGATTGGCTCAGGTCGCGAGGCGGCTGATCTCTTCCTTCAGCTTGAGCTTCTGCTTTTTCATCTCCGCGATGGTCAGGTCACTCACCCCGGGGCTGCGTTGCGCTTGTTCCACTTCTTCCGAGAGAACCTGGTGTTTGCGACGGAGCTCCTGAAGATGGGCAGTCACGGACATGAGTTTCTCCTCTCTTGTGATAGTTGAGCCCGAGGATTGCAGCACAGATTACGAGTCGTGTCACCTGTGCCGCGCAAAACGGGTGTGGATAAAGGTCAAGCCCAAAGCTTACCAAAGGGTTAAAACTTCACATAGCTGTCACAGAAGCCGGTCCAGCGATGTGCCCCTGCGCAGAATCGCGCGCAGCTCGTCAGTGTAATCCTCGCCATCCCGCTCATGGGCCGGGCCGCGGTGGAGCACCAGCGGCGCGAGCAGCCGCGCCTCGGCCCGCCCGCCCTTGCGCGCCTGCACCAAAACACGGCTGGCGGGGCGGCCCACGCGCCCGGCCAGCGGCAGCACCGTGGGGCCCCCGAAACCGCCACGCGTGACCATCGCCGCAAGCAGCTCGGGCAGGCGCTCGGCCCTGTGAATCACCGTGAGCCAGCCCAGCGGCGCGATCCTGCGGGCGGCCACATCGACCCATGTGGCCATCGGCGTTTCCTCGCCCATCGCCACCTCCCGCGCCTCATCGGGCGAGGCGCTGCCCCGCGTGCGGTCGAAATAGGGCGGGTTGAAGAGCACATGGGTGAAGCGGCGCGCTTTCACGGACTCGGGGAGCGTGGTCAGATCCGCCTCGACCAGTTCGAGGCCCGCGCCATTCTCGGCGCTGTTGCGCCGGGCCAGTGCTGCGTAAGCCGGGTCGCGCTCCACCGCCGTGACGGAAAGGCCGGGCACGCGGGTTGCAAGGCACAGGCTGGCCACACCCGCGCCCGCGCCCAGCTCCAGCGCGGTGTCGCCCGGGCGGGCGGGCACCGCGGCGGCCAGAAGCACCGCATCCACCCCCGCGCGATAGCCTGCTGCGGGTTGCCACGCCTGCACGCGCCCACCGAGGAAGCCGTCGCAACGCGGCTCAATCGACGACACCATCCACCCCGTTGTCGCGCAGGATCTCGGCCGCATCTTGGTGGTCGGCATCCGCCACCATCAGCCGCCGCGGCAAAACGCCTATCGAGCCCTCGAGCACGCTCATATGGACGTCCATTTCGAAGCAAGTTATATCCTCGCCGGTCAGGAGAGCCTTGGCGAATGCAAGTTGTGTCGGGTCGGTGGTGCGTAGAACGGCCTTCATGCACAAAGACTTAAGCGCAGCGGCGAAGTCTGTCGAGCGGGGTGACAAGGGAGTGAGCGTGCTTCAGCAAGCGGACACGACGGCGAAGACCAAGCCGCACGAGCGGCTGGCGGCAGCGCTGGAAGGCGACATGGCGGCGGTCAATGCGCTGATCGCCGAGCGCATGGCCTCCGAACACGCCCCGCGCATCCCCGAGGTTTCGGCACATCTGATCGAGGCGGGCGGCAAGCGGCTTCGGCCCATGCTGGTGCTGGCGGCGGCGCGGCTCTGCGGCTACGCGGGCCCCTACCACGTGCATCTCGCGGCGACGGTGGAGTTCATCCACACCGCGACCCTGCTGCATGACGACGTGGTGGACGAAAGCGCCCAGCGCCGGGGCCGGCCCACGGCTAACCTGCTCTGGGACAACAAGAGCTCGGTTCTGGTGGGTGATTATCTCTTTGCCCGCGCCTTCCAGCTCATGGTCGAGCCGGGCAACCTGCGGGTGCTGTCGATCCTCTCCAACGCGGCGGCGACCATTGCCGAGGGCGAGGTGCTGCAACTGAGCGCGGCACAGGATCTGGCCACCGACGAGGACGTCTATCTGAAGGTGATCCGGGGCAAGACGGCGGCGCTGTTTTCGGCCGCCACCGAGGCGGGCGCAGTGATTTCGGGCGCCGAAGAGGCGGTGAGCCAGGCGCTCTTCGACTACGGCGACGCACTGGGCATCGCCTTCCAGATCGTGGACGACTACCTCGACTATGCGGGCGATGCCGGGGCCACTGGCAAGAACGTGGGCGACGACTTCCGCGAGCGCAAGCTGACCCTGCCGGTCATCAAGGCCGTGGCGGTGGCCAGCGAGGAAGAGCGCGCCTTCTGGAAGCACTGCATCGAGCGCGGGCGGCAGGAAGAGGATGACCTGGACACGGCGCTCGGGCTTCTGGCCAAGCACGGCACGCTTGAGGCCACGCGCACCGAGGCCACAGGCTGGGCCGACCGGGCCAAGGCGGCGCTGGCCCCGCTGCCGGAGGGCGAGATGCGCGACATGCTTATCGACCTTGCGGATTACGTGGTGGCCCGCATCCGGTGACGCTTGCCCGGCGCGCCATGAATGCGCACCCTACGCCAACCCTGTAGGGTGCGCATTCATGGCGCACCATTGGGCGCTATCCCTCGGCCACCCACCACTCCGGCCAGTCCTCACGCAGCACACCGGCTGCCCTGTCGCGCGCCTCGTTGTCTTCGAAGATCGCAAAGCAAGACGCGCCCGAGCCGGACATCCGCGCCAACATCACGCCCTCCATCAGCCGCAACTCCTCCAGCACCTCGCCGATTTCCGGCGCGAGCGAGCAGGCGGGGGCCTCCAGATCGTTGCGCTGCCATGTGAGCCAGTCCACCAGCTCGCGGCGTGTGGGGGCCTCGGGCGGCTCGGGCAGGGGCGGATTGTCATGCCGCTCCATCCGGCCGAACACCGCCGCCGTCGAAACCGGCACGCCAGGGTTGACCAGTAGCAGGTTCAGCTGCGGCAGCCGCTCCAGCCGCGTCAGCTCTTCGCCGATGC
The DNA here is from genome assembly GCF_018424695.1 of Vannielia litorea. GTDB lineage: Bacteria > Pseudomonadota > Alphaproteobacteria > Rhodobacterales > Rhodobacteraceae > Vannielia > Vannielia litorea_A. The sequence continues at coordinate 19,258 of NZ_QTNQ01000056.1, forward strand.
CGCGTATCCGCCAGGCCGAACCTGGGTCCAGGCACACCGGCACATCCGCGCCCAGCTCCTTCGCCAGCCGGTGCGGCCCCGGCATCGGCACCCGCCACAGCTCCGACAACGCCCTGAGCGCCGCTGCGGCATCCGCAGAGCCGCCGCCGAGGCCGGACGACATCGGCAGGTTCTTTTCCAGCTGGATCGAAACGCCGCCCGCCGGCAGGCCGAGCCGCGCCGCCTCTGCCTCCATCAGCTCAGCGGCGCGCAGCACGAGGTTGGAGGGCCCGGGCGGCACGGAGGCGCCGAATGGGCCGGAGGCGCCAAGGCTCATCCCCGCCGCCGTGCGCAGCGTCAGGTGGTCGCCCACGCCCGCAAAGCACACGAGGCTATCGAGCAGGTGGTAACCGTCGGCACGACGGCCTGTGACGTGGAGGGCGAGGTTGATCTTGGCCGGGGCGAAGGCCTCAACCTTCGTCATTGGCCACCGCGAGCGGTTCTGCGCCTTCCTCGGCCAGAACCGCGTCCAGCCCCAGCTCCAGCTTGCGCCGGATGCGGGCGGCATCCTCCTCTTCCGGATCGAAGGACAGCGCCCGTTTCCACTGGAAGCGGGCCTCCAGTTGGCGGCCCACGGCCCAGTAAACGTCGCCCAGGTGGTCGTTCACGATCGGGTCGACCGGCAGCAGCTCGGTGGCGCGCTCCATGTGGCCCACCGCCTCTTCGTAACGGCCCAGCCGGTAGAGCACCCAGCCGAGGCTGTCGGTGATGTGGCCACTGTCGGGGCGCTCGGCCACGGCGCGTTCGATCATGTCGAGCGCCTCGTCGAGGTTTTCACCCATCTCCACATAGGAGTAGCCGAGGTAATTCAGCACCTGCGGCTGGTTGGGCCGCAGCTCCAGCGCCTTGCGGAAATCGGATTCGGCGGCGTCCCAGGTTTTCAGCCGCTCGCGGGTGATGCCGCGCGCGTAGTAGACAACCCAATGGGTCTCCAGATCGCTCTCGAACAGCGCGATCGCCTTGTCATAGGCGGCCTCGCTGGCGGCCCAGGCCTCCTGCCCGCGCAGGATATCGCCCAGCGCGATGTGCACGCCGAGGATCTCGGGGCGGCTCTTGGCCAGCTGGCGCAGCACCTCGGTTGCGGCCTCCACCTTGCCGGAGCGACGCAGCGCCTCGGCGCGGCCCATTTCAGCGGCATGGAAGGCCGGGTCATCCTGCTTCACCCGGTCATAGGTGCGGGTGGCCAACTCGTATTGCTCCATCTGGTCGAGCAGCTCGGCAGAGAGCAGCAGCGCTTCGGTGTTGTCATCCGGCCGCAGGTGCTCGGACGCGCGGGAGTAGAGCAGCGTGTAGCTGTCCGTGGTTTCGCCCTTCAGCGCCCCGGCCACCGAGAGGAACACCTCGGCCAGCCCGTCATCCGCAGAGCGGATCACGGTGAAGGGCAGGGTCTCGCCCGCCTCCAGCCTGTCACGGATGGCGGCAAGCTCCGGGTCCAGATCGCGGGTGAAGGCCTTTTCCATCAGCTCCAGCGCGGCCTCATTGCGGCCCAGCTGGCTGAGCACCTGCGCATGGGCAATCACGCCCCGGCGGGTCAGCCGCAGCGGCCCGGCTTCACGCCCCGAAAAGATCTCGTCCGAGGCCTCGAAATTGCCGGCCACGCCATAGGCCAGCGCCTTGTGGTAGAGCCCGAACGCCTTCAGCCCGGTATCGGCGGCGGCGGCATCGAAGGCCTCCACCGCGCTGTCCATGTCGCCCAGCGCGAGGTTCGCCCAGGCTCGCACCAGCCCGTCCACCAGCGGCCCCACGCTTTCTTCGCCACCTTCCAGGCTGTCCAGCACCTCGGCGTATTTCTTTTCCCGCAGGTCGGCGGCAACCAGCACCAGCTGCGCGATCTGGCTGTTCTCGGAAATCTCCACCATCTGCCGGGCAATCGGCGTCGCAGCCTGAAAATCGCTGAGGCCGATGAAGGCGAGGATGGCGTTTTCCATCAGCAGCGGATTGGAGCGGTCACGCACCAGCGCGCGGGTGTAATAGTCGGCGGCGGCGCGGAAATCGTTGTTGAAGCTGGCCACCCGCGCGGCGAGGTAAGAGCCCGCAAGCCCCCTGTCGATCTGCTGGGCGCTGGCGGGCAGGGCGAAGCTCACGGCCAGGGTCAGGGCGGTGGCGGTGCGAAGGACGGTCTTCAGGCGCAAAGAGCTCATCACGGGGCCGATCTACCTCATTTGTTCAGTGTCGGCGCAAGGTAGACCCCTGCGCTTGCCAAAACAATACGAAGCCGGGCCGCGACAGCCGTTGTCACGAGGAATCTCGCGCCATCGTGACGCCTCTGCCGCGCCCGTCCTCACATGTTGGGGTAGTTCGGCCCGTCACCGCCCTGGGGAACCGTCCAGTTGATGTTCTGGGGCGGGTCCTTGATGTCGCAGGTCTTGCAGTGCACGCAGTTCTGGAAGTTGATGACAAACTCCGGTGTGCCGTCCTTCTCCACCACCTCGTACACCCCCGCCGGACAGTAGCGCTGCGCCGGTTCGGCAAACTTCGGCAGGGTGAACTGGATCGGCACGCTGGGGTCCTTCAGCGTCAGGTGGCAGGGCTGGCTTTCCTCGTGGTTGGTCATCGAGAAAGACACGTTGGTCAGCCGGTCGAAGCTGAGCTTGCCGTCGGGCTTGGGGTAGTCGATCGGCTCGAAATCGGCGGCCAGCCCGGTGGCCTCCGCATCCGTCTTGCCATGGGCCATGGTGCCGAAGAGCGAAAACCCGAATAGGTTGTTCGTCCACATGTCAAAGCCGCCGAGCGCCAGCGACGGCCAGAGGCCCCACTTGCTCCACATCGGCTTCACGTTGCGCACCTTCTTGAGGTCTTTGGCAATGGCCCCGCCGCGCACCTCGGCCTCATAGGCCTCAAGCTCATCACCCTCGCGGCCCGCCTTGATCGCCTCGAAAGCGGCCTCCGCAGCGGCCTTGCCCGAGAGCATGGCGTTATGGTTGCCCTTGATCCGCGGCACGTTGACCATGCCGACCGAGCAGCCCAGCAGCGCCACGCCAGGCGCCACCATCTTGGGCATCGACTGATAGCCGCCCTCGGTGATTGCCCGCGCGCCATAGGCTACGCGCTTGCCGCCCTCCAGCAGCTCCGCCACCATCGGGTGATGCTTGAACCGCTGGAACTCCATGTAGGGGAAGAGATGCGGGTTCTTGTAGTTCAGGTGCACCACGAAGCCCACGTAAACCTGATTGTTCTCAAGATGGTAGATGAAGCTGCCACCGCCCGCATTCTTGCCCAGCGGCCAGCCCATCGTGTGGGTCACGGTGCCCTCGCGGTGCTTGGCCGGGTCGATCTCCCAGATCTCCTTCATGCCAAGCCCGTATTTCTGCGGCTCATGGCCCTCGGCGAGGTTGTACTTGCCGATCACCTCCTTGGAGAGCGAGCCGCGCACGCCCTCGGAGAGGAACACATACTTGCCGTTCAGCACCATGCCCGGCTCATAGCCCGCGCCCGGCGTGCCGTCGGGATCGCGGCCAAACTCACCAGCCACAACGCCCTTCACCCGGTCGCCCTCGTAGATCAGCTCGGAACAGGCCATGCCGGGGAACACCTCGACGCCCAGCTCTTCCGCCTGCTCGGCCATCCAGCGGCAGACGTTGCCCATGGAGACGATGTAATTGCCGTGGTTGTTCATCAGCGGCGGCATCGGGACGTTCGGCACCCGCATCGCACCTTCTTCGCCGAGAATGTAGAAGTTGTCCTTCTTCACCGGCACGTTCACCGGCGCGCCCTTTTCCTTCCAGTCCGGAATCAGCGCATCGAGGCCGCAAGGGTCGAGCACCGCGCCGGAAAGGATGTGCGCGCCCACCTCCGAGCCCTTCTCCAGCACCACCACGTCCAGATCGGCATCGAGCTGCTTGAGCCGGATCGCCGCCGACAGGCCCGCAGGCCCCGCGCCCACGATGACCACGTCATAATCCATGGATTCGCGTTCGATCTCGGCCATCGGTCACTCCCCTCGCGCAAGAATAATTCGTCCGGCCTTGGTTACCGGAGGGGCAGGCCCATGGCAATCGCTACGCTGCGTGTGCAAAGGCCGGAAACGACCGATCTCAAGCGGTTCGCGGCTGTGGGGAGCAGATTCTGGTCCGGCGAGGGGGCGGCTTGACGACGATCTTGCCACCGCCCGCCAAGCCCGCCAACGGAGACCCGCTCCGGCGGATCACCGGCCAAGGGATGGCGCGGGCTGCAAGCCCGGGCCGCGCCCGACCCTCCCACCGGGAGGGCGCTTTGGCGGTGTCGCGGGACACTCTGGCGGCATTAGAGGTTTCGAGCAGAGCGCGAAGCACCGGCCGTGCGATGCGCCCACCCAGGGTCGGGCGCGGCCCTCTGCACTGCGCATTGGCGGGAGCCTGACAGAACAGCTGCCCCAGGCGGGCACGGCGTTTTTCCGTTCTCAGAAGCTTTCTGGACAAGCGGCTACCTACGGGAACCGCGAAGAGCATAGGCGTGTCGTCGGTTATGGAGAGATAGGAGGCCTGGCAGGGGCAGCAGGGCTTGAACCCGCGACCTACGGTTTTGGAGACCGTCGCTCTACCAACTGAGCTATACCCCTAAGGCCGGTGCCGTGAATATGAAAGCGCGCCTGCCTTGGCAAGAGGCAATTCGCACCCCGGCCCCCGCGGCGGCCTCATCCGTCGCCCAACCAGCCGAAGGCGCGCGCCAGGGCCGGGGCCGCGCCCGTCTCCAGCACCGTGCCATGGGCCATCACCAGCCGCTCCGGCTGCCAGCCGAGGATCTGGCGCATGGCCACCCGCGCCTCTGCCCGCCGGCCCGCGAAGCCGAGGCGGAATTTTCGTGGCACGGCGGGCGCGCCGCTTTCCATCAGGTCGAGCCGGGCGACGAGGCCGCGCCAGCCGGCCTGATACCCCGGCGGAAAATTCTGAATCACGTCACAGAACAGCGCCGTCCGGCTGGGTCGATGGAAGAACACGGCCTCTTCGGTAATCCGGTTGCGCAGCACGGCAAGGTCGATCTGCCCCGGCCAGCCCGTCTCGGGCCAGCGTTGCAGGCCCGGCAGGGCCTCGGCATCGGGGCCGTAGAGCTGGGCGGCAGGCCAGGCTTTGGCCCAGTCGCGCAGGTAGAGATCGTGCAGGCCGTTGGGCGCAACGATGGCCTCCACCTCGCCGAGTGCGCCGATCTCGCCCCTCAGATCGTCGTCCAGCGCCACGGGCGACCAGGCCCAGAGGCCACCGTTCGCCAGCCGGGCCAGAGCCATGCGCAGCGGATAGCGGAAGCCAGCCACCACGGCCTCCCCGGCCTCCGCGAGCCAGAGCCCCTCAGCGAAGGGCCGGAGCTGCGCCGCCGTCACGCCGGACGGCCGTTACATGCGCGGCTCATATCCATTTCAGCCGCCGCAACACCCAGAGCTGCAAGCCCCCCACAACCACCAACGCCCCGGTGAACACCCAGAAGGCCCAGGGGCTCTGTGCCCCCGGCATGCCGCCGAGGTTGATGCCCATCAGACCGGTCAGAAAGCCCAGCGGCAGGAAGACCGCAGATAGGATCGAGAGCAGGTAGAGGTTTCGGTTGAGCCTGTCCTGCACCGCGCTGTCGATCTCGTCCTTCAACACGATCAGCCTGTCGCGCATCGCATCCAGCTCTTCCACTGCGCGCACCAGCCTGTCATGCGCTTCTGCCAGTTGCCGCCTGTCCTGCTTGGACAGCATGGCGTGGCCGCCGCTGGCCAGGTGAAGAATGGCGTCGCGCTGCGGGCCGAGGTAGCGGCGCAGGTCGATCACCTCCTGCCGCTCGTCCACCACCTGCCCGCGCTGCGCCGGATCGGGCGCGGCTATCACCGCATCCTCCAGCACGTCCACCCGCTCGGCGAGGTCGAAGAGCGCCTCGTCGATCCGCGTTCCCATCCGCTCCACGAGGTTGGCGAGAAACGCGCCCACGCTCTGCGGCCCCTCCCCCGCCTCGACGGCGGCGCGCAGATCGGCGACGGAGCGCAGCGGACGGCGCGACAGGGTGATGATGCGCGCGGGGTTGAGGAAGACGCGGAGCGAGACCATGTCTTCCACTTCCTCGCCAGGGTTGAGGTTGACCCCGCGCAGGATCACCACCAGCCCGTCTTCCTGCACAGAGGCGCGCGGGCGAGTGGACTTGGCGGTGAGCGTGGCCCGCGTTGTCGGCTCGACGAAATCGAGCACCTCCGCCATCCACGGATCGGTCTCTGGGTGGTCGGCGACCAGATGCAGCCAGGCCAGCTCTTCGGCCTTCAGTTTCGCCACGATGTGATCGTGATCGTCGATCCGCCGCCCCGCATCGGGGCCGTTCAGGCTGTAGGCAAATTCGATGTGCTCCATGCACCGCAGGCTATCCGCACTGCGCCGGCGGGCAAGCCGAAATCACCGGGGCGCGCGGGGCATTAATGCCGACCGTCCTGCAGATTTGCATATGCATGGGATGTGCATCGGTTGTGCATGGGTTGTGGCCCCCTGCTCATCGCGGTTAACGGCGCCACGCGGGCCAGGTCCGGGAAAAGCTGCAAAGCCCGCCGCGCCCCTTCTGGAGCGCGGCGGAAGCCTTCGATATCAGGCGAACTCCACGCCCGCATCCACCATCGGCAGCCGCAGGATGCGCTTGCCGGTGGCGTTGAAGATCGCGTTGGCCACGGCAGGGGCCGCAGGCGGCAACCCCGGCTCCCCGATCCCCGTGGGCGCCTCGGCGGAGGGCACGATATGCACCTCGATCTTGGGCATGTCGCTGATCCTGAGCGGCTCGTAATCGGGAAAGTTGCTCTGCACCACTTCGCCGCCGTCGAGGGTGATTTTCTGGCGCATCGCATGGCCCAAACCATAGCCGATGGCCCCCTCGACCTGCGCGCGGATCACGTCGGGGTTCACGGCCACGCCGCAATCCACCGCCGCCACGATCCGCTCCAGCTTCACCCGGCCATCGGCGTCGGTCGAAACCTCTGCCACCTGCGCCACATAGCTGTTGAACGAGGGATGCACCGCCACGCCGCGGCCCCAGCCTTCGGGCAAGTCACTGCCCCAACCGGCTTTTTCCGCCGCAAGCTGGAGCACGCCCAGCAAGCGCGGGCTGCCCGCAAGCAGCTCTTCGCGGAAGGCCACGGGATCAGCGCCCGCAGCTTCGGCGGCCATGTCCATCGCCACTTCCATGGCGTAGCCGGTGTGGCTGTGCCCGACCGAACGCCACCAGAGCACCGGCACCGGGGTTTCCATGTTGCGCACGGAAACCTTCATCGCCGGGATCGCATATTGCGTGTCGGAGACGCCCTCGACGGTGGAGTGATCCACCCCGTCGTGCACGATCATCTGCTCCATCGGCGTGCCGGTGAAGATCGACTTCGAGGCCACATCCGATTGCCACGCCGCGAGCTTGCCGTCCGCCCCGACCGCCATCTTTACCCGATGCTTGACCATTGGCCGGTAATATCCACCCCGCACGTCATCCTCGCGGGTCCACACCAGCTTCACCGGCTGATCGGTGCCCAGGGCGATGGCGGCCATCGCGGCTTCCACATGGTAGTCGCTGTCCATATTCGCGCGTCGGCCAAAGGAGCCGCCCGCGTAAACAGTCTCGATGGAGGTATTTTCCGGGCCGACGCCTGTCACGGCGCCCACGGCCATCTGCGTCACGGTCGGAAACTGGGAGCCATCCCAGATGTGCACCTTGCCGTCCTTGGCCTGCACCACGCAGTTCATGGTCTCCATCGGCGCATGGGCGAGGAAGGGGAAGTCGAACTCCGCCTCCACCGCCGAGCCCGAGGCCAGCGCCTCGGCCACGCCCGCGTCATCGCGGGCCACCGGGCCGTCGCCATCGAGCGCGGCGGCATATTCGGCTTCCATCTCGTCGGTGGAGCGGCCCTCGGCATTGGCGAAGTCCCACTCGATCGTGAGAGCCTCGCGGCCCTGCATCGCGGCCCAGGTATCGGTCGCAAAGACGGCGACGCCCTTGGGTGTCTGCTTCACCGCCGTCACGCCGGGCACCTCCAGAGCGGCGGCATCATCGACGCTGGCCACGGTGCCGCCGAAGCGGGGCGCACGGGCCATCACGGCATAGATCGCGCCCTCCGGGGCCACGTCCATCGCAAAAATGGCGGTGCCGTCGGTCTTGGAAGGCGTGTCCTTGCGGGGCAGCATATCCTTGCCGATCAGGTTGAAGGCACTCGGCTCCTTCAGGATCGGCTCAGTCGGCGGCTCGGCGCCCTCTTTCACCAGCGCAACCATCTCGCCCAGCGTGGCGCGATAGTTGCCGTGGGTGGCGACGCCATTCTCGATCACGATCTCGCTCGCGCGCACCGCCCACTCAAGGCTCGCGGCTTCCAGAAGCATGGCCCGTGCCGCTGCCCCGGCCTGGCGGTATTGCATGTAGCTGTTGGCCATGGCGGTGGAGCCGCCGGTGCCCTGCATGCCGAACAGCGTGTTGGCATAGCGGCTGGCGTCGGCGGGGGCGAAGTCGATCGCCACCTTCTCCCAGTCGGCATCCAACTCCTCGGCCACCAGCGTAGCGAGGCCGGTGGTTGTGCCCTGCCCCATCTCGAAATGCTTGAGGATCACCGTCACGGTGCCATCGGGCGCGATCTTCACGAAGGGGTTGGGCACGAGCGCGCCGTCATGGCCAGCGGCCAGGGTGCCCCTCGGCCCGAAGCCGATGACAAGGGCGCCAGCGGTCGCCCCGGCGAGGAAGGCGCGGCGGGATGTTTTGAAATCCTTCATGGTCTCAACCCTCCATCCGCTTGGCAGCATCGTGGATCGCGGCGCGGATCCGCACGTAGGTGGCACAGCGGCAGACGTTGCCGCCCATGTAGCTGTCGATATCCTCGTCGGTGGGCGCGGCGTTTTCGCTCAGTAGCCCAACGGCCTGCATGATCTGGCCGGATTGGCAGTAGCCGCATTGCACCACGTCATTGGCGCGCCAGGCCGCCTGAACCGCCTCGGCCACCGGGCCGCTTGCGCCCTCGATGGTGGTGACCTCGAGGCCCTCCACATCGGAGATCCAGGTCTGGCAGGAGCGGGTCGGCTCGCCGTCGACATGCACGGTGCAGGCCCCGCAAGAGGCTACGCCGCAGCCGAACTTGGTGCCGGTAAGCTTGAGCTTGTCGCGGATCACCCAGAGGAGCGGCATCTCCTCGGGGGCATCGACCGACACCTCCTCGCCGTTGAGTTTGAAGGAAATAGTCATGGATGCTGGCCTCCCTGAGCTGGCGCGGTGAACTGCTTCGTTCATCTTAGGAGGGGAGATAGGGCGCGCGCCGGGGTTGTCCTGCCCGTTCCTGCAAAAAGAAAGGGCCGCCCCGCTAAGGGACGGCCCTGAAAGGCTTTTTTCGGGGCGGCGGGCAGATTGCCTTTCACCGCTCTTATTCAACGGTGTGGGCTCTCATCGCTTTCCTTGGAGAAAGCGACTGCCGCCCACTGTTCCGAAAATCATTCAATGATTTTCGAAACGACGCCGGCGCCGACGGTGCGGCCGCCTTCGCGGATGGCGAAGCGGAGGCCGTCTTCCATGGCGATCGGGGCGATCAGCTCAACGGTGAACGACACGTTGTCGCCCGGCATCACCATCTCGGTGC
>NZ_QTNQ01000057.1 GCF_018424695.1 Vannielia litorea
GTGTATAAGAGACAGCCCCGGGATAGTTACGGAGCTCCGAGAGGAGCGGGTGGGGCTCAGAGGTCGTGGTGAAAATGCAGCTGGTTACCGTCCGGGTCGGTGACGGTGAACTGGCGCAATCCGTAGGGCATTGTCTGCAGCGCGCTTGGATCGGCCGCGGCGATCTCGGCGTGGGTGGCGTCGATATCCTCGGCGAAGATCCAGACCACGCCGGGGGTGAAGGGGCCATCCACCTCGCGCAGGAACAGCGCGCAGCGACCATGGCTCACGGCGCCGATGCGGCCCTCGTCATGGTGCCAGTTGGCGGTGAAGCCCATCTTCTCGACGTAGAAGGCCTGCGCCGCCGGCACGCTGCGCACCGGCAGCGCGGGCACGGCAAAATCAAGCTTCACGCTTCACCCCGTAGGGTGCGCATTCATGGCGCACCTCAATAGAGGCCGCCCGACGAGAGCGAGCCGAAGCTGGCCTTGGGCGCGATCCGGGCCTTCTTGCCGGTCGAAGTGGTCACCGTGCGGGCCTCGCCCTCGTCGCTTTCGCCCTGGGCGAACATCGGCAGGTTGGCCCCCATGGCAAAGCCGCCGTCGAGCATCGCCGCCATGCCGAAGATCGGCTCTTCGCCCTCGCGGAAGTACTCGGCCACCACATTGGGGCCGGAGGCGCCGTCGGACAGGCGGGCGCCGGTGAAACGGTCGATCTTCACGAAGTACCCGCCCGGCGGCACCTGGAACTTGCCTGCGCCGTATTTGGCGATGGCCGATTTCATGAAGCTGTTGAACACCGGCGCGCACATGCCGCCGCCCGAAGCGCCCGGCATGGTGCGGGGCCGGTCGTAGCCGATGTAGCAGCCCGCCGCGATGGTGTTGGTGAAGCCGACGAACCACACGTCCTTGGCATCGTTGGTGGTGCCGGTCTTGCCCGCCACCGGTACGCCGAGGCTCACCGCCCGGCGGGCGGTGCCGCGCTCGACCACGCCCTGCATCATCGAGGTCAGCTGGTAGGCGGTGATCGCATCGATCGCCTGCTTGCGGTTGGTGGTGATGTGGGGCAGTTCGCCCGGCGCCAGCGAGGCCGTCTGGCACCCATCGCAGATGCGCTGGTCATGGCGATAGATCGTGCGCCCCCAGCGGTCCTGCACCCGGTCCACCAGCGTGGGCTCCACCCGCTCGCCGCCATTGGCGAACATCGAGTAGGCGGAGACCATCTTGAACAGCGTGGTCTCCTGCGAGCCCAGCGCGTTGGCAAGGAAGGGCTCCAGCCGGTCATACACGCCGAAGCTCTCTGCATAGCTGGCCACCGTCTCCATGCCCACTTCCTGCGCGAGGCGAATGGTCATCAGGTTGCGCGACTGCTCGATGCCGGTGCGCAGCGGCGTGGGGCCGTAAAAGCGGTGCGAGGCGTTCTTGGGCCGCCACACGCCCTGCGGCGTGTTGATCTCGATCGGCGCGTCGACAACGATGGTGGCGGGCGTGTAGCCCGAATCCAGCGCGGCGGCATAGACGAAGGGCTTGAACGACGAGCCGGGCTGCCGCGTGGCCTGGGTGGCACGGTTGAATACCGAATGCTGGTAGGAGAAGCCGCCCTGCATGGCGAGCACCCGGCCGTTTTCCACGTCCATCGCCATGAAGGCGCCCTGCACGGCGGGCACCTGGCGCAGCGTCCAGCGGATGAAGGCGCCATCGTCTGTCATCCGGCGCACGTGCACAACGTCGCCGACCTCGAAGTTGTCGTGGAAGCTGCCACGAACCCAGGCGATGTCCTTGCGCGGCACCACCGGCGGCTCGGCGCCGTCGAGCGGCTCGCCCTCGATGCCCAACCGCAACTCCTGGTCGCCGACCGCCATCACCACGGCTGGCAGCCACTTGCTTTCCAGCTCCACGTCGCGGGCCACTTCCACCGCGGCCAGCGCCTCGCGCCACTTGGCCTCGTCCTCCAGCAACGCGGCGTCGATCGTCTTGCCGGTGCCGCGCCAGCGACCAAGGCCGCGGTCATAGCGCTCCAGCGCGCGTTGCAGCTCCACCGCCGCCTTCTTCTGCAACTCCGGGTCCACCGTGGCCCGAATGGTCAGCCCGCCGCCAAAGAACTCGTCCTCGCCGAAGTTGCGGCTGAGCTGGCGCCGAATCTCGTCTGTGAAATAGTCGCGCGGCGGCAGCGCGCCCTTGAAGCTGTCGTAATCACCGTTCTGAACCGATTTCAGCGGCTCCAGCCGCTCGGCCTGATAGGTCTCGTAAGAGATGTAGCCGTTCTCATACATCTCCTTCAGCACGAAGTTGCGGCGGTTGGTCGCCAGTTCCTTGTCGCGCACCGGGTGATAGTTGGAGGGCGCCTTGGGCAGCACCGCCAGATAGGCCGCCTCATGCGGGGCCAGCTCGGCCAGCGTCTTGTTGAAGTAGGTCTGCGCGGCGGCGGCCACGCCATAGCTGTTCTGCCCGAGGAAGATCTCGTTGAGGTAAAGCTCGAGGATCTTGTCCTTGCTCAGCGCGGTCTCGACGCGGGAGGCCAGGATGATCTCCTTGATCTTCCGCTCCGCCGTCCGGTCGGAGGAGAGCAGGAAGTTCTTCATCACCTGCTGGGTGATGGTCGAGGCGCCGCGCAGCCGCCCGCCCTTGGCCGCATCCACGGCGGCGGCGATCATGCCCATAGGGTCATAGCCCTTGTGGGTATAGAAGTTCTTGTCTTCCGCCGAGATGAAGGCCTGCTTCACCAGGTCGGGGATTTCGCTGGAGGGGGCGTAGAGGCGGCGCTCATGGGCGAACTCGTCCATGATCTTGCCCTCGCCCGAGTAGATCCGGCTGATCGTGGGCGGGGTGTATTGCGCCAGCTGCTCGTGGTTTGGCAAATCGCGGCTGTAGATCCACAGGATCGCGCCAAGCATCAACGCGCCAAAGGCGGCGCCGGTGGTAATCAGCGCGAAAAGCCCGCCGATGATGCCGGTGATGAATCTGAGCAACTGCCCGCTCCTTGGTCTGGTTCGAGGCCAAGTGTATACGCGAAGGCCCGGATCGAAGCAAAAGAGATTGCATGACAAATTCGGCCATTTGCCGCCCAGCCGGTCACGGTTTTGCGAGGCCGCCCCTCCGCCCTTGGAGGCGTCTTCGCGGGTTGGGCGGCGCGCGGCGCGCGGGCGAAGAGAGGGCAGCGCCCTGGATGAGCCCCCCCCCTACTGCCGCCTGAGCGCCCTGATCCGCGCATCCTCCGCCGCCCAGGCCGCAACCGCCGCCGCGATCCCGTCGGCGGCCTGCTTGCGCCACGCCGGCTTCTGCAACTTCTCCAGCTCGCTCTCGGTAGAGAGGAAGGCCGCCTCCAGCAGGACCGCCGGAATGTCGGGCAGTTTCAGCACCGAGAAATCGGCCCGTCCCCGCGCGTGCCGGTGCAGCCGCACCCCCTGCGCCCGAAGCCCCGCGACAAGCGCATCGGCCAGCGCCTCGGTGCGCGGCACGGTCTCGCGCCGGGCAATCTCCATCAGCGCCTGCGCCACCTGGTCGTCGGTGCCGCTCAGGTCGGCGCCGCCCAGAATGTCTTCCCGGTCATGCCGCTGCGCAAGCTTGGCCAGCGCCTCCGAGCTCGCCTCATCCGACAGGGTGTAAACCTGTGCGCCCCGCGCGATCCCCTCCTCCACCGCGTCGGCATGGAGCGAGATGAACAGGTCCGCCCCCGCGCGCCGGGCAATCGTCAGCCGGGTCTCCAGCGACACGAAGCTGTCATCCTCCCGCGTCAGCACCACCTCGTAGTCACCCGCCCTGAGCAGGCTCTCGCGCAGGTCGCGGGCAAAGATCAGCATGAGCTCGGCCTCCGTCACTCCGTCGCGGATCGCGCCCGGGTCCACCCCGCCATGGCCCGGGTCGAGCACCACCACCAGCGGGCCGCCCGGTGCGGGCCGCCGCTTGGGCGGGGCGCTAGCCGAAGGGCTGGGGAAGACATCGCTGGGCCGCTCGCCGCGCTTCACCTGCCCGGCAAAGCGCGCCTCGTCCACCGGCTCCAGCGCCACCTCCACCCGGGCCGAGCCATCCGCCGCGCCGGTCACCATGTGCACCGTGCCAAAGCCCAGCGGGCGGGCGAGTTCAGCCACCAGCCGCGTCCAGCCCGGGCCGACACGCCCGGTGCGCAGCGCCACCACCTCGGTGAGAGATGAAACGTCAGGCACGCCCAGCGGGGCAAAATCCACCTCGCGGAAGTCCACCACCACCCGGGGCGGGTCGGCGAGCAGCCGCACCCGGTAGGGCACCGGCTGGCTAATGGTCAGCCGCAGCCGCACGCCCTCGCCGCTTTCCTCGATACCGGAGCGCGCCGGGTCGATCCGCGCCAGCGCTGAAAACTCCTGCGCCGGAGAGACCGCGCCCCAAAGCGCGGCGATCATGAAGAGGAAGACTGCCCGCATTTGCCCCGTCGCCTGTTTTGGCCGGTTCTACACGAGCCCCCGGCAGGCACCAAGAGCTCCGCGATCACGCCCGCGCCAGCCTCTCACAATGAGAGCGCACGGTGCATTAACCACACCTTCTGTGCAAATCAGCCTATGCATGGGTTGTGCATCACATGTGCATAGGATGTGCATGTGTGGTATCATATGCCGCGTTAACCACCTAACCGTCAGTCACCCAACGGTTTTTTGCCCAGATGCTTGCGCAGCCGCGAGGGCGTCGACTTGGTCTTGTTCTTGTAGGGGTTCGCATCCCCCTGCCCGCGGAAATACAGCCGGATCGGCGTGCCCGGCATGTCGAAATCCTCGCGCAACCCGTTGACGAGATAGCGCTTGTAGCTCTCCGGCAGCTTGTCGGGATGCGAGCACATCACCACGAACCCCGGCGGCCGCGTCTTGGCCTGGGTCATGTAGCGCAGCCTGATCCTGCGGCCCCCCGGTGCGGGCGGCGGATGCTGCTCCAACATACTGATAAGCCAGTCATTCAGCTTAGCCGTGGTCACCCGGCGGTTCCACACCTCATGGGCCTTCACCACCGCCTGTTGCAGCCGGTCGAGACCCCGGCCCGTCTTGGCCGAAACGGTCACGAGCGGCGCGCCCTTGAGCTGCGGCAACAGCTTTTCGAAGGCCACACGCAGGCCCTTCAGCTTGGCCTGCTTTTCCGGCTCCAGATCCCACTTGTTGACGGCCACCACCACGGCCCGCCCCTCGCGCTCGGCAAGGTCGGCAATGCGCAGATCCTGCTGCTCGAAGGGGATGGCCGCATCGAGCAGCACCACCACCACCTCGGCGAATTTCACCGCGCGCAACCCATCGGAGACCGAGAGTTTTTCCAGCTTTTCCTGCACTTTGGCGCGCTTGCGCATGCCTGCCGTGTCAAAGATACGGGTCGGCACGCCGTCCCAGTCCAACGCCAGCGAAATCGAGTCGCGGGTGATGCCGGCCTCGGGGCCGGTCAACAGCCTGTCTTCGCCCAGAATGGCATTGATGAGTGTGCTCTTGCCCGCGTTCGGGCGGCCCACCACGGCCACTTGCAGCGGCTTCTTCTTCGTCGGCCGCCACTCTTCGGGGGCCTCCTCGCCCTCCTCCACCGTCACCTCGATCTCGGGGCTCTCATCCGCCTTGTTAAGCGAAATTTCATCCACCACGGGCATCAAGGCCCCCAGAAGGTCCGACATGCCCTCGCCATGTTCGGCGCTCAGCGGAATCGGGTCGCCCAGGCCAAGGCTCCAGGCCTCCACAACGCCGCCCTCGGCGGCGCGGCCCTCGGCCTTGTTGCAGCCTACGAGCACATGGGCGTTCTTGCGGCGCAGGATGTCGGCGAAGACCTCGTCGGTGGGCGTCACCCCCGCGCGCGCGTCGATCAGGAAGAGGCAGACGTCGGCCATTTCCACCGCGCGCTCGGTCAGCCGACGCATCCGGCCCTGAAGGCTCTCGTCAGTCGCTTCCTCGAGCCCGGCGGTGTCGATGACGGTAAAGCGCAGGTCGCCAAGGCGGGCCTCGCCCTCGCGCAAATCGCGCGTCACCCCCGGCTGGTCGTCGACCAGCGCCAGCCGCTTGCCGACCAAGCGGTTGAAAAGAGTGGATTTTCCAACGTTGGGGCGACCAACGATGGCAAGTGTGAAGCTCATGTTAACGGACCGTTCCGAGGCGATAAGGGCGCCTCATACAGGGATTTCAGCTTAACGGAAAGCCACCAGTTGGCCCCGGCTGTTAACCACATAGAGCGTGCCCGCCACCACGATCGGGTTGGAGCTTGCCCCGCCGGGCAGCTCCACAGCCGAAACCAGAGCGCCCGAGGTCGGCTCGAAGCTGCGTAGGTAGCCGTCGTCGGAAGCCACCCGCAGCAGCCCGCCCGCGAGGACGGGGCCGTAGTGGGCAAAGACAGCCTTGCGCCGCCGTACCTTTTTCTTGGTGTAGTCGGGCAGCTTGACCGACCAGATGGTTTCGCCCGTCGCCGCGTCGATCCGCAGCAGCTGGCTGGCATCGGAGACCATGAAGAGCGAGCCACCCGCCGGCCAGACCGGCGAATAGGCCCCGTTCAGCGAGGTCCAGCGACGCTCGCCGCTGTTGATGTCGATCGCCACGGTCCGGCCCGACTGGGTGCCGATATAGGCGGTATTGCCGACCACCACCGGGTCGCCGGTGATGTCGGTGTAGCCGGTGTAGGCCCGCCCGCGGCGCTCGCCCGCGATGTTCTCGGACCATGTGCGCAGGCCCGAGAGCTTCAGCGCGCCCATCACCTCGGCGGAGCCGAAGGGGAAGATCACATGCCGGTCCGACAGCGCGGGCCCTGCCCCGCCGACCATCACCGATGGCGTCGGCGTGCCCGGCATTTCCCACTTGAGCCGCCCGTTGGCGGCGTCCACGGCAAAGGCCCGGCTGTCACGGCTGACGACATAAACAGTGCCGCCCTCTACCGTAGGCGTGCCCTGCACCGGCCCGTCGAACTTCTGCCGCCAGCGCAGCCCGCCGGTGGCGGTGTCGAGTGCCAGAAGCTCGCCGTAACCGCTTGCCACGTACAGCGTATTTCCCGAAACCGCGAGGCCGCCGCCGGAGGCGTCGGAGGTGCGGTCGCGCGCGGGGGTGATGTCGGTCGACCAGATCAGCTCTCCCCCGGTGGAGACGGCAGACACCTGCGCGCGGCTGTCCATGGTGAAGATGCGGCCGCCAGTGGCCACCGGGTCGGCGGTGATCCGCGCCTTGCGGCTGTCGCCCTGCCCGATGTCGGTTCGCCAGACAGCCTGCACGCTGCGCTTCAGCGCCGGGTGCTGAATGGTATGGCGCGGGCTGCCGTTGCGATGGGTCCAGGAGCCGTGATTCAGCGGGCGCGGCAGAGAGATGGGGGCGGAGCCACGATAGATCGGCGCGGTCGCGCCGCCCAGATCGTTGACGCCCACCGCCTCACGCACGCCGATGCGTTTGCCCGGCAACGGCTGCTCTCTACCGGCGCAGGCGGCCAGCAGGGCCACGACGACGCCCGTGGTGATCCACTTCGATGCTGCTGCTCTCACGGCCTGCCTTCCTTGCCCGCTCTTCCCCTGTCGCGCCGCGCGAGCCTCGCCCTGGCGGCGCTGGACGGATCAGCCCTCTTGGGGCTTTCCTCCCAATGCTACAATCACTTGCAGGAGGCGTTCTTGCAAGCCCCGGCTCAAACCATCCTCCTCCACCAGCGCCTCGGCGGCGGCCAATGCGCCGGCGCGGTCCCCCGCGTCGATCATCGCATAAACCTGTTGCTCCCGGGCCAGCCGCGCCATCGGCGAGGCCGATGCGGCCAGCCGGTCAAGCTGCGCGCTGCGGTCCTCGGGCGACATCGCATCGGGGCCCAGCATGACAGCCTTCAGCGCAGCGAGGTCACGCCACGGCTGCGGCAGGCTGGCATCGTCGGCTACTGCGAGGAGCGTTTCGGCGGCGGCCTGCGCGTCTTCGGAGGCCTGCGCCTCGGCGGCTTCCAGGAGCTGCGCCACGGCGGCAAAATCTCCACTCGCCTCAACGCCCTCGAGCGCCGCCATCCGGGCCTCGCCCTCCTCGGCCTCGAGCGCGCTCAAGACGGCGTCACCACGAGCTTCCGCGGCAGCCCTTTCGGACGACCGCTGCCACTCCAGCCAGGCCGCGCCGCCCACCAGCCCCAGGATGATCACGACCGGGATCCACCCATAGCGCCGCATCAGCGCAAAGAGCTTGTCGCGCCGCAGCTCTTCGCTGACCTCTTCAATGAAGCTTTCGCTCTCGCTCATCTGCCTGCCTTCTTTCGTGCGAGCGGAGTCTGCGCCCCGCAAGATCGGTGCTTCTTACCCGGAAATGGCCCCCGATGCCAAGGAGATTGCGGGGGTGATCCGGAGCCTCCGGCGAGGCGGTGTCAGCAGGCTGCCGCGACACGGCAACTCTGGCTTGCGCGCGATGATTGATGGCGCTAAACTAAACCAAACGGTTCAGGACACCTCGGCCGCGACGGCGCGCAGGTGTGCTGCACCAGCGAACAGGTGTCTGGGGCGCAACGCGCCCCATTGTTGCAAGGAAGGTCCGGCCATGCGGCTGTTTTCGATCCTCATCGCGCTCTGCGTTGCAGCGGTGCTCTATCTCGTGGTGATGCAGCGCGATGTGCTGCTCTCCTTTGCAGGCGGGGGCACCGAGCCGGAGGCCCCGGTCGCCGAGGCCGAGGAAGCCCCGCGCACGGTGGAAGAAGATGGCACCGGCGCAGGCGAGGCACGCGTGGTTTCTGTCATGGCAATCGACAGCGTGGCCCGCGAGGTCGACAGCGCCGTTGTCACCCGGGGCCGCACCGAGGCCGCGCGGCAGGTGATCGTGCGGGCCGAAACCTCGGGCCAGGTCATCTCCGAGCCGCTGCGCAAGGGGGCCTTCGTGGAGGCCGGGCAAATGCTCTGCGAGATCGATCCGGGCACCCGCGAAACCCAGGTCGCGCAGGCCGAGGCACAGTTGGCCTCCGCGCGTGCCAGCCTGCCCGAGGCGCAGGCCCGCGTGGCCGAGGCCCGCGCCGCGCTCGAAGAAGCCCAAATCAACAACCGCGCCGCCAGCCAGCTGTCCGAGGGGGGATTCGCCTCTGAAACCCGCGTGGCCTCCACCCGCGCCGCCGTATCGTCGGCCGAGGCCGCCCTTGAGGCGGCGCAGTCGGGCGTGGAAGGCGCCAAGAGCCAGGTGCAGACAGCCGAGGCCGCCGTGGCTGCCGCGCAAAAAGAGATCGAGCGGCTCACGATCACGGCCCCCTTCTCGGGCCTGCTGGAGAGCGACAGCGCTGAACTGGGCGTGCTGCTTCAGGCCGGCTCCGACTGCGCGACCATCCTCCAGCTCGATCCCATCAAGCTGGTGGGCTTCATCCCCGAAACGGAGGTGGGCCGGGTCGAGACCGGCGCACAGGCCGGGGCACGGCTGGCCACAGGAGAGGAGGTGACGGGCCAGGTCACCTTCCTGTCGCGCTCCGCCGATTCTTCCACCCGCACCTTCCGCGTGGAGGTCCAGGTGCCCAACCCCGACCTCGCCATCCGCGATGGCCAGACCGTGGAAATCGCGATTTCCGCCGAGGGTGCAAACGCGCATCTGTTGCCGCAATCCGCGCTGACGCTGGATGACGACGGAGCACTGGGCGTGCGCTGGGTCGATGAGGAGAACAAGGCTCGTTTCGCCCCGGTTTCGGTTTTGCGCGACACCGTGGATGGCATCTGGGTCACCGGGCTTCCCGAGGAGGCGCGGGTGATCACCCGCGGCCAGGAGTATGTGGTTGAGGGTGTGCCGGTGAAGGTCACCCTCGAGGAGTTGACCCAATGACAGGTATCGTCGACTGGGCCGCCGCCCGTGCCCGGATGATCCTCGCCTTCGTGGCGATGTCGATCCTCGTGGGCTGGGCCACCTACCTCAGCCTGCCGAAGGAAGGCGAGCCGGATATCGAGATTCCGGCTGTCTTCGTTTCGGTCCCCTTCCCCGGCATTTCGGCGGCGGATTCCGAGAAGATGCTCGTGAAGCCGATGGAAACCGAGCTTTCGGATCTCGATGGGCTCAAGACAATGCAGGGCGTGGCGACCGAGGGCTATGCCAACGTGGTGCTGGAGTTCGAGTTCGGCTGGGACAAGTCCGCCACACTGGCCGACGTGCGCGCCGCGATGAATACGGCTGAGGCCAATTTTCCCGACGGGGCCGACAACTACTCGATCGGCGAGATCAACTTTTCCGAGTTCCCGATCATCATCGTCAACCTCACCGGCGCCCTGCCCGAGCGGACGCTGGTGAAGGTGGCCAAGGATCTGCAAGACAGCCTCGAAGGCCTGGAGCCGGTGCTGGAAGCCACCCTGGCCGGTCATCGAGACGAGATGGTCGAGGTGGTGATCGACCCGCTGAAGCTGGAAAGCTACAACGTGACCGCCGCCGAGCTGATCAACGTTGTGGTCAACAACAACCAGCTGATCGCCGCGGGCGAGATCGAAACGCCCACCGGCGCCTTCTCGGTCAAGATTCCGGCCAGCTTCGAGTCCAGCCAGGATGTCTACAAGCTGCCCGTCAAGGTGAACGGTGACAGCATCGTGACACTGGGCGACCTTGCCGACATCCGCCTCACTTTCGAGGACCGCACCGGCACGGCACGCTTCAACTCGGTCAACACCGTGGCGCTGCAGGTGTCGAAGAAGAAGGGCTACAACATCATCGACACCGCCGCCGCGATCCGCGAGACGGTGGATGCCGAGATGGCCAAATGGCCGCCCGAGCTGCGCGACGCGATCCAGGTTGGCACGTCGAACGATCAGAGCCGCGTGGTGAAATCCATGGTCTCCCAGCTCGAAGGCTCGGTGATGACGGCCATCGCGCTGGTGGCCATCGTGGTGCTGGCCGCGCTCGGCATCCGCCCGGCCATGCTGGTGGGCATCGCCATTCCGATCAGCTTCCTGCTCTGCTTCGTGTTCCTCTCCATCATGGGCATCACCGTGTCGAACATCGTGATGTTCGGCCTCATCCTCGCGGTGGGGATGCTGGTGGACGGGGCCATCGTGGTGGTGGAATACGCCGACAAGAGAATATCCGACGGCGTGGGGCCGATGCACGCCTATGTGGAGGCCGCCAAGCGGATGTTCTGGCCCATCGTCAGCTCCACCGCGACCACCCTTTGCGCCTTCCTGCCAATGCTGTTCTGGCCCGGGGTGGCCGGGCAGTTCATGGGGATGCTGCCGGTCACGCTGATCTTCGTATTGTCCGCTTCCTTGCTGGTGGCCCTGGTCTACCTGCCGGTGTTGGGCGGCGTCTCGGGCCGGATGAGCCGGATGTTTCACAACGCCTCCGAGGCGCTCCGCGCGCTGCCGTGGTGGGTGCGTGCCGTGCTGGTGGTGCCCTCGCTCTACCTGCTCTTCATCGCCGCCCTGCAATGCATAAACCCTGGATACCTTTTCGGCGGCACCTCACCTTTTCCGGGTGCCATGTCCGTGGTGCCCGGCCTCGTCCTCTTCGCACTGGCCGCTTTCCTCGCCACCATCACGCTGGACGCAGCCCGCATCGAACGCCGCGCCAAGCGGGTCAGGGCGGGCCACCGCCGCTCGCCCTTCGGCTGGCTCATCAAGGCGATCGCGGGCAACCCGATCATGCCGCTCGTCACCGTGGGCGCGGTGGGCTTCTTCGTTGTCTCGACGTTCATCTATTACGGCGCCAACAACAACGGCGTCGACTTCTTCGTGGAGACCGAGCCGGAGCAGGCCATCGTCTATGTCCGCGCGCGCGGCAACCTCAGCCTTGAGGAGAAGGATGAGATGGTGCGCGAGGTCGAGGAGGCCATGGCGCATATCCCCGGCATCGAAAGCGCCTTTGCCTTCGCCGGAGAGGGCGGGCTGAACTCCAACACCGGCGGCAGCCAGGCCCCGCTCGACACCGTGGGCCAGATCCAGCTGGAGCTGATCCCGTGGGAGGACCGCCCCGAATATGCCCGCACCCACAACGTGCCGCTGGAAGAGCTGGATGGCGACCTGATCCTCGAAAAGATCGAGGAAGCCGTGCTCGACATTCCGGGAATCCAGCCCGAAATCCTCAACCTCGCCATGGGCCCCGGCGCGGGCAAGCCCATTCACCTGCGCCTCTCGGGTGACGATTTCGGCGCGCTGGAAGAGGCGGTGGCGATCGTGCGCACCCATCTCGGCGAGATGCCCGGCATCATCGACCTCGAAGACACCACCCCCCTGCCCGGCATCGACTGGCAGATCGACGTGGACGTGGAAAAGGCCGGGCGCTACGGCGCCGACGTGGCCACCGTTGGCGCCATGGTTCAGCTGGTCACGCGCGGCATCCTGCTCGACACCATGCGGGTGGACAGCTCGGACGAGGAAATCGAGATCCGCGTGCGCCTGCCCTATGAAGACAGGGTGCTTTCCACGCTGGATGAGTTGAAGGTCCGCACCACCGACGGCCTCGTACCGCTCAGCAACTTCATCACCCGCCAGCCAGTGCCCAAGATCGGCCGGATCGACCGGGTGGACCAGCGGCGTATCTATGATGTTAAGGCGGATGTCTCGCCGGGGCTTTCGAAGCTTGTGGGCGATGACGGCGAGGTATTGGCCGTGATGCCCACCGAGGCTGCCAGAGCTGCGGCAGATACGGCTGGAGAATACAACGGCGCCTCGGTTGTGGCGGTGAACGCCAATGAACGGATCGGGGTCATCACCGAATGGCTCTCCGGCGAGCAAAGCCCTCTGCCTCTTGGCGTGGACTTCGAATGGACCGGCGACCAGGAAGATCAGGAGGAAAGCGGGCAGTTTCTGATGAGTGCCTTTGGCATGGCGCTGGGGATGATGTTCGTGATCCTGCTGGCGCAGTTCAACAGCTTCTACAACGCCGTGCTGGTGCTGCTGGCGGTGGTGCTTTCGACCGCCGGGGTGCTCTGGGGCATGCTGCTGCTGGGCCAACCCTTCTCGATCATCATGACAGGCACGGGCATCGTGGCTTTGGCGGGGATCGTGGTGAACAACAACATTGTCCTGATCGACACCTACCAGGAGTATTCTGCCTACATGCCAAGGCTCGAAGCGGTGATCCGCACCGCCGAGGCCCGGCTGCGCCCGGTGCTGCTGACGACGACCACCACCATCGCGGGCCTCACCCCGATGATGCTGGGCCTCAGCCTGGATTTCATCAACGGCGGCTACTCGCTCAACAGCCCGACCGCGCTCTGGTGGAAGCAGCTGGCCACCGCCGTTGTCTTTGGCCTCGGAACGGCCACGGTGCTGACGCTGGTGTTCACACCGTCGATGCTTGCGCTGCGGATCTGGGCCTCCAAAGGCGCCTACTGGGGCCTGCGCAGCCTGGGCAAGGTCACGCTGGGCCGCTCCAGCCGCGTGGCCCGCGATGCCGCGCTCGCCCGTGCCGCGAAGCACGTGAAGCACCCCGAGATCATCTGGTCGGAGGAGGCGCAGCCCGAGGTTCAGGCCGAGGTGGAGGACGCCAAGGGCGCACCGGATGTTCCGGAAGAGACCTCCGACGCACCAGAGGCCGCCTCGGACGCGCAACCCGACGGATCCGAGAAGGCCGAAGGCGACGACACGGACGACAGCAGCAATGACGACGCCGCAAAACCGCCCCATATCCGCGCCGCCGAATAATCCCGCCCCCTATCTGGCCGCCCCGGCTGGCCCAACCAGGGCGGGCCGGGACGGCTTCGCTGT
Source organism: Vannielia litorea (assembly GCF_018424695.1). Taxonomy (GTDB): domain Bacteria; phylum Pseudomonadota; class Alphaproteobacteria; order Rhodobacterales; family Rhodobacteraceae; genus Vannielia; species Vannielia litorea_A. Next base: position 13,561 of record NZ_QTNQ01000057.1, read on the forward strand.
GCGGTGTACGGGCCAGCGGCGTGCGGGAGGCTTGATACATACCGCCGCGCTCAGTGTCTGATAGCGATCAGGCCGCCTCTTCCCGCAACTGCTGGGCCCAGAGCGCAGCATATTTTCCGCCTTGAGACAGAAGCTCCGCATGGGTGCCACGCTCCGCGACTTCGCCGGCATCGAGCACGATGATCTCATCGGCCGCTGCCACCGTGCTGAGACGGTGGGCAATGGTGAGCACCGTGCGCCCTTCCGCCGCCCGGGCGAGCGCGCCCTGGATCTGCTGTTCGGTCTCTGTGTCCAGCGCCGATGTGGCCTCGTCCAAGAGCAGCACGGGCGGGTTCTTCAGCATGGTGCGGGCAATGCCGACGCGCTGCTTCTCGCCGCCTGAAAGCTTGAGCCCCCGCTCGCCCACCATCGTCTCGTAGCCCTGCGGCAGGCTCTCGATGAACTCATGGATGCGGGCCGATTTGGCCACCTCCACGATCTCGGCAAAGCTCGCCTCGGGGCGCCCGTAGGCGATGTTGTAGCGGATGGTGTCATTGAACAGCACGGTATCCTGCGGCACCACGCCGATGGCCGCGTGCAGGCTCTCCTGCGTGACCTCACGAATGTCCTGCCCGTCGATCCGGACTGCGCCGCCGGTGACATCGTAGAACCGGAACAGCAACCGCCCGATGGTGCTCTTGCCCGCACCCGAAGCCCCCACGATGGCAAGGCTTTTCCCCGCAGGCACCGCAAAGTTCACACCGCGCAGGATCTCCCGTTCGGCCTCGTAGCCAAAGCGCACGTCGTCAAACCGCACCTCGGCCCCGTCAACCTTCAGCGCCCCTGCGCCCGTCATGTCCTTCACCTCGGCAGGCTGGCCAAGGAGCGAGAACATCTCACCCATATCGGTCAGCGCCTGCCGGATCTCGCGGTAGACCGAGCCGAGGAAGTTCAGCGGCACGGTGATCTGGATCATGTAGGCGTTGACCATCACGAAATCGCCCACCGTGAGCGTGCCGTTCTGCACCCCCATCGCGGCCATTACCATCACCGCCACCAGCCCGCCGGTGATCAGCACAGACTGGCCGAAATTCAGGAAGCCCAGCGAGTAATTGGTGCGGATCGCCGCATCCTCATAGCCAGCCATCGCATTGTCATAACGCTCCGCCTCGCGCCGCTCCGCACCGAAATACTTGACCGTTTCGAAGTTGAGCAGGCTGTCGATGGCCTTCTGGTTGGCATCGGTGTCGCTGGCATTCATTTGCTGTCGGATCTTCACCCGCCACTCGGTGACCTTGAAGGTGAAGGCCACGTAGAGTGCGATGGTCACCACAAGCACGCCGAGGTAGCGCATGTCGAAAGCCAGGGCGAGCACGGCGCAGACGAGCACCAGCTCCAGTATCAACGGACCGATGGAAAAGAGCATGAAGCGCAGCAGGAACTCCACGCCCTTCACCCCGCGCTCGATGATGCGGGAGAGTCCGCCGGTGCGACGGGTGATATGATAGCGCATCGAGAGCGCGTGGATGTGGTTGAAGGTTTCCAGCGCCAGCCGTCGCAGCGCCCGCTGGCCCACACGGGCGAAGAGCGCATCGCGCAACTGCTGGAAGCCCACGGTAAGCAGGCGGGCCATGCCGTAGGCCACCGTCAGCGTCACCGCCGTCAGCCCGATAAGCAAGCCGGTAGAGGGCGCGTCGCCCGCAAGCTGGTCGACCGCGCCCTTGTAGAAAAACGGCGTGGCCACCGCGATCAGCTTCGCGACCAGCAGCGCAATGAGCGAAAGCACCACCTGTGCCTTTAGGCCCGGATGCCCATGGGGCCAGAGATAGGGCAGAACGCGCTGGATGATGCCCCAGCTGGAGCCGGGGTCTTTGGGGGTTGGCTCGGCCATAGGCCTGGCGCACCTCTCGGGATCGTGAATGTTTTGGCGAACCTAAGGCGCTTTTCGGCGGCGTCCAGTGCGTTCACGCCGCAGGGCCAAATCACTCCGGCAAGTCGAAGACCTGCCCGGGGTAGATCAGGTCCGGATCACGGATCTGGTTGCGATTGGCCTGAAGCACCTTGTGGTAGGCCATGCCATCGCCATAGCGGTCCGTCGCGATGGCCCAGAGCGAGTAGCCGGGCTGCACGGTGATGACCGACACGGCCAGCTCTCGGGGAGCGCTGTCGGCGGGAGCGGCCCGGGCCAGCGCCTCTTCCGTTTCGCGCAGGAAGGGGGTTTCGAAGCGCCCTGTCACCTTGCCGTCACCCGCCAGTTGGTCGACCCGCAGGGTATAGGTGCCGGGGCTCACGTTGTTCAACTCGGCTGTCCACGTGCCATCTGTCTCCAGCGGGGCGACCGCGACGGGCGCGTTGTCGAGGTAGATCCGAAGGTCAGAGGGCCCGCCCCTGCCCTGACCGGAGAGGGTGACAGCCCCCTCACTGTAGCCGATGGTTTCCACCCGAAGCGGCACCTCGGCGGCAGAGGCGCTTGGCTGAAGCACGCGCAACCCCTCGCCCGTGGCAACCAGAAGCTGCGGCTCGTCTGCCGCGGCGGCCGCCCGTGTGGGTTCGCCCCGCGCCACGGTGGCAGGCTCGGCGGCGGCTGTGGCCGGGGTTTCGGCAGGCGGCAGGGCCCCGGACCTGTCGGCGGTTTCCGCCACGGTCTGGTCTTGCTCCGGGTTTGCGGAGCCTACAGGCGCCGCGTCATCACTCTCCACTGCGTCGGTGGCGGGCACCTCAGCCTGCGTGGCCACGGCAACCCGGGTCGTCTGCGGCTTGGCTTCGCCGGGCGTATCGTCTTGCGCGGTTACATTGTCCGCCACCGCAACGGGCTCAGGCGCAGGCTCGTCCGCGGCGGTCTCCGACGCCGTAGTGGCGGGCTGTGGGGTTGCTGTTGTTTCCGGCACGGGCGCGCCATCGGTGTCGGGAACCGAGGGGGCGCCGGGCGCGGTCGATACGGCTTCGGTGCGGAGGCGCGCGGGGTTTGCACCATCCGTCTCGGGCGGAGTCTCCACCTGTTCCGGCGGCGCGGCACTCGCCACTTCAGGCCGCGAGTCCTCCGCAGCATCCCCCGGCGTGCCGGTGCCCGCCGCTGCCGCCGTGGCGGGCGCGGGTGCCACGATGACACTGGCGTCCGCGTGTCGGGTATCGCCTTGACCGGTGGCTGAAAGCGTAAGGACGCGTGGCGTCGCGCCGGGCCGGATCTCTGCAAGCGCCACGAAGGCCCCGGACCCATCCGCCGTGGTCTCCGCAAGTGCTGCGCCATCCAAAAGGAGAGTCACCGTATCGCCCGGCGCGGCACTGCCGGCGATCAGCGCCGAGCCGTCCGGCTCAATACGCACGAGGTCGAACGTTGGGAGGGGCAGCTCGGCACCGTCCTCCGCAATCTCGGTCTCTCCGGCTGTTTCACCCGCGTCGGCGCTTCGCTCTTCGGCCTCACTCTCAGGGCGCGCCTCGGTCGCGGCGGTCTGCTGCTCATCTCGGCTGGGCTCTTCGGTGGACGCGGCGCTTTCGGGAGGCACATTCTCGCGGGCAGCGGCTGGCGCGGCGTCTTCGCCCTTCGCATCCACAGCGGCAACGGCCGGCGCCTCCACCGGCGCACCTGCTTGCCACAGCCACAGGCCCAGGGCCGCCAGCACCATGAGTGCAGCCGCAAGAGCACCCCGCACAACGGGGGAGATGGACTTCCAAGCCGACATCGCCCTTCCTCGATCCAGCCTCAAGGCCCCGCACCTGGGTGCGGGTTGAGCAACCATAGCCATAGCGCTATCACCGGTCAAAACACTCCGTCGGCATGACGGCTCTCTTCATCACAGCTTCCAGGGATATTCCGATGACAGCTCCGCTTTCCATTTGCGTCTATTGCGGCTCGCGCGACGGGGCTGACCCGGCCTACGCGGAGGCCGCCGAAGCGCTGGGGGAGGCAATCGCGCGCAATGGCTGGCGGCTGGTCTACGGCGCAGGCGACGTGGGGCTGATGGGGCGCGTGGCCCGCAGCGCGCAGAACGGTGGGGCAGAAACTTTTGGCGTGATTCCGACCCACCTTTTGCAGCGCGAGGTGGGCAAGCGCGACCTTACCACCTTCATTGTCACCGAGACGATGCATGAGCGAAAGAAGGTGATGTTCATGAACGCCGACGCCGTGGTGGTGCTACCGGGGGGCGCGGGCTCGCTCGACGAACTCTTCGAGGTGCTCACCTGGCGGCAGCTCGGGTTGCATGAAAAGCCGATCCTGCTGCTGAACACGAACGGCTACTGGACGAAGCTGACCGAGCTTATCGAGCATGTCGTCGCCAGCGGGTTTGCCGGCGACGACCTCAACGGGTTCTACCGCACCGTCGACACGGTGGAGGCGTTGGAAACGGCGCTGAAGGGCACCTAAGCTGCCTCCATCTCGCCCTTCACGATCTTCTCGATCTCGTCGAGCGGGTGGTTGGTGAGGGTCTTTGGCACCTCGAACACCACCTTGTCGGCCACTTCCTTGTGAAGCGTCTGCCGCAGCTCGCCCAGAACCTGCGGCGCACAAGCCAGTACGATACGATCAAACGCGCCCCTGTGCGCCTTTTGGTAGAGCAAGTCCGCGAGATCGTGGGCGAAGCGCTCCTTCGCAAGCTCATGCCAATCGGTGTCATCCAGCGCGGAGCGTTGCTGAACGCCTGTATCCTGCATCCGCCCGGGCCGGTTGGCGCTTTGCTCCCGGTCGGAGGGATTTTCCTGCTCCTCCTTGCCGGACACCACCAGGTAGGGGTCTTCTCCATCGGTGATGTTCTCGAGGAACAGCGCCTTCTCGCTGTCGGCGACCAGCACCCATGTGCCCTGCGTCAGCCCGCTCATTGGTCGGCCTCCTCTTCTTCCATCGACTTGGTGACACGCGTCGCACCGGCTGGGCGCTCGTTGGCCCGCTTCAGCTCGTCCTTGCTGCCCACCTGTCGCGCCAGCCTGCCGCCCTCGCGGCCACCGTGGGAAATCTCGCCCTCTGCGCCCAGAATTTTCTCGGTATCGCGGCTCATGTCCTTGGATCTTTTGCGTTCTGCCATCGTTCAATCCTCCTTTGGAAGATCAACGGATGTGCAGCGATGCGGGTTCCGGCAAAAGGAAAGGCGCGACGCCCGGTTGGAGCGTCGCGCCTTTAGTTTTTTGCACTGCGGCGGCGCTTATGCGCACCGCCCGCCGGGATCACATGCGCGAGGCGACGTTTTCCCAGTTCACCAGCTTGTCGAGGAAGTTGCTGAGGTAGGCCGGGCGCTTGTTGCGGAAGTCGATGTAGTAGCTGTGCTCCCAGACGTCGCAGCCAAGCAGCGCGGTCTGGCCGAAGCAGAGCGGGTTCACGCCGTTCTCGGTTTTGGTCACCTTCAGGCCGCCGTCGGTGTCCTTCACCAGCCAGCACCAGCCCGAGCCGAACTGACCGGCGCCTGCGGCAGAGAACTCTTCCTTGAACTTGTCGACCGAGCCGAAGCTCTCGGTGATCGCCTTTTCCAGCTCGCCGGGCATGCCGCTGTCACCCGGGCCCATCATCTCCCAGAACTGGTTGTGGTTCCAATACTGCGAGGCGTTGTTGAAGATGCCGTTCTGGGCCACGGCGGAGGCATCATAGGTGCCCTTGATGATCTCTTCGACCGATTTGCCTTCCCACTCGGTGCCGGCAATCGCCTTGTTGCCATTGTCGACATAGGCCTTGTGGTGGATGTCGTGGTGATATTCGAGCGTTTCCTTCGACATGCCAAGATCGGCGAGCGCATCGTGGGCATAAGGAAGATCGGGGAGTTCGAAGGCCATGGAAGGTTCCTCTCTGTCAGTGTGATTTCGTTACCAGGATAAAGAGTGCGCGCAGAGGCGAGGTCAAGGGCACACCCCGGTCTTTCGGCGCAAAGGCGCGCGCTTATCCGTTGATTTACATGCAGCACCGGCTTGCCGAGACGTCGCCGACATGGCCTGGCGCGAAACGCGGATTTCGTGCCACACGGTCTGGCGCGCTAAAACCCCTGTCAAGGCGGACCATTCCGCACGCGCTGTTCTCGCCCGGATGCCCGCTTGCCTACACTGCCGCGAGGGGGTGACCGGCTTGGCCCAACCCGCGGTTCAGAGCCAACTTACCCTGCCGCGGAAATTGTCACGCTCGGGGAAGGCATTCTCGTGGCGCGACATCAATTGGCGTGCCTCGTCTCTGCGGCCCAGCGGACGGCAGAGCGTGATCATGCGCTCAAGCGCATCGGGTCGTGCCGGGTCGATCTCGGTCACTTTCACCAGCGCATCCCAGGCCTTGGACAGATCCTTCACGCGCCGGGCCGCGGTGGCCTCAAGCATGAGGATATCGGGCTCATCGTCCGCCAGGCCCCTGTGCTCATCGATCAGGGCCAGGACCTCGTCGTATTTTTCCACCCGTTGCAGCATCTTGGCGGAGGCCAACAACCCTTCACTGGTAATGCTCGCGTCGGCTGCGGCGGACTCGGGCAGATAGCGCGAAAGCACGTTGCCCATGATCCGGTCGACCAGGTCGGGCGAGACATGGCGATAGTCGTTGCGCGTCCAGGCGACCTCTGGGGACGAAAGGATCACGAATTCATAGGAGGGAAAGTAATCCACCCCCTCCTTGCCAAGAACGAACTCGTCGAGCGCAGCGCGCTGGACCGATTTGGAATAGGCATTGGCCACCAGCACATCCATGTCGCGGAACGTGGCCAGAAGCGGCACTGGTGAGACGGTGACCAGCATCTTGAGCGGCTTCTTTCGATGCTTGGAAAGCAGCGCATAGAGCGCGTTGAGCCCCTTCAGCACGTCGTCGTAGGAGAGCACGCGGAACTCGAAACGATCGGGCTCCTTCTTCATCGCCGGCATCGGCGGCATGACATTGAGATAGAGGCCGAGCTTGCGATCATACCACGTTTCGACATAGCCAAGCGTCAGGATTACCACGTCGGCCTCGATCACGGCCTTCATGGCATCGAGGTACTTGTGGCGAAACTCCAGGATTGTCTCCTGGTCGAATTCCAGCCGCGCCATGCCGAGCTGCGCATCAAACCAGGCCCCCTTCCCTCCGGTGTAGAGGATGTCCTTCCCAGGAAACTTCTCGCGTTCCAGCGCCCAGGTGATCTCGTTCAGAACCGAGTGGATGCTGTATTTGTTGAAGAAATTCGCGGCGTCGTCGAGGCTGTCGCCAATCTCTCCGAGATCGTGCTCGCGCGACATGACGCGCATACCCGCCTCTCCCAGCGCCCGCTCCACGTTGCGGGCGAAGCATGAGCCGATGGCGAAAATCGTCTCGTCACGGGAGATCGTAAAGCTGGGGCGGCTCTCCGGGGTAGCCAGAGGATAGAGCCGCTCACCATCGCGTTTTGGAGCCGGGTAGCGCCGCAACTCGTTGGCTCGCGCGCGCGCCATCGCCTCGACTGCAGGCAAGCTCTCGATGTTACTGGTGCCCATATTCCACCCCTATGAGTCGTCTATACGTCGATTGCGTCATATGCTTCCAACATATGCTCAGGCAGCACGGCGAAAATAGGGCAAAAGTTCAAGGATTCATTTACTTTCCGCGCCAACATGCTTAGCCATTCCGCAAGAGTTCGAGAGCAGCGCATGGCAGATCCCTTCCCCTTCACCGTCCCGGATATTTCCGGGTCCATCGCCGATGAGATCACCGAGTTGGAGGGGGCCTATGTTGTGCCACCGGCCAAGGGGCTTGGCAACCAGTCGGTCCAGCGATCGGGCGTGCTCGATGCCTCGGGCGCCCTGGTCGAGAACGCGGTGACCTGGCGGGGCAAGAACGCGGTGACGACAATGCCCGTCATGCCCGAGCCCGATACGGTGGAAACCCTTTCCGGATCGTGGATGTTTCTTGGCCCGCTTTTCGGCCACTTCGGGCACTTCCTCGTCGAGAGCATCTGCCGGATCTGGGCGGTCGACCATCTGCGCGGCAAGATCGACGGCGTGCTTTACGTGCCCAAGTTCCAGAACCGGCCCGAGCATGTGGCCAATGTCTACCGGCCGTTTCTCGAAGCGCTTGGTGTCGACCTGCCGATGCGCAACCTTGAAGACCCGACGCGGGTCGAGCGGCTCTACGTGCCGCGCCAGGGCTTCGGCATGTTTCAGATGATCGAGGGCGCGCCCGAGTTTCGCGACTTCATCAATGCCCATGCCGGCAAGAACATCGAGCCGGAAGGTCCTGAAAAGCTTTACATATCTCGCTCCGAGCTGCCCGGAGCGCGAGGCTCCGTGCTGGCGGAGAAGCGGCTGGAGGCTTGGCTTGAAGCGGAGGGATACACGCCCTATCACCCGCAGAAACATTCGCACGCCGAGCAGATCGCGGCCTACCGTGCGGCACGGCAGATCATCGGGGTGGATTGCTCGCCTCTGCACCTTCTGGCGCTCGTCGGCGACAGTGCCCAGCGCACCGCCGTAATCGCCCGGCGGGATGGCGACCTGGACCAGATTTTTGCGCGCCAGATCAAGAGCTTCAAAGGCGCCGACGCGGTGGCGATCAACCCGTTGCGGCGCAATTGGATCGAGGAAAACGCCAACCGGCCGTCCCGCACGTCGTGGGGCGAGCTCGATTTTCCCGCGCTGCGTCAAGGGCTCATCGACGCTGGCATGATCGAGGGCAAGGAAGAGTGGCCCGACCTCACCGAAGCGGAACTTGCGGCGGAAGTAGAGCGCATCTCCGACGGCGCGGGTTGCGGCTTCAAGCCCTACGAGGGCCCTTAGAGCACGGCGCCCGCGCATGCGGGCTGACTGGCAAGGCCTGTCCCTGCCTCAGAAAATCCCGATCGGGCCACCTTTGACGGCCTCGCTCAGCAGGTCGTAGACATAGGGTGCGACGGAGCGGAAGCAGATAACCGTCGCCGTCTCTTCGCTCTCCAGCCAGAACGCCGCGGCGACCTGGCCGAGGTGGCTGCGGCGGAACTCGCCGTGCGGCAAGGCCTCGGGGGACAGATCGGCGGGACAGAGTTTGGCAAGCAGATCGCGGATTCCGCTGCCTTCGAGGGCGAAGACCGCCCGCGCGTCCGATACGTCGGCGACGAGAAAATGATTTCCTTCCAGAGACTTGCGTGCCTTTTCCAAAGCCCCTGCCGCGTCCGCATAATCGCAGAACAGCAAGAGCTCGTCGGGCGAGGCCCAGGCCGCACCGCCGCCAAGCCCGCCTTCGATTCGGCGTTGGGTAGGCATCCCTGAGCCCACGGCGGCCTTCACGGCTTCGGCAAGCTCGGCATGGTCGCCGCGCAGAGTGATCATGCCGTGCGCGCCCGAGTCCTTTACGGTCACGTAACCTTCGTAAACAGCGCCACCAACGGCGCTTCGCGGGTCAGACATTCTGCTTCTCCCCGTCCTTGTCGTAGAACACCGGATCGACGATTTTCGCCTCCACGGCGCTGCCATCGACCTTGTTGAACTTGAGCACTTCCCCCATGCGGTCTGGCCCGTGCAGAACCAGCCCCATGGCAATGCCGCGGCCCAGCGTGGGCGAGTGGTAGGTAGAGGTCACACGGCCCTGCGTGTTGCGTTGGCCGTTCTCGTTGGTGCCCTCAGCCAGCGCATAGGCGCCATCGGGCAGAACCGAGCCGTCGATGGTTTCCAGCCCCACCAGCTTCCAGCGCTCGGCGCTGGCCATATGGCTGCGCGCCTGCGCCCGTTTGCCGAGGAAATCCTCCTTCTTCTTGGAGATTGCCCAAGAGAGGTTAAGATCCTGTGGAATGACGGTGCCATCCGTCTCGTCGCCGATCATGATGAAGCCCTTCTCGGCCCGCATCACATGGAGCGCCTCGGTGCCATAGGGGGTGATGTTCCACTCCGCCCCGGCCTCGACGATCTTCTCCCAAAGCTCCAGCCCGCGGTTCGCCGGCACGGCAATCTCGTAGCTGAGCTCGCCAGAGAAGCTGATGCGATAGACCCGCACCGGCAGTTCTGCCAACTCGCCATCGGCATGCTCCATGAAGGCCATCGCCTCCTTGGACACATCCATGCCGCCGAGTTTTTCGAGCAGTTTCCTAGCGTTGGGGCCAACAACGGCGATCTGCGCGTATTGCTCGGTGAGGTTGGCGGTGTAGACCTTCCAATCCCACCACTCGCATTGCAGCCAGTCTTCCATGTGGGCGTGCATGTGATCCGCGCCGCCGGAGGTGGTGTGGACGAGGAAGCTGTTCTCATCCAGCCGGGCCACCACGCCATCGTCCATCAGGAAGCCGTTTTCGTTGCACATCAGCCCATAGCGGCATTTGCCCGGCTTCAGCGTGCTCATCATGTTGGTGTAGAGCATATCGAGGAACTTGCCCGCGTCGGGGCCGGTCACGAGGATCTTGCCGAGGGTGCTGGCATCCAGAAGTCCGAGCGAGTCCCGCGTGTTACGGATCTCTCTTGAGACGGCAGCCTCACGGCTTTCGCCCGACTTCGTATAGCAATAGGGCCGCCGCCACTGGCCGACCGGCTCCCAATCGGCGCCATTGGCCTCATGCCAGCCGTGCATCGGGGTTTTTCTGAGCGGCTGGAAGGTTTTACCCGTTCCTGGCCCGGCGATCACGCCCATGGAAATGGGCGTGTAGGGCGGGCGGAAGGTGGTGGTGCCGGTCTGCGGGATCGGCTGGTTCAGCGCGCCGGAGAGGACGGCGAGGCCGTTGATGTTGCTGAGTTTTCCTTGATCCGTCGCCATGCCGAGAGTGGTGTAGCGCTTGGTATGTTCGACGGACTGGTAGCCCTCTTGCGCGGCCAGTTCGACATCTGACACCTTAACGTCGTTCTGGAAGTCCAGCCACATCTTGGATTTTTTCGCCTTGGACGCACCCTGCGGCATGACCCAGACTGGGGCCATAGCGCCCTCTTCGGAACCGGTGGCGGAGGGGCGCCAGGCTTCGGCGCTGTGGCCGAGCTGCTCCAGCGCGGCAACGGCGGATTCGGATGCGTTTCCAAGCACTTCGTGCGTAAGCATGGCGCCCGAGGCGATGCCTGCTGTGCGGACGTATTGCGCACCCTTGTGATCGGTGGGGAAGCGGGTGACATCGGGGTAGAAGTGGAAATTATCTTCTGACCACAACAGCTTACCGCCGCAGTGGCTCCAGAGGTGCACCACGGGGGACCAGCCACCAGACATGGCGACGGCGTCACACCCCACGGTTTCAAGCACCGAGCCCTCACCGGCCTGAGCACAAATATCCACGAATTTCAGAGCCTTGCCCTTCATTCCTACACCGGCGATGGCCTTGCCAGTCTCCACCCTGATTCCCGCATCGCGGCAGGCCTGCGGCAACGGGCCGTCGGCGGAGGCGCGCGCGTCGATGATGCAGGCCACGGTGAGGCCGGAGTCCTTAACGGCCAGGGCGGTGCGATAGGCGTCGTCATTGTTGGTCACGACAACCACCCGATCGCCCGGCGAAACGCCGTAGTTGACGATGTAGTCGCGTAGGGCGGAGGCCAGCATCACGCCGGGGCGGTCGTTTCCGGAGAAGCTGAGGGGCCGCTCCAGCGCGCCGGTGGCAGTGATGATCTGGCCTGCACGTATGCGCCAGAGGCGGTGGCGGGGGCCGGCCGCACCGGGCATGTGATCGGTGCAGCGCTCATAGGCCAAGGCATAACCGTGGTCATAGACGCCCGAGCCCATGCAGCGTTTGCGCAGGGTCACATTCGGCGCCGCTTCAAGGGTTTGCAGCGCGTTCTTGATCCACTCTTCGGCCGCCACGCCGTCGATCTCGGCCCCATCGACGGGGGCACGGCCGCCCCAATGGGCCTCCTGCTCCAGCAGCAGCACCTTGGCGTCGGTTTTGGCCGCGGTCAGCGCCGCCTGAAGCCCTGCGATGCCGCCCCCGACGATCAGCAGATCGACATGGACGTAGGCATGCTCGTAGGTATCGGGATCGCCCGGGTTGGAGGGTTTGCCGAGGCCCGCAGACTTGCGGATGAAGGGCTCGAACAGGTGTTTCCAGGCCGCCCGGGGGTGGATGAAGGTCTTGTAGTAGAAGCCCGCAGGCAGGAAGCGCGACAGGCTGGAGTTCACCGCGCCCACGTCAAAATCGAGCGAGGGCCAGTGGTTTTGGCTGATGGCGGTGAGGCCATCGAAAAGCTCGGTGGTGGTCGCGCGCTGGTTGGGCTCGAAGCGCCCGCCCTCGCCCAGCCCGACGAGCGCGTTGGGCTCTTCGGCGCCCGAGGCCACCACACCGCGCGGGCGGTGATACTTGAAGCTGCGGCCCATCACGACCTGGCCATTGGCCAACAGCGCGGCGGCAAGGTTATCACCCTGAAACCCCTGCATTTTCCGGCCATTGAACTGGAAGGAAACGGGCTTTGCGCGGTCGATCAGGCGACCGCCGGTGGAAAGACGGGTGCTCATGCCTGCCACTCCGGAAACTTGGCGCGAATGTTCTCGATGATCTCTGCGGGCGGCTCATGGGTTTGAGCCGAATAGGTGCCGAAGACCTCCAGCGTGGCGGTGTGGCGTGCGGCGAGAAACCACTTGCCGCAGCCCATCACGTGGCGCCAGCGCTCAAGGTGCACGCCCTTGGGGTTCTTGCGCAGGAACAGGTAGCCTTCGAAGTCCTGCTCGGAGCTGCCGGGGCCGTAGCGCTTGAGATGCGCTTCGCCGCCCGCCGCCAACTCGGTTTCGGAGGCTTCTATGCCGCAGTAGGGACAGGTGAATTTCAGCATCGGCGTTAACCCTGTTTGCGCAATTCGGGGAGAAGGTTAATCGCCGTCGGAGCGGCGAAACTCGGGGGGGCCACACCCCATGCACATCCGATGCACATTCCATGCATACGCGATTGCGTGGTCTTGTGGGGGGCAAGGGGTGTGAACACAACGCGCGCTGCCGGGCCGCGCCCTGCTCCACAAACAGACATGACCGCACCCCGAGGGAGAGGCGCGGCCATGGCACGAGTGGTGGCATCCGCCCCCGAGGGGACGGGCCGGGTGGTTTTAGTTTTGCGCGTCGTCTGCGGGTACAGCGTCGTCCGCCGGGGCAGCATCGGTTGCCGGGGCAGCGGCGTCGCCATCGGTTGCCGGCGCGGTTTCCATGGCTGCGCCATCGTCGGTCGGGGCCGGCGCGGTGTTTTCGATGGTGACGCTGGCATCGCCACCGTCAGCCGGAACGGTCGTTGCGGTGCCGTTCTCGATGTCGCCACCCATGAGGAACCACGCGATGACGCCAACGGCGACGACGAGGCCACCGATGATGAACGCCATTGTGCCGGTGCCGGAGCTTTCGCGCACGGGTTCACGATGCGCGTGGGTGTGGGTCGAATGATCTTCGTACTGGGCCATGTCTGGTCTCCTGTGCCGTCTCTTTCCAATCGGCACGCACTACCGCGCGCCGTGATTGGGGAGAGAACGACGCAGGGGGCCGGGTTGTTCCGCGGGGCCTGGCCGATGGGCAGAAGATCGCCGAGTAGCATCAGTGGGCCACCCCGGCGGCAACGCTTTCGTCGATGAAGCGGCCTTCGCGGAAGCGCTCGAGCCCGAACGCCTCGGTGAGGGGCGAGTGGCCCTTGGCCATCAGCTCGGCAAAGCCCCAGCCCGAACCGGGAATGGCTTTGAAGCCGCCGGTGCCCCAGCCGCAGTTGATGAAAATGCCGTCGACCGGCGTTTTCGACAGGATCGGCGAGCGATCCCCGGTCATGTCGACGATGCCGCCCCATTGGCGCAGCATCTTGAGGCGCGAGAGCATGGGGAAGGTTTCGATCAGCGCCCGCGTGGTTTCCTCGATATGCGAGAAGCTGCCGCGCTGGGTGAAGTTGTTGTGGTTATCAGCCCCACCGCCGATGACCATTTCGCCCTTGTCGGACTGGCTGAGGTAGCCGTGGACGGTGTTGGCCATGATGACGCAGTCGAGCGCGGGCTTGATCGGCTCGGAGACATAGGCTTGCAGCGCCACCGCCTCGATCGGCAGGCGGAAGCCCGCCATTTCGGCGAGCTGGCCGGAGTGGCCGGCCACCACGATGCCAAGCTTGTTGCAGCCGATGTGGCCCTTGGAGGTTTCCACGCCGGTCACCTTGCCGCCCTCGCGGGTGACGCCGGTGACTTCGCAGGTCTGGATGATGTCCATCCCCATGTCGGAGCAGGCGCGGGCGTAGCCCCAGGCCACGGCATCATGGCGTGCGGTGCCCGCGCGGGCCTGCCAGAGCGCGCCCAGCACCGGGTAGCGGGGGCCGTCGATGTTGATAATCGGGGCGATTTCCCTCACGCGGTCCGGGGTGATGAACTCGGTCTTCACCCCTTGCAGGGCATTGGCGTGGGCGGTGCGCAGGTAGCCGCGCTTCTCATGCTCGGTCTGAGCCAGCATCATCACGCCGCGGGGGCTGAACATGACGTTGTAGTTGAGATCCTGGCTCATGGTCTCGTAGAGCGAACGGGCCTTCTCGTAGATCGCCGCCGAGGGGTCTTGCAGGTAGTTCGAGCGGATGATGGTGGTGTTGCGCCCGGTGTTGCCGCCGCCGAGCCAGCCCTTCTCGATGATGGCGACATCGGTGATGCCATGGTTCTTGCCGAGGTAGTAGGCGGTGGCGAGGCCGTGGCCCCCTGCCCCGACAATCACCACGTCGTAGTGCTTTTTCGGCGCGGGCGCGCCCCAGGCTCGGCCCCAGCCGGTGTGGTAACGAAGCGCTTCACGGGCGATGGCAAAGGCGGAATAGCGGCGCATCGGCGGGGCCTTTCGGGTGATGGGTCAACCTTCGCCTTAATGCAATTTGCAGCGGCGTCGCAAATGCGGCGAAACGACATGCTTTCCCCGGATTGCGACTCCGCCCGCAGGCTTGTGACCGGGTGCGACGCCGCTGCAAATTGCATTAAGGCGAAGGT
>NZ_QTNQ01000058.1 GCF_018424695.1 Vannielia litorea
GCCCCGCAGCCCGGCCACCAGCAGGGCCAGAACGTCGCGCGTGCTGAACCGCCCCGCCTCGAAGCGCTCGACGAGTTCCATCAAGGTGCCCACCTCCAGCGCCTCCTCCAGCTCCGCAAGGGCACCCAGCGTCAGCTTGCACCGGTGCTCAGCGCCATCCAGCACCAGCACCGCTTCTCCTGCCCAGGGATTGACCATGCTCAGATCGCCGTGAAGCTCAGCACGCCCGCCGAAGCCAGCGCCAGCTCATAGGTGGCCTCGCCGTCATGGCTGCCCGCATATTCGACCGAGGTGATCTGAAACGGCCCCTCCACCACGCCGAAGTTCGGGATGATGACCTGAAAATCGGGCGTCTCCCCGTCAAAGAAGATCTGCCGCGCGCGCTCGTCGCTGTCCTCGTCGCGAAACACGCCCGAGCCGCTGATGCTGGCGCTCTTCACACCGGCCCCCGCCAGCAGTTCGCGCCAGCCGCCCTGGCTTTCCAGCGAGGTCACATCCACGCTTTCCGCGTTGAAGCTCACCCGCGTCGCGCGCAGCCCCGCCACCGTCTCGAACAGGCCCGAGCCGGTCATGTCCATCTTGATCAACAGATCCTTGCCATTCTGGGCAACCATTTGCGTTCTCCTTGAGAGTAGAGGTCAGTCGTCGATCCAGGCCGCGAAGCGCAGGTCGATCCGGCGTTGATCGCCCTCGCCCACTCTGCGGGCGCGGGCACGTTCGAAATTCAGGCTCACCAGCGTGCCACGCGTGAGCGCAAGATCGGCATCCAGGAACGCATCGCTGATGGCCCCGGCAATCTGCTTTGCCGTCCCGAAGCCCGCGGCATCCGTCACCACGCTCACCGTGAACCGAAAGAGCGCCGCCTCGCCGGTGCAGTCTCCGCGTGAAAGCGCATCCTCCGGCCCGAGGCTCACATAGGTGCCCGGCGGCGTGCCCGGCGGGGCCGCATCGTAGATGTCGCTGCCCACAAGGGCGGTCACCCCCGGATCGGCGAGCAGGTGCTGATACACAGCCGCCTGAAGGGCCGCTGATGCTCCATAACTCATGCCGAAACCTCCTCTCGCGCGTAGCAGGTCAGGTAACGGCCGAAGGCATCGCGCTCCGCCACCGCAAGAATGCGATAAATCCGCTGGCCCTCCCTGAACCTCTGTTCCGGCTTCGGGCGGCTCATCGCGCCTGGCGGCGCGGCCCGCACGGTAATGCGATAGGGCACCGAGGAGACGGTCAGGAACTCATCCGCCTTCTCGCGCCCGGAGCCCGATTTCACTTCCGCCCAGAGCTGTCCCAGCTCGGCCCAGGTCTCGCTCCAGCCACCAAGCCCGTCGGGCACACGTTCGGGCGCTTCCAGCACCAGCACCCGGTTCAAGACCGGCGGCCCCTTCATGTCCGCCCCCCGGTGATGCGGATCGAGCGCCACCGCTCGATGAGCGCGGAGACACCATAAGGGATCACTCCCTCACCGGGCCGCGCCTCATGCCGGTAGTCATAGTAATGCCCCGCCAGCAGCAGCACCGCCTGGGCCAGATCCGGGGGGATGTCGCTCCACGCCGGACCGAAGCCCGCGTCGAACTCGATCACCACCTTCCCGCCCTTGGGAATACCGGGAAAGGCGGTGCCGGTGGCCCGGATGCGGGGGCGGTGCGTGTCTGGCTCGAGCCGGTACTTGCCCGGCTCCACCACCGCCTCCCAGTCCAGCAGATCCACCGTTTTCACGGAGGTAATGGCGCTCACCGGGGCCACCGGCAGCGTCATCACGTCATCCCCCCGCCAGCCCGCCAGAACCCAGCGGAAATCGCGTTCCAGCAATACCTTGCCGGTCCATGCCTCCACCGCCGCGAGCGCGGCCCGCAGCAGCGATTCCAGCAGCCCGTCCTCCGCACCCTCGTCGGAAAAGCCGGTGCCCATCCGCAAATGCGCCTTGAACTCGGTCACCGGCAGCGCCGCCGCCTGCACCGAGGTCAGCTCGGTCAATATCATGTGTCAGTCTCCCGAAAAGTCTCGGCCCTCCCCCTTGGGCGCGGGTGGCCACGGGCGCACGCCCCATGCGCCACCCGGACGGAGGGGAGCAGCATCGGCACCGCATGGTGCAGCCGGTTGCCCAGCCACGCGGCGCGCGCCCGTGTTCCTTCCCGAGCGGAGCAATCCGCACCGCCCGGGCTGTCCGGCCTCAGGAGGCCGAGAACTTCAGGAGCTTGATCGCCTCGAAGTCGCTCACATCGCCGCCCACGCGCTTGGTGGCGTAGAACAGCACATGCGGCTTGGCGCTGAACGGGTCACGCAACACCCGCAGGTCGGGCCGTTCGGCAATGGTGTAGCCCGCCTGGAAGTCGCCGAAGGCGATGGCATGGGCATCGGTGGCAATGTCGGGCATGTCCTCGGCGATGAGCACCGGGTAGCCCAGCAGCCGGGCCGGCTCACCGGCAGCCAGCCCGTCCGACCACATGAAGCGCCCGTCGGCGTCCTTCAGCTTGCGGATCGAGCCGGCGGTCTTCGAGTTCATCACGAAGGTCGCATTGGCGCGATACTCGGCGCCCAGGGCATAGACCATGTCCACCAGCGCGTCCGCATCGCCGATATCGCCATCGGCCCCCGTGGCGATGTAGCCCAGCTCTCCCCAGCTCTGGCTGCCCTCGGCCACGATGGTGTGGTCAAGAATGCCGGTCGGCTTGTCGGAGCCGTCGCCGTTGATGAAGGCCGCAGCCTCCGAGCGGGCGAACTTCTTGGCGATCCGGTCGGCGAGCCAGCCGTCGATGTCGAAGGCAGAGTCGTCGAGCAGCCGCTGGCTGGCCTTGGGCAGGGCCGAAAGCTCATGCAGCGGAATGGTGATGCGCTCGATGGTGGGCGTGTCGGTTTCCACCGCCGCGCCGGATTCGGTTGCCCATCCCGCGCCCAGATCGGCCCGGTCGATCAGCACGTCAAAGGAGGTCGCCTCCACGGTGACGACATTGGCGATCGCCCGCAGGCTCGCGGTGCTCGACAGCACCGTCTTGATCGTCGCCGAGGTTTCCGGGTCCACCAGGTAGCCGCCGTCGCCTGCCACCGCCGTCGACAGGCCCTTGCCCTCGAGCTCGAGGCCGCGCAGTCCGTCGTCATCGCCATTGCGCAGATAGGCGTTGAAGGCCTTCTGATGCGGCGCACCGACCTCGTTGGCAGCGGCAAGGGCCGGACGTCCGGCAGAGATGTTCTTTTTCTGAAGCATGGTCAGTCGCTCTTCCTGTTTCTGAACGCGGGTGTGAAGGTCGTCCTGGAACGATTTGAATTCGCCCAGAAACTCCGTAAGCGCCGAGGCCACCTCGGCCACCGGCGTTGCCTTTTGGGTTTTGGTTTCGGGCACGCTCCGCCCGCCCCCGGACCCAGTCTCGGGAGTGCTCATGGCAATCCTTCCTTTGATGAGAATGGTCGGAGGCGCATCCGCCCCCGAAGGTTCAGGCGGCCTTAGCCCGCCAATGCCCGGCGAGCCGCCCGAAGCGCCTCCGCCAGCTCTTGCCAGCCCTCGTCCGCCTCCGGGGTCTCCCCCTTGGCGCCCGAAAGCCGCGCCTCTCGAAGCATCGGGAAGGTCACAAGCGACACCTCCCAAAGCTCCAGATCGTGCAGCAGCCTGCGGCCCTGCGCGTCCTTTTCCGCCCGCTTGGTGCGATAGCCGATGGAGAGCCCGTCAATCGCGCCCGCGTTGATCAGCGCGGCCGCCTCCCGGGCACGGGCCACGTCTTTCAGCAGCCGCCCCCGCACGAACAGCCCCCGGCGATCCTCTCGCACCTCGTCCCAGATGCCGATGGGCTCGCGCGGGTCGTGCTGCCACAGCATCTTCACCGCCTGCCCCTTCGCCGCCATGGCCTTGAGCGAGCGCGCATAGGCCCCCGCCACCACCACGTCGCCGCCCTGATCAGCCGCCCCGAAAAGCGAGGCGTAGCCCGCGATCTCGTAGCTCTCGTCAACCGCCAGCTTTGCGTCCGGCGCACAAAACTTGTGCTCCAGATCGGCCCCGTAATCCTTTGCCATCGCTTGCCTTTCTCCGTTACCCATCGCCCGCCTCCAACGGCGGCAACCCAAGAAGCTGCCGCTTTTCCGCCGCCGTCAGAAAATCCGCCTCGCTCACCCGCCGCCACTGCGCCTCGCGCTCGGCGGCAAGCGCGGGCACCCCGTCGAGGTCGGGCTTCAGCTCCACCGCCTCGCCGCCAAGGCCCGAGAGCCAGTCGCCAAGCGCCCCCGCCACCTTGGCCACCAATGGCAGCACAGTGAGGCGGTAGAACGCCCGGTTGGCCTCCTGATAGTTGGCGTAGGTCGCCTCACCGGGGATGCCGAGCATCATTGGCGGGACGCCGAAGGCCGTAGCGATCTCGCGCGCTGCCGCCTCCTTGGTCTTCTGAAACTCCATGTCCGAGGGAGAAAACCCCATCGGCTTCCAGTCCAGCCCGCCCTCCAGCAGCATCGGGCGGCCCGCGTTGGCCGCGCCCTGGTGGTGGCTGGCCATCTCGTCCAGCAGCCGGTCGTATTGGTCGGCGCTCAGATGCCCCGACCCATCCGCGCCGCGATAGACGATCGCCCCCGAGGGCCGCGCCGCGTTGTCGAGCAGGCCTTTCGACCACTTCGAGGCCGCGTTGTGCACGTCCAGCGCATTCGCCGCGGCCTTCAGCGGGGACAGGCCGTAATGGTCGTCCTGCGGGTGGAACGCCTTGATATGGCAGACAGGTTTGGCCTCTCCGCTCACGTCGAACCTGTGCTTCCGGCCCGCCACCGCGTATTCATAAGCCACCGGCCAGCCATCGCCGCCGGGCACCACGTTCATCCGGTCCGAGCGCAGCACATGCAGTTCCACCGGCAGGCCCAACTCGCCCGCCACCGCCTCCACATAGCCGTTGCCCGAAAGCAGGATCTGCCCGAAGAGCGCCTCCAGCAGCTCCGCCCGCCCCTGTGCCGGGTTCGGGCGGCGCAGCAGATCGGCCACCGGATGGGTCTCGTAACGGCGCTCGCTGTCCTGGCAGATGAGCGGCACCGCGGCGGCGGCCTCGGCAATCAGCTTCACCGCGCGGAACCCCACCGGATTGCCGGTGAAGCCCGTCTTGGTGAGCGAAACCGTGTCGCGCGGGCTCCAGGCCACCCGCCCCGCGCCGTGATAGGCAATCACCGGGCCGGTCGCCGATGCCTTTTGCTCGGGCACAGCGCCGCCGCCCGGCTCCCGCTTGAGGAAGTCGAAGACCATCCGTCTCTCCTTTTTGATTGTCCGTCGAGCGGGCAATCCGCCCGCCAGTCGCCCCGCCTAGAGGCTCCGCATTGCCGGCCGCCGCCACTTGGCCGCGGGCTCGAGGATCAGCTCCGTCAGCGCCCAAACCAGCGCGTCCACCCGATCCGGCGAGCCGCTGCCCTGATAGCCCTGCGCCGTCATCCGGCCCATTTCCTCTTCCAGCTCGGTGAGCCCGGCCATGTGCCGCACCCGCCCCTGTTCATAGAGCGCCGCCACCGGCTCGGCCCGCGCGGCCTTGCCCCGCGAGGCCCGCACCGCCTTGAAGGCCACCGTCGGGTCCACCTGCCGCAGCAACGTCTCCACCAGATCGCCGCCCTGGTTGACCTCGGCCACCACCTTGTCGGCGCCGTGGCGCTCGGCGGCCCTCAGCGCCGCCCGTGCCCAATCCAGCGGCGAGGCCGCCTGCACGCTCGCATCCTCCAGCACAACCGCGCGCCAATCCTGCGGCGCGTCACCCCCCGCTTCGAGCGCGGCCACGATGATCCCGCAGGCGTCAGAGCCCTTGTGCCCGGTCACCGGCGGATCCACCGCCACCACCACACGGGCCAGCTCCGGCACCGCGTTGATGCGCGCCGCTTCCAGCGCCTCGTGGCGCCACAGCGCGCCCTCGACATCGTCGAGCATCACGCCATCCAGCTCCTGCCGTCCCAGCCGGGTGCCGCCATAGCGGGCGCGCACCTCCTCGAGGAAGGCCGGGGCCAGCCAGGCCTTGTTAGCCTCGGTCCCGGCACGCGTCACAACAGTGCTCTGCCGCTCCAGCAGGTCTCGCAGCAGCGCCTGCTTGCGCGGCGTCGTCGTCACGCACATGCGGGGGCTGTCGCCCAGCCGCAGGCCGAACTGGAGCATGTCCCAGGCCTCCTGCGCCTTCTTCCATTTCGCCAGCTCATCCACCCAGGCCCCATCAAACTGCGGCCCCCGCAGCGCTTCCGGATCATGGGCCGAAAACAGCTGCGCCACCGCCCCGTTCGGCCACTCCAGCTGCTTGCGCCCCGCTTTCCACTCCGGTCGCCGGTCGGGCGGTGAGCAGGCGAGGAGGCCGCTGTCGCCAAACACCATCACCTCACGCGCCTGGTCAATGGTTTCTCCCACCAGCGCAATCCGCCGACAGCGCCCCTCATCGAACGGGCCGCTGCCCTCCACCTGCGCGCGCACCCACTCCGCCCCGGCGCGCGTCTTGCCCGCGCCGCGCCCGCCCAGGATCACCCAGGCCCGCCAGTCGCCCTCGGGTGGCAGCTGATGCGGCAGCGCCCAGAACTCGAAGAGCCAGGGCAGCGCCGCCAGCGCCTCAGCGCTCAGGCTCTCCAGGAAGCTCTCCTGCATCTCCGGCGGCGCGGAGGCGAGCCAGGCGGCGCCCGATTTCAGCCCGGGCAGTGTCGAGGTCGAGCACGCCTCCGCCGGTCCGCTCTCCGGTGTCGCGGTCGCCTGCGCGCCCTCCGCCACCGCCTCGCTTCTGGTGTTCCTCAACAATCTCTTTCTCCTGATAAGCGGCAAGCAGCACCCGGCGGAGATAACGCATCTCCTCCAGCAAGAGCCCCGTTTCGGTCTCCGCCCGTTCCACCTCTTGCCCTATGCTCGTCACCAAAGCCCCCACCCCCCTGGCCAGAAGCTGCTCCGTCGCAGGCGGCACGCCGCCTGCGGCCCCGTCCTCGCGGTCGGGTCGATCATCCATGGTCATGTCTCGCTAGAGGCCGGTGTCCTGGCAGACCGGCATTAAAAAAGCGGCCCACCCTCACAGGTTGCCGCGCCCACCTCTCTCATCTTGTCACAACCTATAGATGAGACCGTTCGCAGAGTCAAGCCAAATCGGCGAGCGCCGCGCGCTAACCGTTTGTTTCGTTAGGGTTTTCTTAACGTCCTGAAACAGCGCCGCACGGCCGGACATGGGCCAAGCCCTTCATTTCGGGGGCCAATTCCCCTCCTTGATGCGCTTCTTCACCTCGGCAGGTTCATAATATTGGCCTAGCATCCCGCGCTCGTTCAGCAGCAGGCGCACCTTTTCCAGGGCCTGGCCGCGTTCGGTTTCCTTCGGCACGCGGCTGGTTGCAGCTAGGTAAGGCAGCGTCATGCCGGCCCGGTCTACCGCGCCCAGAAAGGCGCCGCGCTCGATCAGCCACAGGGCCACCGGCCAGTTGTCGGCCACCGCAGCCTTGAGCAGCGGGGTCGCGCCCTGAAAGCCCGGCGCCTCGATATCGCCGCCCCCATCGAGCAGAATCTGAATCTTCGCCAGTTCCTCCCGCTCCACCCACCAGTGGATGATCGGCAGGCCGTCCGGCCCCTTCTCCTCGATGTCGACGGTGCTCATCACCCCTCCAATCTCAATTATGCCGAGGCGCGCGGCGCCCCATGTGCCCGCGCCAAGCACAGCGAGGGCGGCCACCGCCCCGATGGCCCAGCCGCGCGGGCTCACGTGCAGCCATTGTCCGCCTGATCCTGGCGAATCTCCTGCTCCTGGGCTTCCAGCGAGCGTTGCATCTCCTCGATGGAGTGGAAGCGAAGCTGCTGGTTGGCCTTTTCCTGCGCCGCCCGCTTGGCGTCGAGCGCGGGCTGCTCGATGAAGTCGGGCACGTAGTTGTCCGAATCCGCCATCTGGCGCGGAACCCTGTCACTCTCCGCCCAGATCGCGGTCGGCTCCATTTCTCGCCGGTTGCCGAAGGCCTCCGGCATCGGGCTCCAGCGATGGTCCTGTGCCGCGTTCAACGGGTCGGTCCGCAGGTAGTAGGCCTGCACATCGGCGTCGGTGTTGCCGCCTTCCATGGTGTCCTCATGCAGACCGGCGGCATTGAACGTATAGGCCGGCTGCCCAGAGGCCACCGCAGCTGCGCTGGCCATGCCACCGCCCAGCGAGTGGCCAGTATAACGTACCTTGCCCGGCTGCGCCGCGTTGGAGCGGCGGCCGATCTCGTTGGCCCGGTTGTAATACTCCGTCTCCATCCCAAGGCCCTGGCCCACGTTGGCCCCCCAGTCTCCGCCCGAGGTGGGCGTCGTGCCCTCGAATGCCACGGTATAGGTCTCTTCGCCCGTCACCGGGTTGGTGTGCACGAAAACATCCGCGTTGAAGTCGCTGTCGGGCATCGCCGTCATGTCGGTCGTGCCATCATGCAGGCCAAGCGCCTCAAGGTCTGCCTGCGTGGCGCGGCGGGTGTTGGCGGGCAGGTCGCCGCCCTCGCCGTCCAGATAAGCCGCAGCCGACATCGCGGCCATGTCCTGTGCGGTCTGGTTCTCGGCCAACTCGGCGGCCAGCGTGACGCAAACGGGGCGCGGGTTCATGCCCGGCATCGCGCCGGCCCCGCCCCCGGCCCCACCGGCTCCGGCAAAGCCGATCAGAACGTTGGGCTGGCCCTTGGTGATAATGCCGCCCTTGGCCGTCGGATCGCCCATCCGCGCGGCGGGCTGGTTCATCACAAGCACGGTCGGCGAGCCGAACACGATCGCATCCACCGCCGCCGGCGGCGGGCCGATGCAGGCGCAAAGATCGCCAAGCCGGGCCTGCGGCAGACTTCCGGTCAAGACCGTAATGGCACAAGGCGGGATGATGGGTAACCCGGGCGGAACGGGGCACAGCGAACAGACATGCGTGTCCGTGATACGGGCGGCGGGCTGAGACATGACAATAGATCCGTAAGTGTAATGCTCTCCATGAAAGCATCGGGCGGCTCCCTGTCAAGGTCACCGCCCGAAAATCATACGGCAATCTCGGCGCGCGCGCCCGTCGCTAGTTGTTGCCCTCGGCCTCGCTCGCCGCGCGCTCCGCCTCGATCTCCCGCCAGCGGGCGACGTTCTCATTGTGCTCCTCAAGCGTCTCGGCAAAGGCATGCCCGCCGGTGCCATCGGCCACGAAGAAGAGGTAGGGCGTGGTCTCGGGGTTGAGCGCGGCCTCGATGCTGGCACGCCCCGGATTGGCAATCGGTGTCGGTGGCAACCCGTCGATCACATATGTGTTGTAATCCGTCCGGCCCCGCAGCTCACTCTGGCGCAGCCCCCGGCCAAGCGATCCCCGGCCCTGCGTGACGCCGTAAATCACGGTCGGGTCGGTTTGCAGCTTCATCCCCTGCTCAAGCCGGTTGACGAAAACGCTGGCCACCTGCGGGCGCTCCTCGGGCTGGCCAGTCTCTTTCTCGACGATGGAGGCCATGATCAACGCTTCTTCTGGGCTGTCATAGGGCAAGCCCTCGGCGCGCTCGGCCCAGGCCTCAGCAAGGATCGATTGCTGCGCCACCTGCATCCGCTCGATCAGCGCGGCCATGTCCGAGCCCCGGCGCACTTCGTAGCTGTCGGGCGCAAGGCTACCCTCCGCGGGCACCTCCACCTCGCCTTCAAGAAAACCCGAAACCTTGAGGCTCTCCACAACCTGCCAGCTCGTCACCCCCTCGGCCAGCGTCACCCGAAACCGCACATCGGCCCCGGCGGCGCCCTCGGCATATTCGGCTGGCGCCTCCTCTTCGGCAGGGGCGAACTTGGCAACCTCGACGTAGTCCTGCGTCGCCGGATCAAGCTCGCGCATCACCAGCTCGGCCCGCAGCACCCCAACACGGTAATTCACCTCGGTGCCACAGGTGCTCCGGCCCGCCGTGGTGATGCTGTCGATGATCTCCTGCATCGAGGCCCCGGCGGGCACGAGGAAGGAACCGGCCTTCAAGTCCTGCGTCCGGTCGGTGTATTCGGCCCCCATCCGGAAGATCATGCCATTGCTGATCGCGCCCCGCTCTGAGAGCTCGTCACTGACCGCGCCCATGTTGGAGCCGGGCCGCACCTGCAGGCAGATCGCCTCCGCAAGCGGCCCTTCGCCCACATACTGCTTCTGCGCCCATGTCACGCCCACAGCGAGGCCGATCATCAGAACGATGAGTATCGTCAGGCCGTTGGAGGCCAATGCACGCCACATCAGTCGGTTACTTTCCGCATGATCAGCGAGGCATTGGTGCCCCCGAAGCCAAAGCTGTTGGACAGCGCCACATCGATCTCGCGCTCATGCTTGGCATTGGCCGCAAGGTTCAGCTTGGGCGTCACCGCCGGATTGTCGAGGTTGATCGTCGGCGGCGCAACCTGGTCACGGATCGCCAGCGCGCAGAAGATCGCTTCCACCGAACCCGCCGCGCCCAGCAGGTGCCCGATGGCCGATTTGGTGGAAGACATGGTGGCCTTGGCCGCCGCATCCCCCATCATCCGCTCCACCGCGCCCAACTCGATGGTGTCGGCCATCGTCGAGGTGCCGTGGGCATTGATGTAGTCGATGTCCTCCGGGCTGATGCCAGCGCGCTTGATCGCCGCCTCCATCGCCCGGTAGCCGCCATCTCCATCCTCGCTCGGAGCGGTGATGTGATAGGCATCGCCGGAGAGGCCATAGCCGATCACCTCGGCATAGATCTTCGCACCCCGCGCCTTGGCGTGCTCGTATTCCTCCAGCACGACAATGCCCGCGCCCTCGCCCATGACAAAGCCATCGCGGTCTTCGTCATAGGGGCGGCTGGCGGTTTCGGGCGCATCGCCCCGCTTGGTGCTGAGCGCCTTGCAGGCGTTGAACCCGGCAATCCCGATCTCGCTGATCGGAGATTCCGTGCCGCCCGCCACCATCACGTCAGCGTCGCCCCACTGGATCAGCCGGGTGGCATCGCCAATCGCGTGAGCGCCCGTCGAACAGGCCGTCACCACCGCATGGTTCGGGCCCTTGAACCCGTATTTGATGCTCACCTGCCCGCTGACGAGATTGATCAGCGCGCCCGGAATGAAGAAGGGGCTCACGCGCCGTGGCCCGCGCTCCTTCAGCAGCACGGCGGTGTCGGCAATCGAGTTCAACCCGCCAATGCCGGAGCCGATCATCACCCCGGTCCGCAGCAGGCTCTCCTCGTCCTCCGGCGTCCAGCCGGCATCCTCCACCGCCTGCATCGCCGCAGCCATCCCGTAGAGGATGAAATCATCCACCTTCCGGCGGTCCTTCGGGGCCATCCAGTCGTCGGGGTTGAAGGTGCCATCGCTGCCGTCCCCCATAGGGATCTCGCAGGCATAGGTGGTGGCCAGATGCGAGGCATCGAAGCGAGAGATCGTTCCCGCGCCCGACTTGCCTGCCAAAATCCGGCTCCAGGTCTCTTCCACGCCACAGGCCAGAGGAGAAACCATCCCCAGTCCGGTAATCACGACACGCCGCGTGCTTTCAGCCATCCGCTCGGCCCCCATTCTTGGTGTTCTCGGTCGGTTCAATTACACGGGATTGCCCCGGCGCGGCAAGGCACGATCCTCGCTGCCGCGCGGCATCCCGCCCGGACTTCACTGAAGAATTTTCACGAAAATTCTTCCAGGCTCCAAAAATCTTCACGAAGATTTTTGGCCGCGGCACGAAAAGTCTTCTCAAAGACTTTTCGGATCGACCAAATGAAAAACGGCGCCCGAGGGCGCCGCATTCGTCCGTAGTGTCGATCCTGAGATCAGGCAGCGTCAGAGATGAACTTCACCGCATCGCCGAAGGTCTGGATGGTCTCGGCGGCGTCGTCGGGGATCTCGATGCCGAACTCTTCCTCGAAGGCCATGACCAGCTCGACGGTGTCGAGGCTGTCGGCGCCCAGGTCGTCGATGAACGAGGCGTTCTCGGTCACCTTGCTCTCTTCCACGCTCAGGTGCTCGACAACGATCTTCTTTACCCGATCAGCGATATCGCTCATGAAATCTCTCCGTCAGTGTTTCCGGGCCTTTGCGCCCTTCCGGTGTCCCTTGCCCCGGGTGGAAACCCCACCAAGGCCCTGCCTGCCAAGGGCAATGTGCCCGAGGCCGCTCGAAATGTGCGCCGCCTATAACACGGTTTCAGGCGGACGCAAACGCTTTCCCAAGGGCACAAAATCGCGCCCCCGGCATCAGATCATGGCCATCCCGCCGTTCACGTGCAAGGTCGTTCCAGTGGTATAGCCCGCCTCGTTACTGGCCAGATATAGGGCGGCGGCGGCGATCTCGCCAGCATCGCCCATGCGCCCGGCGGGGATCTGCTTCATGATCCCCTCCTTCTGATCGTCGTTCAGCTTGTCGGTCATCGCCGTGGTGATGAAGCCGGGCGCAATGCAGTTCACGGTGATGTTCCGGCTCGCCACCTCATAGGCAAGGCTCTTGGACATCCCCACAAGCCCGGCCTTGGAAGCCGCATAGTTGGCCTGCCCGGGGTTCCCCGTCGCCCCGACCACCGAACTCACGTTGATGATCCGGCCCCAGCGATTCTTCATCATGCCGCGCAGCACGCCCTTGCAGAGCCGGAAAGCGGCGGTGAGGTTCACCTCGATCACCTGCGCCCACTCCTCTTCGCTCATCCGCATGAAGATATTGTCGCGTGTGACCCCGGCGTTGTTCACCAGAATATCCAGGCTCCCCATCGCCTCGATCGCCTGCTTGGGCAGCGCGTTGACGGCTTCGGCATCGCCCAGGTTGCAGGGCAGCACATGCGCCCGCTCGCCCAGCTCAGCGGCCAGCGCCTTCAGCGGCGCTTCGCGGGTGCCGCTCAGGCCCACGGTGGCCCCCGCGCCATGCAGCGCCTTGGCGATCTCGCCGCCAATACCGCCGCTTGCGCCGGTCACCAGCGCGCATTTGCCCGTCAGATCAAACATCTCTCGCTCACTCCTCGTTCAGCGACGCTGCGGCCGCCTTTACATCGTCCGGCGTACCCACAGCGCGGGTCGCCACGTCCTTGTCGATCCGGCGGATCATGCCCGAAAGCGCCTTGCCTGCGCCGATCTCCCAGATCTCGGTCACACCCTCATGCGCCATGAACTGCACAGACTCGCGCCAGCGCACCCGCCCTGTCACCTGCTCCACCAGCAGCGAGCGGATCGTCGTGGGGTTGCTCGTGGCATGGGCCAGCACGTTCGTCACCAGCGGCACCGCCGGGTTTTTCATGTCGACCTCGGCCAGCGCCCGGGCCATCACCTCCGCCGCAGGGCCCATCAGCTCGCTATGAAACGGCGCGGAGACCGGCAGCAGCATGGCACGCTTCGCGCCCCGCTCCTTGGCGATCTCGCAGGCCGCCTCAACGCAGGCCTTGCTGCCCGAAATGACAACCTGCGCCGGGTCGTTGTCATTGGCCGCCTGGCAGATGCCGTTTTCCGCGGCATCCTTGGCCACGGCCACCACCGCCTCGAAGTCCAGCCCGAGGATCGCGGCCATCGCGCCCTCGCCCACCGGAACGGCAGCCTGCATCGCTTCGCCCCGCGTGCGCAGGAGCCGTGCCGTATCGGCCAGCGAGAAGGTGCCCGCAGCACAGAGCGCCGAATATTCTCCAAGCGAGTGACCGGCCACGTATTTCGCTGCTGTCACCTCTACGCCCTCGGCCTCCAATGCCCGCATCGCGGCGATCGAGGTCGCCATCAGCGCCGGCTGGGCATTGGCCGTCAGCGTCAGCTCTTCCGCCTCGCCCTCCCATATGAGCGCGCTCAGCTTTTCTCCCAAGGCCTCGTCGACCTCTTCGAACACGGCTGCCGCCGCCGGATAAGCATCGGCCAGTGCCTTGCCCATCCCGATCACCTGCGCGCCCTGACCCGGAAATACGAATGCCCTCATGGCCCCCTCCTGAGGTTGTTTTTTCCGTCCTACCCCGTCCCGGCTCATGCCACAAGGGAAGCGCAGGCCAGATCGGTTACGCGCCAGCCCCCCGGTTTATTCCGTGTGCCTGCGCACAACCGCTTCTCATCTGGCGCAACTACTCCCCGGAACCGCACAGCGCTATCGTCTCGCCAACAACCGGAGATACCCCATGACGCTCGCCAATTCCGAAACCCGCTACGGCACTGTGGCCAAGTCCTTCCACTGGCTGACAGCCCTGCTGGTCCTCGCGCTCTGGCCGCTGGGCTGGTTTGCCAACTGGTGGCCCTACGACACGCAGGAGGCCTTCGACACCAAGTGGCTGCTCTTCTCCCTGCACAAGACGCTCGGTGTCGCGCTCTTCTTCATCGCCCTCGCCCGCATCGCCTGGACGCTGACCCAGCCCCACCCCCGCCCGCTCAACGGCGAGAACCGGGCCGAAAGCCTGCTCGCCGCCATCGTCCACTGGGTGCTCTACGGCGCCATCATCGCCCTGCCCATCACCGGCTGGATCGAACACGCCGCCTCGACAGGCTACGCCCCCATTCTCTGGCCCTTCGGCCAGGGCCTGCCTTTCATCCCCAAAGACGTGCCCCTTGCCGTTGCCTTCGCCCACATGCACGTGGCGCTCACCTGGGTGATCCTCGGTGCGGTGGGCCTGCATATCGCCGGTGCCCTGAAGCACGCCGTGGTGGATCGTGACGGCACCCTGTCGCGCATGATGTTCACCCGCAAGACGCCCCCCACACCGCCCGCCTCCATGGGCCACGGCCCGGCCCCCGCGCTCATCGCGGCCGGCGTCTTCCTCATCGCCCTCGCCACCCCCTTCCTCACGGGCGATGAGCGCAGCGAAGAGCCCGCCACCGCCGAGGCGCAAGCCGAGGCCACACCCGCAATCGAGGCGGCAGCCGAGGCCCCAGCCGAAACCGCCACCTGGACCGTCCAGCAAGGCACCATCGGCCTCACCATCCAACAGATGGGCCAACCGGTCTCCGGCAGCTTCCCCGACTTCACCGCGTCCATCAGCTACGATCCCGAGGCACCCGGCCCGCAAAAGGGGCAAGCCGAGGTGACCATCGACATCACCTCTCTCACGCTGGGCTCCGTCGCGGCGCAGGCCCAGGGGCCGGACTACTTCGATACGGCCCAGCACCCCACGGCCACCTACACCGGCGCAATCGTCGAATCCGAGGATGGCACGCTCACCGTCGACGGCACCCTCACCATCAAGGGCCACGCGGCCCCCGTGCCCCTGCCCTTCACCCTCACGCTCGAAGACGACACCGCCACCGCTTCGGGCACCACCACCCTCGACCGCCGCACGTTCCACATTGGCGACAGCATGACCGATGAAGCCTCACTCGCCTTCCCCGTCGAGATCAGCATCGACCTCACCGCAACCCGATAGGGCAAGACTTGCCTCGCCACGGGGGCCTTGGGCCCCGTGGGATGCGCATTCATGGCGCACCTTGCCGGGCCAAACGAAAAGGGCCGCCGGATCTCTCCGGCGGCCCTTTCTCTTTTTCGAAACGCTCTGCGTCAGCTGTCGGTCTCGCCCTCGGCACCCTCAGCCGGGGCCGCACCGGCCTCGATGGAAATCTCCACCGCAACCTCGTCGCTCACCATCGGCGCGAAGGCGCCAAGGTTGTAGTCGCTCCGCAGCAGCGTTGTGGTGGCGCTGAAGCCCGCCCAGGGCTTGCCTTCCATCGGGTGGCTGTCGGTCTGGCCGTTCAGCCTGGCATCCAGCACGACTTCCTTGGTCACGCCGTTCACCGTCAGATCGCCGGTGATGAGCGCGGTATCTTCGCCCGTCACCTCGATCCCGGTGGAGGCAAAGCTCACCGTGTCGTCGTCTGTCGCGCCGAAGAAGTCGCCGCTCATGAAGTGCTGCGTGCGGGCGTCCCAGCCCGTGATCAGGCTCGCTTCCGGAAAGCTCACCGTCACGCTCGAGGCCGCCGGGTCTTCCTTGTCCCACATGATCTCGCCTTCGAAGCCCGAGAACATGGATGTCGTGGTCGAAAAGCCGAAGTGGTCGTAGCTGAACACGATCTGGCTGTGGCTGGGGTCGAGGGTATATTTTTCCGCTTCGGCGAAAACCGGAGTGGCGGCAACCGCGATGGCGGCGCCAAGGAAGTGGGATTTCAACACGTTGTGGTCCTTTCGGGTGACGATGTCTTTCCCGAAACTTCGGATGCCGCAGCGCAGAACTCAACGCGCATGAGCGCACAACTCC
The DNA here is from genome assembly GCF_018424695.1 of Vannielia litorea. Taxonomy (GTDB): domain Bacteria; phylum Pseudomonadota; class Alphaproteobacteria; order Rhodobacterales; family Rhodobacteraceae; genus Vannielia; species Vannielia litorea_A. The sequence continues at coordinate 16,026 of NZ_QTNQ01000058.1, forward strand.
TGTTTCATTGCGCGCATCATGTGCGCGTGATCGACCCACGCGCCCGGCAGGCTCTGCCTGCCGTCACACCACCTCGCGGCTCCGCAACAGGTCTGCGCCAATCCGGCGTGCCGCCTGCCCCAGCGCCTCCGGCGCCCCGCGCAGCACCGGCCCGCGCCGCTTGCCCGCCTCCAGCACCAGCACCGCGCGCCCGGCTTCCTGCGTCACGTCCAGCCCGGAAATCTCGTCGAAGCTCCACTGGGCCACCAGCCGTGTGCCGCCCTCGGCGGTCAGCTCGCGCTTGCGCAACAGCCCCTTTTCGAGGTCGACCTCCAGCTCGATCCGCGGCGTCTTTCCCGGGCGCATCACCAAGGCGCCCCCAAAGGCAATCAGCGCCACCGCCACCATCGCCTTGCCAATCGCGCCGGCCACCACGGGCAAGGCCAGCAGGCCCAGCCCGGCAAGGATCAGGCTCACCCCGATCAGCCGCCCCATCGCCCGCGCAGGCGCAATCTCGCCATCCTCCGACAGCACGTATCCCCCGACCCGTTCGGTGGTGCGCAATCCCGTCGCCGCTGAGTGCAGGGCGGCACGGATATCCGTCTTGTGCATTTCAATCGACGCCATTGCCAGATGTCCCTCTCGCTTGCTGTGTCGTTCTTTTTCTGCTCTGAGGATCAATCTCGCCGGTTAACCCGCCGAGTTTAAGGCAAAAACTCGGCAGCAGGCCGGGTTCTCCCCGCCCCGAGTCCTTTGGGCAACAGCCCCGCGGGCCCGGGCAGGGTTGCATCGCCCGCCGCTTTGCGTATAAGGCCGCATCTCTTCGCACACTTATTCACAGCGGAGCCACTCGTGCCCGGGCCGCGAAGAGACATTGCCCAGGCTTTGAAGCCCGCTCGAAACAAAAGGAACTGCCGCATGCCGCTCTACGAGCATGTCTTCATTTCGCGCCAGGATCTGTCCGGCGCCCAGGCCGAAGGCCTGATCGAACACTTCTCCTCCGTCCTCGGGGACAACGGCGGCAAGGTCGTCGAGCACGAGTACTGGGGCGTGAAGACCATGGCCTACAAGATCAACAAGAACCGCAAGGGGCACTACGCCTTCCTGCGCACCGAGGCCCCCGCGCCCGCCGTGCAGGAAATGGAGCGCCTGATGCGCCTGCACGACGACGTGATGCGCGTTTTGACCATCAAGGTCGACGAGCACGCCGAGGGCCCCTCGGTGCAGATGCAAAAGCGCGACGAGCGGGACAGCCGCCGCGAGCGCCGTTGATCGAAACCTGAGAAAAGGACAGTAAGCCATGGCTACCAAACCGTTTTTCCGCCGTCGCAAGGTCTGCCCGTTCTCCGGTGAGAACGCGCCCGCCATCGACTACAAGGACACCCGTCTGCTCCAGCGCTACATTTCCGAGCGCGGCAAGATCGTGCCCTCCCGCATCACCGCAGTCTCGGCCAAGAAGCAGCGTGAACTGGCCCGCGCCATCAAGCGCGCCCGCTTCCTCGCCCTGCTGCCCTACGCCGTGAAGTAAGGAGAGACCGACATGGATATCATCCTGCTCGAACGCGTCGCCAAACTTGGCCAGATGGGCGAAGTGGTGAGCGTCAAGGAAGGCTACGCCCGCAACTACCTGCTCCCGCAGGGCAAGGCGCTGCGTGCCAACGAAGACAACATCGCCCGCTTCGAAAACGAGAAGGCCCAGCTCGAGGCCCGGAACCTGGAAACGAAGAAAGAGGCCGAGTCGCTGGGCGCAAAGCTCGACGGCGAAACCTTCATCGTGATTCGCTCCGCCTCCGACGCCGGTTCGCTCTACGGCTCCGTCACGCCCCGTGACGCCGCAGACGCCGCCACCGAGGCCGGGTTCTCGGTCGACAAGCGCCAGGTCGCGCTCGCCGCACCGATCAAGGAGCTTGGCCTGCACGATGTGCACGTGGTGCTTCACCCCGAAGTGGAAGTGAAGATCACCCTCAACGTCGCGCGCTCCAGCGAGGAAGCCGAGCTTCAGGCCTCCGGCAAATCCATCCAGGATCTCGCCGCCGAGGAAGAAGCCGCCGCCGAGTTCGAAATCTCCGAACTCTTCGACGACATCGGCCAGGCCGCAAACGAAGACTTCGGCGACGAGCCCTCCCCCGCCGCAGAAGCGGTGGAAGAAGCCGAAGGCGACGACGAAGAGAACAACTGAGTTTTCACAGGCAAGAAAACACGAAAAGGCCGCTCCAACCGGGGCGGCCTTTTTTGTTTCAGGATGCCCCGGACCCGAAAGCCGCGGCCCCGCACGCCACCGATATCCGAGACGGCGTCCACAAGGCACTTGTCTTAGAGGTCAGCCCAGCCGACCCTGCCGAGACTCACGGCGGCCCCGCACTTGGGTGACGCCGCTAGCTCAGAATATCATCAAGCCGCCGCCGTTCATCCTGGAAGCCTGCACAGCTCCTGCCCCTGATCCGCGTCGAGTAGAACAGCGGATCGTCCAACTCGCGGCGGCCAAATACCGAAACGGCATCAACCCCGAGCTTTCCCAATATCTCGAACAGGATCGTCCGGCTCATGCGGTCGCGCGTCTTCTTCGCCTCGTAGTGAGACGGGTCTTCAAACCACATCGGCTGCCCGCGCCGCGTGAATGAGGTGCCGTCATGCGCGTTGCTGATCAACTCGACCCAGCGTGTGTTGGCCCCCTCTTCATGATAGGAAAACCCCTCCCTGATCGCGGGAGCTTCCTCGACATCACCGTAGTGAAGCGCTCCATATGCATCCCATATCCCGTCGAGAGACCAGACGGCGATGCTGGGGACGCCGAGCCATTCGTCAAAGATGTATTGCTCGCCCTCCAACGGCACGGCTTGCTCAACGAAGGTCCACAACGGGTTGCAACGCACCTTAGAGACGCGTGCAAACCCCGAAATCTCGAACGTCCTTTCCGTAATGTCCACGAGGTCACGCGGCGCGGATTTGAACCGGTTCATCTCGGGACCGAAGTGAAGGTCGATCCGGGCGTCGTCCCCCGAAACCTCGTAAACCTCGTTTTCGTCCTCGGCCGTCACGGCAAAGGCCCCCCGAAACCGTGCCGCCACCGCGTCACGCTCCGCCTTAACGAAGAGGCCATTGATCGTGGGGATTTCCGGAAGTTGATCGTAAGGACTGACGCTCATGCCACCGGATAGCTCATCTTGGATCTATGCAGAACGAAGGGTCGCCGCGCTGACGTCAATGGGCACAAAGGGACGTGTGCGGACAGGGCGTGCAACAGCACCCACCCCCCACTGCCAGCCAGCGCACCCACCCCCTCAATACCCCACCATCGCCAGCATCTGCTGCATGTCCTGCTGAAGATAGAGCCAGCCGCCCAGCCCGGCCCCGCAGATGCCCGCAACCGAGGCGCCCTGAATCGCCAGGCGTTTGCACAAGCCGCCCAGGGCCTCGCGCTTGCGGCTCTTCATCACCGCGCGTCCCGCCACAAGAAGCCCGGTGCCGAGACACTCGGCCGCCTCGCGGATCTCGCCGGTCAGCACGCGTGACGGGTGCAGCGGCGGTTGCACGATAATGGGCAGCCCCGGCATCCGACGGGTAAACGCCGCAGGCACGTCAAGACGTGCGCCCTCAGCCCAACCCTCGGCTGCGGCCCGCCGTAGCGCACGCCGCAGACGTTTGCGGAAGCAGAACGCCTCGGCCCGTGTCACCTCCAGCGCCTGAACGGTGTAAAACCCGGCCCCGAACCGCTCGATCAGCCGCTCCATCGCGGCCGCGAGCCGCTCGTCTTCGCGGCGTCCCATCCATACTTCCGCGTCAAACAGGCTCCAGAACAGCCGCACGGCGTTGGAGCGATCCAGCTCGCGCCGCCCGACCATCCATTCCAGCACCCGCGCCTCCGGCGTGCCGTCCTGGCCATCCAATCCACGAATGACATGCGCCCAAACCACCTGGCTCTGCCCGGCCAGCCATTCCGCCAGATAGGCCCCGCTGTCGCACGGCGTCGCCTTGAAGAAACTTTCCACCTTCCAGTGTGTTGCCATCTGCCTTACCCCTTTGACGCGAGTCGCTTCGGAGACCATTCCAGCATGCCAATTGGGGCAAGTGTTGGGCATGAATGGTCAATATTCGGCAAATATCCCCACTGTTTCCATCCAGCCCCTCGCCAATCCGGCGGCACCGCGCCAATCTGGCGCCATGACGACTCGCCGCACCGTTCTCGCCCTGCTCGCCACCCTGCCCCTCGCCGCCTGCGGGAGCCGCGAACCCGAGCGCAGCTCCCAGGGCAGCTTCAACCCGCCGCTCTACCCGCAGGAAACGCCGGAGCTGCGCGCGTTGATCAACAAGTACGCCGAGATCCACGACATCCCGCGCGAGCTGATCCACCGGGTCTGCATCCGCGAAAGCACCCACAACCCCCGCGCCCGCAACGGCCCCTATTACGGCCTCATGCAGGTGCTGCCCCAGACCGCCCGCACAATGGGCCATCGCGGCCCGCCCTCCGAGTTGCTCGATGCCGAAACCAACCTGAAATACGCCGGGAAGTATCTCAAGGGTGCCTGGATCGTGTCGGGCGGCGATATCGACCGCGCGATCATGTGGTATGCTCGCGGCTATTATTACGAAGCCAAGCGCCTTGGTCTGCTCGAGGAGACCGGGCTGCGCGGCTGACATGCCCCCGTTACAACGCCGGGCCAAACCGGCGGCAACGACCAACACAAGAGGATCGCCCCCATGCCAATCACCCTCAACCGCCGCAGCTTTCTGGCCTCCACCGCTGCAGGCTCGCTCATCGCCCTGCATCCCTTTTCGCTGCGCGCCGCCGCCGGTCAGGCCCACCTTCGGCTGATGGAAACGACCGACCTGCACGTGCACGTCTACCCCTACGACTATTACAGCGACAAACCCGTCGATACCGTCGGCCTCTCCCGCACCGCCTCCATCGTCAACGAGATCCGCGCCGAGGCCACCAACTCGCTGCTGCTCGACAATGGCGACTTCCTCCAAGGCAACCCGATGGGCGATTACATCGCCTATGAGCGCGGCATGAAAGAGGGCGACAGCCACCCCGTCATCACCGCCATGAACACCGTCGGCATCGAGGCCTCCACGCTGGGCAACCACGAGTTCAACTACGGCCTCGAATTCCTGATGAAGGCGCTGGCAGGCTCAGGCTACCCGGTGGTCTGCGCCAACATCACCAAGCCCGGCAGCACCGAAACCTTGCTTGAGCCCTACGTCATCCTCGAGCGCGAGCTCACCGACGGCGCGGGCGAGGCGCATCCGATCAAGATCGGCATCATCGGCTTTGTCCCGCCACAGGTCATGAACTGGGATCGCAAGCACCTCGAAGGCAACGTGGAGGCGCGCGACATCGTCGCCACCGCCCGCGCCCTCGTGCCCGAGATGAAAGAGAAAGGTGCCGACATCGTCATCGCCCTCTCCCACTCTGGCATCGGCTCCGCGGATGAGGCGGAGATGATGGAAAACGCCTCCGTCCCGCTGGCCGCCGTCGAGGGGATCGACTGCATCCTCACCGGCCACAGCCACCTCGTCTTCCCCTCCTCCACCTACGCCGATTTCGCCGCCGTCGATGCCGAGGCCGGCACCATCCACGGCAAGCCCGCCGCCATGGCCGGCTTCTGGGGCAGCCACCTCGCCCTGATCGACCTGATGCTCGAGCGCGACGGCGCCGGCTGGCGCGTCACCGGCCACAGCTCCGAGGCGCGCCCGATCTCCAGGCGCAACGAAGATCGCTCGATCACCCCGCTGGTCGAAGATGACGAGGCCGTGCTGGAAAGTGTGCGCGCCGAGCACGAGGCCACGCTGGAATACGTCCGCCGCGCCGTCGGCACCACCGCCGTGCCGCTCCACAGCTACTTCGCGCTGGTGGCCGACGATCCGTCGGTGCAGGTCGTGAGCAACGCCCAGACCTGGTATATCGAGCAAATGATGCAGGGCACCGAATGGGAGGGCCTGCCAATCCTCTCCGCCGCCGCGCCGTTCAAGGCCGGTGGCCGGGGCGGCCCCGAGTATTACACCGATGTCGCCCCCGGCGCCGTCGCCATCAAGAACGTGGCCGACCTCTACCTCTACCCCAACACCGTCCGCGCCGTCGCCATCACAGGCGCACAGGTAAAGGACTGGCTGGAGCGCTCGGCCGGCATGTTCAACCAGGTCGAACCCGGCGCCCAGGATGCGGTGCTGCTGAACCCCGAGTTCCCCAGCTACAACTTCGACGTCATGGATGGGGTCACCTACCAGATAGATCTGTCGCAACCGTCGAAATACGGCCCCAAGGGCGAACTGGAAAACCCGGAGGCCAACCGCATCAGGAACCTTCAGTTCAACGGGCAACCCATTGACCCGGAACAGAAGTTCGTCGTCGCCACCAACAACTACCGCGCCTCCGGCGGCGGCAGCTTCCCCGGTGCCGATGGCTCCACCGTGATCTTCGAAGGCCCCGACACCAACCGCGACGTGATCGTGCGCTACATCGTCGACAAGGGAGAGATCTCGCCCGCCGCCGATGCCAACTGGACCTTCGCGCCGATGGAAGGCACCACGGTGATCTTCGAGACCGGCCCAAAGGCCGCCGATTACGCGGAGTCCGTGGAGGGCGTCACCATCGAACCCGCAGGCGACGGCGCCGACGGTTTCGCCGCCTTCCGCATCACGCTCTGATCCCTTGGCGCCCCGTTCCGGCGGGGCGCTACTTCTTGCGGCTGTTCTTCACCACCTTGCGCACCATCTTGCCAAACGACTTGTCGCGCATCCGCCGCTCCGACAGGCTCTCGGAGTTGAACCGCTCTTCGGCCACCAGCTTCTTCCACCGCTTGATCCGCGCGGCATCAATCTCGCCGCGCTCCAGCGCCGCCAGCACCGCGCAGCCCGGCTCCGTCTCATGGGCGCAATCCCTGAACTTGCACTCCGCGCCCAGATCGCGAAGGTCCGAGAACAGATCGCCGATCCCTGCCTCCGCATCCGTCATCTGAAGCTCGCGCATTCCTGGCGTGTCCAGCACTGCGCAACCGCCGGGCACGAAATGCAGCTGCCGCCGCGTCGTCGTGTGCCGCCCCTTGGCGTCATCCTCGCGGATCGCCTGGGTCTCCACAGCCGCGCCCTGTGAAAGCGCGTTGGTCAGGGTTGATTTGCCCACGCCGGATGACCCCATGAAGGCCACCGTCTGCCCCGGCCGGCACCACGCCGCCAGCGTCTCGGCCACGGCCTCGCTCTTGGCGTTCACCACCACCACCGGCACCCGGTCGGAAATCGTCCGCGCCTCCGCGGCAAAGCGCTCCGGGTCGTCCACAAGGTCAGGCTTGGTCAGAACGATCACCGGCGCCACCTCAGCCTCCATCGCCAGCGCGATGTAGCGCTCCAGCCGCGCGATGTTGAAATCCTGGTTGCAGGAGGTGACGATGAAGGCCGTGTCGAGGTTGGCCGCGATCATCTGCACCGCCCGCTCAAGCCCCGCCGCCCGCCGCTTTATCAGGCTGGTGCGCTCCAGCACCCGGCTTTTCGCAGGGGTCTCACGGTTCAGCATCAGCCAATCGCCCACCGTCGCCTCCGGTCCGGGTGGCACCAGCTCATCAATGCCGTCGCCCACCACATGCAACCCGTTGCGATGCACCTGCGTCACCCGCACCGGCGGCGTCTTCGCCATCTCATCGGCATCGGTCTGCTGCGCAAAGAAGTTGCGCCACCCGAGGCCCTGAAGCACCGAAGCCTGCGTCTTGCCCGCCCCCGTCGGCGGCGTCAGAAACTGCGAATAGTCGCGTGTAATGGGCCAACTCCCCGCCGTCCGCGCCCCAATCGGGCCGGATACTTCGGTTTAGCGCTCTCGCGCCCGTCGCGCCAGTGCGTCAACCTCAGCCGAACTCTTCCAGCAGCACCGCAACTTCCCGGTTTGGCACCCCATAGCTGACCACGGTCACATCCAACCCGGCGTTGGCATAAAGCCGAAACGCCCGTCCCATCGCCTCGGTGATCCACCATGTTTCATTGCCAAAAGCCCCGCCCCCCAGCAGCGTCAAAAACACCGGCACCTCCAGCCTTGCCGCCAGTCCCAGCGTGATCTCATAGGCCTCTTCCAACACCAGCCGGGCAAAAAGCTGCCATGGCCCGTCACCGCCATAGGCCACCGGCAGGGCGGAGCAGTAAACCTGATGCACCAGATGCCCGCCGCCCTCCAGCGTCACCTCCGTGTCGCTTTGCAAGCCCACCTCCAGCAGCCCGCGGTAGTCGTCAAACCGCCCACGCAGCCGCTCTTCCACAGCTTCCAACCCGCCCGTCCGCGGCAGCGCATAGCCGTTGCGCATCTCCCAAAGCGCCCCATCCTCATTGCCAAGCGCGCGCCCGAGCGGCGCAAGGCAGTCAATCTGCCGCTCACATTGGCCAACAACCCCACCATGCTCCACAAAGTAGTTCCGCCAGATCGTCCCGGCGGCGCAGGCCATCGCACAGGCCGGCCCCTGCGTGCGATCCCACTGGTAGCGCGTGATCCCCTCCGCCGGGCTCACGTTGGGCCCGACCATCTCCAGCAGGTTGAACTGCGAGGCCACCTGAAACAGCGCGCCCGGATGGGCCATGTGCAACGCCTGCGCATCGCCAACCACCTGCGAAAACCGGCTGCGCCCGCGCTCGGGCACCGGCCCCAGCGCGGCGCTGGTCACGCGCTCCAGCACACCGGGCCGCATCACCCGCCCGCTCACCCGACTGCGAAGAACGCTGCCCTCCACCACGAGGTTTGCCCGCACCTGCTCCGGGCTCTCCTCGGCAAACCCCGTCAATGCCTCGAAAAAATCCATCCCGCCCCCTCCAACGCAAAAGGGCCACCCAAGCGGGCGGCCCTTCGCTAGATCAATCCGGCAAAACTCACTCGTCTTCGAGCTTGTCCACGGCTTCTTTGAGCTCGTCCTTAGAAACTTCCTTCTCGGAAACCTCGGCAAGCTCGAAGATGTAATCCACAACCTTGTCTTCAAAGATCGGCGCGCGCATCTGCTGCTGCACCTGGCCGTTGTTCTTCACGAACTCGAAAAACTCGCGCTCCTGCCCCGGATACTGACGCGCCTGCGCCATGATCGCCTGGGTCATCTCGGCGTCGCTCACCTCGATCTCGTTCTTGCGGCCCATCTCGGCGAGCAGCAGGCCAAGGCGCACGCGGCGGGCGGCCAGCTTCTTGTGCTCTTCGGTGGTCTCGATCTCGGGGTGATCGTGGCCCTCGACCTCGGGGTTTTCCTCGTGCCACAGCTGATGCGCGATCTGCCCGGCCTCGGCTTCCAGCAGGGTCGGCGGCAGCTCGAAGTCCACCAGCTTGTCCAGCTCGTCCAGCAGGGTGCGCTTCATCACCGCGCGGGAGGCCCCGCCGTATTCCGCTTCCAGCCGCTCGCTGATCTGGCCCTTCAGGGCTTCGAGGTCGTCGGCGCCGTACTGCTTGGCCAGCTCGTCGTCCAGCTTGGCCTTCGCGGGCTTCTTCACTTCCTTGATCTTGCACTCGAAGACGGCAGCCTTCCCGGCGAGATGCTCGGCCTGGTACTCCTCGGGGAAGGACACTTCCACGTCCTTCTCGTCCCCGGCCTTCACGCCCACCAGCTGCTCTTCGAAGCCGGGGATGAACTGGCCCGAACCCAGCGTCAGCGGGAAGTCTTCCGCCGCGCCGCCCTCGAAGGCCTCACCGTCGACCTTGCCGAGGAAATCCATCACAACCTGGTCGCCGTCCTTGGCCGCGCCCTTCTTGGTCTCGAAGGTCTTGGCCTGATCGGCCAGCCCTTCCAGCGCCTCGGTCACAGCCTCGTCGTCGGCCTTGACCACGAGCTTCTCCAGCTTCACGCCCTTCAGGTCCACATCCGGGATCTCGGGCAGCGCCTCGTAAGACATGGAAACGACAACATCGTCGCCTTCCTTCCAGTCCTCGTTGGTCATCTTGACCTCGGGCTGAAGCGCCGGGCGGTCGCCGGTCTCCTCGAAGTGCTTCTCCATCGCACCGTCGATGGCTTCCTGCATCGCCTCGCCCAGAAGGCGCGGGCCGAATTGCTTCTTCAGCAGGGCCATCGGCACCTTGCCCTTGCGGAAGCCCTTCATTTCCACGTCGGGGCGGGCTTCTTCCAGCTTGCCGGTCACCTTCGCGTCCAGCTCACTGGCCGGAATGGTGATCTCGTAGCCGCGCTTGAGGCCTTCGTTCTGGGTCTCGGTGACCTGCATTCCTGCATCCTTCTTCGTATTAGCTCGTATAAGCACCGCAACCCCCTCGGCTGCGAGGGGGTGACAAATCAGGCGCCTTGTATGTGCAGCACTGCGCCGATGCAACCACATTCCCACAGCGCAGGCTGGCCATGGCAGGCGACGCCCGGCGGCCTGCCGCCGAAGGCGCGCGCCGTCAGAAAACTGTGAACCGCAGGTCACGCTCCCGTCATCCGTCCCAAGCAGCGTCCCGGCAGCGTGCCCCGCGCACCCACCGGCACCCCAGCACAGACCAGAGGACAGCCATGACCAAGCTCACAGCCCTTTCCCGCCGCAACCTCCTGATCGGCGGCTCCGCCCTCGCCACCACCCTCGCCATGCCCGCGATCTCCCGCGCACAGTCGCGCCCGCTCTTCACCCACGGCGTGCAGTCCGGCGATGTCAATGCGTCGTCCGGCATGATCTGGACGCGCACCGACCGCCCCGCCAAGGTGATGATGGAGGTCGCCACCACCGAGAGCTTCTCCAACGCCCGTCAACTCGCCCCGATGAACGCCCTGCCCGGCTCCGACATGGCCATTAAGCGGCTGGTCGAGGGCCTGCCCGCCGACCAGGACATCTTCTACCGCTTCACCGCGATGGACCTCTCTGACGTCAACGCCACCTCCGAGCCTCTGGTGGGCCGTTTCCGCACCGCGCCGGGCTCGCGCCGTTCGGTCAAGTTCGCATGGTCGGGCGACACCGCCGGTCAGGGCTGGGGCATCGACGAAGAGGGCATGGCCTGCTACCGCACCATGGCCTCCCACCAGCCCGACTTCTTCCTGCACTCCGGCGACACCATCTATGCCGACGGCCCGCTCGAAGATGAGGTGACCGACGAGAGCGGCGCCGTGATCTGGCGCAACACGGTCAACACCGACGCCAAGCGCAAGGTCGCCGAAACGCTGGACGAATACCGCGGCCAGTGGCTTTACAACATGATGGACGAGCACGTGCTAGCGATGAACGCCGAAGTGCCCACCTTCTTCCAGTGGGATGACCACGAGGTCATCAACAACTGGTCCTCCTCCCGCTCGATCATGGAAGACGAGCGCTACTCGGAGAAAAATATCCACGTGCTGGCCGCCCGCGCCGCCCAGGCTTTCCACGAGATGGCGCCAATCCGCTACACCCCCGCCGAGCCGGGCCGTGTCTATCGCAAGATCAGCTACGGTCCGATGCTCGACATCTTCTTCCTCGACCTGCGCAGCTATCGTGGCCCCAACACCGATAACATGCAGGACGAGCTGACTGACGAAAGCCGCATCCTCGGCGCCGAGCAGATGGCCTGGCTCAAGCGTGAGCTGACGAACAGCCGCGCCACCTGGAAGGTCATCGCCTCCGACATGCCCATCGGCCTCGTCGTCGGCGGCGGGCAGGAAGCCGTGGCCAATGGCGACAACGGCCCCGCCAAGGGCCGCGAGCTGGAGATCGCCGGGCTGCTGCGCTTCATCAAGGCGGCGGAGATCAAAAACACCGTCTGGCTCACCGCCGACGTGCATTACACCGCCGCCCACCACTACAGCCCCGACCGCGCCCAGTTCCAGGATTTCGCCCCCTTCTGGGAGTTTGTCTCCGGCCCGATCCACGCAGGCACCTTCGGCCCGAACGATCTGGATATGACCTTCGGCCCCGAGGTCCGCTACGTGAAGGCCCCCGAGGCCGGGCAGGCCAACCTGCCCCCCTCCGCCGGGCTGCAATTCTTCGGGCTGGTCGAGATCGACGGCGCGACCGAGCAGCTCACCGTCCGCCTGATGGACCGCGCCGACACCGAGCTCTGGTCCACCACGCTGGACCCAGAGCGCGCCTGACAAAGCGCCAAGGCGGGAGAGCCCCCCGGGGCCCCTCCCGCCTCCCTCAGC
>NZ_QTNQ01000059.1 GCF_018424695.1 Vannielia litorea
GAAAAGGGCCAGAGAAAGTGCCAGAAGCAGCAGCGCCGCCCCCGCCGCCTGGTCGATCCGGTAGGACGCCATCAACCGGTAGAGATGCAGGGGAAGCGTGGCCGTTTCGCCATCGGCAAAAAGAGCGATCACACCAAGGTCTCCCATCGAAAGCGCCGCCGCGAGGCCGAGGCCAAAGCCGATGGGCCTTCTGAGCGCGGGCAGCGTCACCAGCCATAGCCGTGCCCAGCCGCTCATGCCGAGGCTGTCCGCAAGCCGCCCGCTGCCGGCCCGCATCTCTCGCGCGGCGGGCACCAATGCCGCCAGCGCGAAGGGCAGCGCCAGCACCGCGTTCACCAGCGCCGTCACCACCAGGGCAATCTCGTCGGGCCGTACCCAGCGATAGCTGAGGATGAAGAGACCCGTCCCGATGACCAGCGGCGACGCCGCGATTGGCAGGACACCCACCACCTGGACCCATAAGCCCCGACGCGCAGCCAACGCCATTGGCAGCGCCAGAGCAAGACACAGAGCTGCGGAGGCCAGCGCCACCACCACGGAGCGCCCGGCCGCCCACCAGACAGCCGCGGGCATCTCAGCTAGGCCCGTCACACCGCGCACCACCACCGCCCCCAGCGGGGCCATGAGGAAGAGCGCCGCCAGTGCGACGGCCAGGGCGTCCTGCACTCTGAGCCAGCCGCCCCCGTCCCAACGCCGAACCACGCCGCCCAACCCTCCGGCAAAGACGGCGGGTCGCGCGAGGCCCCAGGCCAGCGCCGCCGCCACGCCTGCGAGGCCAAACTGAAAAAGACCTAGTACCGAGGCGGCGCCCAGATCGAAATCGAACCGAAAGGCCTGGTAGATCGCCAGCTCAACCGTCGTCGCGCCCGGGCCGCCACCCAGCGCCAGCGCAACGGCAAAGCTCGTTAGGCACAGAGCGAAGATCAGCAGCCACGCGCCAGGCAGAACGCTGCGTAGCATGGGCCACTCCAACGCCCGCTGCACCGCACCTGCGCCCATGCCAAGCGAGGCCGCCAGCCGGAACCGCTCCGCAGGGATCGAGAGCCAGCCCTGCAGAACCAGCCTCACCGCCAACGGCAGGTTGAAGAAGACATGCGCCATGATCACCCCATGCGCACCAAAAGGGCTCACCTCCGGCAGGCCCAGAGCCCGCAACACCACGTTGGCCACACCGGAGCGCCCGAACACGGCGACGAGCCCTAACACGGCCACGATGGTTGGAAGGATAAAGGGGGCGCCCATCAACGTGATGACCGCCCCCCGCCCTACAAAACTCCGTCGCGCCAGGGCGCGCGCAACGGGAACTGCCAAAACCACACTCAACGAGGCCGAAACGAGGGCCTGCCAACAGGTAAACCAAACCGCATCAAGGGCTGCAGGCCCCACTCCGGCAAAGCCCTCAGCCCGAAACGCCACCGCACCCAGCGTGCCCAGCGTCAGCGTCAGAACAAGCGCCGACGCAAGGCCCGCAGAGGCGCGGGCTACTGGCTGAGCCCCTGTCGCCACGTCTCGATCGCATTCGATTTCAGGGCCTCGGCCTCTTCAGCGCCGACATAGATGACCTTGTCCGGCACCGGCAAGGTCTGGAAAACCTCCGGCAGATCTTCCTCGGCGAGCTTCGCCGGGAAGCTCCAGTTGCCTTCGGGGATCACCTTCTGGAACCCCTCGCTCAGGATGAAATCCATGAAGCTCTGCGCCAGGTCGGGCTGGTCGGTGCCGGCCAGTTTCGCGGCCAGCTCGACGTAGAGGTAGTTTCCCTCCTCGAAGATGGCCGCCCGTTTGGTTTCATCGTCCTCCGCCATGATGTGATAGGCGGGCGAGGTGGTGTAGCTGAGCACCATGTCAGCCTCGCCCTCGGTGAACAGGCCATAGGCTTCGCTCCACCCCTTCGTCACCGTCAGGATCTTCGGCGCAAGTCGTGCCCAGGCCTCTTCGGACTCCTCGCCGTAAAGCGCCTCGACCCACATGACCAGCGCCAACCCGGCGGCAGAAGCGCGGGGGTCCTGAATGACGATTCTGGTATCGTCAGGCATGTTCAACAGCGCTTCGAAGCTTCGCGGCGGCGTTTCGAGTCTCTGGTCGTATATGAAGGCGAGGTGACTCCAATCAAAGGGCAGGTACGTCTCGTCTTCCCACGAAACGGGCATGGTTAGAGCCGAAACATCCTGCCCATGCGGCGCAAACAGCCCGCTCTCTTCCGCGCGGGCGATCTCGTCCTGGCTGAGACCGATGGCCACATCAGCCTCGGTGCGTTCGCCTTCCAGCAGGATTCGCGGCAACACATCTCCAGTCACGAACGACAACTCGCAGCCACACTCCGCCTCGAAGGCGGCCTTGATCGCAGGGCCGGGGCCCCACTCGCTGGCAAAATAGTCAGGGGCATAGACCGTCAGGGTTTCCGCCGTCGCCATTTGAGCGACAAGGGTAAATCCCGCGGCGATGAGGGGGGCTTTCATGGGTCATCCTCCATTGCATGCGGGCGGAGCGGGCAATCGAGGTATCTCGAAACCTTCCCTCCGCCGGTTCTAGCCGGTTCAGGTTCAGCGGGTTCGCGGGCACATCCTGCCGCATCTCAGCCCCATGCGAGGGCACCCCGAGGTGAGCCACACCATAGGGCTGTGCCGTGCGATGGCAAGCAAGTCACGCATCGCCGATATGCATCGCCGGTCGTTCCATTCGCCGTCCAGCAGCCTAAAATGGCGAACAAGCCCCATGGAGACCCTGATGTTAGTCCGCCTCGCCACCCTCTTCGCTTTGTCGCTCGCCCTTCCCTCTCATGGCGAAGGTGTCGGCGGCTTCCAGTTTGCCGGGGTCAGTTTGGAGACAGGCGGGTTCCCCGGGGACCGGCGGTATACCCGCCTGACTGGCGCCATGCACGCCGACTACGCGCTGGGCTGGGCCGATCTCGGCGTCGATCTTGAGCTCTCGGCCACCGGGGCCGAAGGCGATGACCTCAATACCGCTGGCGCGCTCTTTCACCTCACCTCTCGCCCTCTCGGAAAGTCCCTGTCCCTCGGCCCGTATCTCTGGCTCGGCACACAGTCCGAGGGCGGTGCAGCTTTTGCCATTGGCGTGGAGGCCGCCGTTCATACTAACTCTGGATGGGGCGGAGAGCTTTACTTCGGCGAAACGCGCGGCGGCCTGCTGGGTGATGACGGCTACGCCACCAACAAGGGCCTGCGGGTGAGCTATTCCGGCAAGGGGCGGTTCTCCGGCTATGCCGCCCTGTCGAAGGACACGCTCAACATGGACTCGGGCGATCAGGATTTCTATCGCTTCGCCCTGGGCCTCGACACCTGGCTCGATCTCCCAACAGCGGGCAACCCGGGCCGTTCTGCACGTCTCTCTGTCGCCGCCGGGCAGCACCACTTCGACTTGCTGGGCGAGCGCGAAAACTGGGTCTCCATCGGTGTGACGATCCCCCTGTCGCACAGCACGGCCCGGCAGCCTGCCTTTTCCTCGCAGCGGGGCGTGACGCACAACCTTCCGTTGCCGTAACAGAATTTTCTCACGTTAACCGATAGTTAACCTTGGTTAACCCTGCGTCACCCAATTGCAACAATCCGACGCGGACGGCGGGATAAGCGCAAAATGGTCAACGTTGCAAGTTGGTCCCGTGCTATTTTCGATCGCATGAGAAGGCGCTCCAAGCGCCTCGCTAAGACCAGTGTGGTTGCGTGTGCCCCATGGTTACCGGGGACTCGTTGCTAACCTGAATCGGCAGGAGCTCGGGATCCCCCAGTGCCACCGGGGGCCTCTGAACGAGCTGGGCGGTGGCACAGTCATCATCGCATGTCCCGGGCTTCTGCCGATTTGTTTCTCCTTGGCACTCCGCGCCTCAACGGCTAACTCCTTTCCCGCAAAGGAGCCCGCGTTCATGAGCCTCAACACCTTCGGCCACCTCTTCCGCGTCACCACATGGGGCGAAAGCCACGGCCCTGCCCTTGGCTGCACCGTCGATGGCTGCCCGCCGGGCGTGCCGGTTACCGCCCAAGACCTGCAAGTCTGGCTCGACAAGCGCAAGCCGGGGCAGAACAAGTTCACCACCCAGCGCAAGGAGCCTGATGAGGTCGAGATCTTGTCGGGCGTTTTCGAGGGCGTCACCACCGGCACGCCGATTCAGCTCATGATCCGCAACACCGATCAGCGCTCGAAGGATTACGGCGACATCGCCGAGAAATTCCGCCCCGGGCATGCTGACATCACCTACTGGCAGAAATACGGCATTCGAGACTATCGCGGCGGCGGGCGCTCCTCCGCGCGTGAAACCGCAGCCCGCGTGGCCGCAGGTGGGCTGGCCCGCAACGCCCTGGCCACGCTGGTGCCCGGACTCAACATCACCGGCTTCATGGTGTCCATGGGCGACCGCGCCGCCGACCCAGCCCTCTACGACATGGCTGAGATCGATCGAAACCCCTTCTGGACGCCCGACGCCGAAGCCGCGAAGGACTGGGAGGGATACCTCGGCGATCTGCGCAAGAGCGGCAACTCGGTTGGCGCCGTTATCGAGGTTGTCGCCTCCGGCGCCCCTGCGGGCCTTGGCGCACCCGTCTACGGCAAGCTGGATACCGATCTTGCCGCAGCCATGATGAGCATCAATGCCGTGAAGGGTGTGGAAATCGGCGATGGTTTCGCCGCCGCCCGCCTCACCGGCGAGGCTAATGCTGACGAAATCACCATGAGCCAGGGCGGTCCCGTCTATTCTTCCAACCACGCGGGCGGCATCCTCGGCGGTATCTCCACCGGGCAGGATATCGTCGTGCGTTTCGCGGTGAAGCCCACCAGTTCCATCCTGAAGCCGCGCCGCACGATCACCAAGTCGGGCGAAGAGACCGAGATCGTCACCAAAGGCCGGCACGACCCCTGCGTCGGCATCCGCGCCGTGCCGGTGGGTGAGGCGATGATGGCCTGCGTGCTTCTTGACCACATTTTGCTGCACAGAGCGCAGGTTGGAGAGGGGCTGCCCGGAAAGATCGGCTGACGGGTTCACACACACCTGCAAAACATGCACCCTATGTCCCATTAACCAAATCGGGACTTTCAGCATGACAGATTTTTCCTTCGGCAAATCCATGGCCGTAATGCGCCGCACGGCCCCCTTCATCCTCTTCCGCATGGCCGTCTACTTCGGCATTGCGGTGGCCTATATCGTGGTCACGGGCACCGGCGCGGGTATCGGATGGACGGTTGGGCTCGCCGGGACAGACGATTTCCAGGCCTCCAGCACCGCCTGGGGCGGGGCCATCGGCCTCGGCACAACTGCCGCCATCCTCTACTTCCTGCGCGAATACATCCTCTACATGGTCAAGGCCAGCCACATTGCGGTGATGGTTGAGTATCTCGAAGGCAAAGAGCTGCCCGAGGGCCGCAATCAGATCACCCACGCCCAGGCGGTTGTGAAGGAGCGCTTCGGCACCTCTAATACCCTCTTCGCGCTCGATCAGATCATCAAGGGCGTGCTCAAGGTCGTCGTCGGCATCATCCAGGGGATTGCCAACATCCTGCCAATTCCCGGCCTCGACGGCGCGGTAAAGCTCATCCGGGCCTTCCTGAAAACCGCGGTGGGCCTGCTGGACGAAGTGATCCTTGCTCACCTGATCCGCACCAAGGAAGAAAACCCCTGGTCCGGGGGCCGCGACGCGCTGGTGCTCTACGCCCAAAACGCCAAGCCCATGCTGATGAATGCCGCATGGATAGCGCTTGCCTCGTGGATCCTCTCTTTCGTCGTCTTCCTCGTCATGCTGGCTCCCGCCGCGCTGGTGGTCTGGATGATCCCCGGCAGTTGGTCCGCCGGGGGCTTCATCTTCGCCATTATCTTCGCCTGGGCGGTGAAGGCCGCGCTGATCGAGCCCTTCGCCATCGCCTGCCTGCTTCAGGCCTACTTCAAGGTGACAGATGGCCAAACGCCAAACCCCGAATGGGTCGCCAAGCTGGAAGGCGCGTCGAAGAAGTTCAAGGAGATGGGGCAGAGGGCCGCCAACTGGGCCACTGGGGGCCGCGCCGGCAGTACCGCCGACGCTTAGCCCTGGCGTTGCCCTGACACCGCTCCTGACACCACCCTGTCAGGGGCGCTCTGCTACTGAGGCCGCAGCAACAGGAGCCACCCCAATGATCACCTTCTTCCATTCCCCTAACTCCCGCAGTTCCACAGTGGCTATGGCCATCGAAGAAATGGGTATTTCCGCCGAGATAGAGACTAAAATTGTCACTGTGTCCCGACAGGACGGTTCCGGCGGCCCCGACGC
Organism: Vannielia litorea; assembly: GCF_018424695.1. Lineage (GTDB taxonomy): Bacteria > Pseudomonadota > Alphaproteobacteria > Rhodobacterales > Rhodobacteraceae > Vannielia > Vannielia litorea_A. The sequence continues at coordinate 6,246 of NZ_QTNQ01000059.1, forward strand.
GGACAACCCTCACCCCGAGCACAAGGTGCCTGCCCTGGCAGTGGATGGCGTGCTGGTGACAGAACGCGCCGCCATTCTCGCCCTGCTCTCCGAACTCTACCCAGACGCACCGACGGCCATACCCCCCGGCCATCCCGACAGGGGGCCATTCCTGATGTGGCTCGCCTATTACGCCGGCGTGGCAGAGCCGCTCATCATGGGAATGGTCTGCGAGGTGGCCGACAACCCGGTCTGGGTCACCACCTACCGCGACATGCCTGCCATGGCCGCCCGGCTCGAAGCGGCGCTTGAGGGCCGTGACTACCTGCTCGAAACCGGCTTCTCCGCCGCCGACCTGCTCATGGCCTCGCCCTTCCAGTGGAATCGCGACTGGCTGCCCAAGTCACCGGTCATCGAGGCATGGTTCGAAAGGGTCACCGCCCGTCCGGCGGTGCAGGCCGTGATCGCGCGGGACAACGCTTAGGTCGGGGTGCGCCCCGACTCTAGCTTCCGGCCTTCTTCGCCACTTTCGCCAACTGCACCAGCAGAATGCCCACGGCAATCACTGCCACACCAACGAGGTCCAGCGCCCCGATGCGCTCGTCAAGAAAGATCCAGGCCACCAAGACACCAAAGAACGGATTCAGAAAATGGAAGGTGGCGGCCTTCACCGCCCCGATCCGCCCGACCAGCAGGAACCAGATCCAGGTAGCCAGCAGACCGGGCACAAAGACCGTGTAGAGGAAGGCCAGCGTCAGCGACGTGCTCGGGGTGTAAGTCCACATCTCGAAAAGCACGGAAGGCACAAACAGACATGCCCCGCCAATCAGCATCTGGTATCCGACAACCACCATAAGGTTGCCGCCGCCACCACTTGCTCCCCGCAGCGCCAGCGTGGCCACCGCAAGCGCGCAGGCCGCCGTCACACAGAGCGCCACGCCCGGGAGGCTCACCCCGGCTTCCAACCGGGCGCCCATGATGAGCAGCACGCCTCCGAAGCCCAACACCAGCCCGAGCACCCCGATGCGTGGCAACTTGTCGCCCAGCGCCACCCATCCGATCAGCCCCACTAGGAGCGGCATCGAAGAGGCGATGATCGCCGCCAGCCCGGCCTCGACCCATTGCATGGCAATGAAGTTCAGGCCGAGATAGAGAGCGTTCTGGCAGATCCCGAAGATGATCGTCGCCCGCCACTGGCCCCGGGTCAGGGCAAAGCTCTGGCCCAATGCCCGCGCGATCAGCAACGCGATGCACCCTGCCAGGAAGAACCGAACCGATGAAACAGCAAGCGGCGGCGCACTCGTCACGATGATCCGAGCCGAGGTGAATGCCGACGACCAAATGAAGGCAAAGGTCAGCCCCATGAAGATTGCCCGAATATCCATTCCGCTCCCTCGTGCTCGCTCCACCGCCCTACGCCTGCCGTTCGCGCGCGTCCAGCCGATTTGCATGACGACGGCAAGCATGTAGGCTGACGCAACGGAAACCGCACGAGGCGAGGCGATGAAAGTTGGCAAAGCGAACCTGCGGCTTGAGCCGCTCGCGCTCTTCAATCAGTACCTTGGCTATTATCCTGACGGCCTGAAGTATCTCGGTTATCGGCAGTTCCCGGTAGCCCTGCTCGACTGCGCAAGCCACCCGACGCCACCGAACCTGCCCAACACCATCCCGATCCCGTCCTTTACCAGCATCCAGCTGCCTCTGACGAACGGGAAGGGCAAGCTGGACCGGCCAGGCACCAAGGCCAGGGCTGTCCGCACCGGGCAAGTCACCGGGCACAGCACGTTCCAGCAGGTCATTGCTGATGTTGCCAAGCAGCATCCGCCACTGGCGCTGAAGGTTCCGCGCACCCAGATCCTCGCGCTGCACAACAGCAGCCAGTCCCGGCAGGTCATCGTCTGGCCCGAGTATCTGCCCTATGCCGCCGTCTGGCAGCCCAACCGAAACAAGCCGCGCGAAGTGCTTTTCACTGTCTGCCTGCCCATCGGCGGTACCTACGGCTACATCGACACATACGATTGCCAACTGGGCAAGCCGCTTCAGGACCGGTCCGTAAAGGGAAGCCTCCACGTCTCCGGCCCCGAAAAGCAGCGGGGTGCCAAGAGGCTGCGCTATGTCGAGTGGGTCACCGCCGGCCTGCTGGGCGAGAAGTTTCTTACCACCATGATCTCGCGGTTCCGCCTCGATCAACTCGCCGAGGCCAATCGCACGCCGCGCAAGTGGCACGAGCCCTCCGAAGAGTTTTGGGATTCTATCGAAGACGGCTTCTGACAGGCAGCAAACGAAAAGGCCGCCCGGCAAGGGCGGCCTCGAAAGCCTTGGCAGCTTTTTGCGTTCGGCTCAGCCGTTCACGCTGTCTTTCAGAGCCTTGGCGATGGTCATCTTCACCACCTTGTCGGCGTCTTTCTTGATCTGGTCGCCAGTGGCGGGGTTGCGCACCATGCGCTCGGGGCGCTCGCGGCAGTAGATCTTGCCCACACCGGGGAGGGTCACGGCGCCACCGGCCGAAACTTCCTTGGTGATGATCGACGTGATCGCTTCCAGCGCCGCTGCGGCCGACTTCTTGTCGCTGTCCAGCTCGTCTGCGATCGCGGCGACCAGTTGCGTCTTGGTCATCGGTTTGGTTGCCATGTACTTGTCTCCTCGTAAGTGACCCAAGTCTGGGTCTTATGTTCGGCAAATCTACGCCATCTTGCGGCGTCCCACAACGTTTAGTGGCCTTTGAGCCAGTAAATCAAGGCGTTTTCTGCGATTTTCGGCGCTAGAGGAAGGCGGTTTCGTCGAAACTGCGCAATTTCCGGCTGTGCAAGCGCTCCAGCGGCATGGTGCGCAGGTGTTCCATCGCTCGAATCCCAATAAGCAAGTGGTTTGCGACCTGCGACTTGTAGAATTCCGAGGCCATGCCCGGCAGTTTCAGTTCGCCATGAAGCGGTTTGTCCGAAACGCAAAGCAACGTCCCGTAGGGCACCCGGAAGCGGAAGCCGTTGGCGGCTATGGTGGCGCTCTCCATGTCCAGCGCAATCGCCCGGCTCTGGCTCAGCCGCTGCACCGGCCCCGACTGGTCGCGAAGCTCCCAGTTGCGGTTGTCGATGGTCGCCACCGTGCCTGTCCGCATGATCCGCTTCAGTTCGAATCCTTCAAGCTGGGTCACGTCGGCCACGCCCTTCTCCAGCGCAATCTGGATCTCGGCGAGCGGCGGGATCGGCACCCAGACCGGCAGGTCATCGTCCAGCACGTGATCTTCGCGCAGGTAGGCATGGGCCAGCACGAAATCGCCAAGGCTCTGGCTGTTTCGCAGCCCGGCGCAGTGGCCCACCATCAGCCAGGCATGGGGGCGCAGGACGGCAATATGGTCGGTCGCCGTCTTCGCGTTCGACGGACCGACCCCGATGTTGACCAGCGTGATCCCGGCCCCGTTCTCCGCCTTCAGGTGATAGGTCGGCATCTGCGGCATCTTGGCCGGCTGCACGATCTGGGCGTCCGGGGCGGTGATTTCCACGTTTCCGGTGCTCACGAAACTGGTGTAACCACTCTTCGGATCAGCCAGCACATGCCGTGCGTAGGCCTCGAATTCCTCAACGTAGAACTGGTAGTTTGTAAACAGAACGTGGTTCTGGAAGTGGTCCGCCGCGGTGGCCGTGTAATGGCTCAGCCGGGCCAGCGAGTAGTCGATCCGCTGGGCGCTGAACGGGGCCAACGGGTGGCTGCCATCCTCGTGCAGGTAGCCGAAGTCATCCACGATCGCGTCATTGGTGGTGCTCAGGTCAGGCACATCGAACACGTCGCGCAGCGCATAGCTCAACGCCCCGTCTTGCGGCACCGTCACATGGGCGTCGTTAGCCACGGCAAAATGCACCGGGATCGGCGTTGAGGACGGCCCGATCAGCACCGGCTGGTTGTGATTGCGCATCAGCAGCCCGATCTGCTGCTTTAAATAGGCCCTGAACAGATCGGGCCGGGTGACGGTGGTGCTATAGGTGCCTGGCCCCGCCACATGGCCAAAACTCAGGCGGCTGTCGGTTTTGACGTGGCTCGTCGTGGTGATGCGGATTTCGGGGTAGAACGCCCGATAGCGCACCGTCGGCGCCTCGCCCGTTACCGCCTCGCTGAAGTGCTTGGACAAAAACCGCGTGCTGTCGTGATACAGCTCTTCGAGCCGCGCCACCGCTTTTGCAGGGTCGTCAAACAGCTCGGCCCGCTGGCCTTCCGGCGTAACCACCGGCGTGATCTGCTCATTCGCGTTCAACTTGCCCCCTCCTCGAACAATTCGGTCAGCTCGAACTTTGTCACATCTACAAGCCCGAGATCCGATATCCTGAGTTCGGGTATCACGACCAGCGCAAGGAGAGAATGCTGCATGTAGGCATTGTTGAGCGTGCAGCCGCAGGCTTCCATCGCGCGCACCATCTGCGCGGCTTTCTCCGCCACGTCCTGCGCCGGACTGTCGCTCATCAACCCGGCAATGGGCAACTCGACCAAGGCCAGCTCTTCACCGTCTTTCCAGACCGTCACGCCACCGCCAACTTCGCCGAGGCGGTTTGCCGCGCGTGCCATCATCTCCCGGTCTGTGCCGACGACGATCATGTGGTGGCTGTCATGTGCCACGGTCGAGGCCATCGCCATGCGCCCCTCGTAGCCGAAGCCCTTCACAAAGCCATTGGTCACGCCCCCGGTGCCGCGATGCCGCTCCACCAGCGCGATCTGGCAGGTGCCATTCGCGCCCTCTGCCACGCCATCCACCACCGGAAGATCTTCCACCAGCGCCTTCGTCGGCGCCTGGTTTTCCACCACACCAATTACCCGCGCCCGGACGGAATTTGCACCGTCCGGCGCCGTGATCACAAAATCATCCTCGGCGAGTGCCTTGCCCAGGTTCACGGTTGCCCGCGCGTGATCTGGCCAGTTCAGATGCGGAAAATCGACACTAACCTTGCCATTTTCCGCCACCAGCACACCTTTAGCCCAAACCTTTTCAATCGGCAGCGCCTTCAGGTCGGAGGTCAAAATCACATCCGCTCGCCGCCCCGGCGCGATACTGCCAAGCTCCCGCTCCAGCCCGAAGTGCGTGGCCGTGTTCACAGTCGCCATCTGAAGCGCAATCAGCGGGTCGCAACCGCACTCGATTGCATGGCGGACAACCCGGTTCATATGCCCGTCATTCACCAGCGTCCCCGAATGGCAATCATCGGTGCATAGGATGAAGTTGCGCGGGTCCAGCCCCTTCTCGGTCACCGCCGTAATCTGGCTCTCCACGTCATACCAGGCGCTCCCCAGCCGCATCATCGAGCGCATCCCCTGCCGCACCCGCATCACCGCATCCGCCTCGCCAGTGCCCTCGTGGTCATCCGCCGGGCCGCCGGCCACATAGGCATGGAAGGCCGGGCCAAGATCGGGCGAGGCATAATGCCCGCCCACCGTCTTGCCCGCCCGCTGCGTGGCGGCGATTTCGGCCAGCATCTTGGCATCACCCGCTGACACCCCGGGAAAGTTCATCATCTCCCCCAGCCCGATGATCCCCGGCCATGCCATGGCCTCGGCCACATCCTCGGGCGTGATCTCAAAGCCCGTCGTCTCCAACCCCGGCGCAGAAGGCGCACAGCTCGGCATCTGGGTATAGATCGAAACCGGCTGCAACAGAGCCTCATCATGCATCAGTCGCACGCCTTCGAGGCCCAGCACGTTTGCAATCTCATGCGGATCGGTGAACATCACCGTCGTGCCATGCGGGGTGACGGCGCGGGCAAACTCGGCAGGCGTCAGCATCCCGCTCTCAATATGCATATGCCCGTCGCACAGCCCGGGGATGATGTAGCGCCCCTCGGCCTCCACCACCTCGGTGCCCTGACCGATGCAATGCGCGGCATCCGGCCCGACATAGGCAAACCGGCCCGCCTTCACCGCCACCTGCCAGCCGTCCAGCACCTCGCGGCTCTGCACGTTCACCAACCTGCCGCCGCGGATCACCAGATCCGCCGGTTCGCGCCCTGCGGCGACCGCCACCAGCTCCGGTGCCGCCTCCGCCCATGTTTTGAAATCAGCCGTCATGGCGCAATTGTCCATGGCGCGCGCCCATCCGCAACCCCTGCCGGAACCGCCCCCGCGTCACTCGCGTTTTCCGCTCATGAATGCCGCTCCTTCTTCCCTCGTCTACTACCCCGACAGCCGCCCCGGCATCGCCCGGCGCCGCTGCGGGCGCGGCTTCACCTACACGGCACCAGACGGCACCACGATTGATGATCGCACCGAGCGCGCCCGCCTCAAGGCCCTCGCCGTGCCACCCGCCTACGAGGATGTGTGGATCAGCCCCAAGGTGAACGGCCACCTGCAAGCCACCGGTTACGATGCCCGCACCCGCAAGCAATACCGCTACCACCCGGATTGGACGGCTTTTCGCGCCGCCACGAAATATGCCGAGCTCCCCGCCTTCGGAGAGGCCCTGCCCGCCATCCGACGCCGTGTCGCCCGCGACCTGAACCTCGACGCAGGCGAAGAGCCTTTTGCCCTCGCCGCCGTCATCGCGATGATCGACAGGCTCTCTCTACGGGTGGGAAACAGTGACTATGCTGCCGAAAACGGCACCTATGGCGCCACCACGCTCCGCTCCCGCCACCTGCGGCTGAAAGATGGCGACCTGCACCTTGGCTATACCTCCAAGGGCGGCAAGAAGGTGCGGCGCAAGATCGGCAACAAGCGGCTTCAGCAAACCCTGCAAAAGCTCGATGACCTCCCCGGCGCCGAGCTGGTGACATGGGTGGATGAAGAGGGCAAGCCTCGCACCGTCAGCTCCTCGCGCGTGAACGACTGGCTGGCCGAAATCACCGGAACGCCGGGAATCACCGCCAAGACCTTCCGCACATGGTCTGGCTCCGTCGCTGCGCTGGAGGCGGCGAATTTGGCGGAAACGGTCACCATCAAGGGCATGGCCGAGGCCGCCGCCGACCGGCTCGGCAACACGCCCACGATCGCCCGCAACAGCTACATCCACCCGGCCGTCATAGACCTCGCCGAAGATCCCGTCGCGCTGCCTGAAACCGCCCCCGAGCGCCCCGGCCTGCGCCTCCCCGAGCGCCGCCTGCTCGCACTCATCGAGCGCTGGAAACCATAGGCAACACATCGCGCTTTTGATCGGCGGGCGCTTGACCCGCCCGCAGGGCGGACTATTCGTCATCTCATGCAAAAGGGCCTCTTCTCCAGCCTGCCAAGCATCAGCAACTGGCCTGCGCGCACCGACCTTTCGGCAGCGAGTGTCTGGGCCATGCGGAACGGGCTGGCAGAGGAAGGGGATTTCCTGGCGCTGTTTGAAGCTGACGATGGTGCCGTGCTGGCCTGCGATGGAAGGGGCATCGGCCCCAACGACATCCTCTCCGAAGGACATTCCGGGCTCAGTGCAGCACTCGTCGATACGCTTGGGCAGATCGAAGCCCGCTGTCTGGTCTTCGCCCGGCCTTGCCACAGCCGCACCGTCGCAGCGCTATCTGTCAGTCAGATTCCGCCGATCTGCCCGGATTCGGCTCTGTTTCACCGCAAACATACCATAGATGGCGATTTCGGCGGTCGGCCTCTTGCTGAAGAGGCGCCCCGACTTGCCGCCATGCTCACGGTGCCCGAGGCCCGTGCCGTGCTGATCGGCAACCTCGGTGTCATCACCCTTGGCGCAAGCGTGGCGCAGGCGCTCTCTCGCCTCCATCGCTTCGAACGGGCGGCCGATACCTATCTGCGCGCCCTCGCGACCGGCCAGGGCCTGCGCCTGCTGCCCGACGAACTCGCGGTGGCGCAGCCCGAGCCAGACTCCGATGCCTTTTTCGCCGCCATCAAGCAGAGCGCCAGTGCCTGACATCTCAGGCAAAACCTTGCTCTCGCTGGGCCACGGCTACTCCGCACGGGCGCTCGCAGCGCGTCTCGCCCCCGAGGGATGGCACATCATCGGCACCACCCGCGGCGCCGAGAAGCTCGACGCACCCCACGCCGAAATGCACATCTGGCCGGGCACCGATCTGGGCCCGCTGGTAGCCCGCGCCAGCCACGTGCTGCTGAACGCCGGACCAACCGATGAAGGCGATCCGTTTCTGCCTGAGGTTGGCGGCATGCTGGCACAGAGCCGACCGGAATGGATCGGCTATCTCTCCACTACCGGCGTCTATGGGGACCACGCGGGCGGTTGGGTGGATGAACAAACGCCCGTTGCCCCTTCCACCCGCCGTGGTGAGCTGCGGGCACAGGCCGAAGCCTCTTGGCAGGCGCTCGCCGCGACCCACGCTCTGCCGTTACACATCTTCCGCCTTGCCGGCATCTACGGCCCCGGACGCGGCCCGTTTGCCAAGGTCCGCGCAGGGAAAGCCCGGCGTATCATCAAGCCCGGACAGGTCTTCTCTCGCATTCACGTCGAAGACATCGCACAGGTGCTCGCGGCCTCCATCGTCCGGCCCGATCCCGGCGCCATCTACAACCTCTGCGATGATGATCCCGCCCCACCCCAAGACGTCATCGAACACGCCGCGCAGCTTCTCGGCATGCCGGTGCCCCCGGCGATTCCCTTCGAACAGGCGGAACTATCTCCCATGGCCCGCAGTTTCTATGCAGAGAGCAAGCGGGTGAGGAATGACCGTATCAAGCGAGACCTTGGCATCGAGCTCCTCTACCCGACCTACAGGGAGGGCCTCAGAGAGCTCCTCGAACGGGAATGAGATTCGGTCTCTTTCCGACGTGCTCGACGCGCTGGACGAGCTGACTTCAGCTGAAACCGTTTCGATTGGCGACTTGCTCGAAGAGGTCGGCCCCCGAGCCTTCGCTCCGCTCATCCTGATCCCGGCCCTGATCCTAGTCACCCCGATTTCCGGCATTCCGGGCCTGCCGACCGTCGGTGCCGTACTCATAGGCCTCGTGATCGTTCAAAAGCTGATCGGCAGAAGGCACCTTTGGCTGCCGGGCTGGCTCACGCGGCGCAACGTGAAGGGGCAAAAGCTGGGCGAAGCGGTGGATTGGATGCGCAAGCCCTGTCGCTGGATCGACGCGCATTCCCGCAAGCGCCTGAGCCCGCTGGTTTCGCGCCCGGCAAACCTCGTGACTGCGTTCGTGATCACACTGATCTGCCTGATCATCCCGTTCCTTGAGCTGTTGCCCATGGTCACGTCGCTCTTCGCCGTGGTGATCAGCCTGTTCGCAATCGGCCTGCTGCTGCGCGACGGGCTCTACACGCTCTTCGGGTATCTGTGGATCGGGGTGGCAGCAGGCACGATTTACTGGCTGGTGAGCTAGGTCAGGCGCGCTTCGACCCGATCTGCGCCACATCCAGAACGCTCAGCACCTTGGCTTCAACGTGCTCCGCGTTCATCGCGGCCACATCCCACATGTCGCGCGGGCTGGCCTGGTCGATGAAGATATCGGGCAGCACCATAGAGCGGTATTTCAGCCCTTCGTCGAACACGCCTTCCTCGGCATAAAGCTGTGCGACATGGCTGCCAAAGCCGCCCACCGCGCCCTCTTCGATTGTGATCACAGCCTCATGCTCGGCGGCCAGACGGAGGCACAGCGCGCGGTCGAGCGGCTTGGCAAACCGCGCGTCGGCAATGGTCGGGGTCACGCCCCGCGCCGCAAGGGCCTCTGCCGCCTGCATCACCTCGGCCAACCGGGCCCCGCAGGAAAGCAGCGCCACACGCTTGCCCTCCTGGATGATCCGGCCTTTGCCGATTTCGAGCGGCACGCCACGATCAGGCAACTCAACTCCCATGCCCTCCCCGCGCGGGTAGCGGAAGGCGATAGGGCCGTCGTCATGCGCGGCGGCCGTGGCCACCATATGGCGCAGCTCGGCCTCATCCGCCGCCGCCATCACCACGAATCCGGGCAGGTTCGACAAGAAGGCCACGTCAAACGCGCCCGCATGAGTCGCCCCGTCGGCCCCCACCAGCCCGGCCCGGTCGATGGCAAAGCGCACCGGCAGGCGCTGGATCGCCACGTCATGCACCACCTGATCGTACCCGCGTTGTAAAAAGGTCGAGTAAATGGCGCAGAAGGGCTTCAGCCCGCCCGCCGCCTGCCCGGCGGCAAAGGTCACGGCGTGTTGTTCCGCAATGCCGACATCAAACACCCGGTCGGGAAACCGCTTTCCCACAAGGTCCAGCCCTGTGCCATCGGGCATCGCGGCGGTCACCGCGGTGATGCGCGAGTCGTCCTCTGCCTCCCTGATCAGGCTCTCCGCGAAGATCTTGGTGTAGCTCGGCGCGTTGCTCGGCGCCTTCTTCTGCTCGCCTGTCACAACATCGAATTTGGCCACGCCATGGCCCTTGTCGGCGGCCTGCTCGGCGGGGGCATAGCCTTTGCCCTTCTTCGTGATCACATGCAGCAGCACAGGCCCCTCGGCCCGCGCCTTCACCGTCCGGAGCACCGGCAGAAGCTGCTCCATGTCGTGCCCGTCGATCGGCCCGACATAGGAAAAGCCAAGCTCCTCGAACATGGTGCCCCCCACCGTCACGCTCTTGAGCAGTTCCTTTGCCCGCCGCGCGCCCTCCTGGAACGGCTCGGGCAGCAGGCTCACGGCCCCCTTGGCGGCGGCCTTGAACTCCTGAAACGGCGCACCGGCATAGAGGCGGCTCAGATAGGCGCTCATCGCACCCGTCGGCGGCGCAATCGACATCTCGTTGTCATTCAGCACCACGAAAAGCCGCTTGCCCATGTGGCCCGCGTTGTTCATCGCCTCATAGGCCATGCCCGCGCTCATTGCGCCATCGCCGATCACCGCAATTGAATCGCCCAGCGGCGGGTCACCCGGGGCACCGAGATCGCGCGCCACGGCGAAGCCCAGCGCGGCGCTGATGCTGGTGGAGCTATGCGCCGCACCGAAGGGATCATAGGGGCTTTCCGAGCGCTTGGTGAAGCCGCTGAGCCCATCCTTCTGACGCAGGGTGCGCATGCGGTCGCGCCGCCCGGTCAGGATCTTGTGCGGGTAGCACTGGTGGCTCACGTCCCAGATCAGCCGGTCGCGCGGAGTGTCAAACACGGCATGCAGCGCTACTGTCAGCTCTACCACACCCAGTCCGGCACCCAGGTGCCCGCCCGTGTGGCTCACCGCGTCAATCGTATCGGCCCTGAGCTCGCCGGCCACCTTGCGCAGCTCCGCGTCACTCATCTGTCGCAGCGCGGATGGCTCATTGACCCGATCTAGAAGCGGGGTGGCTGGGCTCTGGCTCATTCTGGCCTCCTAACTGCGCCGGGCAATAACGAAACGCGCAAGCTCCCGCAACGTTTCCGCATCCTGCCCATAGGGCTCCATCGCCGCTATGGCTTCGCCAACGAGGTCTCCGGCCCGTTTCCGCGCAGCCTCCAACCCGAGGAGCGACACGAACGTGGCCTTGCCCCGCGCGGCATCCTTGCCCACCGCCTTTCCAACGGCGTCCGCGCTGCCTTCTACATCCAATATGTCATCAAAGATTTGAAAGGCCCGCCCAACAGCCTCGCCATAGTGTCGCAGCCCGTCCGAATCCGTGTCCGCCATGCGCGGCCCGGCAAGGGCCGACCAGGTGATGAGCGCCCCGGTCTTGCCCGCCTGTAGCGCCTCGATCTCGGGCAGGGTCAGCGGCTTTTCGGCGCTTTCGGCGGCAATGTCTGCCGCCTGCCCACCCACCATTCCGGCCACACCGGCGGCTTCCGACAGGCTCTGTACAAGCGCAATGCGCGCCTCAGCGGGCAGATCGGCACTGGTGATCAATTGGAACGCCATCGATTGCAGCGCGTCACCCGCCAGCACCGCCGTTGCCTCGTCCCACTTGCGATGCACCGTCGGTTGACCGCGCCGCAGGTCGTCATCATCCATGCAGGGCAGATCATCGTGGATCAGGCTATAGGCATGCAGCGCCTCGATGGCCCCGGCCACCGGCCCCGCCTTAGCTTCCACTCCGTGCAATCGCGCCGATTCGACCACCAGAAGCGCCCTCAACCCCTTGCCGCCCGTGCAGGCATAGCGCATCGCGTCGGCAATCCGGCCCGCGCCGGGCAGCGCGGCAAAGATCGCCGCGCTTGCAAGCTCACGCGCCTCAGAAAGTCTCTGTTTCACAGCAAAACGGCCTCAGTCGACGTCCAGCTGCTGGGTGCCTGTCGGCGTGCCTTCGCCATCGGTGGTGATCTTGGCCACCTTTTCCTCGGCCTGCTTCAGCAGCGTATCGCAGCGCGTGCGCAACTCCGAGCCGCGCTGGTAGAGCGCAATCGAATCCTCAAGCGGCACGTCGCCGCCTTCAAGCCGGCCCACCACGTTTTCCAGCTCGCGGATCGCCTCTTCGAAGCTCATCTCTGCCACCGGCTTGTCGTTCATCTCTCGCCCCGCTTCATCAGCACCTTCACATGCGCTGCCGTGCTCGCAGCCAGCGCCTCCAGATCATATCCGCCCTCCAACGTCGAGACCACCCGGCCCCCCGCATGGGCATCCGCCACGTCGCAAAGCCGCTCGGTCGCCCAGGCAAAATCCTCCTCCCCGAGATTCATCTGCCCCAGCGGATCGGCTCGATGCGCATCGAATCCCGCAGAAATCAGTACAAGCTCCGGCGCGAAATCGTCGAGCGCAGGCAGCACCTCGGCCTCCATCACACGGCGAAAGCTCTGGCTGCCGGTGTCCGGCGGCAGGGGCACGTTCATCACGTTGTTGTCGGCACCCGCCTCGTGCTGCGCGCCAGTGCCCGGGTAAAGGGGTGACTGGTGGGTAGACACGAAGAGGCAGCGGGTTTCGTCCCACAGCAGGTCTTGCGTGCCATTCCCGTGGTGCACGTCAAAATCCATGATCGCCACGCGCCTCAACCCATGCACATCCAGCGCGTTCTTCGCGGCGATAGAGACGTTTCCGAACAGGCAAAACCCCATCGGCGTCGTCTTCTCTGTATGGTGGCCCGGCGGGCGGGCAGCAACGAAGGCGTTTTGCGCATCACCACGCATCACCCGCTCAACAGCCGCCACGCAGCCGCCCGCACCACGAAGGGCCGCAATCAGAGAGCCGGCCATCACATGGGTGTCCGCGTCGATCGCGGCCCAGCCATCACCCGCAGCTTCCACGGCGCGTTCCACGGCAGACACATGGGCCTCCGGATGGGCGCGCAGCAATTCGGCGCGGTCGGCCAGCGGGCAATCGTGCCAATCGAGCGCAGCAAAATCCGGTCCTTCCAGCACCTCCAGAATCGCCTCCAGCCGCGCAACCCGTTCCGGGTGCCCCGGGGGCGTCAGGTGTTTTAGGCAGTCGTCATGTGTAAACAAGGCAGTTGTCATGCCGCCACCCTGCCGCGCTGCGCGCGCGCTCGCAAGCTACTCGGGCACACGAAAGGTGAGCGAAGCCCAGAGCGAGCGCCAAACAGGCCCGGCCTCCACATCGTCATTGTTGGTGGTCTGCACCACCACCGAATCCACGAGGTATTCATGCCCGGGCGTCACATCAAAACGGGCGCGCCCGCCCCTTGTGGTCTTCAGCTGAATGACCTCAACGCTGCCGTCAGGCGCCTTGTCGAACACCTCCACCTGCGCGTTCCCGCGCTTGGCGCCATAGTGATAGACATCCACCAGCATCCCGCCACCCAGGTTGTCGGTATAAGGGTTCAGCACGGCCACGATCTCCAGGTCCAGCCCCACTTCTACATCCTTGCCTTCGCCGTTCCCCACGGCAAAAAGCGCCTTGGCGTAACGCCGGTAGGCCTCCTTGAAGCCCGCGTCCGGCAGCCCGCGCTCGCGGTGCACCTCTTCAAGGAACGCCCAGTCCTTGTGGGTGATGAAGCGCTTGAACACCTCGATGTCCCTGTAGGTGAGCGTGAAATCTGTGGTTTCGTGCACGGCTATCATGAGCCCCTCCGCAGGGGCCGGGATGTTGAGCGCCGGGCGGTCTCCCACACGCGGTGTCACCTCTGTCTTTACCTCCGGGGAGGCCACAAAGAACTGCTCGGAGCGGCCGGGCACAAAGACGTAGCCCGCGCCCTTGAACTCTTGCCCTACCCTGAACTCCGCGCTTAGCGTGCCGCCAACCGGCACCTCATAGGCATCGGGCGAAATCCAGAATTCATGGGCCTGCGCAGGCAGCGCGGCGATGAGGCAGAAAGCGAGCGAGGCGAGACGCATGAAGAGCACCCTTTGGCAGACCCTTCGCAGACTGGCACTCGCCCTCCTGCTGTCAACCCACGCCTCCGCGAGCACCGCACATGAGTTGAACCCCTCTGTGGCGGATGTGACGGTTTCCGCAGAAACAGTGACGCTTTTTCTCACCCTCAATGCCGAGGCAGTTTTGGCCGGCGTCGATCAGTCCACCGGCGAAAACACCGATGACGTGCCACAAGCCGATGCCTATGACGCATTGCGCGCCCTGCCCGCTGAAGAACTCGCCAGCCGCTTTCGGACCGCATGGCCTGAATTGCGCAACAGTTTCGAAGTGCTGGCAGGCGGGGCGCCCGTGTCGCTCACGCTGGGCGACGTTTCCGTGGCAGAGGTGCCTGACGCCTCGTTGCCGCGCGACACGAGCGCTGTGATCACAGGCACCCTGCCAGCCGGTGACGCGCCTGTCACCATCGGCTGGGCCTCCACCCTCGGGCCGCTGATCCTGCGGCAGATGGGCGGCGGAGAGGATGCCTATTCCGATTTTCTCAATCCCGGCACCGCCAGCCAGCCCCTGCCCCGCACCGGAGAGGTCGTCACCGAAGGCTGGTTCCCGCTTTTCGGTCGCTACATCATCGTCGGCTTCGAGCACATCATCCCGAAGGGGCTCGATCATATCCTTTTCGTGCTCGGCCTCTTCTTCTTCTCGCTGCACCTGCGGCCGCTGTTGTGGCAGGTCACCGCCTTCACCCTCGCGCACACCATCACTCTGGCTCTGGCAAGCCTGAAGATCGTGCTGATCCCCGCAACCGTGGTCGAGCCGCTCATCGCCGCCTCCATCGTCTATGTCGCGGTGGAAAACATCTTCGGCGGTCGGCTTGGCTGGTGGCGCGTGGTGATCGTCACGCTCTTCGGCCTGCTGCACGGACTTGGCTTCGCCTACGTGCTGGGTGACGTGGGGCTCGAGCCGTCGCGCTTCCTCGCCGGGCTGATCGGCTTCAACATCGGGGTCGAGATCGGGCAACTCACAGTGCTTGCCGTGGCGTTCCTCACCGTCGGCTACTGGTTTGGTCAGAAGCCCTGGTATCGCAAGGCCATCGCCATACCCGCTTCGGCGGCGATCGCGCTCATCGCGGCCTATTGGGTGGTTGAGCGAACCCTGCTCTGAGGCGCTACTTCATCGTTGCATTGATCTTGCCACGCGCCGCGCGGTCCTTGCCCAGCTTCTGCTCGCGCCAGACGATGAAGACGCCCGCGCAGATCACCAAGGCCGCACCACCCAGCATTTGCAATGTGGGCAGTTCGTCAAACACGAAGTAGCCGATGATGAGCGCCCAGATCATCGAGCTGTAAGTGTAAGGTGCCAGAAGCGAGGCGTCCGCGAACCGATAGGAGGAGGTCACCAGGATCTGCCCTGCGCCGCCTACCAGCCCAGCGCCCACCAGCAGGATCCACTCCTGCGGGCTTGGCCAGACCCAGCCCCACGGGATCGTCAGCAGCGAAAGCAGCGTGGCCGTCCCCGAGAAGTAGAAGACGATGGCGGCTGTCGATTCCTTCGAGGCCATGGCCTTCACGAAGATCTGCGCCAGCGAGGCCAGGAGCGCCGAGGTCAGGATCATCACGGTGCCAATCAGCTCTTTCTCTCCGCCTTCCAGCGACAAGCGCGGCCACATGATGATCAAAACCCCTACAAGCCCAATCGCGACGGCGCTGATTCTGAGCAGCCGCACCCGTTCGCGCAGGAAGATCGCGGCAAAGATCACGATCAGGATCGGCGTGATGAACCTTAGCGCTGTGACTTCCGGCAGCGGCAGATAGCGCAGTCCCAGGAAGCCCAGCCCCATGGCGCCCGACCCGACGATCGCCCGGATTGCATGGCTCCGCACGCTCTGCACTTTCAGGCCGCTCGGCATATCTCCCCTGAGCCAGAGCCAAAGCACGATGACTGGCAAGCCGCAGCCCGCGCGGAAGAACACGGTCTGTCCCACGGGAATACCGTCTGCCGCCTTCACGAGCGCGCCCATGATGGTGAAAAGGAATATCGCGCTCAATGTGAGCGAAATGCCAACAAGGGGTTTCATCGCGCAGGTCTGTAGGGTCTTGCAGCCCTTAGATCACGCCCGCTCCCGGGGTGCGACCGCAAACTGCCCGCCTAGTTCTGAACCGTCATGTGATAGGCGGAAACGGCTGCATTCACTCCATGCGACGCCCGCGATAGGGAATAGGGGCCGATGCGGTTGGCATGCACGATGAATGTCACGCTTGCCGGCTCCCGTGCGGAGATATCCATCACGTAGACGCGCGCATCTATTCCCTTCGCCGTGAATGCACGTTGAATCTGCCGCGCCATCCGGAAGCCCTCCGCCTCTGTCGGTTCGTGCAAGCGCAGGTGTACCTGCAAGTCACGCGAGTCCCCAACCATGCCACCGAAAATCACGCTCTCGATGCTCTGCGCCAGGGGCCGGAAGCTCGGGTCACCGGAAATCTTGTAGTAGCCCAGCGCAAACATCGAGGGCAGCGCCACGACGAGAGCCAGGAAGAGACCGTATAGTAATTGCTTGACCCACATAAGGGGCCTCCGGGCATGAAAAAGGCGGCGCCAGTCTCTCAGCACCGCCTTTCGATCCCGTTAAGGCCCGTGGATCAGCTGCGCACCAGCTTCTCGTAACTGTCGCTGATGTCGCGGGTCAGGCTGCCCACCTCGAACCGCCAGTCGCCGATTTCGCCCACCGGCGTCACCTCGGCGGCGGTGCCGGTCAGCCAGCACTGCTCAAAGCCTTCCAGCTCCTCGGGCATGATGTGGCGCTCGTGCACCTTGATCTGCCGATCCTCCAGCATCCCGATCACGGTCTGCCGGGTGATCCCGTTGAGGAACACATCAGGCTTGGGCGTATGCACCTCGCCATCCTTCACGAAGAAGATGTTGGCGCCGGTCGCCTCGGCCACATAGCCGCGATAGTCCATGAACAGCGCGTCAGAGCAGCCCTTCGCCTCGGCGGCATGTTTGCTCATGGTGCAGATCATGTAGAGCCCGGCGGCCTTGGCATGCACCGGGATCGTCTCCGGGCTCGGTCGCTTCCACTTGGCCACGTCCAGCTTGGCGCCCTTCATCTTGGCGTCGCCATAGTAGTTGCCCCACTCCCAGCCGGCGATCCCCACGCGCACCGGGTTGCGCAACGAAGACACGCCCATGTCTTCGCCCGAACCGCGCCACGCGACGGCGCGCACATAAGCGTCGGTCCAGCCGTTCGCCTTCAGCATCTCGTATTTCGCCGCTTCCAGCTCGTCGACCGTGTAAGGGATCTCGAAATCCAGCCACTTCGCCGAGGCGATCAGTCGCTCACTGTGCTTGCGGCTCTCGAAGATCGTGCCGTTGTAGCAGCGCTCCCCTTCGAACACACTGGAGGCGTAGTGCAGCCCGTGGGTCAGCAGGTGTACGTTGGCGTCGCGCCACTCCACCAACTTGCCATCCATCCAGATCTTGCCGTCGCGGTCATCGTAGGCACCCGCCATCGGACCCTCCTCATTTTCCAAATATTGCGCGCTATAGGTCCGATGCGGACACAATGTTGCGCAAAACCTGCGACTCACTACCGATCCGCGCTTGGAAAGTCAACAAGGCTGACGTATTGTCTCGCCCCAAGAGGAGAAATCCAGCAAGGACAACACCATGGCCGACGGCCCCGGCAACGCGCAGACCAGCGAAAGCCTGCTGTTTCTGACCGATGAGCAGCTTCGCAAGGGAATCGAAGCCATGTTCTTCGCCTATCGCGGCTTCACCGCCGACCCGGATCGCATCCTGGGCGAACTCGGCTATGGTCGGGCGCATCATCGGGCGGTGCACTTCATCCACCGATCCCCTGGCACCACCGTCAACAACCTGCTCTCCATCCTTGGGGTCACCAAGCAGTCTCTCAACCGCGTGCTGCGAACGCTCATCGAGGACGGCTTGGTGGAAAGCCGCGTTGGCCGGCAAGACAAGCGCGAGCGCCATCTGCACCTCACCGAGGCCGGCACCCGGCTGGAGCGGCAGCTCTCCGATGCCCAGCGCGACCGGATGCGCTCTGCCTTCCGTCATGCCGGTCCCGAAGCCGTGATTGGTTTTCGCACCGTGCTTGAAGCCATGATGGACCCGGAGATGCGGCACCACTATACCGCGCTCAAGGAGGGGAGCTGATGAACCCGGTAGACCAGTGCGACGCCCATCTGCTGATTGTCGATGACGACGAGCGGATACGCGGCCTGTTGCAGAAATTTCTTCTGCGCCACGGCTTCATCACCACCTCGGCGCGCGACGCCGCCCACGCCCGCCGGCTCCTGAGCGGCCTCGAGTTCGACCTGATCGTGATGGACGTGATGATGCCCGGCGAAACCGGGGTAGAACTCACCCGCAGCCTGCGCGAAACGCTGACCACCCCGATCCTGCTCCTGACCGCGAAGGGCGAAACCGAAGACCGCATCGCCGGGCTGGAGGCCGGGGCCGACGATTACCTGCCCAAGCCATTCGAACCCAAGGAGCTGCTGCTGCGCATCAACGCCATCCTCCGCCGGGTGCCCAACGAAGTGGCCGTGGATACCGGCCCCAAGGTGCTCTCGCTCGGCCCGGTCCGCTACGATGTGGCCCGCGGCGAGATGTGGAAGGGCGAAGAGATGGTCCGGCTGACGGCGACGGAATCCGCCCTTATGCGCATCTTCTCCGCCCAGCCCGGCGCCGCCGTCACCCGCAACAAGCTGGTCGAAGACCTCGGCCGCGATGGCGGCCAAGCCCAGGAACGCGCGGTCGACGTCCAGATCACAAGGCTCCGCCGCAAGATCGAGACCGACCCAAAGCAACCGCGCTACCTGCAAACCGTACGCGGCGAAGGCTATATGCTGGCACCGGATTGAATGCCGAGCAGGCTCCCGCCCTAGCGCAAGATGGTGTATCCGATAAAGCCTGCAACGACGCCCGGGATCATCACAACGGCAAAATCGGTGCTGAAGCCTTCACCGATACCGAGAAACGACCGCCCCACCATCATGCCGACGCCGATGAGCACCAACAGCGTGTACTCATTGCCTCCGGAGCCATGAGGCCGCGCGACGCGCAAGGCCACCCAAGAGATAAGCGCGATGACAAGGGCCTCCGCGAAGGGAAGCAGACGCATGAACAGCACGACTCTGTCCACGGATTCGTCGCTCACCTTGCCCGTGGCAATCGCACTCAGACCGGGGTTCAGCAAGGCAAAGAGACGATCCATCACGCCCACCCCAAGCAGGCTGATGACACACGCCAAACCCGTCTTCGACAAGAAGCCGCTCTTCATTCCCACATTTTCCTGCCGATAGTCCCCTCACCAGCCAGCCTTGGCCTCACCAACCCATCCACATCCGTCACCCCAAACGCGCCACCGCCCAGCGCGCCGCATCCGCCACCACCGGGTCGTCATCCTCGCAAAGTCCCTGCGCCACCAGCCTCAGCCGCGCCGCACCCGAATTCCCAATCGCATAAAGCACATTCCGCACAAACCGCCCGCGCCCGATCCGTTTGATCGGCGAACCCGAAAACCGCGCCCGAAAACCGGCATCATCCAGCGCGGCCAGCTCCTCCAACGCGGGCAAATCCGTCTCCGTTCCACCGTGATACCGCATATCCGCCGCCTCCACGGCGAACTTGTTCCAGGGGCAAACCGCGAGGCAATCGTCACAGCCATAAATCCGGTTGCCCATCTTGCCGCGCAAGGCCTCCGGCACCGGCCCCGCGTGCTCGATGGTCAGATAGGATATGCACCGCCGCGCATCGAGCTGGTAGGGCGCCGGAAAGGCCTCGGTCGGGCACACATCGAGGCACTTTCGGCAAATCCCGCAATGATCCACTTCCGCAGGATCAGGCTCAATTTCAAGCGTCGTGAACACAGATCCGATGAAAAACCACGAGCCCATGTCACGGCTTACAAGGTTGGTGTGCTTGCCCTGCCACCCCAGCCCTGCCGCCTGCGCCAACGGCTTCTCCGCCACCGGCGCGGTATCCACAAAAACTTTGATCTCCCCGCCGAACTCGTCGATCATCCAGCGCCCCAGCCGCTTCAGCCGCTTCTTGACGATGTCGTGGTAATCCCTCCCTCGCGCATAGGCCGAGATCAGCCCCCTGTCGCGCGCCTCTAGCGCTGCCATCGGGTCAAACTCCGGCCCGTAGCTCTCCCCGAGCACGATCACACTCTTCGCCTCGGGCCACAGAACCGACGGATCCTCGCGCCAGTCTACCCGGCGCTCCATCCAGCCCATCTCGCCATGACGCCCGCGCGCCAGAAACGCTCGCAGCCCCTCCGGCACCCCCTCCAAGGGCCCCGCCCGTACCACACGGCACAAAGAGAACCCCTCCTGAAGCGCTCGCTCAACCACGGCGCCACGCAGTCCCTCTC
>NZ_QTNQ01000005.1 GCF_018424695.1 Vannielia litorea
CTCCGGGGGTGTGGGGGCAGCGCCCCCACTCCGACGTCAGCCTCACTCGCTGGCGTTAGGAAAGAACAGCTGCTGGCCGTTCGGGGCGAAAGCGGCAATGGCGTCCTGCCCCTCGGGGCCGAGCAGCCATTTTGTAAAGCGTTCGGCCTCTTCCACCCGCGCGGTCGGGCAGGCGGCGGGGCTGACCACGATGACGCCATATTGGTTGAACAGCTTCGGGTCGCCCTCGACCAGAATTTCATGATCGCCCTTGTTGGCGAAGGTCATCCAGGTGGCGCGGTCGGTCAGCACATAGGCGCCCTGCGCGGTGCCGAGGTTGAGCGTGGCGCCCATGCCCGAGCCGGTTTCCAGATACCAGGCACCGGAGCCCGCCGCCGGATCGGCACTGCTCTCGGCCCAGAGCCGCATCTCGGCCTTGTTTGTGCCGCTGTCGTCGGCGCGCGACGCGAAGGGTGCCTTTGCCGCGGCGATGGCGGCGAGGGCGGCGGTGATGTCATCCCCCCGCGTGCCCGCCGGGTCGTCTGCCGGGCCGACGAGGACGAAATCGTTGTACATCAGCGGGTGGCGGGCCAGCCCCTTGCCCTCGGCCACGAAGGCCTCTTCGGCGGCGCGGGCATGGGTGATCAGCATGTCGCCGTCGCAGTTGCCCGCATTCTTCAGCGCCTGCCCGGTGCCCACGGCCACCACGCGCACGTCAATTCCACTGGCCTCTTCGAAGATCGGCAGCAGGTGATCGTAGAGGCCCGAGTTCTGCGTCGAGGTGGTGCTTTGCACGGTGATGTGGCTTTGGGCATGGGCGGGCAGGGCGAGCAGCGCGGCAAGCGCGGCGGCGAGGAGTTTGGCAGTCACAAGAACAGTCTTCCGTCAAGATAGGCCCGCGCTTCGGCGGACTCGGGGGTGGAAAAGAAACGATGGGCCGGGGCGTGTTCGACAACCCGGCCCTGGTGGAGAAAGGCGACATCACCCGCCAGCCGCTCGGCCTGGGCGCGGTCATGTGTGACGAGCACCAGCTTTACCCCGCGCCCGGCGGCCCGCAGCGCGATGGCCTCGATCGCGGCGGTGGCCTTGGGGTCGAGCGAAGCGGTGGGCTCGTCGAGCAGCAGCAGGGCCGGATCGGTGGCCAGCGCGCGGGCCACGGCCAGCCGCTGTTGCTCGCCGCCCGAGAGCCTGCGCGCGGGGGCGGCGGCGAGCGACGCAAGGTCACAGAGGTCGAGCAGCTCGGTGATCCGCCCCGCACGTTGGGCGCGGGGCACCCGGGCCAGCTTCAGCGCGTGGGCGAGGTTGGCGCGCACCGAGCGGCGCAGCAGAACCGGCTTCTGGAACACCAGCGCCGGCCGGGCAAAGCGCGGGGCCAACTCGACCTCGCCGGCATCGGGCTGGATCATGCCGGCGATGACCCGCAGCAGCAGGCTCTTTCCGGCGCCATTGGAGCCGAGCAGGGCGGTGATCCCGCCGCCGCCAAGCGCAAGATCGACCCCGCGCAGAAGCGCCCGACCGCCGCGCGAGAGGTAAACCCCCTGCACCGCGATGCCCGGTTCGGCGCCCCGCGTCTCGGGGCGGGCCAGCGGGATGACGCGGCGCTCAGCCATGGGCCGGCTCCCCGATCCGCTGGCGCAGGCCCATCAGCGCCCCGTTGATCGCCAGCGAGGCCACCAGCAGCACGAGGCCCAGCGCCAGCGCCAGCGAGAGCTCGCCGCGCGAGGTTTCCAGCGCGATGGCGGTTGTCATCACCCGGGTCAGGTGGTCGATGTTGCCGCCCACGATCATCACCGCGCCCACCTCGGCCATCGCCCGCCCGGTGCCCGCCAGCGCCGCCGTGACAAGCGCGGGCCGGGCCTCCCAGAGCAGGGTGGCCATGGCCTGAGCGCGGGTGGCCCGCAGGGCGCGCAGGGTTTCGGAATACTCGCTGTCCAGGTCGGCCACGATCTGCCGGGTCAGCGCCGCGACGATGGGGGTAACGAGCACCACCTGCGCAATCACCATCGCCGTTGGCGTGTAGAGCAGCCCCAGCACCCCCAGCGGCCCGGCGCGCGAGAACAGCATGTAAAGCGCCAGCCCCACCACCACCGGCGGCAGGCCCATCGCGGCAGACACCAGCAGCGAAAGCGCCCCGCGTCCGCGAAACCGCCCCACCGCCAGCAGCGCGCCGAGCGGAAAGCCGATGGCGCAGGCGATCAGCACCGCAAGCCCGGTCACCTGAACCGAAAGCGCGAGGATCTCCAGAAAATCCGCGTCCGCCCGGACAATCAGCCCGGCCGCCTCCGATATGGCCTCGCGGAATGCAGACATGGCAGCGCGCCCCTCCCGTGGCCACCTCCGTGGCCGTTGCGCGCATCCTAGGGCGGAATCGGCGAAGGCGGAAACCAGACTTTCGACTCTGTGGCGCGGTGGAGCGACATGCAAAAGGGGCGGCGCCTGCGCACCGCCCCTTCGCTCTTTCAAATTTAATCCGCCTCAGAAGGCGTAGTTCAGGCCGATCGAGAAGGTATCGGCCTTCACATCGACGCCATCGGTATCGCCGAAATCGTCGAACTGGTGGTTCAGGTATTCACCGCGCACGCGGATGTTCTCGGTCGCGGCATATTCGAGGCCCGCGCCGAGCACGTAGCCGTCACCGCTCTCGCCATCGACGTTCAGGTTGGCAAAGCCGGCGGTGGCATAGGGCAGGAACTGCCCGGCGTCATAGCCGATACGGCCCTTCAGCGCGAAAACGTCGCCATCTTCCTCGGCGCCATCGGCGTCAAGCTGAAGGCTCTGGTAGGCGAGTTCACCGCCGTAGACGAGCGAGCCGTTGTCCCACAGGTAACCCGCCTGGGCCCCGAAGGAGTTGTTGATGTCGAAGTCGGCGTCGCCGGCATCGGTCTCGATCGAGCCGCTGCCGGTGCCGAGCGACAGACCGCCGTAAAAGCCGGTCCAGTCGGAGCCGTAATCCACCACCGGGGCAGGGGCCGTGACGACCTCTTCCACAACGGGCTCTTCGAGGTTGCCTGCAAGGGCGGGCGCCGCGAAGGCCGCGGTCAGGGCGACCGGGGCGAGGCTGGTGAGCATGATCTTACGCATAGGTATAGTCCTCTGTCCTTGTTACTGCGTCGGTGGGGGAAACGCAGGCCAAAGCCGCCTGTTCCTTCACGAAATCCGGCGTGGTCGTGATGTGACGCAGGGGCAGGAGCGTGTAGGCCGGGCGGCACAAGGGCAGCCGCTCTCACGCAGGGTGAGAGGCCCCGGGCGGAGCGCAACAAATTGCAACGATCTGGGTGCATCCCGAGGGAGGAATGTGGCGGAGAGACAGGGATTCGAACCCTGGGACCCCGTGAAGGGTCAACGGTTTTCGAGACCGCCCCGTTCGACCACTCCGGCACCTCTCCGCGATCCTGTGGCCTCAGGTGGCGCGGATGTATAAGAGCGCCGCAGCGGGCGCAACCCTCAAGATGCGCCAAGATGCGATCTGGGGTTGGATTGGCGGGCCGGAGGCGCGGAAGCGGTCGAAATCAGCCGCTTGGGGTTCAAATTCCTGGGACCGGCTTGGAAATGCTCCGCCGAAGGCCTATTGCAGGACCAGCTTTTATTTACCGGAGCCCTGCCGCCCATGTTGCGAGTCCCCGCCCCGTTTTGCGCCGCCCTGGCGCTGGCCTTCACCGCCATTCTGGTGGCCCCGGCCCCGATGGCGCTTGCCGAGGCGGCGGAGGCGGGCACCGCCGAGAGTGCGGCCGAGCCTGCGCCGCTGCCGGCCGCCGAAACCGAGGAGCTGCTCACGGCGCTGGGGATGGACCAACTCTTTCCGATCCTGCGCGAGGAGGGCCTGGCCTATTCCAAGGCGCTGGAGCGCGAGCTGTTTCCGGGGGCCGGGAACGAGGAGTGGCAGGCACTGGTTGGCGATATCTACGCGCTGGACAGGCTGGAGCGGGTCATGGCACGCCGCTTTTCCGAAGAGATGGCCGGGGTGGATACCGCACCGCTTCTGGCGTTCCTGCAAAGCGAACGGGGCCAGCGGATCATCGGGCTCGAGGTCTCGGCCCGCGAGGCGCTGCTGGATGAGACCGTGGAGCAGATGAGCCGCGAGGCGCTCGACGAGATGCGGGCCGAGGACTCGCCGCGCATGGAGGCCCTGCGCGCCTATATCGAGGCCAATGACCTCGTGGAAAGCAACATTGCCGGGGCGCTCAACTCCAACCTCGCCTTCTACCAGGGCCTCTCTGCCGGGGGTGCGCTGCCCCTGGAGATGACAGAGGAAGACATGCTGCGCGACGTCTGGTTGCAGGAGCCCGATATCCGCGAAGAAACCGAAAGCTGGGTCTGGTCCTATCTCGCCATGGCCTACCGCCCGCTGGAGGATGCCGACATCGAGGCCTACACGGCCATGTCCCAAACCCCCGAGGGCCGGGCCCTGAACCGGGCGATCTTTGCCGCCTTCGACGAGCTCTTCACCGATATTTCCCGCGATCTCGGGCTCGCCGCCTCGCGTTTCATGCTCAGCGAAGACATCTGACGCGAAACTGCGGCAGCGGCGGTGCAGGGTGGCCCGAACCCCCTTGACACAAAGGCCTTTCCGCCCGATAAGCCGCGCTCTACCCGATCCTGGGTGGAAAACGGACGTAACAAGGCCCATATGAAGGGCACGCAGTTCGAGGTGGCTACGCTCAACCAGGGCAGGCCGGCAACACCCCGCACGGGGGACCGCAGGAACGCGAAAGACGTAAGGAAAACAATATGTTTGCGGTTATGAAAACCGGCGGCAAGCAATACAAGGTGGCGAGCGGCGATGTGCTGCGCGTCGAGAAGCTGGCCGCAGAGGCGGGTGAAACCGTCCAGTTCAACGAGATTCTCATGGTTGGCTCCACCGTCGGTTCCCCGATGGTCGACGGTGCCGCCGTGCAGGCCGAAGTGATCGACCAGATCAAGGGCGAGAAGGTCATCCACTTCGTGAAGCGCCGCCGGAAGCACGGCTCCAAGCGCACCAAGGGCCACCGCCAGCAGCTCACCCTGCTGCGCGTCACCGACATCCTGGAAAAGGGTGGTGACAAGACCGGCGTGAAGGCCGCCATCGGTGCCGGTTCCGTCTCGGGTGCTGCCGTGGCTGCTGCCGTGAAGGACGCGCCTAAGAAGGCCGCCAAGAAGGCCGAAGAGAAGCCCGCCGCCAAGAAGGCCGAGGCTCCGAAAGAAGAAGAGAAAGCCGCCCCCAAGAAAGCCGCAAAGGCCGAAGGTGGCGACGACCTCAAGCAGCTCTCGGGTGTTGGCCCGGCGCTTGAGAAGAAACTGCACGAAGCGGGCGTGACCACGTTCGCCCAGATCGCTGCCTGGACCGAGGCCGATATCGCCGAGATGGACGAGAAGCTCTCGTTCAAGGGCCGTATCGAGCGTGAAGGTTGGGTCGCACAGGCCAAAGATCTGGCCTGAGCCGAGAAGGAGTAGAGAGATATGGCACACAAGAAAGCAGGCGGTTCCTCCCGTAACGGCCGCGACTCCGCGGGCCGTCGCCTCGGCGTCAAGAAATTCGGCGGCGAAGCCGTGATCCCGGGCAACATCATCGTGCGTCAGCGCGGCACCAAGTGGTGGCCGGGCGAAGGCGTGGGCCTCGGCAAGGATCACACCATCTTTGCGACCGCCGAGGGCCAGGTGACCTTCCACAAGGGCATCAAGGGCCGCACCTTCATTTCGGTTCTTCCGGTTGCGGAGGCCGCCGAGTAAGCCGAACCCGAAGCGAAATCACATTTCCGGGGGGGACGGCAGGCGCCGATCCCCCCCGCTGCGTTTTCGGGCCATGTTGGCCCTGCGGCGGGAGAGGGGGCCCACCGCATGCCGGAGAGGAGATCCGGCGCACCGGAGGAGTAACGACACATGCAACAAGACCGGATTTCGGGTCAGCCCGTCATCACCGCAGAGCGGGTGACCCTGCGCCCGCTCCAGCAGAGCGACGCGGGCCTGATTACCCTTTACGCCAGCGACGAGCGCGTGGCGCGGGCCACCCGCCACCTGCCGCACCCGCTGCCGCCGGGCACGGCGGAGGCCTTCATTCGCGGCTCCCACGCCGAGAACCGGCGCGAGGATGTCTGGGCCATCGACGGCACAGCTGCCGGCATGGGCGAGTTGGTGGGCATCGTCGCGCTGGCCCGGATGGAAGACGAGGAAGAGCGCCGCAGGCAATCGGAGATCCGCTACTGGGTTGCGCCGGCGATGTGGAACACCGGCCTCGCCTCCGAGGCGGTATCGGCAATGGTCGAGGCCAACCCGCATGAGGCGCACACCATGTTTGCCGAGGTGTTTCAGGATAATCCGGCCTCGGCCCGGGTGCTGACGAATGCGGGCTTCGAATACCTTGGCGATGCCGAGGCCTATTCCGTTTCCCGCGGGGGCACCGTGCCCACCTGGACCTACCTGAAGAAGCTGGCCTGACCCATGCAGGCGGAGCAGCTCGACATCCTGACCGAGCGGCTCCGCATACGCCCGCTGGAGGCCGGTGACGCGCCGCGGCTCGCCGCGCTTGGCGGGCGGCCCGAGGTGGCGCGGATGATGCTCACCTTCAAGGCCCCCTGGCCCGAATCCGACGTGCTGGCCTGGATCGAGGCCTCGCGCTATCGCGGCGCGCCCGGCTTTCGTCTTGCGATCGAGGCGCGGGAAACGCCCGGCCTCATCGGCATCATCGGGCTGGGCGCGAACCCGGCGACGCTGATGTATTTCATCGCCGCCGCGCAGGGCGGGCGCGGCTATGCCACCGAGGCGGGCCGGGCGTTTCTGGCCTGGGCTTTCGCCACCTTCGGGCTCGAGGCGGTGGAGGCCGATCACTTCCACGACAACCCGTCATCGGGCCGGGTGCTGCGCAAGCTGGGCTTCGAGATCATCGGCCAGGGCAGCGCCACGAACCCGCTGAGGCTTGAGCCCGAGCCCATCACCCTATATCGCCTGACGCGAAACGCTTTCGAGGCCACGCAATGCAATTCCTAGATCTGGCAAAGGTTTACATCCGCTCGGGCGCGGGCGGCAACGGGTGCATCTCGTTCCGCAAGGAGAAGTACATCGAGTTCGGCGGGCCGGACGGCGGCGATGGCGGCACCGGCGGCGATGTGATCGCCGAGGCCGTGAGCAACCTGAACACGCTGATCGACTTTCGCTACCAGCAGCATTTCTTCGCCAAGAACGGCCAGCCCGGCATGGGCCGCCAGCGCACAGGGGCCGATGGCAAGGATATCATCCTGCGCGTGCCGGTGGGCACCGAGATTCTGGAGGAAGACGAGGAGACGGTGATCGCCGACCTCACGGAAGAGGGCCAGCGCGTGGTGCTGGCCAAGGGCGGCAACGGCGGCTTCGGCAACCTGCACTTCAAGAGCTCCACCAACCAGGCCCCGCGCCGCGCCAACCCCGGCCAGCCGGCGGTGGAGCGCACCATCTGGCTGCGGCTGAAGCTGATTGCCGACGCGGGCCTGCTGGGGCTGCCGAACGCGGGCAAGAGCACCTTTCTCGCCGCCACGTCGAACGCGCGGCCCAAGATCGCCGACTACCCGTTCACCACCCTGCACCCCAACCTCGGGGTGGTGGGCGTGGATGGGCATGAGTTTGTCATGGCCGACATTCCCGGGCTGATCGAGGGCGCCCATGAGGGCCGGGGCATCGGCGACCGCTTTCTTGGCCATGTCGAGCGCTGCGCGGTGCTGTTGCACCTTGTCGATGGCACCTCGGAGGACGTGGCGGAGGATTATCGCACCATCACCCACGAGCTGGAGATGTATGGCGGCCACCTTGCCGAAAAGCCGCGCGTGCTGGCGCTGAACAAGGTGGATGCGCTCACCGAGGAGGAGCGCGCCGAAAAGCAGGCCGAGCTTCAGGAGGCCGCCGGGCAGCGGCCCTTCCAGATTTCCGGCGTGGCGGGCGAGGGCATCCAGGAGGTGCTGCGCGCGCTACGGGCGCAGATCGTGCGGGCGCGCAAGGATGAGCGCATGGAGGACGACGACGAGGACGCGCCGTGGCAGCCGTGACATCGGGGCTGAGCGCGGCCCGCCGCCTCGTCGTGAAGATCGGCTCGGCCCTGCTGGTGGATCGGGAAACAGGCGCGCTCCGGCAGGAATGGCTGGTGGCCCTGGCCGAAGACATCGCCGCACTCAGGGCGCGGGGCTGCGAGGTGCTTCTGGTCTCTTCCGGCTCCATCGCACTGGGGCGCGGTGTGCTGGGCCTGGGCCTCACCGAGCTGCCGCTGGAGCAGAGCCAGGCCGCCGCCGCCGTGGGCCAGATCCGGCTGGCCCGCGCCTATGAAGAGGTGCTCACCCCCCACGGGCTGAAGGCCGCCCAGGTGCTGCTGACGCTGGAAGACAGCGCCTCCCGCCGCCGCTACCTGAACACCCGCGCGACGCTGGAAACGCTGCTGTCGCTCGATGTCATCCCCATCGTCAACGAGAATGACACGGTGGCGACCGACGAGATCCGCTTTGGCGACAATGACAGGCTCGCCGCGCAGGTGGCGGTGACGGTGGGTGCCGATACGCTGGTGCTTCTCTCGGATGTCGACGGTCTCTACACCGGTAATCCCGCCACCGATCCGGCGGCCACCCGCTTCGACGTGGTCGAAGAGATCACCCCCGAGATCGAGGCGATGGCGGGCGATGCGGGCTCGGGCCTGTCGCGCGGGGGGATGAAGACCAAGCTGCTCGCCGCGCGGACGGCGACCACCGCTGGCTGCGCCATGGCGATCACCCACGGCTTTGCGCTCGGGCCGCTGCGGCGGCTGGAAGAGGGCGCCAATGCCACATGGTTCACCGCCCAGACCACGCCGCAGGCCGCCCGCAAAGGCTGGATCGGCTCGATGAAGCCGCGTGGAACGGTCACGGTGGATGCGGGGGCCGCCAAGGCTCTGGCAGAGGGCAAATCGCTGCTGCCCGCCGGGGTGCGGCGCGTGGAGGGGGCCTTTCTGCGGGGCGATCCTGTGGAGATCGTCGGGCCAGCCGGGCACCTCGGGCAGGGGCTGGTGCGCTACACCGCCACCGAGGCCGGGGTGATCGCCGGGCACCGCTCGGAGGAGATCGAGGCGCTTCTGGGCTACCCGGGGCGGGCCGCGCTGATCCACCGGGATGACATGGCGTTATAGCGGCAACTCATCGGCCCTCGCGGTCCTCTTCGCAGCTGCGTCGTATATGCGATGAGTGGCCGAATGGCCTCGAAGAGCAGCCCGGCTCACGCCTTCGCTAGCGCCCCCTCCAGGTCTCCGTAGCCGGTAAAGCGCCGCTCGAAGGCCAGCCCGAGCGTTTCGGCGTGCTGCATCGCCAGCGCGGTCAGCGCCGGATCATCCGTCTGCGCCTGGTAGACCAGCGTTTCGTAATGGCCGAAGTACATCTCCTTCAGCTCCGGGTGCTTGTCGAACTTCAGCGGCCTGGTCACGAAGGCGTCGAACTGGCGCACCAGGAAGTCGGTAAGATAGAACGCCGTGATCTCGTCGTCATGGGCGGCGAAGGCCGCATTGCCCTCGAAGAAGCTGTAGCAATGCGGGCCGCGGACCATCTCGACGCCCAGCCTGGCGCAGCGCGCCTCCAGCAGCCCGCCGGTGCCGCAATCGGCGTAGACCACAAAGATCCGTTCGAAGCTGTCGCGATGCTTCTCCACCGCCGCCTCCACCGCATCGGGGATCTGCTCCGGGCGGTTGTGCAGGATCGCGGGCAGGCAGGTGAGGGCCATGTGGTGCCAGCCGTTGGCCTCGATCAGGGCGAGGATTTCGCGGGCCAGCGCCCCGCAGGCGATGAGCAGCAGCTCGCCCCGGCCCGCCCGGGCCAGCCCGTCTTCGGTCAGGGCCTGATCGCTGGGAAGTTTCACACCGCGTGCCCCGGAAACGAATTGACCATGGTCATGTTTTGCGCCACCAGACCGCCATGACAGAACCCGTTCAGCGCCGTGCCCGCGCCACCCGTGCCAATCTTGTCGCCGCCGCCGAAAGCATCGTGGCCCGCGAGGGCTTCGGCGCGCTCAGGGTGGAGCAGGTGGTGAAGGCCGCAGGCGTGGCCAAGGGCACCTTCTTTGCCCATTTTGCCGATAAGGACGTGCTGATGGAACAGCTCGTCGCCAAGCGGATCTCCCGCCTGCTCGACGCGCTGCAAACCGCGCGGCGGCCCTCCAGCGCCAAAGGCCTGGCGGCCACGCTCGGGCCGATCGTCGAGCTGCTCACCTGCGAGCGTTATGTCTTCGATCTGGTGCAACGTGCCTCCCTTGCCGACGGCCCGGTGGCCGAGGCGCTCTCGCGGCTCGATCTCATCCTCACCGGCTGGTTCGGAGGCCTCTTCGGCGCGCCGCCCTTTCGGACCGACCTGCCGCCGAAGGTGATGGCCGAGGGCATCCGCGCCTTCACCCTCATGGCCATGGCCCGCCACGTGGCCAACCCCGGGAAGGGCACCAACCCGGGCCGCGCCCTTGCGGTTCATGTCGAAGCCTTCCTGATGCCGCCAGAGTAGGGCGGGGCACCTGGCCCCGCCGACAGGCAAGCGTCAGCCCGCCATCTGGTTGTGCTTGCGGGCAATGAAGTCCTTCGCCGTTTCCACCGCCACGGCAGCATCGCGGCAATAGGCATCTGCGCCGATGGCGCGGCCGAACTCTTCGTTCAGCGGCGCACCACCAACAAGCACGATGTAATCGTCGCGCATGCCTTGCTCGACCAGCGCGTCGATCACCACCTTCATGTAGGGCATGGTGGTGGTCAGCAGGGCAGACATGCCGAGGATGTCGGCCTCTTCGGCTTTCAGCGTGTCGATGTATTTCTCGACCGGGTTGTTGATGCCGATGTCGACCACCTCGAAGCCTGCACCCTCCATCATCATCGAAACGAGGTTCTTGCCGATGTCGTGGATGTCGCCCTTGACGGTGCCGATCACCATCTTGCCCATGCGGGGCGCGCCGGTTTCGGCCAGCAGCGGTTTGAGGATCGCCATGCCCGCCTTCATCGCGTTGGCGGCCAGCAGCACCTCGGGCACGAAGAGGATGCCATCGCGGAAGTCGTCGCCAACCACCTTCATCCCGGCGACAAGTGCCTTTGTCAGCACGTCATAGGGGGCCCAGCCGCGTTCCAGCAGGATGTTCACGCCCTCCTCGATCTCCTCCTTGAGGCCATCGTAGAGGTCATCGTGCATCTGGGCGGTGAGATCCTCATCGGAAAGTTCGGACAGGATGATGTCGTCTTCGTCATCCGCAGACATGGGCATTTCCTTTGCTTGGCCGGGGTGCGGCCGGTGCGGTTTCTGTTACGAGCCATTGCCAGAATGTCGCAGGCGGACTTTCCGATTTACGACATGGCGCGCGCATTTGCCGACTTATAGCCGGGATTTGGGGCAAGGTGGCGGGAAAAATATGCATGAAGGTCATGTGGTTCTTTCAAATGTTCCGTATATGTTCTATGTTCGGCACATGGAACGGCGCGCGACACATGGGTTTGAGGAGGCGGCCACCGCGGGCTGGGCGGTGCCTGAGCATCGCCGCCGCGGGCGTGCGGCCATCTCCAATGTGGCCAACCGGTTCGATCCCTATGCCGTCGAGCGAGCTGATGATGGCTGGGAGAGCGGGGCGGAGGCCGATCTGCCCCCCTTGCGCACCGAGGTGGCGCTGGAAAGCCCCCGCAAGATCATCACCCGCAACAGCTCGCCCGATCTGTCGTTCGACCGTTCGATCAACGCCTATCGCGGCTGCGAGCATGGCTGCATCTACTGCTTTGCCCGGCCCACCCATGCCTACCTCGGCTTCTCGCCGGGGCTGGATTTCGAAACCCGGTTGGTGGCCAAACCGAACGCCCCCGAGCGTCTGGAGGCCGAGCTGGCGAACCCGCGCTACGAGGTGGCGCCCATCGCCATGGGCACCAACACCGACCCTTACCAGCCGATCGAGCGCAGCCACCGCATCACCCGGCGCCTGCTGGAGGTGCTGCGGGCGCATAACCACCCGGTCGGCATCGTCACCAAGGGCAGCCTGATCGAGCGTGATCTGGATATTCTGGGCGACATGGGTTGGGAGGGGCTGGCACGAGTGGGCATTTCGGTGACCACGCTGGATGCCGGGCTGTCCCGAAAGATGGAGCCGCGTGTGCCATCGCCTGCGCGCCGCCTCAAGATGATCGAGCGGCTTGCGGGGGCGGGCGTGCAGGTGCGGGTTATGGCCTCGCCGATGATTCCGGGGCTGACCGACCATGAGTTGGAGAAGATTCTGGAAGCGGCGCGGGATGCGGGCGCCGTGGCGGCCAGCTACATCGTTCTGCGGCTTCCGCGCGAGGTCTCGCCGCTGTTTCGCGACTGGCTGGAGGCCAATGTGCCCGAACGCGCGGCCCGGGTGATGGCGCGGGTGCGCGAGATGCATGGCGGGCGCGACTATGATCCGGAATGGGGCCGCCGGATGAAAGGGCAGGGCACCCATGCGGCGCTGCTCTCGCACCGCTTCGAGGTGGTCTGCAAGCGGCTTGGGCTGAAGCGGAACCTGCCGCCGCTGAGGTGCGATCTGTTCAAGGTGCCGCCGAAACCGGGGGACCAGCTCAGCCTGTTCGGCTAAGCTGGCGGCTGCTCAGCAATCCCTTCGGGCTTTCTTCGCATGCGCGCGGGCGAAGACGCCTCGGAGGGCGGATGAGCCCGCCTCCCGGGCGGCTCATCGGAGCCTTCGGCTTCTCTTCGCAGATGCGATGAGGGCCGCAAGGGCCGAAGAGCGGCCCCGGGTGCGTTCCGTCAGCTCCTGCGGCGGCCGCGGCGCTGGCGCTCGGGGCCCGGCTCGTCGCCGGTGCCGTCGCTTGCGGAGGAGAAGCCGCCGAGCTTTTCGGCGATCTCTTCCAGCGTCGGCGCGGGCGCGGCGGGGCGGGTATCGAGCGCTTCGCGCATGGCGGCGAGGTGCTCGGGCGTGGTGCCGCAGCAGCCGCCGATGATCCGCGCGCCCATGTCACGGGCCATGCAGGCGTAATCGGCCATCAACTCGGGCGTGCCGTTGTAGTGGATGTGCCCGTCAACGTATTTCGGAATGCCCGCGTTGCCCTTCGCGATCACCGGAATTTCCGGCCCTTCGGCCAGAAAGCCCTTCACCGTGCGGAGCAGGTCGGAGGCGCCGACGCCGCAGTTGGCCCCGAAGGCCAGCGGCGGCCTGGGCAGCTTGGTGACCATCTTCACCATGTCGGCAGAGGTCACGCCCATCATCGTGCGTCCGGCGGTGTCAAAGCTCATCGTGCCGACCCAGGGCATGCCGGCCAGCGCGCAGGCCTCGGCGGCGGCCTTGTATTCTTCGGGGGCCGAAATGGTTTCGACCCAGAGCACATCGGCCCCGCCCTCCTTCAGCCCCTCGGCCTGCTCGTGGAACATCTCCACAGCATCCTCGTGGCTCAGCGTGCCGATGGCGCCCATGATGTCGCCCGTCGGGCCCATCGAGCCGGCCACCACCACGGTGCGGCCCGCCTTGTCGGCCACCTCGCGGCCAATCTCGGCGGCCTTGCGGTTGAGCTCGCGCACCCGGTCTTGCGCATCGTGCAGCTTGAGGCGGGAGGCATTGCCGCCAAAGCTGTTGGTCAGGAACAGATCGGAGCCCGCCTCGACGGCGCCCGAGTAGAGCGCGGCAATCCGGTCGGGGTGCTCGTCGTTCCACAGTTCGGGCGCATCGCCTGATTGCAGCCCCATGTTGAACAGTGTGGTGCCGGTGGCGCCATCTGTCAGCAGAAAGGGGCGTTCGGCGAGGAGGGTGCTCAGGGCGTCAGGCATCAGGGGCTCCGGTAGATCGGTTGCGCAGGGGGTGCCACAGGCGGGCCGGGGGCGCAATCTCGAATGCTGCAAGATGATCTTGAGGCCCGCACACCCGTTGGCAAACCAGGGCCTTCGCGGCACTGTGGCTGCAGGGAGGACATGGGATGATCGAGATCGAAGGGCGGGTGATCGGCGAAGTCTTCGCCGAGGCGGTGGCCCGGGTGCCGGAGGCGGAGTTTCTGGCGGCACCGGGGGGGCTGTCGTTCAGCTATGCCGCAGCGGCGGCGGCGGTGGCGGAGGCCAGGACTGCGCTGGCCGCGGCTGGCTACGGCCCGGGCCACCGGGTGGCGCTGCTGCTCGGCACGCGCCCCGAGCACTATGTCCTGAAGCTGGCGATGAACGCCCTCGGCATCTCCTGCGTGCCGATCAACCCCGATTATCGCCCCGGCGAGCTGGCCTATGTGCTGGAGGATTCCGCCGCGCTGCTCCTCGTTGCCGCGCCTGAGCATGCGGGCCTGGCCAGTGACGCGATGAAGGACATGACAAAACCGCCTCTTCTCAGCCTCTTCGAGGGCGATCTTGAAGTGCCGCCCGCGCCCTGTCCGGCGGGTGCCGGGCCGCTCACGGCAGAGAGCGAAGCCAGCCTTCTCTACACCTCCGGCACGACCGGGCGGCCCAAGGGCTGCATCCTGAGCCATGACTACGAGCTGCTGATGGGCGCCAGCTACCTGCGCCCGCGCGGCGCAATGGCGGTGACAGGGGCGGACCGTGTGTTCAACCCGCTGCCAGCCTTCCACGTCAACGCGGGCGTGCTCACCTTCTTCGGCGTGATGCTCGCTGGGGGGTGCCTGATCCAGCCGCCACGGTTTTCGGCCAGCTCCTTCTGGGACGACTGCGCCGAAACCCGCGCGACGCTCTTTCACTACCTCGGCGTGGTGATCTCGGTGCTGATGGCCGACCGCACGGCGGGGTCGGACCGGCTGGGCGCACTGCGGGCGGGCCTCGGCGCCGGGGTTGAGCCAGCGCTGCACGTGGCGTTCGAAAACCGCTTTGGCATCCCTCTGGTGGAACTCTGGGGGATGACCGAGATGTGCCGGGTGCTCTCGATGGAGGAGGAGCCGCGCCACATTGACACGCGGGCCATGGGCCGGCCGCGCGACGACCTCGAAGTGCAGGTCTGGGATGATGCTGGCCGCGAGGTTTCGCGCGGCACGCCCGGCGAAATGGTCATCCGCCACTCCCAGGCGACGCCCCGGCGCGGCTTCTTCTCGGGCTATCTGAACAAGCCCGAGGCCACCGCAGAGGCCTGGGAGGGCGGTTGGTTTCACACCGGCGATACGGTGGAAATGGATGAAGAGGGCGTCATAACCTTCTTGGATCGCAAGAAAAACATCATCCGAAGGGCAGGAGAAAACATCGCCGCCGCCGAGGTTGAGAACGTGCTGTTCGAACATCCGGCGGTGGAGAACGTGGCGGTGGCACCATGCCCCGATGAGACCCGCGAGGAGGAGGTGCTGGCCGCCATCAAGCTGGCGCCGGGCCATGCGGCCAGCGCCGAAACCGCCCGCGCCATCTTCGACGCCGCCTTCGCCCGCATGGCCTATTACAAGCCGCCGGGCTGGGTGCTCTTCGTCGAGGAAATCCCGGTGACAGGCACGCAGAAGGTGCAAAAACACGCGCTCTTCCCCCCCGGCGAAGACCCGCGCGAAAGGCCGGGCATCCACGACCTGAGGGCGCTCAAGAAACGGCGCTAGCGGCTTTGCGGCGGGCGAGTGCAGTGGCGAGATCTTCGCCCATGCAGGCGACAGCCAATGCCATCTCTTCACGGTAGCGCGCGAGCACACCCGCCGCCGGCGGGTTGATGGGCGTGGCATCGGGAGCCCATGGTTTGACGCTGCCCCAGCAGTGCAGGATTTTCGGTGCATTGCGGGAAGCACGATAGGCGAGGCGGCGATGCAGCGGCATAGGGGTCTTGCCGGAACGGTGGTTGCACCAGCCAGAGTTCCATTCCGGCGCAAGCTGGGTGATCGCCCCGCGCATGACGTGGTTGATCCAATCCTGATCGACAAAGGGTGTTTCATGGGTTTCCCGAAACGCCAAGGCCGCCTCTACATCGCAGAGCTTGTCGAACAGCGCCGCATGGTTTGGGTTTTCGAAGTCCACCACGAGAACACCGGTGTTGATGTAGCTGTCCAGATCAACAAGATGCCCGATCCGTTGCAGTTTTGTGGGCAACCATGGCTCCCGCTGTGCAGGGTCTCGGCCACGGCGCACGAAGGCCTGCATGCGCTCGCAGGGGTAGTCGCGCACGCCTCCCACCGGATTGCCCCTCAGTTTGGCCCGAAAAAGCGGGCCGATATCGGCGCAGACCAGCGTGTCTCCATCGAGGTAGATGAGGCGCTTTCCAACAAGGTCGCGGAGCAGAAGGCGGCCATAGGTCGCCAGGGTCCAGCTTGGCCCCACTGATCCGGTGGGGAGGTTCATTTTTGTCAGGTGGAAACGCGCCTGGGGGAATTTCGCCCCCAACCGCTCGACCCATCGCTCGGCATGTGGAGTGATTTGATCGAGGCAGAGCCAGATCTCCGTTGCACCGCTCCTGTGCCGCAAGAGGGAGTGCGCCGTCACCAGAGAGGGGGCAAGAAAGCCGTCATCGCAGCAAAGTGCAACGCGCGGTATCTCGCTCATTCCCATTCGATGGTGCCGGGAGGTTTCGAGGTGATGTCATAGGTCACCCGGTTGATCCCCGGCACCTCGTTGATGATGCGCGTGGCGGTTTCGCCCAAGAAGTCATGGGTAAAGGGGTAGTAATCCGCCGTCATCCCATCGACCGACGTGACGGCCCGCAGCGCGCAGGCGTAGTCATAGGTGCGGCCATCGCCCATCACCCCCACCGTGCGCACCGGCAGGATGGCGACGAAAGCCTGCCAGATCTCGTCGTAAAGCCCGTGCTTGCGGATCTGGTCGATGTAAACGGCATCGGCCTCGCGCAGGATATCGAGCTTCTGCGGGGTGATCTCGCCGGGGCAGCGAATGGCAAGGCCCGGGCCGGGGAAGGGGTGGCGCCCGATGAAACTGGCGGGCAGGCCCAGCTCGCGGCCAAGGGCGCGCACCTCGTCCTTGAAGAGCTCGCGCAAGGGTTCCACCAGCTTCAGCCCCATCTTCTCGGGCAGGCCGCCCACGTTGTGGTGGCTCTTGATCGTGACCGAAGGCCCGCCGGAGAAGGACACGCTCTCGATCACGTCGGGATAGAGCGTGCCCTGCGCCAGAAACTGGACGCCCTCAATCTCGTCGGCGTGCTTCTGGAACACGTCGATGAAGAGCTTGCCGATGATCTTTCTCTTTGTTTCCGGGTCGCTTACGCCGTTGAGTTCACCCAAAAACAGGTCCGCCTCATCGGCGTGGATCAGCGGCAGGTTGTAATGCTCGCGGAACATGCCCACCACTTCCTGCGCCTCGTCCTTGCGCATCAACCCGTGGTCGACGAAGACGCAGGTCAGCTGCTCGCCGATGGCCTCGTGGATCAGCACGGCAGCCACCGAGGAATCCACGCCGCCCGAGAGCGCGCAGATCACCTTTGCGTCGCCCACCTGCTCGCGGATGCGCGCCACCGCCTCCTCGCGATAGGCGCCCATCGTCCAGTCGCCGGCAAAGCCCGCGAGCTTCACGAAATTCTGGTAGAGCGTCGCGCCGTTGGGCGTGTGGTGCACCTCGGGGTGGAACTGCACGGCAAAGAAATTGCGGCTGACGTCGGCGGTGATCGCGAAGGGCGCGTTGGGCGAGGTGCCATAGACTTCGAAGCCGGGCGCGAGCTTGGCCACGTGGTCGCCATGGCTCATCCACACCTGCTCGGGCCCGTCGAGGAACCAGCCTTCGAGCAAGGGCAGGCGCGCCTCGCTCGGCGTCACCTTGGCGCGGCCGAACTCGGCCGTGCCGCCGCCGCCGGTGTTCTTGCCGCCGTGGACCTTGCCGCCCAGGTCTTCCATCATCGCCTGCTGGCCATAGCAGATGCCGAGGATCGGCACGCCGAGGTCATAGACCGACTGCGGCGGACGCGGCGAGCCTTCGCGGGTCACCGTATCCGGCCCGCCAGAGAAGATCACCGCCTTGGGGGCAAACTCGGCCAGAAAGGCATCATCCACCGTGTTGAAGGGGTGGATCTCGCAATACACGTTCAACTCGCGCAGCCGCCGCGCGATCAGCTGCGTCACCTGGGAGCCGAAGTCGATGATGAGAAGGCGCTCGTGGTGGCGCTCGGGAAGGGATGTGCTCATGGGGCAAGGCAATATTGCGCGGCGGGGCAGGGTGCAAGCCTGCAAAGCTTCGCAACCCAAGCCGCGCGGGCATGCACTCCTAGCGGGTGAACAGGTTCACCAGCACCGCGCCCATGATCCAGATCGCAAATGCGACAACGATCGCCGTGGTGAAGGAATAGGCACCGCCCGGAACGCCGATCAGAAAACCCACCACCCCGGCGCCACCGACAAGACCCATCAGCTCCCTGCGTTTGGCTTTCAAACTCATCGCAGCCTCCATTCTTCTGGAGCCTGCCACGCCCACGCCCGCGCTGCCTTGATCTGCCTCAGCCCATCGAGCTGGAACTCTTCTTGCCCCGGCGTTCGGCGAGAGCCGCATCGTGGCGGTAACTCCAAAGCGCGATGCCCGCCCAGCTCACCACGTAGATCACCCCGATCCCGATCACCACCTCACCGGGCAGCGGCCCCACATCGGCCCGCGCGACGACCTGTGCCCAGCTTTCCACCGAGGTCGGGTGCACCACAAGCTTGCCGCCATAGGCGAGGGACTGGATCAGCAGGATCCAGAGGTAGTTGCGCCGGATGCGCCGCCCGAGGGCCACGAACATGCTCACATGGTAGCGCGGGCGCAGGTAATCCTCGCTCAGCACCTTCTGCCACTCGTCTTCCATGTGCAGATCGCCGTCATAGAGCATCGGCGCGTAGAAATGGGTTTCCATCCATCGCGCCCGCGCCCGCCAGACGTTGAAGTAACGGTAGCGCCGCGCCTCCAGCATCAGGAACAGCAGGATCAGCACGCCCACCAGCACCAGCGGCAGGGGCGAGGCTTCGCGGGAGGAGTAGGAAATGGACAGCGCCACGCCCAGTGTCACCACGGCCCAGTTGGTGGTGGTGTCCAGCCGGGTGCGCCAGATCGTGCTGCGATAGACCTCGCCGCGATAGAGGTGCGCCAGCGCGGTGATCTCCGAGGAGGTGAGCGTCAGCCGTTCTTCCGTGCCGCGCCGGGCCTCTCGCGCAGGGGCGGTGCTGGCGGATGCTGTCATGGCGGCCTCCCTCCGCAATGGAAGGCCATTGTGCACGGGGCAGCGGCCCCGGTCAAAGGTCGTGCCTGGGGTGGTTCATGTCGCTTTTCCCCCCGAGGCGGCGCAATCCGGCCTCGGCGTGCCGCTGCCATCGGCTATCAGGCTGCAAAGGCAACCCTTCTGAGGGAAAGGATTCGCATATGGCCGAGGCAGCAGCGGCAGAGGGCAGGCGGCGCGGACGTTCGGGCGGCGGAGCCGCGCGGCGGGCCGAGCGGACGGGGATGAAGATCGAGGCGGCCAGGTTCATCACCCGCGCGATCCCCAACCTGGAGATCCTCAACGAGGAGGCGCTGGAGATCATCGAGGCCAATGCCG
This sequence comes from Vannielia litorea, assembly GCF_018424695.1. Classification (GTDB taxonomy): domain Bacteria; phylum Pseudomonadota; class Alphaproteobacteria; order Rhodobacterales; family Rhodobacteraceae; genus Vannielia; species Vannielia litorea_A. The sequence goes on from NZ_QTNQ01000005.1 coordinate 19,312, forward strand.
AGACCGTTCTGGAAGAGATCGGTGTGGCCTTCGTGGAGAACCCCAAGGCGCTGGAGCGCTGGCGCGAGGCAGGGGCCACGGTGGAAGGCGAGCGCGTGCACATCCCGCGCGGCCTGGCCCGCAAGCTCTGCGAAACCGCGCCCGGCCAGTTCACCCAGATCGCCCGCAACCCCGAGCGCAACGTCGAGATCGGCGGCAAGAACCTCGTGCTCGCCCCGGTCTACGGCCCGCCCTTCGTGCGCGACAACTCGGGCGGCCGCCGCTATGCGGTGATGCGCGATTTCGAGAACTTCGTGAAGCTTGGCTACATGTCCAAGTGGCTGCACCACTCCGGCGGCACAGTCTGCGAGCCGACCGACATCCCCGTCGCCAAGCGCCACCTCGACATGCTGATGGCGCATATGACCCTCAGCGACAAACCCTTCATGGGCTCCGTCACCGAGCCGAGCCGCGCCGAGGATTCGGTCGCCATGGCCGAAATCCTCTTCGGCGGGCTCGAAGGCGGGCTGAACGGGCGCTGCGCGATGACCTCGCTCATCAACATCAACTCGCCGCTCACCTTCGACTCGGTGATGATGGGGGCGCTCGAGACCTATGCCGAAGCGGGCCAGGCCTGCATCATCTCCCCCTTCATCGTCGGCGGCGCGATGGCGCCCGTTTCGGTGGCGGGCACGCTGACGCAGGTGCTGGCCGAGGTGATGGCCGGCGTGGCCTACTCCCAGCTCGTCAAGCCCGGCGCGCCGGTGATCTTCGGGGCTTTCGTCACCTCGATCGACATGAACTCCGGCGCACCCACCTTCGGCACCCCCGAGGCCAGCCAGGTGACCTATGGCGCAGGCCAGCTCGCCCGCCGCATGGGCCTGCCGTTCCGCTCCTCGGGCTCGTTCAACGGCTCCAAGCTGCCCGATGCGCAGGCCGCCTATGAAACCGCCAACTCGCTGAACATGGGGCTGCTCTCGGGCGTCAACTTCATGCTGCACGCCTGCGGCTGGCTCGAAGGCGGGCTGGTGAGTTCTTATGAGAAATTCGTGATGGACGCCGACCAGCTCGGCATCCTCCACCGCCTCGCCGCGCCGGTTCCGGTGGATGACAACGGGCAGGCGATGGATGCCATCCGCGAGGTCGGCCCCGGCGGCCACTACCTCGGCTGCGCCCATACCCAGGCCAACTACCAGACGGCCTTCTGGAAATCCGAAGTGCTCGACTACAAGCCCTTCGAGACCTGGGAGGAAGAGGGCGGGCGTGATACCTCCACCCTCGCCTCCGAGCGGGTGGCCAAGCTGTTGGCCGCCTATGAGGCCCCGGCGCTCGACGCGGGTGTGCGCGAAGAGCTTGAGGCCTTCGTGGCCAAGCGCAAGGAAGTGCTGCCCGACTCCATGTCTTGAGCAGGCCTGAGCGGTCGGGCGACGGCTTCAGCCCGGCTGCACGGGGCCCTGCGGCAAGAGCCGTGCCTCCGCCATGAGGGCAATGAGCACCTCGACATGGCGGATGACCGAGTAGGTTGAAAGGCCCGACTGGCGCCCCTCTTCCATTTCGGCTTCCGTGTCCATCAGGTCGCGCAGGGCCTTGGTCGGTGCGGGCAAGGTCGTCACCCGCATGATCCGCTTCAGGTCGCGGGTGCGCGAGTAATCGGACAGCCCGAGGCGCGCGGCGCGAATCAACAGCCTGGGGCGGCGAAGCCCTCCCAAAGGGCCGTCGGTCTTTCTCTTCTGGTGGCCGCCGGTGGCTTGCGGGTTTGGACTTGGGGTCTGGTCGGTCATGGTTTTGCTCCTCGTGATTGCCGGTTGAGCCTGACACAGCCAGAGCGGGTGTTGCGCAATCAGTGGGAGAGCGAACGCAGCCGCAGCGATTTATCATGAATTTTCTACAATTCTGAATCACACGACGCATTGTTAACTTCTGGGTAACTAATTCGCCTCTAGGTTGTATGTGCTGGAGACATACAAGACAGACCAAAGACTGCCGAAGGGGACGGACGGAATGACCGGAATTCACGGAGACGTGGAGGACTCCGAAGCGGTGCCTGACTGGGTGCCCAGAAGTGCCTTGCACTACCTGAACCACATCGAGGCGGGCCATTCGATCCGCGGACTTGCGCGGCGCGAGGGCGTCCATGCCTCCACGATCCTCAGGCAGATAAGGCGATTTGAACAGCGTCGGGATGATCCGCTTGTCGATGAGGCTCTTGCCAGCCTCGGGCAAGCTCACTTCAACCTCAGGGCTGCCACCGGCCAGGGCCGGGGCGCCAGGGAGACGCTGTCCATGAGCCGCCATTTCACCCCCGACCGCAAAGTCTGTGACGAAGCAACCATCGCCCGCGAGGGCCGCCGCATCCTGCGCCGCTTGTCCGAGAGCGGCGCGGTGCTCGCCATCGCCGTCGACATGGAAAAGGCCGCCGTGGTGCGCAGCCTCGCCGATGGCCGCTCCACCCGCACCGCCGTGGTGGACCGCGAGGTGGCGCAGGCCTTTGCCCTGAAAGAGTGGATCGCGCTGCGCAAGCCGGGCCGGGTGGCCAGCTACGCCATTACCGCCGCAGGCCGCGCCGCGCTGAAGCGGATGCTGGCCGAGACCGAAGGGGCAGGGGGATTCGCCGAGGCGATGACCCCCTTTGCGATGCAGCATGCCGACATCGAAAAGGCCGATGCCGGCGAAGAGCGGCCTCGCAAGATCCGCTACAACCGCGCCGAAAGCCCGATCACCGCGCTGGCCCGCCGCCGCGAGAAGGATGGCAAGCCCTTCCTCTCCGCCGATCTCGTCGCCGCCGCCGAGCGCCTGCGCGAAGATTTCGAGATGGCCCAGATGGGCCCGCGCGTGGCCCAGAACTGGGATAATTTCCTCACCGCCGGCACCCGCGGCCAGTTCAACGCCGCCTCGGGCCCTGCAAACGGACCCTCCGCCAGCCGCGAGCGGGTGGCGGGCGCGCTGCGTGATCTTGGGCCGGGCCTTGGCGACATGGTGCTGCGCTGCTGCTGCTTTCTCGAAGGGCTGGAAGCCGCCGAAAAGCGCATGGGCTGGTCGGCCCGCTCGGGCAAGATCGTGCTGCGCATCGCCCTCCAGCGCCTGAAGCGCCACTATGAGGAAACCTACGGCCCCGAGGCCAACATGATCGGCTAAGCCCGGCCGTCTAGAAAACAGGGCGAGCCACCGGCTCTGCCGAAACCCGCGCGTGCCCTGCCTCGCGCGGGTTTTCTCACCCCACGATCGCGCCCACGGCAAAGGCGACAAGGGCACAGAGCACGCCAACGCCGAGCACTTCGGCCAGAGCCCGCCACAGCGCCTCGCCGGTGGCCCGGGCCCGCAGCGCGCCGAGCGCAACCAGCGCCAGCAGGCTCGCGCCCACCGAGGCGCCGAGGCTGCCGGCCTCCGGCCCTGCCAGCAGGTAGGGCAGCAGCGGCACAAGCCCGAAGGTGAGAAACGCGCCGAATGTCACCAGCCCGTCCACCAGCGGCCGCGCGCCGCGCAGGTCGGGCATGGCCACGCCCGCCCCTGCCAGGAGGTCCGCCACCAGGTCCGGGCTTTCCTCCAGACAGGCGGCGGCCCGTGCCGCGGTGGGCTGCGACAGGCCCCGGGCCTCCAGCATCCGCACCAGCGCAGCCCCATCGGCCCCCGCCAGCACCCGGGCACGTTCGGCCCGGTAGAGCGCCCGGGCAGAGCGGGTGGAGAGAAACTCGCCCAGCCCCATCGACACGCCGTCGGCAAAGAGATTGGCCAGCCCGAACACGAGCACGGCCAATGCGCCAATGCCCGCCGCGCCTTCTGCCTCGGCCCCTGCGAAGCCCGCCACGATGGCGAAGGTGGTGACGATGCCGTCATTGCCACCGTAGGTGATCTGCTTGAGATGCTGCGTGAGCCGCATGGGGGCCTCCGTTGCAAGTGGGGCCATTATCCCCGCGCCAGCCTGCCACGCCTTGCGCAAGGTCAAAAGGCGGGTGCCGGCTGGGGACAGGCACCCGCCAGAAACCAGGCCTTCTGGCACGGTTTCATTCGTCGAGACCGAACCCAGAGGGTTCGCCTCCTGCCACGCGGCGCGGCGGCGGCGCTTGAGCGGGGGTGTGCCAGAGCATTGGCATAAATTGAAATTGCATATTCTATAGCCTGCCATTAGCTGAAGTTATGAACCTGACCCTCCGACAGCTCCGCTCCTTTGCCGCGCTCGCCGAAACCGGCAGCTTCGTGCGCGCCGCCGAGCGGGTACATGTTTCGCAACCGGCCCTGAGCCAGCAGATCAAGGAGATGGAGGCCCAGACCGGCCTCAGCCTCGTGGAGCGCCAGCCGAGGCGTGCCGTGCTCACACCGGCGGGCCATGAGTTGCTGACCCATGCGCGCGCAGTGCTGGGCGAAATGGATGCGCTGGAACGGGCCGCGCGCTGGCAGGAGGGGCTCGGCGGGCGGCTGGCGCTTGGGGTGATCCCAACGATCGCCCCCTATCTGCTGCCTGTCGCCCTCCCGCTGATCCGGTCCCGCAACCTTTCGCTGGAGCTTCGTGTGCGCGAGGCCCAGACCGAGCGCGTGCTGGATGGCCTGGAGTCCGGTCGGCTGGATGCGGCGGTGGTGGCGCTGCCCTCCGGGCGGCCCGGCTTCGTGGAAGAGGAGCTGTTCGAAGACCGGTTTCTGCTGGCGGGGAATGCGGCGACGCTGACGGGGCAGGGCGCCGGGCTTCGTCCCGAGGCGCTCGATCCGGGCCGCCTTCTGCTGCTGGAAGAGGGCCATTGCCTCGCTGATCAGGCGTTGGAAGTCTGTGCGCTGCGGCGGTCCGACACGCGGGTCGATCTTGGGGCCTCCTCGCTCGCAACGCTGGCCGGGCTCGTGGCCGAGGGCTTCGGCTTTACCTTCCTGCCCGAGCTGGCCGCCGCCTCCGAATGCGCCGCCTCGCCCAACCTCGCCCTGCGCCGCTTCGGTGCACCTGAGCCAGCCAGGCGAATCGGTCTGTTGCGCCGCGCCACATCGCGGGACGATGGCTGGTTTACCGGGCTCGCAACGCTCTTGCGCGAAGCCGGACAGGCCCGCCTCGCCCAGGCCCCGGTCTGAGCGCCAAGTAGAAGAAAATTCCCGAATTTTCTTCCTGCCCTCAAAAATCTTCCTGAAGATTTTTGCGTCCGGGTGGCTGGTGTGAAAAATCTTCGTGAAGATTTTTCTGTGCCGCCCTCAGGTCTGGAAGTGTTTCGACAGTTTCAGCCCCTGGCCCTGATAGTTCGAAGCGATTTCGGCGCCGTAGAGCCGCTCGGGTCGTGCGGCCATCTGCTCGTAGATCAGCCGCCCCACGACCTGCCCGTGCTCCAGCACGAAGGGTGCCTCGTGACAGCGCACCTCCAGCACGCCCCGGCTGCCCGCACCGCCCGCCTCTGTGTGGCCGAAGCCGGGGTCGAAGAAGCCCGCATAATGCACCCGGAACTCCCCCACCAGTGCGAGGTAGGGCGCCATCTCGGCGGCGTACATCGGCGGAATCGTCACCGCCTCCCGGCTGACGAGGATGTAGAAGGCCCCCGGGTCGAGGATGATTCGCCGCTCATCGGTCTCGATCCGCTCCCAGAACGCGGCAGCCGGGTAGGCGCCGATCCGGTCGAGGTCGATGATCCCGGTGTGCGGCTTCGCGCGGTAGCCCACCAGCCCGCCATCGGCCGGCGCCAGATCGACCGAAAAGCCAAGCCCGTCGTCGATCACCGCTTCACCGTTCACCAGTGGCACCTCGGCATGGAGCGCGCGCAGCGCCGCGTCATCGAGCACGGCCTGACCCTGGCGGAACCGCAGCTGGTTCAGCCGCATGCCGGGCCGCACCAGAACCGAAAAGCTGCGCGGGCAGATCTCGGCATAAAGCGGGCCCTCGTAGCCTGCCGGCACCCGATCGAATTCGACGCCCCGATCCGTCACCAGCCGGGTCAGCAGATCGAGCCGCCCGGTGGAACTCTTGGCATTGGCCACAGCCGTCAGACCGGGCTCCAGCGCGAGGCTCTCCATCAGCGGCACCAGATAGACGCAGCCCTTTTCCAGCACCGCGCCTTCCGCCAGCGAAACCTCGTGCATCTGAAACTCGGCCAACCGCTCACGCACCGTGGCTTCCTTGCCCGGCAGAAATGAGGCCCGGACGCGGTAAGCGACTGTGCCCAAACGCAAATCAAGGCTCGCGGGCTGGATCTGCTCTGCCGTGACATCGGGCTTTCCGCGCAGACTTCCCCGCGCGATCATTGCCGCAATCGCCTGTCCCGGCAGCACGCCCAAGCCTTCCGTCATCGCTCACGGCCTCCTGTTCGGACCTGTTCAATGCAAACGCCCGCGACCCTTTCGGGTGCGGGCGTTCATGAAACTCTTGGTCGGGCTAGCAGGACTTGAACCTACGACCTTCCGTCCCCCAGACGGACGCGCTACCAGACTGCGCCATAGCCCGACGTTCGGGCTTTTTAGACGATTCTGCGGTCCATGCAAGGGGAGATCGGTGCCCTCTATTTGCGGAGCCGAAAACCTCAGCCCATCCTCTCGCGCAACGCCAGCAGGCGCTCGTAGAGCGGGCGCAGCTGCCCGGTGTCGAGGGTGGCCTGAGGGCGGGCGGTGAGCCGCTGGGGCATCGGCATCTCCGGGTCGGGAGAGACAGCGGCGGCAAAATCCACGGGCTCGGGGGCAGGGGCCTCGTCTTCGGGCGCCTCCTCGGTGACGTCTGAATGAGCCTCGGCCCTGTCCGGCATTTCTGCCGCACCAACGCCCGCAAACCGCGAGTCGCCCAGCGGCGGCGGCCCGGGGCTGACAGGCGGAATCGTCGTTTCGCGGCCTTCCATCGGCTTTCGGATGAAGCTCGGCAGTGCCAGTTCGTCGTCGTCCTCTTCCGCCGTGGCGGCAGGATCGGCAGGTGAGATGGGCGCCACCTCGCGCGCGGCGGCGGCGGCCTCCTCTTCCGTGTCGGCGCTGAAGATATTCTCAGGCGGTTCCGGCTCCACCGCAGGCGCAGGCTCTTCGCCGGTCATGTCCACGGCCTGCTCCGGGCCATCGCGCTGAATGTGCACCTCTGCCGCGGGCGCAGGTTCTTCGCCTTCCATGCTGACGGCAGCCTCGAAGACGTCGGGCTGGCGCTCCACTGCCGGGGCGGGCTCTTCGCCGGTCATGTCCACGGCCTGCTCCGGGCCATCGCGCTGGATATGCACCTCCGCCGCCGGTGCAGGCTTTTCACCTTCCATGCTCACGGCAGCCTCGAAGAGATCAGGCTCTACCGCCGGGGCGGGCTCTTCGCCCGTCACGTCCACGGCCTGCTCCGGCCCGTCGCGCAGGATATGCACCTCCGCCGCAGGGGCCGGGTCCTCGCCGGTCACTTCGATTGTCGCCGCGGGCGCGGCTGAGGGCTCAGGGGCCGGATGAACATGCACCTCGGCCTCCGTCTCGGGCACCATTGCTGCTGCGGCCTCGACGCCTGAGGCGGGGGTTTGGGCGTCCGCCGGGGCCTCTTCCGCTGCGTCAACGGGGGGCGACAGCGCGGCCACGGCCTTTACGCCGTTCTCGCGGATGAACTTCTGCGCGCCCTTGATCGTCAGCCCGTCTTCATGCAGCAGCTTGCGGATGCCGCCCAGCAGCTCCATGTCGGCGGGGCGGTAGTACCGCCGCCCACCGGCCCGTTTGAGCGGTTTGACCTGCGAAAACTTGCTTTCCCAGAAGCGCAGAACATGGGTCTGCACGCCCAGCCAGTCGGCCACTTCGGAGATGGTGCGAAAGGCGTCGGGCGCTTTTCCCATGGGCTATCCCTTGCTCTATTCCCTCTCGGCCCCCGCTCTCGCGGCGGGAGTCACTTCCGGTTGCCGTCGGCGACCCGGTCTTTCATCAGGTGCGAGGGCCGGAAGGTCAGCACCCGGCGCGGGCTGATCGGCACTTCCTGGCCGGTCTTGGGGTTACGGCCCACCCGGGCGGCCTTGTCGCGCACCGAGAAGGTGCCAAAAGACGAGATCTTCACGCTCTCGCCCGCCACCAGCGCATCCGACATATAGGCCAGCACGCTCTCGACCAGCTGTGCGCTTTCGTTTCGGCTGAGGCCCACCTCGCGGAACACCGCTTCGCTCAAGTCCATCCGCGTCAGTGTCTTGCCGGCCATGTTCGGTCCCCCGTTGGTTTCGGATCAGGATGGGGCAGGGGATATTCCGAGTCAATATCAGGGGCTTGGAAGGTGCTGTTTATTCACCAGTTTCAGCTAAAGAGGGCGGAGGAGGCGCGGGATTTCCTGCCCGCGTGGTGAAACTGAGCGCCCAAGCCGCGCCTTCGCCAAGGGTGAGTCGGCCCGCGCGGGCTACCAGCGCAGCACCACCGCGCCCCAGGCCAGCCCGCCGCCGATCGCCTCGCAGACCACGACCTGCCCGGGTTGAATATGGCCTTCGGCCACGCCCACGGAAAGCGCCAGCGGGATCGAGGCGGCGGAAGTATTGCCGTGGTCCTGCACGGTCACCACCACCTTTTCCATCGGCAGGCCCATTTTCTTGGCGGTGGCGCTGATGATCCGAAGATTGGCCTGGTGCGGCACCAGCCAATCCACCTCCGCGCCACTCAGCCCGGCCTTGTCCAGCGCGGTGTGGGCGGTGGCGGCCAGCTTTTCCACCGCGTGGCGGAACACTTCCTTGCCCTGCATCCGCAAGAAGCCGGTCGTGCGGGTCGCCGAGGGGCCACCATCGACGTAGAGCAACTCGCGGTAGCGCCCGTCGCTGTTGAGATCGGTTGCCAGCACGCCCCTGTCGGCAGAGGTGCCGTCGCCCTCTTCGGCCTCCAGCACCAGCGCGCCCGCCCCGTCGCCGAAGAGCACGGCGGTGGCGCGGTCTTCCATGTCGAGAATGCGGCTGAAGGTTTCTGCGCCGATCACCAGCACCCGTTTTGCCTGCCCGCCGAGGATCAGCCCCTGGGCGTTCGACAAGGCAAAGACGAAGCCTGCGCAGACCGCCTGAATGTCGAAGGCAAAGCCGTTCTCCATCCCCAGCTCGGCCTGCACCATGGTCGCGGCGGAGGGAAAGGTAAAATCCGGGGTCGAGGTGGCCACCACGATGGCGTCGATGTCCGAAGGTGCCAGTCCGGCCTGCGCCAGCGCGGCGCGGGCGGCCTTCGCGGCCATCTGGCTGGTGGTTTCGCCCGGGGCCGCGAAGTGCCGCCGCTCGATGCCCGAGCGCGAGACGATCCATTCATTGGACGTGTCCAGACGATCCTCGAACCAGGCATTCGGAACCACGCGGTCGGGCAGATAATGCCCGACGCCCTTCACAACGGCTCGCACCACCATGCTCTCAGATGCCTCTTGTTGTTCGTTGTCGGACGCCACAGCGCCCGCCGTCATTCTATTCGGGCGCTCTAGCGCCCGCCTTCATTACATTACGGGCGCCCCAGTGCCCGGGGTCAGTCGCTATCAGGCGCATCCTGCCCCGCGTGGCCCACCGATGCAAGGCGGGCTGCCAGCCGCTCGGTAAAGCCCGACTGGGCGAGCTGAAACGCCAGCTTGATTGCGGCGGACACGCCAGTGGCATCGGCGCTGCCATGGCTCTTCACCACCGTGCCGTTGAGCCCGAGGAAAACGCCACCGTTCACCCGTCGCGGGTCGATCCGCTTGTTCAGCCGCTTCAGCGAGGTGAGCGCCAGCAGCGCGGCAAGGCGCGACAGCGGCGTGTGCTTGAAGGCCTGGCGCAGCAGATCGCCAATCAGCTTGGCGGTGCCTTCGCCGGTCTTCAGCGCGATGTTGCCGGTGAAGCCGTCGGTCACGATCACATCGACCCGGTCACTCGGAATGTCGCCGCCCTCGACGAAGCCGACGAAGTCGAAATCGTTCTTCGCCGCGGCGTCCTCGATCAGATCATGGGCCACCTTCAGCTCGGCCCGGCCCTTCGTCTCCTCGGTGCCCACGTTGAGCAGGCCCACCCGCGGACGGCTGAGGCCCATGCCGTTGCGGGCATAGCTCATGCCCATCAGCGCGTATTGCAGCAAGTCCTGCTGATCGGCGCGAATATCGGCGCCGACGTCGAGCATGATATTGAAGCCCGCCGGGTTGCGCGAGGGCCAGAGGCAGGCGATGGCGGGGCGGTTCACACCCTCGATCTTGCGTAGCCGCAGCATGCTCACGGCCATCAGCGCGCCGGTGTTGCCGCAGCTCACCGCCACCGCGGCCTCGCCGTTCTTCACCGCCTCGATCGTCGACCACATCGAGGTGCTCTTGCCGTGGCGCATCACATGGCTGGGCTTGTCATCCATCTGCACCACGTCCTTGGCGTCGCGCACCACGACGCGCGCGGCCAGCCGGCGCTTCTCGACAAGCGGACGCAGCTCGGCGGCGGGGCCGTGCAGGATGAAGGCGATGTCGGGATTTTTCTCGGCGGATTTGGCGATGCCGGCCACAACTGCAGCCGGCCCCATGTCGCCGCCCATCGCATCGACAGAAATGACAACCCGGCCCGAAAGGGCCGGGAGCTTGGGTGCGTCGGTATCGGCGGCGTCACTCATGTCCGCGCGCGCGGGCCCTTACGCTCAAGCAGCGTCTTCGTCGAAATCGATCTCGTCCGCAGCCGCGACGATTTCCTTGTCGTCATAGTGGCCACAGGCGCCGCACACGTGGTGCGGACGCTTCAGCTCGCCGCAGTTCGAGCACTCGGCGGGGTTGTCGGCCACCAGCGAGTCATGCGACCGGCGCATGTTGCGGCGCGACTTGGTGATCTTGTTCTGAGGGACAGCCATGTCTCAACCTCGGGTCTGGGCAGGGCACGCCTCTTGCGGCCCCGGCGTCTTCGGGAATCTCGTCCGGCGCGTCATACGCCGCCCTGCGGCACCGATCAAGCGCCGATCCGCAGGGAGGCGGCAAAATACGAAAGTTTCTGTGAAAGGCAAGGAGAGAGTTCCCGCACCAGGGCCAAACCACCCGACGTCTGGCTGGCTGCCCGAACCCGCAGCATTTTCTTGCCCCAAATATCTCCCGCCGGAGGCCCAAACTCTCTTCGGGCCCGCCGCAAGCCTACTCTTCCATCCGCTTCTTCAGCGCGGCCAGCCCGGCAAAAGGCTTCACCTTCTCCTCGGTCATCGGCTCCGCGCCCGGCTCGGTGTAGACCGCCTCGCCAAGCTCCACGCCCTCGGCCCGGGGGAAGGCGGGCAGGGCGAGCGCGAGCGCCTCCTGCATGACCTCCGACAGGTCGAGCACGGCGGGCAGGGGCTCGGCCTCGTCATCCTCGGGCATCTCCGACTCCTCCTCCTCGGGAAAGGTGAAATCGGCCAGGTAGCGGCGCACCACCGGCTCTTCGATCCGGGTGGTCACCGGCTCGAGCGTGACCACGCAGTTCTGCACCACCGTGGCGCCCAGCTCGCCCTCCAGCCGCCAGTCCTGCCGGCCCATCGGGGTGAGCGTGCCGGCAAAGCGCAGCTTGCGCAGGCCAAGCACCCCCAGGGCTTCCACCAGCCGGGCGAGGTCCCCGGTGCCGGGCACCAGCTCAAACCGCGTGGGCCGCTTGGTGGTCAGCTCCGAAAGCCGCATCACGTGGGAGTGTCCGGAGGTATCGGGGTCAGAGGCCATGCGCTTCCTTTCTTGATGTGGGCACTATCCTTCTGTAAGCCGATTAACAGACAAAAGAAACTGAGGCACGAGGGGAAGATGGCGGCTTTCAAGGCGGCTCTGGCGGGAGCAGGCTCCGGCGCGGCAAGGGGGCTGGTGCTTCTGGCACTGGTCGTGTCGCTCGCCGCGTGCACCGCGCGCATGCGCAATTACGGCTACACCCCCACCGATTCAGACCTCGCCGCGCTCCAGGTGGGCGTGGACACCCGCGAAACCGTGATCGAGGCCGTCGGCTCGCCCGCAGGCTACGGCGTGCTGCGCGAAAGCGGCATCTACTACCTCTCCGCCAAAACCCGCACCTGGGGCCCGCGCGAGCCCGAGTTTGTCGACCGGCAGCTGGTGGCGATCTCCTTCGATCCGGCCGGGCGCGTCAGCAACATCGAGCGGTTCACCCTGCGAGACGGCAACGTGGTGGCGCTCTCGCGGCGCGTGACCGACAGCAACGTTCGGGGCGTCAGCTTCCTGCGCCAGTTGCTCGGCAACCTCGGCCGCTTCCGCGCAGAGAACTTCCTCGACTAAACGCCTCCGCCCGGCGTGGCAGGCAGCGTTTTGCGAAAGCTGTCGCCTGCGCTAAGCTTTCCCCCGTAAGACCGGCGGAGGGGCGAATGGCACAGCAGGATCTCTACGGAAACGCGCTGTCCACCCGCAGCCCCGAGGCCGTCGCCGGGTATGACGCCGGGCTAACGGCCTTCCTCGCCGCGGCCCATGGCGCCTCCGATCACTTCCGGTCCGCCGTCACCGCCGACCCCGAATTCGCCCTCGGCCACGCCGCCCTGGCCCGCGCGCTGATGATGGAGGGCCGGATGGCAGAGGCCCGCACCGCGCTGGAAAAGGCGCAAGGATGCACCGCTGCCGCGAGCGACCGCGAGGCGAGCCATATCGGCATTCTTGTCCTTCTCTTCCAAGGCCGCGCCGCCGAATGCCGTGCCGCTGTGCAGGCGCATGTGCAAACCCATCCGCGTGACGCGCTCATCGCCCAACTGTGCACCAACGTCTTCGGGCTCATCGGCTTTTCCGGCGAGGTTGCGCGCGAGGCCGAACTGCTGGCCTTCACCGAGGCGCTGCTGCCGCAGTACCCCGGCGACTGGTGGATGATGTCGATGCACGCACTCTCGCTCTGCGAAACCGGCCAGATCCACGCTTCGCAGGTGCTCATGGAAAAGGCCCTCGCGCTCAACCCCGCCAACGCCCATGGCGCGCATTTCCGGGCCCACGCCCAATATGAGGAGGGCGACACCGAAGCCGGGCGCGCGATTCTCGCCGACTGGCTGGCAGGCTATGACAGCCGCGCGCTGCTCCACGGCCACCTCAGCTGGCACCTTGCGCTCTGGACGCTGGAAGACGGCGACGCAGAGGCGCTCTGGCCTCTGCTCGATGCCCAGATTGGCCCCGGCGGCTCCAGGGGCCTGCCCATCAACATTCTGACCGACACCGCCGCGCTGCTCTATCGCGCCGAACTGGCCGGTTTCGAGGTGGACCCGGCCCGCTGGCGCGCGATCAGCGACTACGCCGCCGAGAAATTCCCCGAGCCCGGCCAGAGTTTTGCCGACCTGCATGCCGCACTCGGCCACGCGATGGCGGGCGAGGGGGCGCGGCTGGCAAAGCTGGTTGAGGCCAGCAAGGGCTTTGCCGCCGATCTCATCGGCCCCGTCGCGCTGGCCTGGGGCAATGTGGCGCGCGCCGAATGGACCGAGGCGCTTGAAGAGTTGCTGCGGGTCATGCCCACCGCCCAGCGCCTCGGCGGCAGCCGCGCCCAGCGCGACCTGCTGGAGCTGACCTACGCCAATGTTTTGATGAAGCTCGGCCACAGCGACGAGGCCCGCCGCACCCTTGCGCTGCGCCGCCCGGTGCTCGTCCCGCCAACATAGGGTGCGCATTTATGGCGCACCCCATGCGCCTCACGCCTCCGGCTCGAACTCCAGCGCCACGCCGTTGATGCAATAGCGCAGCCCGGTCGGCTGCGGCCCATCGGGGAAGACATGGCCCAGATGCGCCTCACAACGGGCGCAATGCACCTCGGTGCGGGTCATGAAAAACTTGCGGTCCACGCTCTCACCCACCTCGGCCCCTTCCTTGGGCGCCCAGAAGCTCGGCCAGCCGGTGCCGCTGTCAAATTTCTGACCCTGGTCAAAAAGCGGCGCGCCACAGCAGGTGCAGAAAAACGTGCCCGGATCCTTCGGAAAATCATCATGGGTGAAGGCGCGTTCGGTGCCGTGCTTGCGGGTCACCTTATAGGCAAGGTCGCTCAACTGCGCCCGCCACTCCGCATCGCTCTTCTCGATCTCGGCCATCCGGCTCCCTCCATGTTCCCGTCATATCTTGCGCCTATCGTCGCGCCCAACCATATCTAGGGGCACACCCAGATTTCGCAATCACGCGGGGAGGCCGGGCAGATGAGGGCGCTGACAAAAGGCCGTTACCGGGTGCGGCTGGCCGGTGAGGCCGACCTGGCAGATGTCTTCGCCCTGCGCGCCCGGCTGTTTCGCGGCGATGCCAGCGCCGCCGATACCGACAGCTTCGATGCCCGTGCCATGCACGTGGTCGTCGAGGATCTGGCCGCCGGCAAGCTCGCCTGCGCCTTCCGCCTGCTGCGCCTCACCGGCGGTGAAGACATTGCCACCGGCTACACCTCCCAGTTCTACGACACCGCGCCGCTGGCCGGTTACGCGGGGCCGGTGCTGGAGATGGGCCGCTTCTGCATCGACCCGGCCTTTCGGGGCGACCCGCATGTGCTGCGCACCGCCTGGGTCGGCATGACCGACTATATCGACAGCCACGGCGTCCGCTTTCTCTTCGGCTGCTCCTCCTTCCACGGCATCGATCCGGTGCTGCACATGGATGCGCTTGCCCTCCTGCGCGCCCGCCACACCGGCCCCGCCGCGCTGCTGCCGCAAGTGAAGGCCGCGAAAGTGCAACGCTTCGCCGATCTGCCCGCGCACACCCCCGACAAACGGAACGCCACCCTCCAGATGCCGCCACTTCTGCGCAGCTTCCTCATGCTCGGCGGCTGGGTCTCCGACCATGCGGTTGTGGATGACGACCTCGGCACGCTCCACGTATTCACCGGGCTGGAAATTGAGGCAATCCCCCCCAACCGCGCCGCCGCCTTCCGCGCCACCGTGTGAACCCGTCGTGAAACCGTGTGCGCCCGGCGGGCTGCCGCTTGACGGGCCGGGCAGGGGCCGCAGGCTTTTCCTCATTTCACGAGGAGAATTGCCATGACCCACCCCTTCGACATCTGGGCGCCGATCCTGAAGGCCCCGTTTTCCGGCGATGTCACCCAAGAGATCGTGCCGCGCATCCTGTCACCCGAAATCGCCGGCATCCCCGAGATCGAGCAGGAGATCCAAACCGAAGTCGCCAGCTACGGCACTCAGCTCGGCAAGGTTCTGGAGGCCTTGAAGGCACTGTCAGCGGCCACGGGCACGCCGCTGCCGGAGATCGACGCGCTGGTGGCCGAGGTGGAAGAGGTCAAGGAAAAGAGCCGCGCCGCGTATCGTGCCGAGGCGGTGGCGGCACTGGAGCGGCTGAGGCGCGTGGACGAACCCGCATGGCGGGCGCTGACCGCGTAGGTCGGGACGTATCCCGACTTCTCCCCCCCGCAAAAGAAATGGGGGTGTCCGCATATCGTGTTGGTCCGCCTTGCGGACGAAGCAGACATTGATCCGCAAGCCGTGCAGCGCCGTCCCGCGGGGTGGCGCCCGACCTGATGAGCGGCGCGCTTTATGGTAGCCAAGCACCTTCTTCCCTGGGAGCTCAGCGCCAACGGCAGCCAAGCGCCGCCCCAGGGGGCGGGACGGCGCTGCGCGGCGGCTTCGCCTTGATTCCGCGCGGGTCCAGGCGGCAAAACGGGCTCATAGCCGACCAACACGATTTTCGAACCCCTCAAAAGAAAGAAAAAGGCGCGAGGTCTCCCCCGCGCCCGTGGGGCGGGACTTGTCCCGCCGCTCCGGTCTTCCCGGCTTACGCAGCCACGGCCGCGTTCGCCTCCTTCAGCCAGGCCAGCACCGTCTCTGGCGAACTCACCCCATAGGGGTCTTCGCCGTGGTTGTCGCAGAGCCCCGGCTCCTCGAACCACGCTTCCACCACGCCGTCTTTCACAACGGCGGCATAGCGCCACGAGCGCAGGCCGAAGCCGAGGTTGTCCTTGCGCACCAGCATCCCCATCCGCCGGGTGAACTCGCCCGAGCCGTCCGGGATCACGGCCACGTTCTCCAGCCCCTGCGCCTTGGCCCACTGGTTCATCACGAAGCTGTCGTTCACGCTCATGCAGTAGATCGCGTCGACACCTTCGGCCTGGAAGTCGGCAAAGCCGTTCTCGAAACCGGGCAGCTGGTAGGTCGAGCAGGTGGGGGTGAAGGCGCCGGGCAGGGAGAACAGCACAACGCGCTTGCCGCCAAAGTAATCGGCGGTGGTCTTGTCTTCCCAGCGGAACGGGTTGGGGCCGCCCACGGCCTCGTCGCGGACCCGGGTGTGGAAGGTGACGTCAGGAAGTTTCATTCCGGTTTTCATGGGCTTGCCTCGCAAAGTTCATCCAGTCAGGCCCATAGGAGGGCACCGACCGGACCTGTTTCATCCGATCTGCCACCCCGTCGGGGCAGCGCTCCTCCTGCGGTCTGCCTAGAACGATTCCAACTGCCCCGCAACCGCCTCGCACCCAGCCCTGCGCCCTGCGCATGGCCACCGCCCCGAGCCTCCCGTCTGGATCATGGCGCTCCCGCGTCCTAACCTGCGCCCATGTCCGTCACCTACCGCCCCGCCACGTCCGAGGACGCGACCGCCTACGCCCGGATCATCCGCGCTTGGGGCGCGGAGGTCTCCGACTGGATCGACCCGATGGACGCGCTTGCCCCGATGGCCGCCTTCTGGGCCGAGGTCTTTCGCCAGCACCCCACCTGGGTGGCCGAGGAGGGCGACGCGATTGTGGGCTTTGCCAACCGCGAAGATCACCACCTCTGCGGCCTCTATGTTTCCCGCGCGGCGCGGGGCAGGGGCATCGGCAAGGCGCTGCTCGATCTCGCCCGCTCGGGCCAACCCCGCCTGATCGCTTGGTCCTACGAGCAAAACCGCGCCGCCCGCCGCTTTTACCGGCGAGAAGGCTTCGTCGAGCTTTGCCGCGAGCGCGAGCCGGGCACCGGGCTAATGAACGTCGCGCACCTCTGGACCCGCCAGGCGTGACCCAGCCCTGCACCCGCTGCATGGGCCCGGCGGCAAACCCTTTCCCCCACGCGGCCCACGCGCTATCTAGACCCAAGACGCGCCCCGAAAGGCCAAGCCAGATGAACGATCAGACACCGCCCCGCCTGCGCCACCCCGAGAAGGCCCGCAAGCCGGACAATCCGCAGCCGAAAAAGCCGGACTGGATCCGGGTGAAGGCGCCGACGTCGAAGGGCTACCACGCCACCGCGAAGATCATGCGTGAGAACAGCCTGAAGACGGTCTGCGAAGAGGCGGCCTGTCCGAACGCGGGCGAATGCTGGAGCCAGGGCCACGCCACCATGATGATCATGGGCGATGTCTGCACCCGCGCCTGCACCTTCTGCAACATCGCCACCGGCAAGCCGCCCGAGGCGCTCGACGTGTTCGAGCCGGGCCGGGTCGCCGATGCTGTGAAAAAGCTCGGTCTGAACCACGTGGTCATTACCTCTGTGGACCGGGATGACGTGGAAGACGGCGGCGCCGAGCACTTTGCGATGACGATCCGCGCCATCCGCAAGCAGGCGCCCGGTACCACCATCGAGATCCTCACGCCCGACTTCATCCGCTGCGACCCGGCGGTGCTGGAGGTGGTCGTCGAAGCGAAACCGGATGTCTTCAACCACAACCTCGAAACCGTCCCCGGCCTCTACCCCGAGGTCCGCCCCGGCGCGCGTTACTTCCACTCCCTGCGCCTGCTGCAACGGGTGAAGGAGCTGGACCCGACGATGTTCACCAAATCCGGCATCATGGTCGGCCTCGGCGAAGACAAGCAGGCCGTCCACGCCGTGATGGACGACATGCGCGCCGCCGATATCGACTTCCTTACTATCGGCCAGTACCTCCAGCCCACGCCCAAGCACCACGCGGTCGACCGCTTCGTGACGCCGGAAGAATTCGCCGCCTACGAAAAAGCGGCTTATGGCAAGGGCTTCCTCATGGTCTCCGCCAGCCCGCTCACCCGGTCGAGCTACCACGCGGGGGATGACTTCGCGCGCCTGCGGGAGAACCGGCTGAAGAAGCTGGGGATGGCGTGAGAGGACCGCTCCGCGCCGCGCCGGGGCTGCCCGGCCTGGCGCTCTGCCTGTCGCTGGCGTTTCCGGCCATGGCACAAGGCACTCCGTCGGGCTGGGCGCTTAACATCCAGCCCGACGCCGCCACCTGCACCGCCAGCCTCACCTCCGAAGAAGGCGCCGCGCTGGCGATCACCGCGCCTGCCTTGGTCGAAACCGCGCCAGAACCGCTGCCCTTCACGCTCGACCTCTGGCTCTCCGCCACGCTGCGCGACCTGCTGCCGCTGCCCGATGGCGACACCGCCATCGCCTTCCGCCCTGCCGGGGCCGCCGCCGTGCAGCTCGAGGGCACGCTCGCCCCTGATGCCGCCTTCTGGCGCTTCACCCACAGCTTCGCCTCCCCGCAGGACGCGGGCCGCTTCTTGCTCGCCACGCGCTCCGGGCGGCTGACGATCTTCCACCCCGAGGCGGGCGTTCTGGCGGGTTTTGAAACCGATGGGGCCGATGAAGCCCTCGCCGGGCTTCTGGCCTGCGCTCCCCTGCCGGAGGTCACCCGATGACAAGGTTCCTCGCCGCCCTTGCCCTCGCGCTGCTCCCCTCCGTCGCCTCCGCCACCGGTTGGACGCTGCAAAAGCACTCCGCCCGCGCGCCCGGCGTAGGCCGCTGCGAGCTGCACGCCCGTGACGAGATCGGCAACCGGCTGATCCTCTCGATGTGGGATCACAACCGCCGCAAGTCGCGCTTCCGTCTCGTACTCATTCTCACCCCCGGCGGGCGGGCGACCCTCCCGATGCCCAACGGCCCCGTCGCGCTCGGTTTCGCGCCCTCCGGCATGAAGGCGAGCCCGCTCGAAGGCCGCCTGTCGGGGTCCGACGAAGTGCCGCGCTTCACCCATGACTTCCCCAGCCTCGACGCGATGCGCGCCTTCACCGGTGACATTACCGGCCCCACGCTCTTCGTCGCCCAGCCCGATGCCTCGCCCCACACCGAGCTTCTCGCCCGCTTCGCCCTCTCCGACGGCAAGGCCGCGATGAACCGGCTGCTCTCCTGCTCCTTCCCGCTCCGCTAGGCCCGATATGACTGAAACCAAAGCCGCCGAACTCCTTCACCTGAGGGGCCAGACCCTCGCCAAGGGCGATCCGATCGCCCCGCCGATCACCCTGGCGTCGATGTATCACCTGCCGGGCGAGCCGGGGGGCGTGCCGGGCTATGGCCGCTCCGACCAGCCGACATGGGAGGCGACCGAGCACCTGCTGTCGCACCTCGAAGACGCGCCCGCGCTGCTTTTCCCCTCCGGCATGGGCGCGATCTCGGCGGCGCTCTTCGCCACGCTAAAGGCCGGCGACCGGCTGCTGGTGCCGTCGGACGGCTATTACAACGTGCGCAAGCTGGCAGACGGCTTCCTGAAGGGCCTCGGCGTGGAAGTGGTGGAACGGCCCACGGTTGGCTTTGCCGAGGGCGGGTTCGAGGGCTTCGCCGTGGTCTTCATCGAAACGCCCTCGAACCCCGGGCTCGATCTGGTGGACCTCGCCGCCACCTGCGCCGAGGTGCGCGGGGCAGGGGGCGTGACGGTGGTGGACAACACAACCATGACGCCCCTGGGCCAGCGCCCGCTGGAGCTGGGGGCCGATGTGGTGGTGGCCTCCGACACCAAGGCGCCGGGCGGGCATTCTGACACCCTCATGGGCCATGTCGCCAGCCGCGACGCGGCGCTGATGGAGCGCGTGGGCGCATGGCGCACCGTCGCGGGCGGCATCCCCGGCCCCTTCGAGGCCTGGCTTTTGCATCGCAGCCTCGAAACCCTGCACCTGCGCTTTGCGGCCATGTGCACCAACGCCGAGGCCCTCGCCCCGCGCCTTGCCGCCCATCCCGTCGTGGCGCTCTGCCGCTACCCCGGGCTGCCGGGCGACCCCGCGCAAAACCTGGCGGCCAGCCAGATGGCGACCAACGGGTTTCTTATCGGGGTGACGCTGAAAGACGCGGACACCGCCGAACGCTTCATCGATGGCTGTCCGTTTCTGCGCCCCGCCACCTCCTTCGGCGGCGTCCATTCCTCCGCCGAGCGCCGCGCCCGCTGGGGCGATGCCGTTGCGCCGGGTTTCGTGCGGCTCTCCGTGGGCTGCGAGCCGGTGGAGCCGCTCTGGGCGGCCCTTGAAGAAGCGCTGGACGGGCTGTGAGCAACTGGTGGTTGCCACCCCACCTGCGTTCGGCTCGGGCGGGGCCGTTGGAGCGGGGGGCCAGCCCCCCGCACCCCCCGGAGATATTTAGAGCAAGAAAATGAACAGGCCGCGGCAATGTGACCGCGGTCAGTTCTCTACCGGCGGCACCGCCTTCAGATAGGCGGCAATCGCAGCGCGATCCTCGTCCGTCAGCATCGCGGTGCTCTCCACCACAACAGCCATCTCGCCGCCCGCGGTGTCGAACTCTGGGGTGAAGCCGCTTTTCAGGTATTCGGCGATATCGCCTTCCGACCAGTCCAGCCCGCCGGGGGTGATGTTGGGGATGCGCCCCTTGCCATCGGGGGCGGGCGCGCCTGCGAGCCAGTCGCTCGTCCAGCCGCCGAGCGCATTGCGCGGCGTGTGGCACTCGCCGCAATGGCCCATCACCTCGACGAGGTAGCGCCCGCGCAGCTGCTCGTCGGTCAGGTCATCCTCCACCTGCCAGCCCTCGCGCATGAACAACATCTTCCAGCCCCCGAGGCTGCGGCGGATGTTGAACGGAAAGCCCACCTCATGCGGCTGGCTCGGCGTGGCATCGGGCGGCAGGGTTTGCAGGTAGGCGTGGATATCGGCCACGTCCTGCATCTCGGCCATGTCGTAGGAGTTATAGGGGAAGGCCGGGTAAAGATGCTCGCCCTCGCGGCCCACGCCCTTCACCATCGCGCGGGCGAGGTCGGGCAGGCTCCAGCCACCGATGCCCTGCTCCGAGGGGCTGATGTTGGGCGCCAGGAAGGTGCCGAAGGGCGAAGGGAACTTCTGCCCGCCCGCAAGCACCAGCTTGGCCTCGCCCTCCGCGCCCGGCGCGGCGTGGCAATTGGCGCAGCCAGCGGCCCAGAACAGGCCTTCGCCGCGCGTCGGGTCGCCCTCCAGCCCGGCCAGGGCCTCCTCATCCACGTCACCCGGGATGGTCACGACCCAGAAAACGGCGGCGCCCAGGAGCGCCACCGCGATGATCCAGCGAAAAAACGGATGCATTTACTCTTCCGGCGCGCGGTAAACCTTGTGGCAGCCGCCGCAGGCGCCGCCCAGGTCTCCCATCGAGGCCTGAACTGCCTGCAACCCTTCGCCCGTGGCGGCCTGTGCGCCTTCGATGGCGGCGATCAGCGTGGCGCCCTTGTCCTTGAAGTCGTCGTAATTGGCCCAGATCTCGGGCAGGGCGCGGCTGTCGTCGACCGACATGCTGTCGATGCCCTCTTCCCACATGTCGTCGGCCAGCACCTTCACGGCGGCCTCGTGCAGCGCATCCGCGGCGGCGGCGGCGGCGGCACCGTCAAAATCCACCTCGCCCTTGGCCATCTTGCCCAGAACGCCGAGGTTCTGGCCCATCACCTTCATCAGGTCTTCGCGGGCCTTTTGCTGCTCCATCGCATGGCTGGCGGCAAAGGCGCTGCTGGCCGCGAGGCTCGCGGCAAGGACAAGGCCGACGCGCTTGGCTGTGATCTTCATGTAAACCTCCAACTGTGGGTTGAACCGCGATCAGGCTACCTCACCCGACGCAATCTTCCTGTTCGTCATTTCCGCAGCCACTTGGTGCGGTTCCGCACAGACTGACCTTCGCGCGCGCACTTCGACAAGCGCTTTCCTTGGCGGCAGGCGGCTGCTCGCTCAGATGTTATCTGCCTTGCATGACAGTTTCTTTCACTTCCCTCATGCGGGCAGGCTGTTACAGTGAAGCTGAATTTTTGGTCGATATTCAAAGGACATCCCTTGCTCCGCAGTGCAGCCGTTTCCCTCAGCCTCCTGTTCGCCCTGCCTCTTGCGGCCCAATCCGCCGAGGAGGTGGAGGCCGCTCGGGCCCTGTTTCGGGACGGGCAGTTCGGGGCCGCGCTGGAGGTTCTGGACCCGGCGGCCAAGGCGGGCGATGCGGCGGCCCAGAACGCCCTTGGAAACGCCTATCACTACGGGCGCGGTCGCCCGGTCGATGCCGCTGCCGCCATCGCCTGGTATGAAAGATCCGTCGCGCAGGGCAACCCGCTGGCCATGCTGAACCTCGCCCAGCTCTTCCGCTGGGGCATGGAGGGGCAGGGGCCGGATCACCCCCGCGCGCTGGCGCTCTTCCGGCAGGCCACCGAGGCCGGGCTGGCCTATGCGCACGGGCCGCTCGGGCAGATGCATGAGCTGGGTCTCGGCACCCCGGTCGATTACGCCCGTGCCGCCGCGCATTATGCCGCCGCCGAGGGCAATACCGAGGCGCTTGTCGACCTCGGCAGCCTCTACCTTCGCGGCGACGGCGTTGCGCAAGACGGCGCCCGCGCCCGCGCACTCTTCGAGGAGGCCGCTGCCGCCAACCACCCGCGCGGCTTGACCGCGCTGGCCCAGATGCTCGATTTCGGCCTGCTCGAAACCCCGCCAGACCACGCCCGCGCGCTGGCCCTTTATCAGCAGGCTCAGGCCCAGGGCTATGCCTATGCGGGCCAGCTTCTCTCGCAGTTCCTGTCGACCGATGCCCGCCCCGGCCCGTGGCATGATCCGGTCCGGGGCCATGCCTTTTGCCTCTGGGCGCTCGCCGTCGCGAACAGCGATGAGCACCCCCGCATCGCGCCCACCTGCGAGGCGCAATCTGCTGCGCTCACCGCGCCACAGCGCGCCGAAGCTGCCGAAATCGCCAAGACACTCTAAGATTCGACCATCCGAAAGGAGCCGCCCATGCGTGCCACAACTCTCGCCCTCTGCCTTCTCGCCAGCCCGCTTGCCGCCCAGACCGCCGAAGAGGTGGAGGCGGCCCGCGTCGCCTATAACGACGGCCATTGGGATCTGGCGATGACAGTGCTCATCCCCGCTGCCGAGGCCGGCCACCCCGATGCGCAGAACGTCTATGGCATTGCCTTGAAAGACGGCGAGGGCGCCGAGAAAGACCCGGTGGCCGCCGTCGAATGGTATGAGAAGGCCATCGCCCAGGGCCACGTGAAGGCCATGCACAACCTCGCCCATCTCTACCAGTATGGCGCCGAGGGCGTGCCGCAGGATTTCGACAAGGCCCGCGCGCTTTATGAGCAGGCGCTCGACGCCGGGTATGGCGCAGCGGGCAACGGGCTGGCGCTGATGTATGAGCGCGGCGAAGGCGTCGAGAAGGATCTCGCCAAGGCGGTCGAGTATTTCACCATCGGCGCCGAGGCGGGCGAGCGGAACGCGCTCTATAACCTCGGCAATTACTACCGGCTGGGACAGGAGGTGGAGGAAGACCTCGCCAAGGCACTCGAACTCTACACCGAGGCCGCGCTGGCCGGCCATTCGCAGGCCTGGAACGCGGTGGCGCTCTTCAACCAGCACGGCATGGTCAGCGCCCCCAACCCCGAGGCCGCCTATATCGCCTTTCGGCAGGCGGTGAACGGCGGGCTGGCGCTTGCGGGCATCAACCTTGGCGAGTTCGTCACCGCCACTGAGGGCTGGTGGCAAGACCCGGTCGAGGGCTACGGCTATTGCCTTTGGGGAATCAACAACGCCGCCGACCGGGACCGCGAGAATTTCATCCAGACCTGCGAGCCGCTGGTGGAATACCTGACGGTGGAAGAAGAAGACGCCGCCAAGCGCTTCGCCGAGGCCATCGGGGCCGAATAGCCGTGATCACAGGGGCGCGCGGTGCATTGATTAATCCGCTCTATGTCATCCGACATGTGCATGGGTTGTGCATCACTTGTGCACGGGGGTGTTGCCCTCTGCTTTCCAGGGTTAACGGCGCGAAATTAACCTTCGTCGGTAAAACGCACCTTGCCGATATAGGGCAGGTCGCGGTTGCGCTGCGCATAGTCGATGCCATAGCCCACGACAAACTCGTCGGGAATCTCGAAGCCTATGAAATCGGCGGCAAAATCCACCTCGCGGCGGGAGGGTTTGTCGAGCAGGGCGATGGTGCGCAGCTTGGCGGGCTCGCGCGCCTTCAGCATGTG
Source organism: Vannielia litorea (assembly GCF_018424695.1). Lineage (GTDB taxonomy): Bacteria > Pseudomonadota > Alphaproteobacteria > Rhodobacterales > Rhodobacteraceae > Vannielia > Vannielia litorea_A. Next base: position 43,163 of record NZ_QTNQ01000005.1, read on the forward strand.
GATCACGTGATGCAGGGTGAAGCCGGTGTCGACGATGTCTTCCACCACCAGCACGTCGCGCCCGTGTATCTCACCGCGCAAGTCCTTGAGCATGCGCACTTCCTTGCTGCTTTCCATCGCGTCGCCGTAACTGGATGCCTCGATGAAATCCACCTCCAGCGGCAGGTCCATCTCGCGCACCAGATCGGCGATGAACACGAAGGAGCCGCGCAGCAGGCCGATCACCACCAGCTTGTCGGTGCCCTTGAACTCGGCTTCGATCTTGCGCGCGAGCTCCTCGATCCGTGCGGCAATGGCCTTGGCCGAGATCATCTGGTCGATGACATACGGTCGCTGCGGCATGGCTCCCCCTTGCATTCTCCGGCGCGTTGAGGCTCATCATGGCCCAATCTTTCGCCATGTTACAGGCCCCATGACCCGCCACGCCGAAACCCGACAACTCCCTTATTCCGCTCAGGAAATGTACGATCTGGTCGCTGATGTCGGGTCTTACCCCAAGTTTCTGCCCTGGACGGCGGCGGCCCGCGTGCGCTCCCGCCGCGAGGTGCCCCAGGGTGAGCTGGAGCATGGCCAGCAGCGCTTCGGCCCCTGCGAGATCATGGAGGCCGACCTGGTCATTTCCTTTAAGGTCTTTCGTGAAACCTTCCTGTCGCGGGTCTGGCTGTTCCGTGAGGTGAAGCGGATCGAGACGCGCTACATCGACGGGCCGTTCAAGCACATGCGCTCGGTCTGGCAGTTCAAGGATGTGAAGGGCGGGTGCGAGGTGCAGTTCGAGGTGGACTTCGAATTCAAGAACCGCATCCTGCAAGGCGCGGCGGGGATGTTCTTCAACGAGGCCATGCAGCGCATCGTGCGGGCTTTCGAGAAGCGGGCGGAAGAATTGTATGGGGTGAAGAAGGGCGTGTAACGTGCTGTTATTTTTTGGTAATTGAAGATATAAGCAGCTCGATCGCATGGTTAACGGTGGCCTGCCGCACCGCGCTGCGGCCAATCGGGCCAAACTCCATGGTTTCTGTGATCACACCTGCGTCGGAGGCCAGCCCAAAGCACACGCGCCCCTCCGGCTTGTGCTCCGATCCGCCCGGTCCGGCGATGCCGGTCACCGACACGGCCAGGCTGGCAGCCGAGCGCTCCAGCGCGCCGCGCGCCATCTCGGCGGCCACCTCTTCCGACACCGCGCCATGGGCCTCCAGCGTGGCCTCGCTCACACCCAGCATGTCGCGCTTGGCGGCGTTTGAGTAGGTCACAAAGCCACGGTCGACCACGTCCGACGAGCCTGCAACCTCCGTCAACGCCCCGGCGATTAAACCCCCGGTGCAACTCTCTGCAGTGGCGATCATGACGCCGGATTGCCGTGCCATATCAAGTAGTTCCGCCACGCGGCTCACATCAGCACCCCATGCGCCAACCCGGCGAGGAGGGTCACCACCACGGCGGCAAACACCCCGGCGATCACGTCATCGAGCATGACTCCCAGCGCATCGCCGCGCCGGTCCGCCCAGCCGACGAGCCAGGGTTTCCAGATGTCGAAAAGACGGAAGAACAGGAAGGCCGCGACCCACTCGGGCCAAAGCCGCCACAGGTCGGCTCCCATCATTCCGGCGCCGTAAGCCACTGGAAACAAGGCAATCCACTGGCCCGCCACCTCGTCGATGACAATCTCGGACGGGTCATGATCGGCCTTGCCTCGCGTCTCCTCGCCGGTCGCCCAGAGCCCCAGGGCAAATGCCGTGATCGTGGCCACCAGAAGGCCCCAGAATCCGGTGTAATGGGCAATCGCATAGCCCGCCGGAAGTGCGGCAAGCGAGCCCCAGGTGCCCGGAGCGGGCCGCAGGTGGCCGACCCAGAAAAACGTGGCTATTCCGTGGGTTATCGCCTTCATGCTGCCACCAGAACAACCGTCGCCATGGCTGCGATTCCCTCTTCTCGCCCGGTGAATCCAAGCCGCTCCGAGGTGGTCGCCTTCACTGAAACGCGGCCCCCGTCGCAGCCCATGATCCGCGCCATCTCTGCCTGCATCGCCCCCGCGTGCGGTCCGATCTTCGGGCGCTCGCAGATCAGCGTGAGGTCCACATTGCCCAGCCGAAACCCGCGCGCACCGGCCAACTCCACGGCATGCTTGAGAAAAATCTCGCTCGCCGCGCCTTTCCACTGCGGGTCCGAGGGCGGGAAGTGCCGCCCGATGTCCCCCTCCGCCAGCGCGCCATAGATCGCATCGGTCACCGCGTGCATGCCAACATCCGCATCCGAATGCCCCTGAAGTCCGCGGCCGTGGGGCACGGTGACACCGCAGAGCACCACGTGGTCACCCGGCCCGAAGCGGTGCACGTCAAACCCGTTGCCAACCCGCATATCCATCTGATCTTCCTTCAAAATCCGTTCCGCGCGGGCAAAGTCGCCTGGGTGCGTGACCTTGATGTTCCGCTCTTCGCCCGGCACCAGCGCCACCGCCAGCCCCGCCGCGAGTGCCACCTCCACATCATCCGCCGCCACGCCCTCGAATGCTGCGTGGGCTGCCCGGATGGCCTCCAGCGCAAACCCCTGAGGCGTCTGTGCCCGCCAGAGCCCGTCGCGCGGCTGAATGCCCGTGACAGCGCCGTCTCCTGCGCGCCAAAGCGCATCCGTGACCGCCAGCGCCGGGGCCGCGCCCTGCGACTCCTCCAGCGCCTGAATCACCTGTGAAATCAGCGCCTTCGACACGAGCGGGCGGGCGCCGTCATGGATCAACACGTGGCTCACTCCCTCCGGCAGCGCCGCCAGCCCGGCTGCCACCGACGCCCCGCGGGTCGCGCCGCCTGTGACCCGCGCCACACCCTCCGGCAGCGTCGCCTCGGCCAACGGGCCATCGCCCTCTCCGATCACCACCACCACAGCTGCCACTTTTTCATGCGCGGCAAAAACAGCCACCGTGCGGCTGAGCAACGGCATTCCGCCAAGGCTCTGGTATTGCTTTGGAATCCCCCCACCAGCGCGGGTCCCGCGCCCGGCAGCCACGATGAGCGCGGCAATATGGGGGGTGTCTGCTGGCACCCGTTCCCTCTAATCCCTGCCGCCAGCCGGGGCAATACAAAGCCCTTGGCCGGTATGAACCGCACAAAAAATGGGCGGTTGGTGTCTGGAGCGTTAAAACCGCTGCCCAACTCTTTGCAATTCGGCGCGAACCGTCCGATATGTAGCAGGCGTTGCTCAAGGATTAAGCATTTGTCCGTTTCCGTGGCAAACATAGATCTGGCCCCACCGGTCCTCCTCGCCCCGCTTGCGGGCATCACCGACTTGCCGTTCCGCCAACTCGTGGCACGCTTCGGGGCAGGGCTCGTGGTGTCGGAGATGGTGGCGAGCCAGGAAATGGTGCAGGCCAAACCCGGCGTGCGCGAACGCGCCGAACTGGGCTATGGCGAGCAGGCCACCTCGATTCAGCTCGCCGGGCGCGATGCCACATGGATGGCTCGCGCCGCCGCGATGGTCGAGGACAACGGCGCAAAGATCATCGACATCAACATGGGCTGCCCCGCCAAGAAGGTGACGGGCGGCCTGTCCGGCTCGGCCCTGATGAAGGATCTCGACCATGCGCTCACGCTGATCGAGGCCGTGGTGGACGCGGTCAGCGTGCCGGTGACGCTCAAGTGCCGCTTGGGGTGGGACGACGACCGGATCAACGCGCCAGAGCTCGCTGCCCGCGCCGAGCAGGCGGGGGTGCGCATGGTCACCGTTCACGGCCGCACTCGCTGCCAGTTCTACAAGGGCGGGGCGGATTGGGGCGCAATCCGGGCCGTGAAGGAGGCCGTTTCGATCCCCGTGATCGCAAATGGCGACATCACCGATGCCGCCTCGGCCCGCGCGGCCCTCAAGGCGTCGGGGGCAGATGGGGTCATGGTGGGCCGTGGTGCCCAGGGTGCCCCGTGGCGGCTGGCGGAAATCGCCCATGCGCTGGGGCAGGGGCCTGCGCCCGACATCCCGAGGGGCGCCGCGCTGGCCGGAATGATCCTCGATCACTACGATGCGATGATTGCCTTCTATGGCCCCGAGCTGGGCAACCGCGTCGCCCGCAAGCACCTCGGCTGGTACATGGACAGCTGCGGCACACCCGGCTCCCTGCGCCGCCGGATCCTGACTGAAACAGATACGCGTCAGGTGCGCATGCTTATCGCCGATATCCCGGCCCGACAGAGCGAGGCGGCCTGATGGTGGACGAGAACATCATCTGGGTTTCCCTGCCGATGCCCGCGCTCCTGCTCGATGAAGAGGATCGGATCGTCGATATCAACCCGGCGGCGGAGACCTTCCTCAACACCTCCCTGCGCTCGCTTGAAGGCCACCACGTCTGGGACAAGATCATGGTGGCCGCGCCGCTGGAGGGCGGGTTTGAGCGGGTCCGGAAAAACCAGTCGGCCCTTTTCGTGAATGACGCCGAGGTGGGCACCGGAGAGCGCCCGCCGATGCATTGCAACCTCCAGGTCGCGCCGCTGAATGATGACAGCAAGCGCCTTATCATGCTGATTTCACCGCGCGAAATCGCCGGCAAGCTGGGCCGCGCCCATTCGGTTCACGCCACCGCCAAGAGTGCCATCGGCATGGCCGAAATGCTGGCCCATGAAATCAAGAACCCGCTGGCCGGGATCACCGGGGCAGCGCAGCTCATCTCGATGAACCTGCCCAAGTCGGAGCTGGAGCTGACCGATCTGATCGTGGAAGAGAGCCGCCGGATCGTGAAGCTGCTGGAGCAGGTCGAGCAATTCGGCAATGTGCGCCCGCCGCTGATGAAGGCGGTGAACATCCATGACATCCTCGACCGGGCCCGCAAGTCTGCCGAAGTGGGCTATGCCGCCGGGATCAAGTTTACCGATGATTACGACCCCTCGCTGCCGCCCACGCTGGGAGACGCCGACCAGCTGCTCCAGGTCTTCCTCAACCTCTTCAAGAACGCTGCGGAGGCCGCGGCGAAGATGGGCCCTGACCACGAGGGCACCATCAAGATCCGCACGTTCTATGACCTTTCGCTGCGGCTGCGGGGCAAGGATGGCAAGGGCGCGGCGGTACCGCTTCAGGTGGAAATCACCGACAACGGCCCCGGCCTGCCCGAGGAGATCGCCGAAGACATCTTCGAGCCCTTCGTGTCGGGCCGCGAAAACGGCACCGGCCTTGGCCTTGCGCTGGTGAGCAAGATCATCGGCGAGCACAACGGCTGGATTCAGGTGGAATCGGTGCCCGGAAAAACCGTGTTCCGGGTGTCGCTCCAGGTGGCGCCCGATTTGAGCAACAGTGAATATTACTAGGAGCAACGACCGATGGACGGAACGGTACTGGTAGCTGACGACGACCGCACGATACGCACGGTGCTGACCCAGGCGCTCACCCGGGCAGGCTGTCGGGTGCATGCCACCTCGTCGCTCGTCACGCTGATGCGCTGGGTCGAGGAGGGCAAGGGCGACCTGGTGATCTCCGATGTCGTCATGCCGGATGGCAACGGCTTGGAAACATTGCCGAAAATCTCATCCGAGCGGCCCGGCCTGCCGGTGATCGTGATTTCGGCGCAAAACACCATCATGACGGCAATCCAGGCCGCCGAGGCCGAGGCCTACGATTACCTGCCCAAGCCCTTCGACCTGCCCGACCTGATGAAGCGCGCGGCCCGCGCGCTGGAAAGCAAGCGGCGCTTGGCCTCGCAGAAATCGGAGGCCTCCGAGGCCCCGCAAGCAGATGGCGATCTGCCGCTCGTCGGCCGCACACCGCAGATGCAGGGGCTTTACCGGCTCGTCGCCAAGGTCATGAATACCGATCTTCCGGTGCTCATCACGGGCGAGAGTGGAACTGGCAAGTCATTGATAGCAAAGGCTATTCATGACTTCTCCGACCGGCGCACCCTGCCTTTCGTGGTGGTGTCGCCCGGTGATCTGCAAGGCGCCGACGGGCCGGCGCAGGTGGTTGCCCGGGCGCGCGGTGGCTCGCTGCTGTTTGACGAAATTGCCGATCTCGATGACGAGGCGCAAGGCCGGATCGTGCGGATGCTCGATGCCTTCGGAGACACCGCGCCGCGCGTGATGTCCACCTCCCAGGGCAATCTGATGGAGCGGATGGAGGGCGGCGGCTTCCGGCAGGATCTGTTTTACCGGCTCGGTGGCGTCACCATCAACGTGCCGGCGCTGCGCGAGCGGGTCGATGACATCCCGCTGCTGGCCGAGCATTTTCTTGCGCGCTCCGAGCCGGGAAGTGCCCCGCGCCGCATCGGGTCTCAGGCCATGGAACTGATCCGCGCCTACAGCTGGCCCGGCAACGTTCGCCAGCTCGAAAACACCATTCGCCGCCTTGTCGTGACCGCAACCGAAGAACAGATCGGCCTGCCCGACGTGGAGGCGGTGCTGTCTTCCCAACCCGAGATCGAACCGCTGGTCGGCGGCGGCGATGGCGAGAAGCTTTCGGCCTCGGTGGCAAAGCACCTGCGCCGCTATTTCGATCTGCATGGCGGCGCCCTCCCGCCGCCCGGCCTCTACACGAGGATTCTCAAGGAAGTGGAGCTTCCGCTGATCGAAATCGCCCTCGATGCCACTGGAGGAAACCAGGCCAAGTGTGCGGATTTGCTGGGCATTAACCGAAATACCCTCCGCAAGAAGATAAATGACCTCGATATTCAGGTGACACGCCGCCGCAAATTGATGTAAAAGGGCAACAGAGCCGTGGCAGAGGGGTCTCAGACCCCCGGTGAGATCACGGGATATGGCGGTATGCCCCTTCGGGGGCACAAGATATGTGAGGCATGCGGTGGGATCCTCCGCACGAGCGTTTGGGTGGGAACGCCTGGTAAAACTGCGTAGATTGCGCCGTTTGCGCAACGCGGCGACGCTCGCGTTGGTGGTTCTCGGCCCGGCGCTGGCAATCGGAACATACCTGACGCTCGGACCCTTCGGGCAGGGTGCAAACTCGCCTGCGCTACGCGCGATTCTCCTCGCCGACATCGTCTATGTGCTCATCGTCGCGGCCCTGGTGCTGTGGCAGGTGGGCAAGCTGGTGGCCGCGCGCCGCCGCAAGTCGGCGGGCTCGCGGCTTCACCTGCGGCTCACCGGCGTCTTTGCCCTGATCGCCGCGGTGCCCACCATTCTCGTCGCGGTCTTTGCCGGGCTCACCATCAACCTCGGGCTGGAAAGCTGGTTTTCCGACCGGGTGCGCGAGGTGGTGGGCGCTTCGCTGGAGGCGGCACAGGCCTACAAGGCCGAGCATCGCCACGATCTCGAACAGGACGCCGCCGTGCTGGCGGGCTATCTCAACGTCGCCCGCGCAGCGCGCGGCGCGGTGACCGACGGGCAGATACGCCAGGTGCTGGGGCAGGGACAGGCCCAGGTGCAGCGGGGCCTGCGTGAGGCCTATGTGATTGACGGTGGCGGGGAGCTCCGGGCGCGTGGCGAGCGCTCCTATCTCTTCGATTTCGAGAAACCCTCCGAAGAGCAGCTGGAGGCCGCGCGGACAGGCGAGACGGTCATCATCGAAGATTGGGAGAACAGCGAGTTCCGCGCGCTGCTTCGGCTACAGGCATTTCCCGACCGCTACCTTTACGTGTCCCGCGAGGTCGACGGCCAGCTTCTGGGCCTGCTCGACGACACCGAAGAAACCGTCACAGTCTACAACCAGCTGGAGCAGGAGCGCGGGCGGCGGCTGTTCGAGTTCGGGGTGATCTACCTCGGTTTTGCCGTCATCCTCATCCTTGCCTCGGTCTGGCTCGGCCTGTGGTTTGCCGAGCGCCTCAGCCGCCCCGTCGGGCGCCTGACCGGCGCGGCGCAGCGGGTGGGCGAGGGGGACCTCGAGGTGCGGGTGATCGAGGATTCCGGCGATGATGAGATCGCCATGCTTGGCCGGATCTTCAACCAGATGACCCGGCAGCTGAAAGGCCAGCGCGACCGACTTCTGGATAACTCGGCCAGGATCGAAGAGCGGCGGCGGCTGTTCGAGCAGGTGCTCTCTTCGGTGACTGCGGGCGTCATCGGGCTGGACCCGGACGGGCGCGTTCAGTTCATGAACCGCTCTGCCCACACCCTTCTCGACCTCGAGGAGGAAAGCGATCCGCTCGTGGCCATAGGGCAGGCTGTGCCCGAATTCGCGGGCCTTCTGGAGCGGTTGCGGATGGGCGAAAAGGACGTGACCCGGGAAGAGATCAAGATCAACCGCAAGGGCAAGCTGGAAACGCTGCTGGTGCGCATGGCCCGGCGACGCGGCGAGGAAGGCGAGATCGAAGGCTACGTGGTGGCCTTCGATGACGTTTCCGAGTTGGTGACGGCCCAGCGCATGGCCGCCTGGGGCGACGTGGCCCGCCGCATCGCCCACGAAATCAAGAACCCGCTCACCCCGATCCAGCTTTCTGCCGAGCGCATCCGCCGCAAGTTCACCCCGATGGCGGGCGATGAGGCCGAGAGCCTGGATCAGCTCACCGGCGTTATCGTGCGCCAGACCGGCGACCTGCGCCGGATCGTCGACGAGTTTTCCAAGTTCGCCCGCATGCCGGAACCTGACCGCAAGCCGGTGGATCTGGCCGCGGTGCTGCGCGATGCGGTTCTGCTGCAACGCGAGAACCTCGGCGAGGCTCTGCAGTACACCGATGACACCGGCGGTGTGGTGGCGGACCTCGATGAAACCATGGTCAGCCAAGCGCTTATCAACCTCATCAAGAACGCAGGCGAGGCCATCGAGAGCCTTCAGGAAAAGGGCGCTCCGGAGGGCCACGCGCCGGAAGTCCGGGTGCGGCTCTTCATCGACGGCAGCGAGGCCGTGGTGGAAGTCGCCGACAACGGAATCGGCCTGCCGGAAGACCGCGGGCGCCTGTTCGAGCCCTATGTGACGACCCGCGAAAAGGGCACCGGCCTCGGCCTGCCCATCGTGAAGAAAATTATCGAAGAACATGGCGGCAGCCTCGACCTCACCGATGCCGAGCCCTTCACGGAAGGCGCGCACCGTGGCGCGCTGGCCGTGGTGCGGCTTCCGCGCAGCGTCGAGGTCAGCGCAGCCGCCGAATGACAGGAAAGGAAGGAAGAGCAGAGATGACCGATATTCTGATAGTGGACGACGAAAGAGACATTCGCGAGCTGGTGGGCGATATCCTGCGCGACGAGGGCTTTCAGACCCGGTTGGCCGGCAATTCCGACGATGCCATGGCGGAAATCAACGAGAGCCCGCCGGCGCTGCTGATCCTCGACATCTGGCTGAAGGACAGCCGGATGGATGGCATCGACATCCTCAAGACCGTGAAGCGCGACAACCCCGACATCCCGATCGTCATCATCTCGGGCCACGGCAACATCGAAATCGCGGTGGCGGCGATCAAGCAGGGGGCCTACGACTTCATCGAAAAGCCCTTCAACATCGACCAGCTCATGGTGGTAATCCGCCGCGCAATGGAAACATCGCGCCTGCGCCGCGAGAACAGCCAGCTCCGCCGCAAGGAAGTGAGTGTGACCGACATGGTCGGCACCTCCACGGCCTTCAAGGCGCTCAAGAGCCAGCTCGACAAGGTCACCAAGTCGAACGGCCGGGTGATGCTGACGGGCCCGGCAGGCGCCGGCAAGGAAGTGGCAGCGCGCTACATCCACGCAAATTCGTCGCGCGCCTCGGCGCCTTTCGTATCCGTCAACTCCGCCTCGATCGAGCCGGACCGGATGGAAGAAGTGCTCTTCGGGCGCGAGAGCGACGCGCGTGGGGTGGAGCCGGGCCTGCTGGAAGAGGCCCATGGCGGCGTGCTCTACTTCGACGAGGTGGCCGACATGCCGCTCGGCACACAATCGAAGATCCTGCGGGTGCTGGTGGAGCAGCAGTTCCAGCGCGTTGGCGGCAACGATAAGGTGCGTGTGGATCTGCGGGTCATTTCCTCTACCAACCGCGATCTGGAAGCGGAGATTGCGCGCGGCAGCTTCCGTGAAGAGCTGTATCACCGGCTGAACGTGGTCCCGATCCGGGTGCCGGGGCTGGAGGAACGGCGCGAGGATATTCCCGAGTTGGCGCGACATTTCATCGCCGAGTTCAACGCCAGCCAGGGCCTTACCATTCGCGAGCTGTCGCAGGAGGCCGATGCCCTGCTGCAAACGATGCACCTGCCCGGCAATGTCCGGCAGTTGAAGAACATCATCGAGCGCGCCCTCATTCTGGGCGAAACCACCGATCCCATCGACGCGCGCGAGCTGAAGAGCGGCGAGAGTTCGGAAGAAGAGGACGGGCGCGTGGTGCTCTCGGGCGGGCTGGCCACACTGCCGCTGCGCGAGGCGCGGGAGCTGTTCGAGCGCGAGTATCTGCTGACCCAGATCAACCGCTTCGGCGGGAACATCTCCCGCACGGCGACTTTTGTTGGCATGGAGCGGTCCGCGCTGCACCGCAAGCTGAAGTCGCTCGGCGTGGTGACCTCCACCAAGGCCGGAGCCCGGGTGGCGCATATAGAGAGCCAGGCGGCGGAATAGGGCGGCGCGCGGCAGGGGCGGAAGGGGAAGGCCGGGCCGGAAAGCGCCTGGCCCCGGCACGCCAGCGTCACCATCTGCCGGGCGTAGACTGCTCAAAAAAGCGGCGAGTTGGCAGAATGTCGCCCACGAGCAGGCAGGATTACCGCCACGATTTCAGCCGAGCTTGAAATTTGTTCACGTATCGGAGAGAAAAACCGCAGCGAGAACAAATACTCGAGGGACGGATGAGGCTGGGGACAACCAATCGGGCAAAAGCCCTGCGATTTCCGCTGCTTTGCGCAGCACTTTTGCTGACGGCGGCCTGCGGGGCCAAGCGCGGCAATGAGACCCTTTCCACCATGACGGCGCCGCAGCTCAAGCCCGAGTTGCTCGACTATGCCATCTCGGAAGCGCGCAGCCTGCGGTCGCGCGGCGCGCGCGTGTGGTGTGTGCCCTTTGCGCGCAACGCGAGCGGCGTGGAAATTCGCGGCAACGCCAACACCTGGTGGGGCAGCGCCCACGGCACCTATGCTCGGGGGCACACGCCGGTGGTCGGGTCTGTGATGGCGTTCTCCGGCACCTCCAAGCTGCCCATGGGGCATGTCGCCGTGGTGTCCAAGGTGATCTCCGACCGCGAAATCGAGATCGACCACGCCAACTGGAAGCGCAACCAGGTCAGCCTCGGAATGTCGGTGATCGACATTTCCGAGAAGAATGACTGGTCGGTGGTGAAAGTGAAGAGCCAGCCTGCGGCTTACGGGCGGCCCTATCCGATCGACGGGTTCATCTACCCGGTTCCGGCCACCACCGCGAGCTGACCGGTTCGCCTGTATCGGATCACAGCAGCCGTCCTCCGCGGCGGCTTCGTATTTTGAAGGCCGGGCAGCGGTGTGCGCCGCCCGTTGACCCCATCCCGGCCCCGTGCCAAGCAATGTTTCGGAACGAAACGAAAGGCCCCGGGAGGGCTTCAAGGCCATGAAGGTCATCATCTGTGGCGCGGGCCAGGTCGGCTGGCAGATCGCGCGGCACCTCTCGGGCGAGCGCAACGACGTGACTGTGGTGGACAACAACGCCGAGCTCGTGCGCCGGGCCACGGATTCGCTCGATGTGCAGGGCATTGCGGGCCATGCCAGCTACCCGGACATCCTCGACAGGGCAGGCGCCCGGGATGCCGACATGATCATCGCGGCTACGCATTCGGACGAGGTGAACATGGTCACCTGCCAGGTGGCGCATTCGGTGTTTTCGATCCCGCGCAAGGTCGCCCGCCTGCGCTCGCAGAGCTACCTGACGGCGATCTATTCCGATCTCTATCGCCGTGACCACATGCCGATCGACGTGGTGATCAGCCCCGAACGCGAGGTGGCCGAAGCCGCGCTTCAACGCCTCGCCGCGCCGGCCGCCTTTGACACCGAGCGTTTTCTGGGCGGGAGCGCCCAGCTTCTTGGTATTCAGCTCGATGATGATTGCCCGGTGCTCAACACCCCGCTGCGCCAGTTGACCGACCTGTTTTCAACCCTCCGGGCCATCGTTGTGGGCGTGCGTCGCCAGAACAAGCTCTTCGCCCCCGATCCGGGCGACCAGCTCTTCGCCGGTGACCAGATCTATGTCTGCGCCAACACCGATGACACGACCCGGACGATGGAGATTTTCGGCAAGGTCCTGCGTAAGCAGGAGCGCGTCGTGATCATCGGGGGCGGCAACGTCGGCCTCGCAGTCGCGCAAGCGCTGGAGAAGCAGACCGACCGGATCCGGGCCAAGGTTATCGAACGGTCGCGCTCGATTGCCGAAAAGGCCGCCGACGCGCTGGAGCGGACCATCGTGCTCAATGGAGACGGCCTCTCGCGGGAGCTGCTGATCGAGGCCAACATCAACAAGGCCGACGCCGTGCTCTGCGTCACCGATGACGACAAGGTCAACCTGCTGGCCGCCGTGCGGGCCAAATCCAACGGCTGCCCCATGGCCATTTGCCTTGTGAACGACCCGACGCTGGTTCCGCTGATGCGTCCGCTTGAGATTGATGCGTTTATCAACCCGCGCGCCACCACGGTGAGCTCGATCCTGCGCCATATCCGCCATGGTCGGGTGCGCGGCGTCTATTCCATCGGCGATGCCGAAGCCGAGGTGATCGAGGCGCAGGTGCTCTCCACCTCGCCGCTCTCCGGCCAGAAGATCCGCGACATCGACTTCCCCGAGGGCGTGACCGTGGGCGCCGTGATGCGGAGCGAGGAATACATCAAGCCGGTGGCCGAAACCCGCATCGAAGAGGGCGACGTGATCGTGATCTTTGCCATGGCCGATGATGTGCCCGAGGTGGAGCGGCTGTTGCAGGTCTCCATCGACTTTTTCTGAGGCCGCCGCGACATGCGCCGCATCCTGCTCGAACTCCCGCTGATCGTCATCCTGATGGGGATCTGCGCGGTGATGATGTATCTGCCGGTGTTCCATGCCGTCACAGTGCGAGACTGGTTGTCGGCCCGCAGTTTCTTCTATGCCGGCACGCTGTTTCTGGTCCTGGTCATCTTTCTCGGCATTGCCACCTTCCACATGAAGCCACGCAGCCTTGCGCGCAGCCACCTCACCGCGCTCGTGGCCGCCTATGCGCTGCTGCCCTTCATGCTCGCCTGGCCATTCTACGAGGCGGTGGGCAACACGACCTACTTCAATGCGTGGTTCGAGATGCTCTCTTCGTTGACCACCACCGGGGCAACGCTGTTCGAGCCGGAGCGGCTGCGCGAAACGGTGCATCTGTGGCGCGCCATCGTGGGCTGGATGGGGGGGCTCTTCATCTGGGTCACGGCGGCGGCCATCATGGCCCCGCTCAACCTCGGCGGCTTCGAGGTCACTTCGATGGCGCGCCCCGGATCGGGATCCCGGCGCGACAGGGTGCTGGATGCCGATGCCCAGACCGACCCGCGCGAGCGCCTCGTGCGGCTGGCGTTGCAGATGGGCCCGGTTTACATCGCACTCACGGGCGTTCTCTGGATCTCCCTGGTGGGCGCCGGCGAAGACCCGCTTATTGCCATCTGCCACGCGATGAGCGTGCTCTCCACCTCCGGAATCTCACCCGTCGACGGGCTTTCGGAGGCCCGCGCCGGGCTGGTGGGCGAGGCGATGATCCTGTTTTTCTTCGTCTTCGCCTTCAGCCGCAAAACCTTCTCGCCTGGCTACGGGTACGGGCCCGACCGGATCAGCGCCGTCTATCGCGACGTGGAAGCGCGCATTGCCTTCTACACCATCATCCTCGTCCCCTCGGCCCTGTTCCTGCGCCACTGGATCGGCGCCTTCGAGGTGGACGACGTGGCCGATCTCGGCGCCGCGCTGCGCGCGCTCTGGGGAGCCGTCTTCTCGGTGGCGAGCTTCCTGACGACCACGGGATTCACCAGTGCCGAATGGGGCGGCACGGAAACATGGTCGGGCCTGCAGACGCCTGGCATGGTGCTGATGGGGCTGGCGCTGGTGGGCGGCGGCGTGGCTACCACGGCGGGCGGGGTGAAGCTGCTGAGGGTTTATGCGCTCTACAAGCACGGCCACCGCGAGATGGAGCGGCTGGTGCACCCGCATTCCATCAGCGGCTCGGGCGGTGCTTTCGGGCGGCACATGCGGCGGCGGGGCGCCTATATCGCCTGGCTGTTTTTCATGCTCTACGCGATGTCGCTGGCCGGGATTTCGGCGATGCTGGCGGCCACCGGGCTGACCTTCGAGCAATCCATGGTGTTGTCGCTCTCGGCCCTCTCCACTGCAGGGCAACTCGCTGAAGTAGGTGGCGGCGGTGCGATCAGCTACATTCAGGTCACCGACACGGCCAAGACAATCCTCGCTGGGGCGATGGTGGTGGGCCGGGTCGAGGCGCTGGCCCTCATCGCCCTGCTCAATCCCGAATTCTGGCGCGCCTGAGGCCCCCTTGCCGCAGCGCGGCTAGCGCTCTGAATTTGGGGGTGGAATCTTGGCAATGCAGCCTCCATAGTGGCCCCGTGGACGGGGGCTCGCGGTCCGAGGCAGGGCGCCCGAATGCGTGCGTGACCGAAGCAACGACAAGAACAAGGCATTGAAATGGCCAACGACAAACAGAATTTGCAGGATGCATTTCTCAATCATGTGCGGAAGACGAAGGTCCCGGTGACCATCTTCCTGATCAACGGCGTGAAACTTCAGGGCGTTATCACATGGTTTGACAACTTCTGCGTCCTGCTGCGCCGCGACGGACAATCCCAGCTTGTCTACAAGCATGCGATTTCAACCGTCATGCCGGCACAGCCGATCAGCCTCTACGAGGGCGAAGAATAGCGGAATTTTACGATACCGCGGAGCGGCCGACCCGTGCGTTGGTGCTCCACCCCGACATCCAGACAGACCCCGAGCGCCGCGCCGCCGGGCCCGCGCTTGAAGAGGCGATGGCCCTCGCGTTGGCCCTTCCGGGGCTGGAGGTTGTCGCCGGAGAGGTTGTGTCTTTGCGCCAGCCGCAGCCCGGGACGCTTTTCGGCAGCGGCAAAATGGATGAACTCAAGGCGCTGATGCAGGCCCAGGACATCGGCCTTGTGCTGATCGACGGGCCGGTGACGCCGGTGCAGCAACGCAACCTGGAGCAGGCCTGGAAGGTCAAACTGCTGGACCGGACCGGGCTGATCCTCGAGATCTTCGCTGATCGCGCCGCCACCCGGGAGGGTGTGCTGCAGGTCGAGCTTGCGGCGCTCTCCTACCAGCGCACCCGGCTTGTGCGCGCCTGGACACACCTTGAGCGGCAGCGCGGCGGCCTCGGCTTTGTCGGCGGCCCCGGCGAAACCCAGATCGAGGCCGACCGCCGCGCCATTGACGAGGCCGTCACCCGCATCCGCCGCCAGCTGTCCAAGGTCACGAAAACCCGCGCGTTGCATCGCGCCGCTCGCGCCAAGGTGCCGTTTCCGGTGGTCGCGCTGGTAGGCTACACCAACGCGGGCAAGTCCACCTTGTTTAACCGTCTGACCGGGGCAGAGGTGATGGCAAAGGACATGCTCTTCGCCACGCTCGACCCGACGATGCGCGCCATCGAGCTGAACTCCGGCGACAAGGTGATCCTCTCCGACACCGTGGGCTTCATCTCCAACCTCCCGACCGAACTGGTCGCGGCTTTCCGGGCCACGCTGGAAGAGGTGCTGGAGGCCGATCTCATCCTCCACGTGCGCGACATCGCCTCGGACGAAACCGAGAACCAGGCGCGCGACGTGGACAGCATTCTGGACAGCCTCGGCGTGGCCGAAACCGTGCCGCGCCTCGAACTCTGGAACAAGATTGACCTGCTGGCGGACGAAGACGCGGATGCCGTTCGCAACCAGGCCGCGCGTCGTGAGGACGTGCTGGTGATAT
This sequence comes from Vannielia litorea, assembly GCF_018424695.1. Taxonomy (GTDB): domain Bacteria; phylum Pseudomonadota; class Alphaproteobacteria; order Rhodobacterales; family Rhodobacteraceae; genus Vannielia; species Vannielia litorea_A. Next base: position 58,912 of record NZ_QTNQ01000005.1, read on the forward strand.
CGGCTGTCTCCGGAGCCGGGCTGGACGACCTTCAGACCGTAGTCACCGCCCACCTTGAAGGGGTGCGCAGCGAGGAAACCCTCACGCTGCCGTTCAGCGAGGGCCGCGCACGGGCCTGGCTCTTCGAGCGGGGCGTGGTGGAGCAGGAGGAGGAGACGGAAGAAGGCTGGACCCTGAGCCTGCGCTGGACGCCGCGCCAGAAGGCGGAGTTTTCCAAGCTGTGAGCGGGCAGGGGGCATGGGCGATGGGCCTGCTCCGCGTGGGCGCAGGCGCAGGTCTATCGTGGAGGCGCAGGTGCTGAAGAGCCAGAAACATTACTACTGGATCGGCGGCGGCATTTGGGCGGCGCTCATGCTGGGCGGCGGCGCGTTCCTGGTGGTTGCGGGCCTGCAAGGCGAGGGCTCCGGACTGGGCGGTGCCCTTGAAACCGAGGTCTTCTCTTCCGCCGAGGTTGTCACCGGAGACCCGGCGGCACAGGGCGCTGAGGTTATCGAGGCCGGAGAGGTCGATATCGGCCCCGCCGGACTGACCCTGACAGACCCGATCGCCTCGGCAGATCGCCCGGCCTTCGATCTGGATGTGCCGGAAGGGCGCTATCCGGCCCTCATCTATCGCCCGGTCGACGAGCCCCGTGTGATCGGGATGGTCGCCCTGCGCCTCTCCGAAGACCCGGTGGAAACCTGGGAGACGGTGGGCCGAAAGAACCGCCCCATCGACCTCGACTTCTCTTCGGATGACGTGGTGGCCCTGGGCGATGTGGAGGCCGTGGCGCGCCTTGACGAAGAGGCCGTCAGGGCGGCGCTGGCGGAGGCCGATGCAGCAATCCCGCTGGCCACGCTCTCGGCGGAAGGCCGTGACGTGTTGCTCTTTGACCCCAGCTTCGAGACCTTCTCCGCCGACATTTACGCAGGCTTCGACGCGGAAGGTGACCTTGTGCTTCTGGTCAAGGATTTCGGCTACTTCGCCACCCGGAAGGCGCTGGAAGAGCGGGCGCGGGACGAGCCCTGACGCCCGGGGCGCACGGCTGTCACTCCGCTGGCGTCAGCACCGTCACGCCCACGTTGGCCGCACGGGCCAGCTCCGGGTCTAGCGACATCGGGATGTACTCGCCGCGCCGCCACAGCGCGCCGAGATCGTCGTAGTGGCGTGACAGCGGGTGCCCTGACTGGCCGGTTGCCGTGATGAAGACCGAGCTGTCAGGATCGGAGAAGTCATACACCCCGCGATAGCCCGCACCGTGGACATTGGCATAGGGGGCCGGTCCGGTGCCCTTGGTGCGACCTCGGAGCAGGGTGAAATCCCCGCCGGAGGTGCTCTGGTGGATGTTCACGATCCACTTCAGCACCGGCACCTCGCCCAGCACCTGGTGATCGTGCTGGGCCTCGTGGGCATCGCCCCAGCGCAGGCTTTCAAGCTGGGTGCCGTAGTTTTCGCCGATCCAGAGCAGCGCCTCGTCCAGCGCGATGCGGGCAATGTCGGTGCAGCTCTCCTCGGCAGTCGATTGCACAACATCGCACCATATCGCAGCACCGTCGACATCGCGGAACACCCGTTCAAGAAACAGCGGCTCCGGGTGGTTGAACTCTGCGGCAAGCGGGCCAAGTTCGTCGCGGATCAGCCGGTTTTGCAGATGCCTGAGCCAGGCTGCAAAGATCAGCGGCTCGGGCAGGTGCTCGCTCATCTCGCCGTTCCAGTTGGCCAGAAGTTCCAGCGCGCGTTGGCGTTGCCGTTCGGTCGTGCCCTCGGGCGCGGCCTCTCCGGTGAACCAGAGGTCTTTCGCGATCAGCGGCAGCAGCGCCCGCGCGGTGAAGCTGACGGTATCGAGCTGGGTCTCGATGAAACTTTCGCGGGTGTGGACCTCGCGGTTCTGCATAAGCCGGGTCCACCGCTGGATGCGCTGCGTATCGCCCCAGCGAAAGGCCACATGCTCGGGGAAGGGCCTATTGACCGTCTTGTTGTTGGTATTGCCCAGAATGCCTCCTTCGGGGTCGATGAACTCGGGGTTCTTCGCGTAGGGGATGCGCCCCGACCAGCGGTTCTCGGCGCGCCATCCAAGCGCAGGCATCCGGCCCTGGCTGGAATGCGCCGGGTTGCGGCGGGGCATGGCGCCCACCATCTTCAGCGCCACCCGCTCGGGCTCGGCAAGCGTGAGGTTCTGGGCTGGCGCGATGAAGAGCTCCATCGCGTCGATGGCCTCTTCGATCGACTTCGCCTTCTGAAGCCCCATCGCCGCCTGCATCGAGGTGTCGCGGGGGGAAAGTGCTGTCCACCCCAGCGCGGCCACGTGGCCGGGTGGGGTGACCGACGAGAGGTTGTAATGGGAGCCGGGCAGCACCGGGCCGTTCTCGGTGCGCCGCAGCGTGATGGTGATCGGCTCAGCATCCTTGATCCGGATGATCGAACTCTTGGTCGAAAAGCGCTTCCAGCCCGTTGGCGTGCGGTATTCCTGGCTGTTGGCCGGGTTCAGCTCCTCCATGAACACGTCCTGATCGTCGAGGTAGGCCGAGGTGATGCCCCAGGCCAGCGCATCCGACCGGCCTGAAAGCACGAAGGGAATGCCTGGGATCGTCGCCCCGATCACGCCGCCCGTTTCCAGCTCGATACGGGCCAGATACCAGATCGTCGGCGCCGTCAGTTCAAGGTGCGGATCGTTCGCCAAAAGCGACTTGCCCGCCGCCGAGCGCTTGGGCGCCGCAGCCCAGGCGTTGGAGGCCCCGGCAAAGGCGGGGGGCTTGACCGGCGAAAGCGGATCTAGGGCGAATTGGGTCCAGCCATCCTGCGGGCCGTCGATGGGCACGAGGCTGGCATAATCGGGCAGGGCGGCGGTGCCGCTCGAGGGATCATCGGGCAGGATATCGGCCAGCCGCGCCTCGGGCAGTTGCAGCGAGACCCGCGCGCGCAGCACCTCCTGAGGAAGCTGCCCGGAAAGCTGGAGCGCCATCACCTTGCCCATCGCCACGGTATCGGCAGGCCGCCATGGCGCAATCTCACGCGAGAACAGGAAGAATTCCGGCGCGCCGCGCCCCAATGCCCCTTCGTTCACGGCGTTGATCCAGGCGTTGATGCCCGCCGAATAGGCCTCAAGCGCGCCCCGGGTCTCGGCATCGAGCGATGAGAGCGACGCCGAGGCGGCCTCGTAAAGCCCGAACCGCCGCAGCAGCTCATCGGTCTTGGCCGTGCGCACGCCAAAGAGCTCCGAAAGCCGGCCCTGCGCCGCGCGTCGCGCCATGGTGATCTGCCAGAGCCGGTCCTGCGCGTGGGCAAAGCCGAGGCCGAAGTAGACGTCTTCATCGGTGGAGCCGAAGATATGCGGCACATTCGCGTTGTCGCGCACGATCTCCACCGGCCCGGAAAGCCCCGCCACGGTGAGCCGTGCGTTGTAATCCGGGAGCGACCGCGAGGCGAGGTAATAGGTGATGCAGGCGGCGAGGAAAGCGAGCAGAAGCACGCCCGTCACGGTCCGCAGAAGCCAGCGAAAGATGCGTGCCATGAATGTCCCTCGGTTGACCTTCAGCCCCTGCGGGGTAGTTAGGAAGCCAACGTAATGGAACCATGCGGGAGGATAAAGACATGGCGAAGGTGGCATTTCTTGGACTGGGCGTCATGGGCTACCCGATGGCCGGGCACCTGGCGAAGGCCGGGCATGAGGTGACGGTGTACAACCGCACCTTTGCCAAGGCCGAAAAATGGGTGGAAGAGCACGGCGGAAAAGCTGCGAAAACACCTGCCGAGGCAGCCGATGGGCAAGATTTTGTCATGGCCTGTGTCGGCAACGATGATGACCTGCGCGCTGTCTGCGTGGGCGAGGGTGGGGCGCTTGCGGCGATGAGCGCGGGCAGCGTTTTCGTCGATCACACCACCGTCAGCGCCGCCGTCACCCGCGAGATGTATGCCGCGGCCAATGAAGGCCAGGTCAGTTTCGTGGATGCGCCCGTCTCCGGCGGGCAGGCGGGTGCCGAGAACGGGGCGCTGGCCGTGATGTGCGGCGGTGACGAGGGCGCCTATGCAAGGGCCGAAGCCATCATCGACGCCTATGCCAAGAATTGCCAGCTGATGGGGGAGAGCGGCGCTGGCCAGCTCACCAAATGCGTCAACCAGATCTGCATTGCGGGGCTGGTGCAGGGGCTCTCAGAGGGCATCAACTTCGCCCAGAAGGCCGGGCTCGACCCGAAAGCGGTGGTTCAGGTCATCAAGGACGGCGCGGCGGGCAGTTGGCAGATGGCCAACCGTTACGAGACCATGGTGGACGATCACTTCACCCACGGTTTTGCGGTGGACTGGATGCGCAAGGATCTCGATATCTGCCTGTCCACCGGTAACGAGATCGGCGCGGCCCTGCCGATAACGGCGGTGGTCGACCAGTTCTACAAGGACGTGCAGACCATGGGCGGCGGGCGCTGGGACACCTCATCGCTCATCAAGCGCCTCAAGGCCTTCGACTGACCGCGGTCAGGTTTTTCCGCGCTTCGGTCCGGCAAACTTGCCTGCGGGTTTTCCGCCGGGCTTACCACCGGGCCGCGCGCCCGGTTTCCCGCCGGATTTGCCCTTGAAGCCACCGGCGGGTTTGCCTCCCGGCTTTCCGCCGAACTTTCCTGCGGGCTTGCCGCCGGGTTTGCCGCCAAACTTGCCAGACGGCTTGCCCTCTTTGCGGACGGGCCGCGCGTCGCCGCCGCCCTCCGCCGCGCGCGCCCGGTTCTTCTTGCTGCTCGGCTTGCCCGGCGGGGGCGGCGGCCCCTTGCGGCGGGGTTTGCCCATCGGTGCGCTCGGATCGGCCGCGCCTGCCCGGTATGTTTCCGCCGCCGAGCCATGGCGCGGCTTGCGCAGGCCCTTCTGGGGGGCCGACGACGGCGCCTGCGTGGGTTGGGCCGGGGCCGCCGGGGCAGGGACCGACTCGGGCGTCGCCTTTCGCGGCTCTTCCATGGCCTGCTCCACACGCGGCTCGCGTTTGGGCCTCGCTGGCCCTTTCGCCTTGCCCGGTTTGTCGAACCTGCCTTTTCGTTCAGGCTTAGGCCCTCGGGCGGGGCGGTCCAGCCCCTCCGGCACGCCATCGACCTGCGCCAGCCGCGTGCGGCCTTCCACGGTCATATCCGCGCCCAGGTGATCGCGCAGGCGTTTGACCGCGCCTTCCCGCACCTCAACGTAGCTCTCATCCGCGCCAACCCGGATGGCGCCGATGTCATCGCGCGTCAGCCCGCCGCCCTTGCAGAGCATCGGCAACAGCCTGCGCGGCTCCGCACCCTGATTGCGGCCCTGGCTGACCGAGAACCAGACGGACGCTCCGAACTCTTCGCGCGGCTTCGGCTTCAGGTCACCCGAAAGCTCTTCGGGCGCCGAATGCTGGCTGGTATAGTTGCGCAGAAAGGCCGCCGCAAGCAGCTCGGGGCTGAACCGGTCGACCAGTCGGGCAATTGCATCGGCCTCCTCTTCGCGCGGGGCCTCCTCCCAAACCGGGTCTTCCAGCATTCTGTCGGCATCGCGGGCCTGCACCGCCTCGGCTGAGGGCGGCTCGGCCCATTTGGCGGTGATCTGCGCCATGCCTAACACCCGCAGCGCCTTCTTGCGGCTGCGGGGGGTGACGACCAGCACGCTCACCCCCTTGCGGCCCGCGCGCCCAGTGCGGCCCGAGCGGTGGAGCAGGGTTTCGTGGCTGCCGGGCAGCTCGGCATGCACCACCAGATCGAGGTTGGGCAGGTCGATCCCCCGGGCCGCCACATCGGTGGCCACGCAAACCCGTGCCCGGCCGTCGCGCATGGCCTGAAGCGCGTTGGTCCGCTCCTGCTGCGAAAGCTCGCCCGAAAGTGCCACAACCTTGAAGCCCCGGTTCGCCAGCCGCGTGGTAATCCGGCCCACGGTCGCACGGGTGTTGGCGAAGACGATTGCATTGGGCGCTTCGTAATAGCGCAGGGTGTTTATCACGCAATGCTCAAGGTCGGCCTCCGCCACGGCCATCGCCAGATACTCGATATCGGCGTGCTGGCTGGTGTCGGCCTTGCTCTCGATGCGCACCGCATCGCGCTGGTAGCTCTTGGCAAGTTCGGCGATGGCAGGGGGCACCGTGGCCGAGAAGAGCAGCGTCTGGCGCTCTTGCGGCGCTTCGCCGAGGATGAACTCCAGCTCCTCGCGAAAGCCGAGGTCAAGCATCTCGTCGGCCTCGTCGAGCACCACGGCGCGGATGCCCTGCATCTCCATCGATCCACGCAAGATATGGTCGCGCAGGCGGCCCGGCGTGGCCACCACGATATGCGCGCCGCGTGCCAAGGCGCGCCGCTCATCGCGCATATCCATGCCGCCGACACAGGAGGCCACGACAGCCCCCGCACCTGCGTAAAGCCACGAGAGCTCCCGCTTCACCTGCAATGCCAACTCCCGCGTGGGCGCGATCACCAGCGCCAGCGGCACCTCCGCGGGGCCGAAGGCCTCGGCCTCACCCAGCAGAGTGGGTGCAATGGCGATGCCGAAGCCCAGGGTCTTGCCCGAGCCGGTTTGTGCCGAAACCAGCAGATCGGCCCCTGCGTGGGCCGGGTCACCAACCGCCTCCTGCACGGGGGTCAGGCTGGTGTAGCCGCGGTCGGCGATGGCGGTGGCGAGGGCTTGTTTCACAGGTCAGTATCCGGGGAGAGGAGAGGGGCGTAAGGGCGCGTCTCTACAGCCCGCCGGGGGCGCTGTATAGCGGTATTCTGCGCGGGGCCATCAGGCAGCCCCGCGCTTTGGGTCATTCGGCGCAGGTAAAGCCGCTTCCATCGTGGCGCAGAACCTCGGGCCAGGGGCAGAGCACGCGCTTTGCACCGGCGTTGCCTCCGGCTTCGGGGTTTCCGGCGCGAAAGGCGGTATCCACCTCGTCGGGAGCCTGCCCGTCTTCGACCCAAGCGATCAACGCACCGAGAAGGTCTGCGCTGTCTGCGGAGTTACCGCCCTGACCATGGGGCATGCCCGGAATCGCATAGAACCGCACAAAATCCACCGCATCGGGGTTGTTGCCGTTCAGCGCCTCGAACCAGCGGGCGGTGTCATTGAAGGAGAACACCGGGTCTGCCGTACCGTGAAACACCACCAGCTTGCCACCGGCCTCCTGAAGGCCCTCCAGCGTGGGGTTGTCGGCATTGGGCGGGCTCATCACCTGCATCGGGCTTTCGGGGAAGGCCTCTGTCACCGCGTCCACCTTGGCGGGCTCGGTGTCGAAGTCGTAGCCCATCAGGAAGGCCTCCAACGCATCGGGCGTGCCCTCCACCACCGTGGGCGGGGTGGAGAAGACATGCGATAGGCTGCCTGCGCCCATCACCGCGATGATCGGCTTCATCCCCCAGGGCGGCACCGTGCTCTCGATCTTCCAGAACCGCCAGTTGCCGCTGGCAATCCCCGGATCCCAGGACCAGTCGCTGTAAAGCTGCTCACCAGCCCCGTTGGTGGGCCCGGCATGGATGGCCTCCAGCGCGGCCACCTGTGCGGCGGACAGGCAGTCACTGTTCTGACCCGCCTCGCACACAAGCACGGCCGGATCGAATGCCCGCTGGCAGGCAGTGGTATCCGACACCACGCCATCTTCAAGGCCATCCAGCCCGTCACAGGCCGCGTTGATCTTCTGGGCCACCAGGGACAGGTCGTCGCGGCTGAAACTCTCTGCAAGGCTCGGCGCGACCGACCGGAACTGCTGCACATCCCACGCATGCTGAATCGCGGCGCGGGGCAGGCGGAATCCGGGGTAACCGGCAAGCAGGCCATCGAAGGCCTCGGGCATACGCTCAGCGGCCACCATGGCATGCCGCCCGCCGTTGGATGTCCCAAAGCCATACACATGCTCGGGCGCGCTGCCATAATGTGCCTCGGTCAGCGCCAATGCGACCGGGTGCAGCTTGGCCACCGCGCCATAACCGTAGTCCCGCCGCGCCTCGAAATCGAGCCCGAAGAGGTTGCCCCCTGCAAGTCCGGCTTCGGGGTTCGCCTTGCCGTCGTGGCCGGCATCCGAGCTGACCACGGCGAAGCCGCGTTCCAACGCCGGGGCCCCAACACCTGTGCCGGCGCCGACGGCCGGCTTCACCTCGCCGTCGTTGCCGCCGTTGAACTGGTGCATGAACCGCCCGTCCCACGCCTCTGGCAGACGCAGCTCGAACCGGATCGCATAGCTCTTTCCGTCCATGCCGGTGCGCTCTGCCATCACGCCACGCAGCAGGCATTGCGCCACCATCGACACGTCGTCTCCCTCAGGGAGCGCCGTGGCCTCGGTGATCGTCACGCCTTCGGGCGCGGCAGAGCCCATGTCGGCGCAGCTCGTTGCCGCGCTGGCGGTGACAGGGGCAAGGGCGGCGATCAGGGCTGCCCGGGTCATGTGTTTCATATCTTTGTCCTCCCGCAATCAGCTTATGCGTGCACACTTGCTCTTGTCATGAACAAAAAGGGCACCCCGAAGGGTGCCCCAAGGTCGATCGTCTGGTCACCGCTTCACGGGATGATCCGATTGTATTTGGTGCCTTCGAGCGTCGCGCCGACGATCAGCCCGGCCTGGCCGAAGATCACGGCGATCACCGGTGCGAGCGCGGTGAGCGTTTCGGCCGAGAGGTTGCCGGCGTTGTCGTTGAGCGCGTATTCGGCATCCGCCCCCACCGACCAGCCGGTGGAGGTGCGGAAGTCGCGCAGCGCCGCCGGGGTCATGAAGAACAGCGCATGGGCGTATTGCTGGGCACCGATCTGGAAGCCGATGTTGGCCTGGATCGCGTTGTAGTAATCGACAGTCGCATTGTCGATCCTGAGCGCGCCGCGCCCGTAGCTGCCGCCCACGCCAAAGCCCGCCTTGGTGACCAGCGGCATGAAGAGCACGCCTGCGGCCTTCTGCTCCAGTTCGGCTGTGCCGGGGTAGCGCGAGAAAAGGTAGTTCCGCGTGCTGTCGACCCGCGCGTCGATCCGCGGGCCATTGTTGGAGCCCACGCCGTTGCCACAGGCCGAAAGCGCGGTGGTCGCGCCGAGCCCTGCGAGGAATACACGTCGATTGGGGAATTTGCTCATCATATCCGCCTGTCCTTATGCCTCACCCGGCTGTTTTCGCCGGTTTTGTCCATCTATAGGGGTGTCGGGCAGGCTTGTCACCACAAGTTGAGGTGAAATGGGCGGTTTTTGGCTCGCACAAGGTGCGCCATGAATGCGCACCCTACACCGCCGAACCCGCAGGGTGCGCATTCATGGTGCACCACGCGTCTCACCCCGCCTTCAGCCGCCGCGCCATCCGGGGCGCGAAATAGGTGAGCACCCCCATGCACCCGGCGCGTTTGAAGGCCATCAGGCTTTCTACCATCACCTTCTCGCCGTCGATCCAGCCGTTCGCCGCCGCCGCCTCGATCATCGCGTATTCGCCGCTCACCTGATAGGCGAAGGTCGGGGCGCCGAAGGTGTCGCGCACCCGGCGGATGATGTCGAGATAGGGCAGGCCGGGCTTGACCATCACCATGTCGGCCCCCTCCGCCAGGTCGCGCTGCACCAGCCGCAGCGCCTCGTCACTGTTGGCCGGGTCCATCTGGTAGGTATTCTTGTCGCCGGTGAGCGCGGCAGAGGCCCCGACTGCATCGCGGAATGGGCCGTAAAACGCAGAGGCATACTTGGCCGCATAGCTCAGGATCGACACCTTACTGTGCCCGGCCTCCTCCAGCGCGCTCCGGATCGCGCCGATCCGGCCATCCATCATGTCGGAGGGGCCGAGGATATCGGCGCCTGCCTCGGCCTGTGCCAGCGCCATCTTCACCAGCGCCTCCACCGTCTCGTCATTGACGATCTCTCCATCCACGACAAAGCCGTCATGGCCGTTGATGTTGTAGGGGTCGAGCGCGATGTCGGTCATCACCGCCACCTCGGGCGCCGCCGCCTTGATCGCGCGGATCGCCCGGTTGGTCAGGTTCTCGGGGTCCCAGGCCATGGCACAATCTTCGGTGCGTGCTTCGGGGCCGGTGTAGGGAAAGAGACAAATCGCCGGAATGCCCAGTTCGGCGGCCTCCTGCGCGGCCTCTGCCACAAGATCCACCGTCAGCCGCTCGACTCCGGGCATCGAGGGCACCGGAGTGCGCTCGCCCTCGCCATCGCGCAGGAAGACCGGCCAGATCAGGTCATCCGCCGTCACCGTGTTTTCGCGGACCAATCCGCGCAGCGCCGGGGTGGTTCGAGTGCGCCGCAAACGGGCGGCGGGGTAGGGGGCGACGGTGGGACGCATGGGCAAGCCTCGTTTTTCAGTCACATGAGGGCCGTGCCATGGAAATTGCGCCGCGACAAGGCTTCCATTCCGGGCTGAGGCGGCTAGATTGCGCCAACTTCGACAACCGGCCCGCAGCGGCCAAAGGGGCAGGCACAGGTGCTGGACTGGTACGAAACCGTATTCGAGCTGATCGACATGCGGTCCTTTTCCAACCTGTGGTACTGGATCGCCCTTGCTGTTCTGTGGTCGACCTCCTCGCACTTCGTGCTCGGCGTGCCATGGGATCTGGTGCAACGTGCCCGGCGCCATGGAGGCGAGGCTGAGGCAGACCTTCATGACATGGTGCGGGTCAATGTGAATCGCATCCTCTACATTGCCGATCAGGCCGGCCTCTGGCTCATCGGGATCACCTTCTTCACGCTCACGTCGCTCTGCCTCATCGGCTTCTGGTACGGGTCGGAGTTTTCGCAAGCCGTGTTCCTCCTCGCCGCGCCGATGAGCCTCGTGCTCGCACTCGGTGTGCGCTGCGCCCGCCAGATCCGCGCCGCCGACGGCGAGGGGCTGTATGAGCGGATGCATAAGCACCGTTTCATCACCCAGGTCATCGGGATGCTGTCAATCTTCGTGACCGCGCTCTGGGGCATGTTCCAGAACCTCTCCATCGGCGCGATCTGATGGCCTCGCAATGGAAGCGCCGCCCCGCACATCCGGAGTCCGTTCGGCAACAGGTGAGGGCAGGTTGACTTCACGCGACAGCGGGGTAGTTGGAGCCTCCTGATGAGTGACACGACGCGCATAACACTGGGCGGCGCCCCCGAGGGACTTGACGCGCTGCTGATCGCCCGCGAGCTGGAGCGCGGCGCGCCCGTTGTCCATTGCGCCCGGGATGACAAGCGTCTGACCGAAATGCGGGCCGCGCTGGCCTTCTTCGCGCCCAATGTGCCGGTGATCGAGTTTCCCGGCTGGGACTGCCTGCCCTACGACCGCGTTTCGCCCAACCCTGACATCTCCGCCCGCCGGATGGCGACGCTTTCGGCACTCGCAAGTGGCATCTCGGGCCGCTTCGTGCTGCTGACCACGCTCAACGCCGCCACCCAGCGCGTGCCTGCCCGCGATCTCGTGGCCGCATCGAGCTTCGTGGCTGTGGTGGGCGAGCGCGTGGACGAGCAGGCGCTGCGTGATTTCCTGGTACGCATGGGCTTCTCCCAGGCGCCCACGGTGATGGAGCCAGGCGATTTTGCCGTGCGCGGTGGCATCATAGATATCTTCCCGCCCGGCGACGGCGGCCCGGTGCGGCTGGACCTCTTTGGCGACATTCTCGACGGCGCACGGCGGTTTGATCCGGCCACCCAGCGCACCACCGAGAAACTGGACCGGATCGAGCTTTCACCAGCCTCCGAAGTGGTGCTCGACGAGGCCTCCATCACCCGGTTTCGCCAGAACTACCGGATCGAGTTTGGCGCGGCGGGCTCCGATGACCCGCTCTACGAGGCGGTGAGCGCGGGCCGCAAGCACGCGGGCTTCGAGCACTGGTTGCCGCTCTTCCACGAGCGCCTCGACACACTCTTCACCTACCTGCCAGATGCGGCGGTGATGCTGGATGACCAGTTCACGCCTGCCCGCCTGTCGCGCTGGGAAGGGATCGTGGACAGCTACGATAACCGGCGCGAGGCGGCCAGCTCGAAGGCGCGGATGGGCGGCAGCTACAAGGCGGCGGCACCCTCGGGCCTCTATCTCGACGATGCCGCCTGGGAGGCGGCAATGCAGGGGCGGCGCGTTATCCAGCTTTCGCCGCTGCCGCAGGGTACGGGCCCGGGCGTGCTGGACGCGGGCGGGCGGATCGGGCGCAATTTCAGCCCGGAGCGTCAGCAGGAATCCATCAGCCTTTTTGGGGCCTTGAGGGATCATGTTGAAGCGCAGCGCCGGCAGGGGCAGGTGGTGATCGCCTCCTATTCCGAGGGCGCGCGCGAGCGGCTTTCGGGCCTCATGGCCGACGAGGGGCTGGAGGGGGCGACGCCCATCACCGACTGGCGCGATGTGCCCGAAGGCAGGGGCGGCGTCTACCTCGCCATCTGGGCGCTGGAACATGGCTTCACCGAACCCGGCCTCACGGTGATTTCCGAGCAGGACGTGCTGGGCGACAGGCTGATCCGTGCGCCCAAGCGCAAGCGCCGGGCCGAAAACTTCCTGACCGAGGCGCAAAGCCTTAGCCCGGGCGACCTGATCGTGCACGTCGATCACGGGGTGGGCCGCTACATGGGGCTGGAGGTGGTCAACGCGCTCGGAGCGGATCACGAGATGATCCACCTCGAGTATGCCGAGAAGGCGCGGCTCTACCTGCCGGTCGAGAACATCGAGCTGCTCTCGCGCTACGGCCATGAGGAAGGCCTGCTCGACAAGCTCGGCGGTGGCGCCTGGCAGGCCAAGAAGGCGCGACTGAAAGAGCGCATCCGCATCGCCGCCGAGAAGCTGATGCGCACCGCCGCCGAACGGATGCTGCGCAAGGCGCCGGTGCTGGAGCCGGTGCCCCACGCCTGGGAGGAGTTTTCGGCCCGCTTCCCCTACACCGAGACCGACGACCAGCTGAAAGCCATCTCCGAAGTCATCGAAGACCTTGAAGCGGGCCGCCCGATGGACAGGCTGATTTGCGGCGATGTCGGCTTTGGCAAGACCGAGGTGGCGATGCGCGCCGCCTTCGTGGCGGCAATGCAGGGCAAGCAGGTGGCGGTGATCGCCCCGACCACGCTGCTCGCCCGCCAGCATGCGCAGGGCTTCAAGGAGCGGTTCAAGGGCTTTCCGCTGAAGGTGCGCCAGCTGTCGCGCTTCGTGCCCGCCAAAGAGGCCACCGACACCCGCAAGGGGCTGGCCGATGGCACGGTTGATATCGTGATTGGCACCCATGCGGTGCTGGCCAAGACCATTCGGTTCAAGGAGTTGGGCTTGCTGATCATCGACGAAGAGCAGCACTTCGGCGTTGGCCACAAGGAGCGGCTGAAAGAGATGCGCTCCGATATTCATGTGCTGACCCTGACGGCCACGCCGATCCCGCGCACACTTCAACTTTCGCTCACAGGTGTCCGGGATCTTTCGATTATCGGCACGCCGCCGGTCGACCGGCTGGCCATTCGCACCTATGTCAGCGAGTTCGATCCGGTGACGGTGCGCGAAGCGCTGCTGCGCGAGCATTACCGGGGCGGACAAAGCTTTTACGTGGTGCCGCGCATCAAGGATCTGCCCGAGATCGAGGAGTTCCTGAAAGAGCAGGTGCCCGAAGTCAGCTACGTGGTTGCCCACGGCCAGATGGCGGCGGGCGAGCTGGATGACAAGATGAACGCCTTTTATGACGGCAAGTTCGGCATCCTGCTGGCGACAACGATTGTTGAAAGCGGCCTCGATATCCCCACCGCCAACACCATGATCGTGCATCGCGCCGACATGTTTGGCCTCGCCCAGCTCTACCAGATCCGGGGACGGGTGGGCCGTGCCAAGACGCGGGCTTACGCCTATCTTACCACCCGCCCGCGCATTCCGCTGACCGACAGCGCAGAGAAGCGCCTGCGGGTTCTGGGCAGCCTCGACAGCCTCGGCGCGGGCTTCACCCTGGCCAGCCAGGATCTCGACATTCGCGGCGCGGGCAACCTTGTGGGTGAGGAGCAGTCGGGCCATGTGAAAGAGGTCGGCTACGAGCTTTACCAGTCGATGCTGGAAGACGCGATTTCAAAGATCAAATCCGGCGAGACCGAAGGCCTGCTGGATGATGACGGGCAATGGGCGCCCCAGATCAACCTTGGCGTTCCTGTCCTCATTCCAGAAGCTTACGTGCCCGATCTTGATGTGCGCCTCGGGCTCTACCGGCGGCTCTCTTCACTGACCACCAAGGTAGAGCTGGAGGGCTTCGCCGCCGAGCTGATCGACCGCTTCGGCCCGCTGCCCAAAGAGGTGAACACCCTCATGCTCATCGTCCGCATCAAGGCGATGTGCAAACGCGCGGGCATCGCCAAGCTCGATGGTGGCCCCAAGGGCGGAACCGTGCAGTTCCATAATGACAAGTTCGCCAACCCCGGTGGCCTTGTGGAGTACATTCAGGCCCAAAAGGGCCTTGCCAAGATCCGCGACAACAAGCTGGTGGTGCGCCGCGACTGGGCCAAGGCCTCAGACAAGATCAAAGGCGCTTTCGCGATTGCCCGCGATCTCGCAGAGAAGGTGAAGCAGGCCAAGTAGGCCCTTGGTCAGGCTTGCTCTTCCGGCCGTCCCATCCAGAGCATGAGGGCCAGGGCGATGGCCCCGCTGATAAAGCACCCAAGGATGATCGGGGTGGTGGTGCCGTCGAAGAACTGTCCGATGGGTGTGCCGACAACAACTGCAAGCGCCGTTGAGATCGCCCCGATCACCGATGTGGCCGTGCCCGCCAACCGCCCCATGGGCTCCAGGGCCAGCGCGTTCAGGTTCCCCATCGTCAGGCCCATCTGGTAGAATATGGTAATAACCCAGATTACATAGGTGATGAAATGCGCCGTGGAGGCGTGGGGCGTGAACTGCGTGATCACAAGCGCGGAGAGGCTGATGAGCGATACGCACACCAAGGCCCGGATCACCATGCCGCGCATCCCCACCGTCATGACAAACCGCGCGTTCAAGAAGCTGGAGGTGCTGGCGCAAAGCGCAATGACCGCAAACCAGAGCGCAAAACTGTCACCCTTGCCGAAGACCTCGTCAAACACCGGCTGAGTGGTTGAGATGATCGTCAGAAGTTGAGCAAAAATAAAGATTTGCACGGCGATGGTAAAGCGCACCGTCCAGTTGGACACTACAAGCCGCACATTCGCCCAGAGCGGCCCCAGCCGAAACGGCACGCGTGCTTCACGTGGCAGTGTTTCTGGCTGGCGGACCATCAGCCAGAGCGAGGACACCCCGATGAAAAGCACGAACAGAAGGAAGATCGAACGCCAGCCAAAGAGCGTGATCACACCTTCCCCGATCAGCGGGGCAACTGCGGGAAAGAGCGAGAAGACAAGGAATATGAAGCTCACCAACTTGGCCATCTCGCGGCCTGCATATTGATCGCGGACAATGGCGAGGCCGACGATCCGCGGCCCGGCGGCGCCAAGCCCCTGGATGACACGGGCGGCAAGCAAGAGCTCCAGCGAAGGGGCAACCCAGGCCAGCAGCGCGCCTCCGATGTAGAGCCCGGCGCAGGCCAAGACCGTGGGTTTGCGGCCGTAGGCGTCAGAGAGGGGGCCGGTGAGAAGCGTGCCAATGCCCATGCCAAGCATGAAGAAGGTAATGATGAGCTGGGCGCGGTTGGGCGCGTCCGGCGTCAGCTCCGCCACAATGGTCGGCATCGCCGGCAGCATCGCGTCGGTCGAGAAGGCGATGGTTGCGAAGAGCATCGCCATGAGGGCCGTAAACTCGGTGCGCCTGAGCCTGCGCTCAGGCCGCGCGCCCTCGGCCAAGCTCATTGGACGGGCCCGATCTGCCCGTTGATCTCGTCGATGAGCTTGCGCCACAGCTCAGGCTGTTGGCAGCCTGGCACCACATGCTGGCCCGCGATGATATGCGTCGGCACGCCCGTAACCCCGCGTTCGCGGGCGTGGGCATCGCGGGCGCGGATGTCGTCAGAATCGGAATCCGAAGCCAGAAGTCGCTGGATCACCGCAGCGTCACATCCGGCGCTGTCTGCGATATCTGCCAGAACTTCGTGATCCTCGATGTCACGCCCCTGCATGAAGTAAGCATCGAAAAGCATTGAAACCACGGGGAGTTGCCGCTGTTCAAGCCCCGCCCAATGGATGACTCGATGTGCATCCAACGTGTTGGGCGTGCGCTCGATGGCCTCAAGGTTCAGCAACAGCCCGGCCGCTTCCGCAGCCTCGGCGATACGTCCGTAAACCTCCAGAGCCTCTTTCTTGCCGCCGAACTTGGTTTCCAGATACGTACGCCGGTCCATGCCGCCCTTCGGCATATCGGGGTTCAGCTGGAACGGGTGGTACTCGATCGTAAAGGGGTTCGAGGGCGCCTCGTCGAGCGCCTTGTCGAGCAGCGTCTTGCCGATGAAGCACCAGGGGCAGATCGGGTCGGAGAAGATATCGAGCTTGATCATGCCTCCATGTGTCACGCCCGCGCGACGGGGGGAAGGGGCAATGCCGTGCGTCTACGCAGAGTCCGGCGGGCGATTGCGCAGGAGGGTGCGGTTGATCTTGCCGTTGGCATTCGCCGGCAATCTGTCGATGCGCGTGAAGATCCGGGGGCATTTGTAGCGCGCGAGGCGCGCCGCGGAGAAGGCGAAAAGAGATTCTTCATCAATATCTTCCGGGGCGACGTAGAAGCACTTTATGACAGTGGTGCCGGGCTTCACCTCATGCTCTACCGCCGCCGCTGCGCTGATGTCGGGGTGTGCCGCAAGCGCCGCTTCCACCTCCAGCGGAGACACCCGATAGCCGCCAGCGTTCATCATGTCGTCATTGCGCCCGAGATAGGTAATCGCCCCGTCCGGCCCCTCGGCCACCGTGTCGCCGGTCAGAAACCAGTCGCCCTCGTAGCGGGCTGCCGTCTCTTCCGGTGCGTCCAGGTAGCCCAGCATCAGGCCCGGATCGCTGCGATGGATCGCAAGCTCGCCTTGCGGCCCCACCCGAATACGCCGCCCGGGCTGTGGATAGCCGGTGGCCCCTTCCGGCGCGAGGCGGGCCGGGTTGGCGGAAACGTAGGTAGAGCACTCCGACATGCCGAGCGCCTCGTAAACCTCGGTGCCCGTCGCGGCGGCCCAGGCCTCACGCAGCGCGGCGGGCAGCTTCTCTCCGGCAGAGAGGCCGTGGCGCAGTTTGGGGGTGGCAAGCCGCTCGTGGTGCCTCAACATCTGCCGGTAAACCCCCGGTGCGGCGGCAAAAAGCGTGGCATCATGGCGGCCCATCAGCAGCGGAAGCTGGCGTGGCTCGGTGCCCGGCGCCGGGATCACGGCGGTGGCGCCCCGCGCCCAGGGGTCCATCAGGCCGGTGCCGAGCGTGTAAGTCCAGTTGAAGGCGCCCGCGTGCAGCAGCCGGTCGTTCTCGCGCAGGGCATACCAGCCGTCCCACATCATCCGCCGCGCCCAGACGGCACGGTGGGCGTGCATCACACCGCGCGGGCGGCCCGAGGTGCCAGACGTGTAGATGATGTAGGCAAGGCGGTCCGGGTCTCCCATGTCGGGCGGGGCCTCTCCCTGCATGTCGTGCAGCGCGGCCTCGGTCAGAACGGGGGCCGGATGTTCGGGAAGGGGCACGCCGTCACCTGCAATCACCAGTGCGGGGCGCAGCTCGGCGGCGATGGCCGTGATCTCGGGCACTGTGAGCGCAGCAGAGGTGGGCACTGGAACAAGGCCGGCCCAGATCGCGCCGAGGTAGGCCAGAGGAAACTCAACCGTATTGCCAAGCCGGAGAAGCACCCTGTCTCCGGGCTCCAACCCGCGCTTCAGCAAACCGGCGGCAATGGCCGAGACATGGGCCCGGATCTCTCCGAAGCGCCACCGTTTCGCCTTCGAGAGCCCGGCAATGACAAGCGCCGTTTTGGACGGGTTTTCTTGCGCCGGGTCAAGCACATAGGCGGCCATGTTGAAGGGGGAAGGGCAGGGTGCGCTCATGCCCATTTTGCTAGCGCCGGAACGCCGTGCTTGCAAGGGTTTGCGCCGCCCCGTAAACCGCCACCTCATGGGAGACGACCCCAAGAGCCTGATCCGCATCGCGCGGGAGAGCGGCCAGCAGGCCGAGGCGGCGCCGCTCGATCTGGGCGAGCGGGTGCGCAGCCTGCGCACGGCCCAAGGTTGGACGCTGGAGCAGGCGGCACGGCAGGCGGGCCTGGCTCGCTCGACGCTCTCCAAGATCGAAAATGGCCAGATGTCGCCCACCTACGACGCGGTGAAGAAGCTGGCGGACGGGCTGAAGATTTCGCTTCCCCAGCTCTTTACCCCGCCAAACGATGCGCGCGTGAATGGCCGGATGGCCGTGACCAAGGCCAGCGAGGGAGAACACCAGCTTACCCCGACATATGAGCACGATCTGCTCGCGGGCCAGCTCACCCAGAAAAAGATGCTGCCTTACCGCGCCCGCATTCGCGCGCGGCGGATGGAGGAGTTCGATGGCTGGGTGCGCCACGACGGCGAAGAGTTTCTCTATGTGCTGACCGGTGTGATCAAGCTCTACACGGAGTTCTATGCGCCGGTGGAGCTGCGGCGCGGCGACAGCGCCTACTACGATGCCACCATGGGGCATAACGTGGTGTCGATGAGCGATGAGGATGCCACCATCCTCTGGGTGACGTCGCTGGAGTGAGCGGCAATCAGAAAGGGCGGGCCCGCCTCAGGCCGCGCGCTTCTGGGCCTCGCGGCGGGTGCCGAACCGCCAGAGCATGTCATTCACGCCCTCATTGGCTTCGCGCAGGGTGAGGTCATGCGTGGCGGCAAGATAGGCCACGAAGAGCGTGCGATTGCCACGAAACCTTTGCAGCGCGACCGCATCCACATGCGGGTAGAGATCAACGATCTTCGGCAGGGCATCCGCCCAGTTCTCGAAGAGCTGTTTCCAGGCCATCGATTGTCCTCCCAAGTCTTCAGGACCATATCGCATTTGCTGATTCCCTTCAATTCGCCTCGCGGTTGTTCGGGAAAGCCTAGGAAGCTCTGCTTAATGCGCCGTTAACGGTCGAGGGGGCGTGTCTGCGAGATGAAGCGGGCGATGCTCCGGGCCAATCCTTCGGTCAGCGGCAGATCCGGGTCTTCATAGGTCGCGTAGGGGGCGCCTTCCACGTCATCCTTCAGCATGTGGGTCATGCGGGCGAAGAGGCGCAGCTTGGCACCCGGCGCGGCTTGAGCAAGCGCCTTGGCATCCACTTCGGTAATCTGCACATCCCGTCCGCCCTGGATCACCAGAACCGGGCCTGGGTAGGCTTGCGCAAGGGCCACGGGATCCTTGGAAAAGAGGTTGATCAGGAAGCCCTGGATGCTGTCGCGCCAGGGCTGTCGAAGCGCGGGGCTGAGGCTGTCAATGTCCACCCGCTCGCCGCGCTCGAGCGTGGAAAGGATGCGCTCCATCTCCTCGTGATAGGCCCGGGCCTGGGGCTGGCGCGCCAACTGCTCCCGCAGGATGACGGAGAGCCGTCGCCCCGGCGCAGCCAGAAGCACCAGGCCGCAGACGTGCGGCGCCCCCGCCGAGGCGGTCGCCAATGAAACCAGCCCGCCTTCCGAATGCCCCGCCAACCACACGCACTCCTGCCCAAGGCGTGAAGAGAGGGCTGCTGCCCAACCGGCCACATCCTCGCCATAGGCCTCGATCGTCACAGCTTCGGGGTCGGCAATAGCGGCCTTGCTGCCGAAGAGCCCGCGCTTGTCGATCCGCAGGCTCGCCACCCCTTCGCCCGCAAGCGCTTCGGCCAGCAACCGGTAGGTCAACGCACCGCGTCCGGTAGAAAACCGGCCGTCGCGGTCAATCGGGCCGGAGCCGGGCACGATCACAACGCCGGACTGCGCCGCCCCCTCGGGGAGCAGCAGCTCGCCCTGAAGCGGGCCTTCCGGGCCGGGGATTTCAACCGTTTCCGCCTGCGCCACCGTGGCCATGAGGCTCACCAGCGCCGCAAGTAGGGCAGGGCGGATCACTCCGCCTCCCACCACCAGACATCGGGCAGGAACCCGGCCCAATCGCCATAGGCGGGGAGGTGGTCGGCGTTGTATTTCATTTCTTTCTTGAAGGCGAGCCGGGCCTCCGGGCTATACCAGATCGGGATCACGTAGCGCCCCGCCGTCAGCACCCTGTCCAGCCCGCGAACGGCGGCCAGGAAGACCTCGCGGTCTTCCGTCTCCAGCATCGCGCGGATCATCGCTTCGGCGGCCGGGGAGTTCATACCCATCCAGTTGCGCGTGCCCGGCTCGGTCACGCCATCAGAGCCCCAGTAGAGCGTCTGCTCATTGCCGGGCGACATGGAAAGGGGGCGAGTGTACCACGTCATTTCGAAGTCGTAATTGTCGGTCCGCTCGCGGTACTGCGCCCTGTCGATGGCCTCGATCGTCACCTGCATGCCAAGCCGCTTCAGGCCCTCCACGTAGAGCTCAGCGATGTTTGCGGGCTGGGGCGCGCCGGTTTGCAGCAGGATCTCGAAGGCAAAGGCCTCGCCGCCCGCGTTGCGCAGAACGCCCGCGTCATCCACCGTCCAGCCCGCTTCGTTCAGCAGGTTCATCGCGGCGCGCAGATTGGCCCGGTTGCGCACGGAGCCGTCCCCCTCCGGCAAGCTGTAGCCTTCAATGGTGCCCGGTGGCAGCTCATCGGCGAATGGCGCAAGAAGCTCGGCCACCTTGCCCTGCGCGGGCCCGGGCGCCATCGCCAGCTCGGAGTTGCAGAAGTAGGAGCATATGCGCGGATCGCCCCCGTCGTTCAGCTTGTCGGAGATGAACTCGTAATTGAAGGCGAGGATCATCGCCTCGCGCACGCGCCAGTCTTCAAACAGCGGCTTGCGAGTGTTCATCACCAGCCCGGTGATGCCCGAGGGCCGCTCATGCGGGATCAGCGCCTTCACCACGTCGCCCGACTGCACCGCGGGGAAATCATAGGAGCTGTTCCACTTGGCGACGTTGTTCTCGCGGTTGTAGCTGAGCTCACCGGCACGGAAGGCCTCGAAAGCCACATCGCCATCGCCGAACCACTCGTAGCGCAGCGTGTCGAAGTTGTGCTGGCCGCGATAGAAGGGCAGGTCTTTCGCCCACCAGTCGGGGTTGCGCTTGAGGGTAATCGAGCGGCCCGGATCGATGTTGTCGATCACGTAGGGGCCGGAGCCGACCGGCACCCGCATCGAGGCCTCTTCGAAGTCGATGCCTTCCCAGTCCGCCTTCTTCAGAATCGGGCGCATGCCCATCAGGAGGGCCAGCTCGTTGTCTGGCTCGTTGAAGGTGAAGCGCACGCCACGCTCGCCGACCTGCTCCATCTTCGCCACCTTGTTCCAGGCCGTGTGGTAGCGCGGGTGGCCGAGGGTTCCGAGGGTTTCGTAAGACCACATCACATCTTCCACCGTCACCGGCGAGCCGTCGTTGAAGCGCGCCTCGGGCCGGAGGTGAAACTCCACCCACTCGCGGTTCGGCCCGGTTTCCACCGTCTCGGCAAGCACGCCATAGAGGGTGAAAGGCTCGTCCTGGCTGCGGCCCATCAGGCTCTCGAAGCCGAATGTCCGCCAGGCCCAGGGCGCGCGGCCCTTCAGGATGAAGGGGTGCATGGAGTCGAAGCTGCCGATCTCGCTCTGCACGTATTCGCCGCCCTTGGGCGCATCCGGATTGACGTAAGGCAAAGCGGTGTAATCGGGCGGAAGTGACGGCTCGCCATACATCGCAATGCCGTGTTTTGGCTCCGCACCGGCGAATCCCCCCAGGGAAACCGCGAAGACCGCGGCGCAAACCCGCGTAGCTGTTTGGAAAAAATTCGAGCCCATATTGGCAACAATCCCTGTCTGCCCTTGTTTCTTTGCCCCAAATCCTACCGGCGGAGTGCAGCCTTTTCAAACTTTTACCTTGGACTTGCGCGCCTTAACGCGTATAAAGGGGTCACTGCTCGATAGGTTTCTTGCCTGTATGAAACCTGCCTCAATAACTTGCGCCCGCCTTGTGCGGGCGCTTTTTTTTGCCCGAGTCAGAAGGGCCTGAACATCGCCCCTGACGACGGCATAGCCGCCTCTCGCGGCCAGATCGACGGCCTGAACACGCCTGGTTGGGCACATCTTGGTGAGCACGTGCTGGCTGCGGTCCGCCGCAAAAGCGCGCCCGCTCGGGCTGTCTGGATATCGAGAGATGCGCGAAGGCGGTTTCTGGCGTGTCTCAACCTGTGATTCCCCGTCGCTCAGTGCGGCGCGCTTGGTTAATCGCCCTCTGGCAACGTCTTGGGACGGCCGTTCAACACCGCCGCCGTCGGCGCTCGGCTCTGACCTTCGACAAACTGACGCATCTCCGGAACGACGCAGGACATTCGCCGTTCCCTTTGCAGGTGCAGCATCTATGCTCTGCACCGACAACATTTCACAAAGGAGAAGAGAGATGGCTCTCAAAGGCAAAACCGCCGTCATCACCGGGTCCAACTCGGGAATCGGGCTGGGCGTGGCGCGATCCCTCGCCGGGGCGGGCGCCAACGTGGTGCTCAACTCGTTCACCGACCGCAAGGAAGATCACGCGCTGGCCGAGGAGATCTCCAAGGCCCATGGTGTCGAGGCGCGCTACATCAAGGCCGATATGAGCAAGGGCGAAGAGTGCCGCAAGCTGATCGAAGAGGCCGGCGCCTGCGACATCCTGGTTAACAACGCCGGCATCCAGCATGTCGCCCCGATTGACGAGTTTCCGGTGGAGAAGTGGGATGCAATCATCGCCATCAACCTCACCTCGGCTTTCCACACCACCGCCGCCGCCCTGCCGATGATGCGCAAGGCGGGCTGGGGGCGGGTCATCAACATCGCCTCCGCCCACGGGTTGCGCGCCTCGCCCTACAAGAGCGCCTATATCTCGGCCAAGCACGGCATCGTTGGCATGACCAAGACGGTGGGGCTGGAGACGGCGAAAGAGCCGATCACCGCCAACGCCATCTGCCCGGGCTACGTGCTCACCCCGCTGGTCGAGGCGCAAATCCCGGATACGGCGAAGGAATACAAGATGAAGGAGGATGAGGTGGTCGAGAAGGTCATCCTCGAAAAACAGCCCTCCAAGGAGTTCGTCACCGTCGAACAGCTCGGCGGGCTCGCCGTCTTTCTCTGCTCCGACCATGCCGCACAGATCACCGGCACAACGATCAGCGCCGATGGCGGCTGGACGGCGAGCTGAAGGCGTGGCGAAGAAAAAGAAAATCGCCGTCAACCTCGCGCTTCAGGGGGGAGGGGCCCACGGCGCCTTCACCTGGGGCGTGCTCGACAGGCTGCTGGAAACCGGAGAGTTCGAGGTGGCGGCGATCTCCGGCACCTCCGCTGGGGCGGTGAACGGGGCTGCACTGAAGGCCGGGTTGGTGCGCAGCGCCGCCGATGACGACCCAGACGAGGGCAACCGCATGGCCCGTGCCAACCTCGACTGGCTCTGGGAACAGATGGGCGCGATCCCTGACACGGCAATGAGCCATTGGCTCGCCCCCTTCGCGCCGCCTGCCGAGCTGGTCAGCAAGCTCATCGAGTTTTCGCCGCTCTACTGGATGCAGGAAACCGCAGCGCGCGTGGCCTCGCCCTACAGCTTCGGCCCGCTCTACGACAACCCGCTGCGCAAGGTGGTCGAAACCTTCGATTACACCCACGTCTGCCACGCAACGGGCCCAGATTTCTTCGTTTCCGCGACCAACGTGCGCACCGGGCGCATCCGGGTGTTTCGCGGCGAAGAGATCACGCCGGAAGTCATCCTTGCCTCCGCCTGCCTGCCCACGCTGTTTCGCGCGGTCGAGGCAAAAGACCCGGTCACCCTGACTGATGAGTTCTGGTGGGATGGTGGCTACACCGGCAATCCGGCGCTGTTTCCGCTCTATGCGGCGCATCTGCCCGATGACGTGATCATCATCAACATCAACCCGCTGGAGCGCGAAGAACTGCCGCAAACCCCGCAAGACATCGCCAACCGTGTCAATGAGATCAGCTTCAATGCCTCGCTGATGAGTGAGTTGCGCGCGATCGCCTTTGTTCAGCGGCTGATCGACTCCGGCACCATCCCCGAAGGCGCGATGAAATACGTGCGGGTGCACATGATCTCGGACGACGACCTGATGAACGATCTCTCCGTTGCCACCAAGACCGTGCCCAACCCCTATGTTCTGAGCGAGTTGAAGGAAGCCGGACGCCGGGCCGCCGCACGTTTTCTCAACAAGGATGCGGGGAAGGTGGGCAAGGAAAGCTCGATCGACCTCGCTGCCATCTACGGCGAGGGGCTTGGGCGTACGGTCTGAGAAGAACCCAGCCAAAAAAGGGCCGCCCGGTCGATCCCGGGCAGCCTTCAACCTCTGTTCAAAGCTTGCGGCTTACTTCGCCACAGCGGCTCCGAAGAGGATCAGCGCGGTGATCGGCACGATGATGTCATGGCTGCCTGCCGCTGCGGTGTCGGCGGCAATGGCGTCGCGGCTCACAAGCGGCTCCTGAGGCGCAGTGGCGGCATCAGCGGTGACGGTCGGTTCCATGATGGGTTCGTTGAGACCGCCCGCAAAGGCGGCGCCAGAAAAGGCAACGGAAACGAGGCCTGCATAAAAGAGTTTCATAGGGTTTGTCCCATTATTTTGAGTTTTACCTGCTCAATGGGCAACTTAGGACGATTCTGCGCTGCTGCAATGCGAAGCCATAGGCTGCGCTACAAGATGTGGCGGTAATGTCGCATATTTGGCGCAGATCATGCGCCGCACGAAGGCAGGAGGGCAGCTGCAGGGCTTCAGGCCGCGCCCTTCTCCTTTTCGCGTTCTTGCACCTTACGGGCAGCGCCCGGCATGGCGGCCGGGATCTTGTCGGACGGGTAGACGAGCCCCGCCGAGATCACCAGCTTGGCGGCGTCCTCCACCGTCATGTCGAGCACGATCACATCGGCACGCGGGACGAAGAGCAGGAAGCCGGATGTCGGGTTGGGCGTGGTCGGAAGGAAGACAGAAACCATCTCGTCCTCCACAGGAGATTTTGCCGCGATCTCGCCCTTGGCCTTCGTCGAGATGAAGGCAATCGCCCAGATCCCCTCGCGCGGGTATTGAACGAGGCAAGCCTTGTCGAAGTTCGTCTCGGTCTGGGCGAACACGGTTTCGGCGATTTGCTTCAACCCGTTGTAGATCGAGCGGACAACCGGCATCCGGTCCACGAGGCTTTCGGCCCACCGCAGGAAACTGCGGCCAAGGAAGCCCTTCGCCATCCAGCCCACGAGCACCGTGAAGAGCAGGAAGACGACCACGCCGATACCCCGAATGTTCACCCGGATCGGCTCGCAGCCATCACAGTTGAAGAAGCGGTTCACCAGCGTTTCGGGGTGATAGGCCCCCGGAACGAAGGGCATCACCACCCCGTCGACCCAGCCGACTACTGTCCAGATCAGCCAGATGGTAACGGCAACAGGGCCGACCACGACAAGGCCGGTAAAGAACGATGATCGCAAACCGGAAAGCCAGCCGGGGCGCCGGTAGGGCTTCGGGTCGAGCGGATTTTCATGCGGCGGTGGCGTCTTTGCCATCGTGGGGTGGGCACTCCTTGGGCGGTTGCACCAGAAGTAGGCGCGCGCGGAGGGTTGAACAAGGGAAGCTAAAGGTTAACGCGCCATTTGCGAGCGGATTTTGGCAATTTCGCCTGCGAGTTCAGCAGCAAGCCGAGCATTGTTGCGCACGAGGGCGATATTTGCGGTCAGGGACCGGCCCTCGGTGGCCTTGAATATCCGGTCCAGCAAGAATGGCGTCACCGCCTTGGCGGCGATCCCTTCCGCCTCCGCTGCGGCCAGCGCCTCGGCGATCACCGGGGCAAGCTCTTCCGCGGCAATCTCGGCCTCGACGGGGATCGGGTTTGCCACAAGCTGCCCGCCCGCAAGCCCCATTTCGCCGCGCATGACGTGCGCCTGGGCCGCCTCTGAGGCACGTTCGGCCGAAAGGGGCGAGGGCAGGCCGGAGCTGCGCGACCAGAAGGCCGGAAAGTCCTTCTGGCCCATGGTGATGACCGGAACGCCCAGAGTTTCAAGCACTTCCAGCGTCTTGCTGATGTCCAGGATGGCCTTGGCCCCGGCGGCAACGACGCTGACCGGGGTCTTTGCCAGCTCCTGGAGGTCGGCCGAAATGTCAAAGCTCAGTTCCGCCCCGCGATGCACCCCGCCGATGCCGCCGGTGGCAAACACTTCGATGCCCGCCAGCCGCGCGCCGATCATTGTTGCGGCCACGGTCGTGGCGCCGGTGCCGCCGGTCGCCAAGCAATGGGCCATATCGGCGCGTGACAGCTTGGCCACGCCAGTGGCCTGCCCAAGCGCATCGAGCTGCGCCTCGGTCAGCCCGGCGCAGAGGTCGCCGTTCATCACAGCAATGGTCGCCGGTACGGCCCCTGCGGCGCGAATGTCGGCCTCAACCTGTCGCGCTGTCTCAACGTTCTGCGGATAGGGCATGCCATGGGTGATAATGGTGCTTTCCAGCGCCACAACCGGGCGGCTTTCTGCCAGCGCGTCAATAACTTCTTCGGTCTTCTTTATCTTCACAGTCGGGTCTCTCCAGAAACATAGGCCGCCGTCACGGACTGGGCATGCGCAAGGGCTGCCGCCCTTTCGTCGCCCTGGGCCTCGGCGGCAATATGGGCCGCCATAAAAGTGTCGCCCGCGCCGGTCACCCGCTCGACCATCACCGGCGGCGGAGTGGAGACGTGGGCTTCATTGGCACAGGCGTCGCAGGTGGCCCGGCCACCGTCCGTGACCAGAACGCGGCCCGCGCCGCGTGCGACGAGCGCCCGGGCGGCACTCTCCGCGTCATCGAACTGCCTTT
Organism: Vannielia litorea; assembly: GCF_018424695.1. Classification (GTDB taxonomy): domain Bacteria; phylum Pseudomonadota; class Alphaproteobacteria; order Rhodobacterales; family Rhodobacteraceae; genus Vannielia; species Vannielia litorea_A. Next base: position 85,519 of record NZ_QTNQ01000005.1, read on the forward strand.
GGGCCAGCAACCCGGCCTCTTCGCGGTTGAGGTAAAGCGTTGTGCCGGCGTGGCCCAACAGGGGCAGCAGCCGCTCGGCCTTGCCAGGGCTCGCAGGCGCAACCCGCAAGTCGGCCCGGGAAAACAGCGGGCTCTCCGCGATCTCGGCCAGAAGCGTTTCGGTCAGGTTGCCGTCCAGCGCGATGAGCCCGGGGTAGGGGGCCTCGGCGCTCCCCAGCCGCCCGTCACGCAGCGGCGCCAGGATCCGGCCACCCGCCGCCTCCAGCGAATGCGCATCGGCCAGCGCCGCCACCAGCCCGCCTGCGCCCTCGATGGCCATATAGGTATCGGTCGGCAGATCCTCGGAGCGGTGCAACATGCCGGTCTCCAGCCCCAGCAAATCGCACCGCGCTACCAGCTCGTCCCCCGGCCCGTCGCGCCCGACCGAACTGAGCAGGACCGGCGCCAGCCCCGCGCGCCTGAGCGCCATGGCAATATTCAGCGCCACGCCTCCGGGAATGCGGGTGATGCGGCCCGGAACATCCGCCCCCAGCCGCATGGAAGACGGGGTGCGGCCGATCACGTCCCAGAGCACGGAGCCGATGCAGAGAATAGCCGTGCTCATGCCCGCCGCCCCGAGGCGTCATTCATCTTCAGGCTCTGGCAGGGGCAGATCTCCGGGGCCCGAAGGGGCAGCGGGCGCCGGCCAGCTCGCGCGGTCGAGCGGCAGCGCTCCACGCCCGCCGATCCGCTTGGCGATCTTCTGAAAATTACGAAAGACACGCGCATTGTAGTCCCACTCGCCCTTGTCCGGATCAAACTTCCACCGTTCGCGTTGTATGAACTCGCGCGCCGCGTTCCAATCCCGAATGAACGCACCCGACATCCACTCGCGATAGACCTTCCGGTCAAGAAAGCCCATCACGATCCCGATGGAAACCAGCTCGTAGTGGTTCAGGAAGTTCAGCACAACCGCCCGGTCGGCCTCCTTATCGGCGCCGGGATCGGCCAGTTCCAGAAGGGCGCCGCGCGTGCGATACTGGCGGAAGAGCGCCGCAGCTGTCTGGTAATGGTCAGTCGATTCCGTTTTCTCGATGAGGTCAAGCGTCGCCCGCTCCCGCGCCGTCTTGCGCGCAAGCGCTATGCCCCAGAGGGCAACACAGGCCGAAAAGCCGATGATGGCGGGGGCCAGGAAGACAGACCAGTGAACTTCTGCCGCGCCCGGAAACAAAAACGCAGCCCAAGCGGCACGCAGGGCTGCGACAACTTCAAGAATGTCAGTCACTTAAGACTAGTCCCGAACGCCTTCTTTGCTCACGTTGCTCTCTCCTGTGCGATCCTTGTAGGGCCATATATGGCGTCGATGGCGCAAAATGTCAAGTTTTGCAGGGGTGCCGCGCGCTCCCGTCACCCTCCATTTGCCCCTTGCGCGCAGTGCGGCAATGGTCTAAGCGCTGCCTCACTTCACAGGCGGGGTTTGGGCCTTGCAGGGAGACATCCTGCACAGGTCCGCCGGTTGGGCAATAGCCCTCATGACCCCGCCGAGGCGCAAACCGGAAAAGGATATGGACATGGCGCTCCCTGATTTCTCCATGCGTCAGCTGCTTGAAGCTGGCGTTCACTTTGGTCACCAGACCCAGCGATGGAACCCCCGCATGGGCGAGTTCATCTACGGTGACCGCAATGGCATTCACATTCTCGACCTGACCCAGACCGTCCCGATGCTGGACGCCGCGCTGAACGTCGTGCGCGAGACCGTGGCCAAGAACGGCCGCATCCTCTTCGTCGGCACCAAGCGTCAGGCCGCCCGGCCGATCGCCGAAGCCGCCGAGAAATGCGCGCAGTACTACATGAACCACCGCTGGCTCGGTGGCACGCTGACCAACTGGAAGACCGTCTCCCAGTCGATCCAGCGCCTCAAAAACATCGACGAGCAGTCGGCGATGGGCTTCGAGGGCCTCACCAAGAAAGAACGTCTCGGCATGGAGCGCGAGCAGGCCAAACTGCAGGCCTCGCTCGGCGGGATCCGCGAGATGGGCGGCCTGCCTGATCTGCTCTTCGTCATCGATGTGAACAAGGAAGACCTGGCCATCAACGAGGCCAAGAAGCTCGGCATTCCGGTTGTGGCCGTGGTCGACACCAACTGCTCGCCCGATGGTGTCGATTACATCATCCCCGGCAACGATGACGCCGCCCGCGCCATCGCGCTCTATTGCGATCTCGTCGCCCGCGCCGCGCTTGACGGCATGACCGCCCAGATGGGCGCCGCCGGTGTGGACATCGGGGCCCTCGAGGAAGCCGCCGTGGAAGAGGCGCTCGCCGCCGAAAGCGGCGCCGAAGAGACCCCCGCCGAGGCCCCGGCCGAAGAAGCCGCCGAGAGCTGAAACAGGTAAGGGCAGGGGGCCGCATTCCCGCATGGGGCGGCCCCGGCCCGACTGTCATCACACCGATAAACGGGCGGTGCATAACCGCCCGGACCGATTGCAATAAGATCTCCCGAAGGAGCATGACATGGCTATTACCGCTGCACTGGTGAAAGAGCTGCGCGACAAGACCGGCGCCGGCATGATGGACGCAAAGAAGGCGCTGACCGAGAATGATGGCGACATGGAAGCCGCCATTGATTGGCTGCGCACCAAAGGCCTCGCCAAAGCCGCCAAGAAATCCGGCCGCACCGCCGCCGAGGGCCTCGTGGCCGTCAAGGTCGAGGGTGGCAAGGGCGTTGCCGTCGAGGTGAACGCCGAAACCGACTTCGTCGCCAAGAACGCCGAGTTCCAGGAGATGGTTGCGGGCATCGCCGATGCAGCCACCGGCGTCGATGACGTCGAGGCGCTGAAGGCCGCCGACATGGGCGGCAAGACGGTTGAAGCCGTCATCACCGACAAGATCGCCACCATCGGCGAGAACATGTCGATCCGCCGCATGGCGAAGATCGAAGGCGAAACCGTTGTGTCCTACGTCCACAACGCCGCTGCGCCCGGCATGGGCAAGATCGGCGTTCTCGTGGCGCTCAAGGGCGGCAGCGAGGAGTTCGGCAAGCAGGTGGCCATGCACGTTGCCGCCGCCGACCCGCGCCCGCAGGCCCTGAACGAAGACGAGCTCGATCAGGACGTCGTCGAGAAGGAGCGCGCGGTTCAGATGGACATCGCCCGCGAAAGCGGCAAGCCCGAGCAGGTGATCGAGAAGATGATCGTTGGCCGGATGAAGAAGTTTCTCGCCGAGATCACGCTTCTCAACCAGTCCTTCGTCATTAACCCCGACCTGACCGTGGCCGAGGCTGCCAAGGAAGCCGGGGCCGAGATCGTCGGCTTCGTTCGCCTTGAAGTGGGTGAAGGCATCGAGAAGAAGACCGAAGACTTCGCCGCCGAGGTCGCCAAGGCCGCGCAGGGCTAAGCCTGTATCCACACAATCGAAACGGGCCGCTGAACGCATGTTTGGCGGCCTTTTTCGTGCGCTGCTGAAAAAGTGCGTGGCGCGACCCCCTGGGAGGGATCGCGCCACAAAACCGAACGGAGGGCGCCGGGTCATTCGGGGATGAGGACAGGCTTTCCGCTTCGGGGTGCCGGCCTGGCAGGCGAAAATACACCCCCAGGCCAGCGGTCCGGTTTCCCGGTGTGGCCGGAACTCCCCAGTATAGTGAGGCCGCCCCGAACCACGAGTTCCTTGGCTAATGCCACCACTCACGGAACGGCTTCAAAGTGCCAACTACCGCAGGGGAAAGAAACCGGAGCGAGGCGGGAGCGTGAATTTTTTCACGCTAGTTTCACGCGCAGTCACGTCGCGGTGTCCCGGCGGAGCTCAACCTTCGGGCGCGACCTGGTAAATCTGGTTCAGAAGGCTCGCTTTCAATACCGCTTGAGCGGTCGTTTCCACCCCAAGGGCCTCCCGCGCGAGTCGCAAATGCTTCTCTACGGTGGCGGACGTCAGCCCCATGATCAGGGCAATGTCAGCGGTTGTCTTGCCATCCCCAACCCATTCGAGCACCTCGCGCTGGCGCACCGTCAGCGGGCGGCGTGCGTTGACGCGGGGCAGGGTGGTGATCTTCAGATGCGCAACATTGTTGATCGCCCAGATCTCCCGACCGTGGCGCGCCCAGATCACGTCGACCGCCTCCTGCGCCACGCCTGCCTCTGGCGCAAGCCCGATCCCCGCACGGGTCCGAAGGCTGGATTGCGGAAAGCTCAGCGTCACGCCCGCCAGAAGATCAAAGCTCGTGTTGAGCTCAAAGAGCCGCATCTCGTCCGGGCTCAGCAACCCGGCTTCCGCACGTTCCAGGATCCAGTCCCAGGACCGCGCACCAACGTTATCGATGCCCCAGCGCACCATCGGCGCATGGAAGTAGAGCCGCTCATCGAGGAAGCGCGACATGTAGGCAGGATCGAAGGTCGACAGGATGGTGATATCCTGGTGGTCGCCCAGGTTCTGGCCGGACCGATGACTGGTGAAGCCATAAAGAAGGCGGCGGAACCCGAAGTCAGCCATCGCACACCGCAGCGTCGCCCAGAGTTCTTCCACGTCGCGGCAGGCGACGATCTTCTCCACCGTATCCAACATCTTCACAAAATCAGATCGCAGGCGGGCAGCCCGCGATCGCCCCTCATTATCCCTCGCGTCACCTATGAGCTTTCACGCAGGTTGTCGATTGCTTCGGAGCGGTTCTGTTCGCGTTTTCAGGGGGTTGGTTAATTACTCTCAAAGTTGATGCAAATCTCGCGTAGGGTGAAAGTGGCGCTTTTTTAGTATGTTAACGGGTTTTCCCTATCATGGACACATTACATAATACCGATTATAAGCGCTTCGGGTGCGACGAAAGGAGCACTCTCACCACGCCCGGTTCACCCCCCTTTTCGCCGCATCAGTCCCCGTGCCGGGTCATAGCCCCAAAGCGATAGCCCGAAGAACACCACGAAGCACAGCACCACGACAGTCAGTGCCCAGAGGTTCGGCGTGACATAGAGCGAGAAGCGGATGAGCTCGACAGCGTGGGTAAACGGGTTCCAGGCGCAGATGTCGCGCAATAGCTCCGAGCTCTCTGCCATCTTCCATAGCGGGTACAGCGCCGAACTGAGGAAGAACATCGGGAAGATCACGAAGTTCATCACCCCCGCGAAGTTCTCCAGCTGTTTGACCGTCGAGCTGATGAGCAGCCCCAGTGCGCCCAGCATCAGGCCGGTGACGATGAGCGCCGGAAACACCAGCAGGTATCCCTCCCACGGCAACTGGATGCCGTAGAGCGCCGCGATCCCGAGGAAGGCGTAAACCTGAAGGATCGACACCGCCACACCGGCCATCAGCTTGCAGAAAAGCAGCCACCAGCGCGGCAGCGGTGACGTCAGTAGCAACCGCATCGAACCCATCTCCTGGTCGTAAACGAGGCTCAGTGAGCTTTGCATCCCGTTGAAAAGCTGGATCATTCCGCAGAGCCCCGGCAGGATGTAGACTTCGTAAGTGATGTAGGTCTGATACGGCGGGATGATCGACACACCGAGTGCGGCGCGAAAGCCTGCCGCGAAGATCACCAGCCAGACGAGCGGCCGGACCAGCGCGGCGAAGAAGCGGGACCGCTGGTTGACGAAGCGCGCAGCTTCGCGCCGCACGATGGCGACAAGGGCCGTGAGAAAGCCAATCATGCGCCCTGCCCCGCGCCCGTCATTTCCATGAAGGCGTCTTGCAGAGTGCCGCCACCGGCCAGCTCACTGGCCCGCTTTTGCGCCAGCACGCGGCCTTTGTGGAGCACCACCACGTCATCCTCAGGCGCGATTTCATCCACCAGATGGGTGCACCAGAGGACACTTAAACCTCCGCCCGCAAGGGCATGAACATGCTCGGTAATTGCTAGCCGCGAGGCGGTATCGAGGCCAACCGTCGGCTCGTCGAGCAACAGCAATTCCGGGCCATGCACCAATGCCCGCGCAATCTCCATTCGCCGCCGGTGCCCGCCATTGAGGTTGCGCACCTTTTCCCCGGCCCGCTCGCGCATCTCCAGCCGCTCAAGCGCGGCGTCGATCTGGGCCTGTGCCGCGCGGCCAGAGATGCCGTGGAGCGCCGCAAAGTAGGCCATGTTGCGCGCCACCGTCATATCCAGGTCGAGCGTTGGCTGCTGAAAGACCACGCCGATCTTGGCCAGTGCCGCGCGAGGCGCGCGGGCCATGTCATGCCCGGCAACGCGAATGTCGCCCTCCCGTGTAACGAGAAGTCGGGTGAGCAGCGAAAACAGCGTGCTCTTGCCCGCGCCATTCGGCCCCAGCAACGCACAAAACCGCCCACGCGGCACCGCGAAGCTGACCCCGTCCAGCGCCTGTTTCGCGCCGTAGCGAAACGACACATCGCGCAAGAGAAGCGCCTCGCTCATCGAGGAAAGGTCATCGTTGTCAGGGCTTTACACATCTGAGGTGATCCTTTCCCTCAGAGTGCAGCACCGCCGGGCTGCCTTCAAGGTGAAGGATGCGCCCGGCGAGCCTCTCGGCCTCTTCGCGGGCATGCGTCACCAGCAACACCGCGGGCCTGACCTCGGCAATCAGCGCCTCCGTCAGCCGCATCATGCCGTCGGCCATCTCCACATCGAGCGACACGAAGGGCTCGTCCATCACCAGAAACTCCGGCTTCCCCGCAAAGGCCCGTGCCAGCGAAAGCCGCCGTTGCTGGCCAAGCGAGAGCTGCCCGGGGAAGAGCCCTGCCTTGTCGGCAATCCCCACCCGCCCCAGCGCCTCGCTCGCCTCGGCGTCACTCAGCCCGCGATGTACCAGCGTCAGGTTTTGCAGCACAGAGCGCCACGGCAGCAGCGTGGGCTCCTGAAACACGATGGCCATGCGCCCGGGCCGCTCCACATGGCCCTCGAAGGCGCGGTCGATGCCCGCCACGATCCGCAGCATGGTGCTCTTGCCCACGCCCGAGGGGCCCAGAACGGCAAGCGTCTCCCCCTGCCCCAGCTCAAAGCGCACGCGGCCCAGCACCTGGCTGTCGCCGAAGTGCTTGGAATGGATGTCGACCGAAATCATGCCGTCCGCCACCGGCGGGTGCGCCGCTCCCAGGGTTGCAGCACGGCCCACTCCACCGACAGCATCACCGCGATGAAGGAGAAGGCGTAAACCAGCACCATCGCCACGTCGAAGAGTTGAAAGTAGAGGTGAATCTGGAAGCCCACTCCGCTGGAGCGCCCGAGGAACTCCACCACCAGCACGATCTTCCAGATCACCGCGATGCCCGAGCGGGCGGCGGCGGCCATGAAGGGGGCGAGCTGGGGCAGCACCACATGGCGCAACCGGTCCATGAACGACATCCGGTAAACTCCTGCCAATGCGTCCAAATCCGGCGAAAGCGCCCTGGCGCCCTCTCTTATGACCGTGGTCACATTCGGGATCTTGTTCAGCGTCACCGCCGCAATGGCCGCGGCCTCTGTGAGCCCGATCCAGAGGTAGCAGAGCACGATCAGCACCAGCGCGGGCAGGTTCAGGAAAACCACCAGCCACGGGTCCAGCCATTGGTTCACCCGTTCGCTGCGGCCCATCATCAGGCCGAGCACACAGCCAATCGACATCGCCAGCAAAAACGCCCAGGCCACGCGCAACAGCGTATGGCCCAGGTGGTAGGGCAGCTCTCCCGAGGTCAGCTCGCGCCAGAACGGCCCGATTAGCGCCCAGGGCTGCGGCAAGACGGTGGGATCGGCTGTCAGCGCCGCCGCGACGATCCAGAGGCCGGCAAGCCCCAGAAGCGACAGCGCTGGCGTGCCGACCCCTTTCACGCGCTTACTCTGAGGTCAGGAACAGGCCCTTGGGCAGCTCGGTCGCCTCGCCCACAAGCTCGGCCCCGCCCAAGTCCGCCATCACCTTCAGGAGCGCATCCGCCCCCTCTTCCGAAACCGCCCGATCTGACGGAATGCCGGCGCGAAAATCGGCCTTCAGCGTCTCGAACTGCGCATCGTTCTGGGCATTCATCATGGGTCGGATCGCTTCCCAGGCCGCGTCATCGGTGGCCAGAAGGTCTTTGGCATCCCGGCTGGCACGATACATGGCATGGCCCAGGTCGGGGTTTTCCGCAAGGAAGCTCTCTTTCATCACGTAGCCGAGCAACGGCGTTTCCGGGTCCAGCCCCAGCGCAGAGCTGGCCGTTTCCACCGAGATCACCTCGCGCATGCCCGCCGCCTTCATCTTGGCGAGGAAGTGCCAGAAGTTGATCGCCCCGTCGGTCTCACCCGAAAGCCCGCTTTTGAAGATCAGCGGCGGCGCGCCAAATACCTGCTCGGTCTCGGCCTTCAGGTCCATCCCGTATTCCTGCTCGGCATAGGCGCGCAGAATGAGCCAGCTTTTGTCGAGCGGCCCGCCGGCAATGCCAACCTTCTTGCCCTTCATGTCCTCAAGGCTCTGAATGTCGCTGTCAGCGCCCACAACGAGGCCGCCCACGGCCTTGGAATAGGGCACCACGACGTAATCCTTGCCCGCCGCACGCTGCCGGGCAACCCAGATCCAGTCTGCCACGGCCAGGTCAGCCTCGCCGCCCTCCAGCGCCACGCGGGTCGCGCCGTTGTCGGCGAAGGGTTGAACGACCAGCTCGAAGCCGTGCTTCTTGTCAAAGCCGTTGGCCTTGATCGTCTCAAGCTCCCAGTTCACCGTGCCAATCTTCAGCACAGCCGCCCGGATCTGGGGCAGATCCTGCGCAATCGCGCCTGCTGTGGTCACAAGGGCCGCAGCCCCGGCCAGGGCGAGTGTTCTCAGCGTTTTCATCTCAGTCCTCCCAATGTGGCGCCCCCTGCCCCGCTCCTTCGGAGGCAAGGGACGATGGGCGGCCTATTCGGCGCGCCGCCCGGTTTCATTCAGATCGGCGTCGAGCGTGATGTCGTATTGCTGACCGCCCTCGCAGATCACATCGTCCAAGTCGTAGCCACCGTCCTCTTCCATCTCGATGTCATCCGGCGCCATCTGGCACTTCATCTCGGTGAGCTTGGCCATGATCCTCTCGACGGTCTCGGCATCGGGCCCGTCGCCATGGGCTTCGCCAAAGGCGGCACCGCCCAGCATCAGGGTGGCAGCAAGGGTTGTCATCGCGTATTTCATCCGGGTTTCCCCCCTATTGGATGTTGAATGTCACCATCTGCGTTTCCCCGGTGCTTCCGGGGATGCGCAGCACGTGGCTGCCCGGCTTGATCGCCACGAAGGAGATTTCTGCCGTTCCTGCTGCGTCGAATTCGAGGCTCTCAACCGCCATGGGGCGGATCTCGATCTGGTTTATGACGATCTCGTTCATCCAGATCGCCCGGAAGAAATCCGGCCCGCTGATTGCCAGCTCGGCAGAGCCATCGGCGGTGATCATCAGCTTGTAATAGGCGCCCGATTGCAGCGTATAGGTGCCTTCCGCCGAAAGCGGCTGGCCCGAGGCCAAGGTGATCTCGATCGGCTCGCCCCGGTTGCAGCTGGCCAGCAGCCCTGCAAAACCGAGGTCGTCGCAGAGCGGAGCCGCCGCAGCGGGCGTTGCCATCAGCGCAGTCAGCGCCAGTGTCAGATACTTCATCTTTCCTCCCATCATTCCGGCGTCACCACGGCGCCCCAGGGCTGCTGCCCCACCTGCACCGACCGGATTGCCTCCTGCGCCTCCACGTCGATGATCGTCACATCGTTGGAGTTGCCGTTTGTCGTCACCAGAAACTTCTCGTCGGGCGTGAAGGCAAGCTGCCACACGCGCTGACCGACAAGAATATACTTCTCCACCTCCATGGTCTGGATATTGATTACCGCGACCCGGTTGGCCGGGCCTAGTGCGACGAATAGCCAATTGCCATCGCTGGTGGCCTTCGCGCCCACGGGTTGCAGCCACTCCGGCAGCACCCCCGAAACCTCGAAGCCGATCTTCTGTGTCAGGGTCGGCGCCTCGCCAGTCATATCGATCACGCTCACCGTCCCGCCGATCTCCGAGGTGACGAAAAGCCATTTTCCGTCGGCGGTAAACTCGGCGTAGCGCGGGCGCTGGTCGACCAGGATGTTGTGCTTGATCTCGTAGTCTTCGGTGTCGATGAAATGCGCCATGTTGGTGGTTTCAGATGTATTCACCACCCACCGGCTGTCGGCAGAAATGCCCATCCCCTCAGGCTCCACCCCCACCGGCACCTCGGCCAGCACCGTATGGCTCTCGGTGTCCACCACCGTCACAAGGTTGTCGTCCTCATTGGCGATGTAGAGCGGGTTGCCGCTCGGGTGCAGCACGAAAAGCTCCGGGTCGGGCCCGCTGGGCAGGGTGTAGAGTTCCTGGTAGGTCTCGGTGTCGAACACGCGCACCAGATCATCGTCGCTGGCGCAGACATAAAGCAGCTTGCCATCCGGGCTCAGGGTGATGCCGCGCGGGCGGTTGCCGGCGGCGAACTCATCCAGCACCTCCCAACTTGCGGCATCCAGCACCGTCACGGTGTTGCCCCGCTCGTTGGACACAAACACCTTTTCCGCCAGTGCGGGCAGCGCGGTTGTGGCCAGTAGAGCGGCCAGCGCGAGTCTCTTCATGGTCATCCTCCAAATGCCGTGCAGGCGCTTTCGGGCTCGTCCAGCCCGAGCGTGTCAAGCGGTGAGACCTGGTGCAAAAAGCCATCCTGCGGTGAAACGCTGGCTGTGATCCGCCCGTCGAAGAGCAGGATTGGCTGGCGCAATTGCCCGTTCCACGGGCGGAAGGTGACGGGCACCCCCTTGAAGGCGGCCACTTCGAATTCATCGCTCAGAAGGTACTCGCGCAGCGCGGCCACCTCGCCCGTGCTGGCTCGCGTCACCGCCTCGCCGATCACGCGTAGCGCGAGCCATGTGTTGTAATCCTCCTCGCGCACATACCGCCCGGCGAGTTCCTCGAACCGGGTCTGAAACTGTGTCGCCCCCCACGCCTCCTGGCTGGCATGAAAGGTGACAGGCCGGAGGCCAGACGAGCCCATCACCGGTGCGGGCGTCCACAGGTGAAATGGCAGGTAGGGCGCGAAATAGTCCGAGGCGTCGGCGGCAACCACAATGTCATGGTCCTCGGCGCCCTGCGTGGCGACGGGAATCTGGCGTTGTACCAACACATGGCCCGAGTCAGTGCGTCGCGCACCGCCGGTATCCTCGAACTCCCGCTCCTCCACGATCTGCGCGCCAAACTTCGCCGCGGCACGCCGGTAAGCCTCCGCCAGCGCAAGGTCGGCAGGGTTGGAGCCGTGGATCATCAGCCACTCGGGCCACTTCTTCCACACCGCGAATTGCGCCACCGCATCGGCCTTCATTGCGTCACTCGGCGCGATATGGAGGGTGTTGGCCCGGCACTCCGCATCACGCAGAGCCACGCCCTGGGCGGTCGCATTGAGGATCAGCACCCCCTCCCCTGCGATGTCGGAAAGCCGCAGCAGGTCTTCATCCCGCGCCAGCACCACGATCACCTCGTGACCGGCCTCCACAAGCGCCTTGAAGGCCGCGTCCGCGCCCTCGGGCGGCACAGAGACGGTCTCAATCTCGTAACTATGGCCGAGAAAGCTGCCGGTGGTCATGTTGTCTTCGGTCGCCAGAACCGCGCCTGCAAAGCCCAGATCTTCGGGAACCACGTCAAAACGGGAGATCGGGGCAAGGCGTGGGTAATCGATCCGAAACACGGCAGATCGCATCTCGACGGCAACTGCAGGCGCGCCGACAAGAAGCGCGCACATGCCGAGCGCCAGCATGATGGCAAAGTTTCGCAAATTGTCCTCCCTGCACCGTCACACGCGGCACTTGATCTCACCGTGCCACAGCCTTTGCCCCCGCCAAACCGATACCTTTGGCGCAATTGCGCACCATGGCATACCCCTTAGCATTCTTCCCAAGATTGTGCCGCAGTTGCGCGCCGGGGCCTTGTTTTTCCGGCATTTTTTGCCAAATCCTGCGGAGGAGCGGGGCGGCGAAAAAGCGCGCAGGCACAGCGTTCAAGGGAGGATCAGACCCCGTGCCAAACCGCACCCGCCGCGCGCTTCTTCTTGCTGCGCTCACCGCCCCCATGATCGCCGCGCTTCCCGCCGCCGCGCATGGGCCGACACGTCAGAAGATTACGCTCACAACCGAAGTGCCCGCCCCGCCCGCAGAGGTTTGGGCGGTGATCGGCAATTTCCAGGATATGTCGTGGCACCCGGCGGTGTTTTCGACCACCGGCGACGGCGGCAATGAGATTGACGCCACGCGCCTGCTGACGTTGGGCGAAGAAGGCGGGCCGACGATCGACGAGGTGCTCTACAAGTTCTCCGACGAGAAGATGAGCTATTCCTATCGCATCACCGAAGTCGCAGTCGAAACGCTGCCTGTCACTAACTACTCCTCGCACCTCACCGTGAAACCGGGCTCAAATGGCGGCTCGATTATCGAGTGGCGCGGCGCGTTCTACCGGGGCTACCCGAACAATGACCCGCCCCCCGAGCTCAACGACGAAGCCGCCATTGCCGCCGTCTCCGCTGTGTATCAGGCCGGGCTGGATGCGCTGGCCGAGCGTTTTGCGGGCTCCAACTAGCCTCCTCTGCCTCATCCTCCCCACCCTCGTCGCAGGCCAGCTTGCGGCGGGGGATCTTGCCTTCGTCACCAACCAGAGCTCCTCTGACCTTTCGGTGATCGACCTCGCAACTCAAACCGAACGCGCCCGCATCCCTGTTCCGGGCCAGCCCGCCGGGGTGGTGGCCCATCGTGGGCATGTCTGGGTCGTCGCGCCCGAAACCAAGACAGTGCGCCGCCTTTCCCCCGAAGGCAGCCTTGAGGCCGAAACAACGCTGGATGGTGGCCCAACCGGCGTCGCGCTCGACGCCGCCCGCAACCACCTCTTCGTCTCCGACTGGTTCAACGCTCGCATCTGGGTGTTGGACGCCATGAGCCTCGCGCCTCTGGCGGAATTGGCGACAGGCGCCGCTCCCGCAGGCCTCGAAATCTCGCCCGGTGGACGCTACCTCGCCGCCGCTGCCCGCGATGCTCATGAGGTCGCCCTGTTCGATGCCGAAACGCTCGCACCCCGTGCCACAGTGCCCACCGGCACCCGCCCCTATGGCCTTGGCTTCGACCCGCAGGGCCGCCTGTGGGTAGGTAACGTCGGCTCGGGCAATGTCACCGTGATCGACCCGGAGGCCCCTGCCGTGCTTGCCACCCTCCCCGTGGGCGAGCGCCCCTATGGCCTCGCCTTCGCACGTGGCCGCGCCTTCGTGACAAACCAATATGCCGACACGGTCTCCGTGATAGACTTGGCCAGCCTCGCCCCCGTCGCCACCCTCGACGTGGGCGAATATCCCGAGGGGATTGACGTGGCCAAGGGTGGCGCGCAGGTGGTGGTGGCGGGCTGGTTCTCCAACACGCTCACCGTAATCGACGCGCAAAGCCTTGAAACCCTGGCCGAAATCCCCACCGGCGATGGCCCCCGCGCCTTCGGCCGCTTCGTGATGGAGGAATGATGAAAGCCCTTCTGCCCCTCGCCTTCGCCGTGCTCGCCGCCCCGGCCCTCGCGCTCGAGCCTGCCTGGCCCGATCTGGAAGCCGCGCTTTACGAGGGCCGCACCCTCCTGCCGGGTGACGATGTGATCGCCATCGACGCGCCCTACCGCACCTTCGACGATGCCCGCACCCTCATTGCCGCGCAGGTCGCCGCGCCAGAGGGGCGGTTGCTTTCTTCAGTCACCGTCATCCTCGACGAAAACCCGATGCCGGTTTCGGCGGTGTTCAACTTCCGCCAGCCCCTGCCACGTTTCACCTTCGAGGCCACCTTCCGCATCAACGGCCCGACGCCTATGCACATGGTCGCCGAAACCACCGATGGCGCGCTCTGGATGGTCGAAACCTTCGTGAAAACCTCCGGCCAGGGCGCTTGCGCCGCGCCCCCGGGGACCGACCCGGAAGAGGCGCTCGCCACCCTCGGCAACATGGAAATCGCGCTGGCCCCCGACCCCACCGGCTCCGCGCTTGACCGGCTCGGCGCGCTGGCCCATGGCGAAAAGCAGGTGGACATCGACGTGATGCACCCCAGCCATTCCGGCATGCAGATGGACCAGATCTCCCTGCTCTTCATCCCCATGCGCTACGTCGAAAGCCTCGACGTGGAGCTTGACGGCGCAGGCTACGTCGACATCACCGGCTCGATCTCTCTGTCCGAAAATCCCAGCGTCTCGCTCTCCGTCCCCCGCGCCGCAGGCCATGTGGGCGTTACGATGACCGATACCGATGGCACCGTCACCCACGCTGAACGCGCGCTGGCCGACCATTGAGGGCTGAGCTGTTCATCGGCCCTTGCGGTTCTTTTCACAGCTGCGATGAGGGGGCGAAGCCGCCGAAGAGCTGCCCCCTACCCGCCCGCCTCGGCCTCCACCACCTCGGTCGGAAAATCGTAGAACACCCAGCCGTCCGTCCCTCCCGGCAGCCAGTAGACGTTGGAATATCCCCACTCCAAAGCCCGCTTCGCCGCGTTCCAGCTCATCCAGCACTCATCGAGGCAGAAAATCGTCACCGGATGCGCCTTATCGCCCGCCGTTGCCTTCTCCAGCCCGGCCCGAAAGTAGGCTGCCGTCTCCTCGGCAATCGCGCCATAGCCCACGTTGGGCAGCCAGATCGCGCCGGGAATGCTCTCGCGTGGTTTCTCCCGCCAGATCGTGCCTTCCGGCAGGTTTTCTGGTTTCGGGGCGCGTGGCAGTACGTCGATAAAAGCCATGCCGCCTGCTTCCCAAAGCGCATGGGCGTCTTCGGGGCCAAGCACAGTGCCGCCCTCGAGCGCTTCAGGAACCGGCCCGCGGTAGTGATCCATCCGGTAGCCTTCCGGCTCGCTCACCTGGGCGAGCGCGGGGGTGGCCAGCAGCACCAGCGCCAGCCACGCCGCCCTCATTTCTCCGCGTCCAGCATCCTGTCGCCCATATCCGCCACCAGCGGCACGCCGGCCTCGGTCAGGATCGCGTTGATCTCATCCTGATGCCTGCGGATCAGCGAGTTCAGCCTGCGCTGCCACACCTTGTCCCCCAGCCGAACGCCCATGGTGATACGGAAGAAGAGCCGCGGCGGCAGTTCCTCTCCGATCAGCGGCACAACTGTCATCCCCGGATGATCCTGCTTCACCAGCGGCCCTCCGATCGGCCCCCAAAGAATGGCGGCGTCGATCTCTCCGGCCTCCAGGTCGTTCAGCATGTCCTCGGTCGGGCTCTCCACCCGACGATCGACCATGAGGTTGTAGGCCTTCGCCTGGCCGATCAGCCCGTTGCGCGCCATATGCGTCGCGGGCGGGCTGCCCGCGATCACTCCGATCCGCTTGCCCTTCAGCGCCGGGTCGGACAGCGTGTCGACGCCGCCAAGCTCGGAGCCGTCCGGCAGGATCAGCACGTAAACCGAGGTCATGTAGTGGTTGGTGTTCAACACCAGCTCATGGCCCTGGGCGTAACCCATGACCACGTCGCAACGGTTAGCCCGGAGCGTCTGACGGATGAAGCCGGTCGCCATCGGAAACCAGGTGTATTCTACGGGAAGTTCCAGCTTCTCGGCGAAAAGCTCGGCCAGTCTGTTCTCATAGCCCGAGCCGTCCTGCATCGACATCGGCGCATTGGCCGGGTCAGCGCAAACCCTGAACGCCTTCTTGCTGACAAGGTCCGAAGTCTGAGCCGCTGCGGCGGTGGCCAGCATCACCAGCCCCGCCGCCCATGTCATTGCCCTAAAGGCCAAGGCAGGCATTCTCCGCCTCGCGTATCGCGTCGGTCTTGTCTTCCCGGCCACCCGGGCGGCCGCGGGGAACGGCCTCGGTGCCGCGTGCCTTGAGGTAGACATAGATGTCATCAAGGTAGCACATGACATTGGGGTTATCGCCGAAGGCGGGCATCACCGAGTTTTCGGCGGCGTTGATCTTCTGGCGTCCGTTCACCACCACGTCGACGAAATCGTAGTAATCCATGTCGATCGCCGAGTCCTTCAGCGCCGGCGCGTAGGTAGAGCCCATGCCCTCCGGCCCGTGGCACACGTGGCACTCGGAGTGGTAACGGCGGAAGCCCGAATACGTCAGCCAATCCACCTTCTGGCCATCCTCGGTGATGTTGTAGGTCGGGATGTCATCTTCGGTGTAGTAGCGTCCGTCTTCCTCATAGGCGACGGAGATGTTGTCGATCTCGTCCGCATCCTGCGCCATGGCAGGCAAGGCCAGCGCGGCCAGCAGGGTGGATGCGACGAATGTGCGCGTCAGTTGCATGTATGTCCTCGGAGTGGTCTGGGGCGGTTCGGCACGGGTCGGCGATTTTGGCCACCCGTGCCGATCGCTCTTATGGTGATATCGGCATCGCCACCGGGGAAGTGGCGGCGATGCCGGCGCCGGGTATCAATCCGGCAGGGAGAACACGGTCAGTTGGCCGCCGAGCGCGGTGTAGTCGCTCAGCGCGGCATAGCCGCCCACGGCGCCGAGGCCGTCGTTCGGGTTGGTCAGGCCAGCCGCAAGGCCGATCCCGGCCCAGCCACCGATGCCCGAGAGCACTGCGATGTGCTGCTTTCCGTCATGCTCGTAGGTCATCACGTTGCCGATGATGCCGGACGGAGTTTTGAACTTGTAAAGCTCCTCACCCGTGTTGGCGTCGACAGCTTTCAGGTAGCCTTCGAGCGTGCCGTAGAACACCACGTCTCCCGCGGTGGCCAGAGCACCGGACCAGACCGAGAACTGCTCGGGCAGCGACCACTTGATCTCACCCGTGGTGTTGTCCCAGGCGATGAAGTTGCCCATGCCGCCATGGCTGTCCGGCGCGGGATACATCGACAGGGTGGCGCCCACGTAGGGCTGGCCTGCGGTGTAGCTCACACGGAACGGCTCGTAGTCCATGCACACATGGTTGGTGGGCACATACATCAACTCGGTTTTCGGGCTGTAGGCCGCCGGCTGCTGGTCTTTGGTGCCAAGCGCCGCCGGGCAGATTCCGGTCGAGTTCACGTCCTCGCCGTTTTGCTCGGTGGAGTATTGCGCCACCACCGCCGGACGGCCGTAGTTCTCCGACTCCGGGTCCATGTCCACGCCGGTCGTCCAGTTCACCGCCGGATCGTACTTTTCGGCCACGAGCAGTTCGCCCGAAACACGGTCCATGGTGTAGGCAAGGCCGTTGCGGTCGAAGTGGGTGAGCAGCTTGCGCTCCTCGCCGTCGATCTCCTGCTCGGTGAGGATCATCTCGTTGACGCCGTCGTAATCCCATTCGTCATGGGGCGTCATCTGGTAGACCCACTTGGCCTCGCCAGTGTCGATGTCGCGGGCGAAAATGGTCATCGACCACTTGTTGTCGCCCGGGCGCTGGGCCGGGTTCCAGGTGCTGGGGTTGCCGGAGCCGTAGTAGAAGAGGTTCTCTTCCAGATCCGCCGCATACCAGCCCCAGGTGGTGCCGCCGCCGATCATCCACTGGTCACCTTCCCAGGAGTTGATCGAACTGTCAGCGCCAACCGGCTTGCCGAGTTCCGTGGTGGTTTCGGGGTTGAACAGGATCTGGTCATCCGGCCCCACCGAGTAGGCGCGCCAGAGCTGCTCGCCGCTATCGAGGTCATAGGCCGTCACATGGCCCTGCACGCCGAACTCGCCGCCCGAGATGCCCACGATCAGCTTGTCCTTCACCGGCAGCACCGTCGCGGTGTTGGTCTCACCCTTCGCGGGGTCGCCGTTGACAGCCGACCAGACTTCTTCGCCGGTCATCGCATCGAGCGCGACGATCTTGGTATCGGCCTGGTGCAGGTAGATCTTGCCGTTGGCATAGGCCACGCCCCGGTTGACCGTGTCACAGCACATCACCGGAATGACGTTAGGGTCCTGCTTGGGCTCATACTTCCAGATGATCTTGCCATCTTCGTTGAGGTCCAGCGCATAGACGATATTGGGAAACGGCGTGTGCACATACATGATGTCGCCGATCACCAGAGGGCTGCCCTCATGGCCGCGCAGAACGCCCGTGGAGAATGTCCAGTTGGCTTGCAGCGAGCCCACGTTGTCGGCGGTGATCTGATCCAGCTCCGAGTAGCGCTGGTTCTTGTAGTCGCCGGTCTGGATCGCCCATTGTTCGGGTTTGTCCATCTCCGCAACCAGCCCGTCGTTGGCCAGCGCGCCGGTGGCGCACATGGCTGCAACGGAGGTCAAAGCGAGTAGCTTTTTCATGTTTCTCTCTCCCATTTTAGTTGGTGCCGCCTGTGCCCATCTCACTGGCTGGCGGTTTGGCCCGGCGAAACGTGTCCTCCTCGCGCCGAGCGTGAAAACTTAGGTCAGGAACCCTCCCCTTCTGCTGGTTGGCCGTCTTCACCGAAGGTGGCGAGATAGGCGAGCACATCGGCCACGTCCTTTTCCTTGCGCAGCCCGGCGAAGGTCATCTTGGTGCCCTTCATGAAGTCCTTGGGCTTGGTCAGGAAGGAGGCGAGGTTTTCCTCGGTCCACTCCAGGCCGCCGGCTGCCGCTTCCTGCATCGCGTCGGAATACTTGAAGTCCTCGTAGCTGCCAGCGGCGCGGCCGATGATGCCGTTCAGCACCGGCCCGGTTTTTGCCTCGGCATCCGCGCCAACCATGTGGCAGGCTTGGCATTTCCGAAATACCCTCTCGCCCTTCTCGGGATCGCCGGCCATGTCCTGGGCTCCGGCCACGGAGGCGGCAAGCGTCAAGCTGGCGGCGGCGAGCAGTCTTGCGATCATTGTGTGTCTTTCTCCCTGTTGTGGTCGCGGCCCCTCAGCCGCACAATCTCTCCGCGTGCCATTCTACATGGTCTCTCGCGAAGGTTGTTACGAAAAAATACGAGTGGTCATAGCCGGGCTGCATGCGGATCGATCCGGGCTGTCGGCGCTTCACCATCGCTTCTGCCAGCGCCTCGGGCTTCAGCAGGTCGAGGAACTGGTCGCTTGCTCCCTGATCCACGAGAATATCGCCCTTCCAGCCCTTCTCCTCCAGAAGAATGGTGGCGTCATGATCGGCCCAGCTGCTTTCGTCGTCGCCAAGGTAGGCAGACAGCTGTTTGCGGCCCCAATCCGAACGGGTGGGGTTGGCGATGGGCGCAAAGGCCGAAAGGCTCTCGAACATATCGGCATTGCGCATGGCAATCGTCAGCGCGCCATGCCCGCCCATTGAGTGCCCGGTGATGCCGTGCCGGTCTTCCAGCGGGAAATTCTCCATCACCAGCCCGCGCAGCTCGCCGGTGATGTAGTCATACATGCTGAAATGCGGCGACCATGGCTCGCGGGTGGCGTTCACGTAAAACCCCGCGCCCTGGCCAAGGTCATAGGCCTCGTCGTCTGCCACCGCCTCGCCGCGCGGGCTGGTATCGGGAAAAATCACCGCCAGACCGTGCTCTGCGGCGTGCTCCTGAAAGCCGCCCTTGGTCATGGCGTTCTCATGGGTGCAGGTCAGCCCCGAGAGATACCACAGCACCGGCACCGGCCCGTGCTCCGCTTGCGGCGGCAGGTAGACGGCAAAGGTCATCTCGCAACCGCAGGCGTTGCTGGGGTGCTTGGCAACGATCTGCCGCCCGCCAAAACAGGCCGTCTCAGAGATCACCTCCATCGCCATCAGTACTCCACCACGGCGCGGATGGATTTGCCCTCGTGCATCAGCTCGAAGCCCTCGTTGATGTCATCGAGCTTCAGCTTGTGGGTGATCATCGGGTCGATCTCGATCTTCCCGTCCATGTACCAGTCGACGAACTTGGGCACGTCGGTGCGCCCCTTGGCGCCGCCGAAGGCCGTGCCTTTCCAGACCCGGCCCGTCACCAGTTGGAAGGGCCGCGTGGAAATTTCCGCCCCCGCGGGCGCCACGCCGATGATCACGCTCACGCCCCAGCCGCGGTGTGAGCATTCCAGCGCGTCGCGCATCACCTTCACGTTGCCGGTGGCGTCAAACGAGTAATCGACCCCGCCGATCTGGTCAAAATCGGTCTGCGTCAGCTTCACGATCTCGGCCACGGTATTCTCTACCTTCGAGGGGTTAACAAAGTGTGTCATGCCGAACTTCTTCGCCATCTCCGCCTTGTCGTCGTTCAGATCGACCCCGATGATCTTGTCGCAACCCGCCATCCGCAGGCCCTGGATCACGTTCAGACCGATGCCGCCGAGGCCAAAAACCGCCGCCGTTGACCCAATCTCAACACCTGCCGTGTTAATCACCGCGCCGATGCCGGTGGTCACGCCGCAGCCGATGTAGCAAATCTTGTCGAAGGGCGCGTCCTCGCGCACCTTGGCGAGCGCGATCTCGGGCATCACCGTGTGGTTCGCAAAGGTGGAACAGCCCATGTAGTGATAAATCGGCGTGCCATCGAGCATCTTGAAACGCGTGGTGCCGTCGGGCATCAGGCCCTGCCCCTGCGTGTTGCGGATCGCGGTGCAGAGATTTGTCTTGCCCGACAGGCAGGAGGCGCATTGCCGGCATTCCGGCGTGTAGAGCGGGATCACGTGATCACCGGGCTTCAGCGTCGTCACGCCCTCGCCCACCTCCATCACCACGCCCGCGCCCTCGTGGCCCAGGATCGACGGAAACAGCCCCTCCGGGTCCGCCCCCGAGCGGGTGAACTCGTCGGTGTGGCAGATCCCCGTCGCCTTGATCTCGACCAGAACCTCCCCGGCCTTCGGCCCCTCAAGCTCAACCTCCATGATCTCAAGCGGTTGGCCGGCTTCAAGAGCCACGGCAGCGCGTGTCCGCATCAACTTCCTCCCAGAACTTCTTGGCGCGTCTTGTTGCGATGAGGCTAGGAGCAGAGCCCTTTACTGCCAATGCAGACAAAAGGTGGTATTGGCCGATGTAGACAACGGTGCGCGGCAGAATACAGTGGGGTCAGGGAGGACAGCCATGAAGAAAAAGGCCATCATCGCGCTCTGTCTCGCAGTCGGAGCTACCGCCCCCGTACACGCGGCCGATTTCTCCGATCCGACCTGGCCCTGCATCCAGCGCAAGGTCGGCCAGCTCTCACCCGGGCTTATGTGGCCCGGCCCGCTTGAGGCCCCCGAGCTTTCCGGGGAGGTTGAGGCAGATGTCGATGAGCTCGTGGGCTATCTCACCCTCCGCCGTCTCCCCGTTGAAGAGACCCGCCCCCAGCTTGAGGCGTTCACCGCGGTCCACGGCACGGATCCCGCCCTTCTCGGCCATGTGTTCCAACAGGCCTTCATCAGCCTGAACACTCTGCGCGGCCGTCTCATCTCGGGCATCGAGGAATACTCCCTCAGCCAGATCGCCCTCGCCGAGCGGATCGACAGCGCCCGCCGCGAGATGGTCACCGCGATGGAGGCAGACAGCCCGGATTACGACCGCGTGGACGCGCTGGAAGAACAGATCGCCTGGGACGAGCGCATCTACACCGACCGCCGCCAATCCCTCACCTACGTCTGCGAAACCCCCGTGCTCCTCGAAAAACGTCTCTACGCCATCGCCCAGATGCTCCAGGCCGCTCAGGAATAAGCACGTCAGATTCTTCGTTGAAAAATCGCTCCCCTACTCCCACTCCAGCTCGGTAAAGGCCACGGTAGCGTTGCGCTTGTTGTAGGCCTCGAAAAGCGCCCAACGCCCGGCCTCGCCCTGCGCAATGTGCTCCACCGCCTCGCCCAGCCGCTCGCCTGCGGCCACCGCCGCCCGGGTGTCGTCCCTCAGCAGTTCCAGATACCGCCGCATCGGGGAAAGCGCGGCCCCCATCTCAAGCACCGGCCCGCCATGCCCCGGCACCACCTGCGTGCCATGCCCCTCCAGCGCGTCCAACGCCGTCAGCCAGCCCAGCACCGAGCCGTCGAGTGCTGGCGAGTGCCTGTCAAAGACCATATCCCCGGCGATCACCAGGTCACCAACCTGCACCGTCAGGTCCGTGCCGGTATGGGCGCGGGGCCACGGTGTGAGCCTCAGTAAAACCTGACCAAGGTCAATTTCGGTCGGCTCGCCCACCGCCACATCCACCTGCGGCGCGACCGTGCCGATGAAAGCCGGGCCGATCAGCCCCTCAAGACTTTCCGCGTAATTCACTGCCCGATCCGCCAGCGCCCGCGCCAGAGCCTTGTGCCCGACCACCTCCGCATTCTCAAACACGCTGGCTCCGAACACGTGATCGGGGTGCATATGCGTCAGCACCACATAGCGCACCGGCAGCTCCGTCACCTCGCGCACCGCACGCCAGGTTGCCTCTCCCATCCAGCGGGCCGAGCCGCTGTCGATCACGGCCACCACCTCTGTCCCCACAACGAATACAATATTCGCCACATCGCCGCGGTTCTCCCGGTCGGGCTCGGCAATAGCCCCCAAATGCACGAAGACCCCGGGCACCACCTCCTCGAAAGCCAGCACCGCACCGCGCGGGGCGCAGAACGGCGCGCCCGCGCGCCAATCCCCCTGCGGCACCGTCAGCCCCGGCAACTTCGCCTCGCAAGCGGCCAGGCTCGCGGCCTCCGCGCCGGGCAGCAGCGCGTCGCGGCATGTGTCAGGTGCGCCCAGCAGGCAGAGTGTCACCAAGGCCTCGAACATGGCGCCAGCCTCTGCCGCAAAAGCCGATCAGGCTACGCAGACCATCGGATCAGTGCCAGCCCCGGCAAAACCTGCTACATTCGCGCCACGCGCGACCCCGGGAGGAGACCCATCATGCGCCTTGCACCCGCTGTAATCGGCACCGCCTTCGCGGCCCTCATCGCCCTGCCCGCCCTTGCGGCAGAAGACAACCCGCTCACCGCGAGTGAAAGCTGGGACGCCCTGAAGTACGACGTGTTGGGAGATGCGGCGCCGACCGATGGCAGCGCCTTCTTCACCGTCGACGCGCCCTACCGCGCCAATGACGCGGCCACCGTGCCCGTGCACATCGTTCAAACCGACGAGGCCGCGCAGATCGACAGCGCCATCGTGGTGATCGACGAAAACCCGGCCCCCGTCGCCGGCACCTTCACCTTCGGCGCGGCCATGCACCCGCTCGACCTCGAAATCCGCGTGCGGGTCAACCAGTATTCCAACGTCCGCGTGATCGCCGAAACCCCCGAGGGCCTCGCCATGCAGGGCCGTTTCGTGAAGGCCTCCGGCGGATGCTCGGCCCCGGCCACCTCCGATCCTGAAGCCGCACTGGCCGGCATGGGCGAGATGCGGCTGCGCAGCTTCGGCGCCGCGCCGCAGATGAGCACCCCGCGCCGCGAAGCCCAGATCATGATCCGGCACCCCAATTACTCCGGCCTCCAGCGCGACCAGATCACCCAACTCTTCGTCCCCGCCCACTTCATCGACACGCTCGAAGTGCGGCAGGGCGACGAGCTGCTCTTCACCATGGAAGGTGGCATCTCGATTTCCGAGAACCCGGTGTTCCGCTTCAGCTACAATGACAACGGCGCGCCGGAGATCGTGGTGAAGGCCACCGACACCGAGGGCAACAGCTTCGAGCAGCGGCTCGCCAAGGACGAGGCCAGCTAGGCCGCGCGCGTCCAACGGCTCAGAAACACAAGATCTCCGCCTCGGCCTGCGCGCGCCGCAACTCGGCCACCTGGGCCTCCGCGCTGGCCGCGCTGCGGAATATCGCCATGCGCTCGCCGCCCACCTGCCGCATCGACAGTACGGTTTCCGCCTCGACGTATTTTTCGTAGGGCAGGATCGAGGCCACCACATCGATCGAACAGGCGCATTGGATCAGCACTTCGCGGCTCTGCCCGTTGGTCTGCATGCAGGCAAAAACGTAGTCCGCCCGCGCCGCCGTGGGGTAGTCATTGAGACGGTCTGCCACGCTTTGGGCCTCAACCGGGACGGCGAGCAGAAGGAGAGCCGCGATCCACCTCATTCCGCCACGCCCTCGAACTTCAGTGTAGAGCTGTAGACATCACCCGCCTCCGCCGTGAGGCTTTCATACCAGCCCGGCACCTCCTCCGACATCACAACCGTCAAGGCCAGGTCTCCAAAGCCCTGCATCCGCTCCGCGTTCGGGTCGCCCTCGAAGGGGCGGATCACCACCGAGACGATGCCACCATCCTCGGAGACATCAGCGGGCGACACCAGCGACTCCTTCACCCGATTGCGAATGTAAAACGGGCTGCCGCCGGCTGTTTCGGCCATGTCGCGGACGACCGTTTCCACGAAATACATGATCACGGGGTTGCCCACGCTGGCGGGAAAGCTGCCCACCGAGCGGTATTTTTCATCCTGACGGAACAACAGTTCGGCCACCGGCGGGGTGCCGCCCGCGAGCGTCAGATCCAGCGCGCCGGTGTCCCGCTTGGCGGCGTCGGGCACCCGCGTGTTTTTCACGTCGCGGCTGTATTCCAACACATCGCCCACCTCGAAGCCCTCCAGCGTGCCCTGCTTGAACAGCAGGTCATAGGCCGCCGTATCTGCTGGGTCCGCCGCCTGAGCCGCGCTGCCGAAGCTCATCAGAAGCCCGGCAACTGCCGAGATAACCTTGTTCATAACCAAATCCTCCCGGCCCGAGCCTACCTCAAGGCACAACAGGGTCACCGGATACTTTTGTCGGTGCCCCCGCCCCTGGCCCCCCCCGCCATGCCGGCCTTCC